>JAZQIU010000026.1:0-11698 GCA_045541255.1 Bacilli bacterium | reverse complement strand
CATTGTTTGTATAAGTAATTGTTTCATTACGGTTAAGTTTAATAATTCTTTCTTCAAATTCCATTAAATCATAAATTGACTTATCCAAGTATTCATTAATCTTATTCCAATTTAATTTGAACTTTGCAGTATTGTGTTTTTGTGGTTGGACTTGAATAGAAATTAAACCTTTTCTATATAATGCTTCAATTATTAAACGTATATCTTTTCTATTTTTGATATTCATTTCTTCACCTAGTTCTGTAATTGATTTAATAAAATAACCATCCTTCAACATACCTTTGTTATTCCAATATGTTTCTTTTTGTAGCAAGATGGCAAATAATTTGAAGCAATCATTATCCATTAAATAAATAAAGTTTGTAGGAATTGCAGTAAATTGGTAATTGATTGTTGATACTGCATCAACTTGTAAATTTTGTGTTTGCATAGTATTTAAATTTTAATTTAAGTTATTTTTCAGTGTTTGCAGGTATCTTAATTTAAAGGATTAAGAAGGTAATAACGCAAACACCAATATTATTACCTTCAACCGCTTGCAATCAGTTCCTTTATATAAATAAATATAGTTAGTTATCAAAAAATCAACTATTTTTTCAAAAAAAATCATTGAAATGTGAAAAAATCTTCTATTTTACTATAAATATTAACAATATTTTACATTTAAAACTTGAAACCCAATATTTTTTCAGGTATTTTTGCATTGTAACGTTTAAATTTACATTTATTAATATTTTAGTTTTAATTTTTAAAAGTGGAGTCACCACTTAAAAAACTGTTTTAAATTATGGGTAATTGTGTTTATTCTAAGAATCAAAATTTTATTGATGTAGTTAATTACATTACTTCAACTTATAAAGATGATATAGTTGAAATGGATTGTTTGGGTGCAGGTTGTTTCATTTGTTATCTTAAAGAACATTGGTTATATGATGAAGAATTATTAGAAATTCTTGATGATGTAGGTTTAGATACTTCAAATTTGCAAATACGTTCCTATTGGTTTAAAGGTTTAACTTCATCAATATTAATAATTGGAACAGATGAAGCAAGTTTAGATAATTTAGTGATTAAAGGTAAATTTAGTAAAGAACATAAAGTTGGTGAAAATTATATCAATTGGTAATTAATTAATTAAAAATATGAGAAAAAGAATAAATAATAGAATATATGATACTGATACAGCAGAATATATTAAATGTTGTATAGTTCAAAGACGTTGTACACAAGTTGAAGTAAATATATACAAAAAAAGAAATGGTGAATATTTTTTATATTGTGTTTCACATCCTAATACAATATTTAAGGTATTAGATTTCTTAACGGAAAAAAAATATGTGGATATGGAACATTATAAGCATGTAAATGGTAAATTCATCATTCAATTAGAAGATGAAGATGATATTAATTATTGGTTAAATTAAAAAATATTAAATTATGGAAGATGATTTGGATTGGTTGTTTATTGAACAAAGGAGGGATGATGAAGATACTAGAACACTAGAAGAAATTAAAGAAGAAATTAGTAAAATTTTAGATGTTACTAGTAATGATGTGAACGTTTAATCTATTTCAAAGGAGTTATTATGAAAATTGTTTGATGGGATGGAAGTTAAATTACTTTCATCCTTTTTTTTATGTCTTTTCCAATTTATCTGATATTTATTAATAAAATAATTTATTTAAAAGAAATACAGATATGGCAAAGAAAATAGTTACACAATCAAAAAAATTATATACAGAGTATTCAGAAGAAATTAACAACTATATGTGGAGCATACATAAGTTTTTAAACAAGAAATTTGGTTCAATTAGTGAAGAATGGATTCCAACTTTAACAATGCTGGCTGACAACCTATATATATTCAATTTATGTAAAGAACAAATTAGAAAGGATGGTTTAATGATAACTGATAGATTCAATGTATTAGTTAAACACCCTTTAATTAAAGTTCAAAATGATGCACAAATTCAAATTGTGAAGTTATTAAATGAATTTGGTTTAACACCTAAATCAGTTGGCAAATTAAAAGCAGAAGAAGATGAAAATAATGATTTTTTAGACAATTTAATTAATGGATAATGCAAAATATACATCTTATGCAGAAAGTGTCTTAAATGGCAAAATAAATGCTTGTGAGTACATTAAGTTGGCTTGCAAGCGTTATTTGTTTTGGATGAAACGCAAAGATATGTATTTTGATTCTTCTAAAGTTGATAGGGTTGTTAACTTTATGCAGAAGTTAAAACACTTCACACGGTTCACATAATGGAAAACCCTTTATTCTTCAACCCTTCCAATTTTGGATTGTATGTAACATATATGGTTTCTATTGGAAAGATTCAAATGAAAGGGTAATAAAGAACTGTTATTTGGAACTAGCAAGAAAGAACGGTAAATCATTCTTTGCAGCAGCTATGTGTTTATATGGTTTAATTGCAGATGGTGAAAGCAATGCAGAAGTTGAACTTATTGCCAACAGTGCAAAACAAGCAGGTATTGTTTTTAGTATGTGCAAATACTTAGCAGAAGGACTAGACCCAAAACATAAGTATTTTAAATCATATAGAGATAAAGTTAAATTTGATGCAACTAAATCATTTCTTCAAGTATTAAGTACAGATGTTAATTCAAATGATGGTTGGAATAGTAGTTTGTTTGTTGTTGATGAATACCATTCAGCACCTAATTCATTGATGTATGATGTAATGAAATCAAGTCAAGGTATGAGAACACAACCATTAGCAATTGTTATAACAACAGCAGGTTTCAATCTATTTTCACCTTGTTATACAATGAGAAAAACTTGCATTGAAATACTATATGACAAGAAACAAGATGATACCCAATTTACTGCAATATACACATTAGATGATGGTGATGATTGGCAAGATTCAACCAATTGGATAAAGGCAAATCCTTGTTTGGGTATTACAGTTAAAGAACAATACTTAAAAGAGCAAGTACAACAAGCAATCAACAACAGTTCAATGGAAGTTGGTATAAGAACAAAGAATTTCAATCAGTGGTTATCAACTAGTGATGTTTGGATTAACAATGATTTATTATTAAAATCATCAAAGAAATTGGATATATCCTTTTTTAAGGATTTAAATTGTTATATGGGTGTTGACTTATCAGCGGTTAGTGACTTAACAGCGGTTTCATTATGTGCTGAATTGGATTCAATATATTATTTTAAGACTTGGTATTTTTTACCATCATCAGCATTGCAAGATAATTCAAATTCTGAAATGTATAAGGACTGGAAAAGAAAGGGGTTATTGCATATAACAGAAGGTAATGTTGTTGACTATGATTATATCCTTCAAACCATAATAAAGATAAATCAAAATACGTTTATTGAAAAGATTGCTTATGATGCATGGAATGCAACACAATGGGCAATTAATGCAACAGCAGAAGGTTTACCGCTAGAACAGTTTTCACAAGCATTATGGCACTTTAATAGAGGTACAAAGGAACTTGAAAGACTTATTAAATCAAATAGGGTTGTTATTGATGATAATGAAATTACAAGATATTGTTTTTCAAATGTGGTAATTAAGACTGACCACAATGAAAACTGTAAACCAATTAAACTTGAAAAGCAACAAAAGATAGATGGTGTAATTTCAATGATTGAAGCACTAGGAACATTGATAGAACAGCCACAATATAACCAACAGATTTTAGCAGTTTAGAATGATATTTATATAAGAATACAAATACAATAAAATAATGAATTGGAAATTTTGGAATAAACAAGAAAAAAGGGAACTTCAATATGTTACACCAAGTTTTCAAGAAGCATTAACATTTAATGGTATCAACAACCAATATTCTGCAATGAATTTAAGTGCAGCATATAGAGCAACTGAAATCATCAGTGATTCAATTGCAATGTTACCAATTAAAGTTAAACTTCTTAATGGTACACATAAAGAAGAATTGGAAAGTCATTCATTGAATTTAATATTCAGTGATAAATCAGGGAACACTATCACCAAGTTTAACTTGATGAAATTATTGATTCAATCAGTTATATTGCGTGGTAATGGTTTTGCATACATTTATAGGGCAAAAGATGGAACAGTAACTAACATTAGATATGTTGAAAGTAAAGATGTTACCATTCACTATAATAAAAATAAGGATGAATTGTATTATCAAATTCCAATGATAAGCAATAAAAGAATTGAACCTATCAATGTTATTCATCTTATCAAAAACAGTTATGACGGCATCAACGGTATTTCTGTATTAAGTTATGCTGCAAGAAGTTTAGGTATATCTAATAATACAGAAAATAGTGCTAATAGTTTCTTTACCAATGGTTGTAATCTTGCAGGTGTGTTAACCGTTCAACGGACAATTAACACAAAAACAAAAGGATGATATTAGAAGCAGTTGGAATCAAGCATATAACAATGGCGGTAATGGTTTGGCAGTTCTTCAAGGTAATATGAGTTATCAACCAATACAACTTAGTGCTAGTGATAGTCAAATGTTGGAATCAAGACAATTCAATGTTCAAGACATTGCAAGATTCTTTGGTATATCTCCAGTGTTATTGGGTGATTTATCACATTCATCTTATTCAACCATAGAAGCAACACAGAATCAATTTTTGGTACATACATTGCAGCCTTATATATCAATGGTTGAAGCAGAGTTTAACAGAAAGTTATTGAAACCATCAGAATATAATCTATCAATTAATTTAGATGAAACAGCCATATTAAAGACTGATAAAACAGCATTAGCAACTTATTATACATCATTACTTAACTCTTCAGTGCTATGCGTTAATGAAGTTAGAAAAGAATTGGGTTACAGTTCAATTGAAGGTGGTGATAAACATTTTGTGGCATTCACTAAAATAAGTGATAATTTAATAAACAATACAAATACAGAAGAAAATGAAAAGGATATACAAGAATAATGATTTAGCGTTTAATCTAACAATTAATAATTTCCCAATTAACATTGAATTGATTGAATCAATTGAATTTAGATTCTATACAATTAATCAATCAAATTACATATTAAAGACACAAGCAGATATTAATATGTACAATCAAGTGTTATTGTCATGGGATGAATTAAAGACTTTGGAAGAAGGTGTATTATATTATGATTATACCATTAAGATTAAGAATGATGAAATGAATGATGGAACACAAGATACAGTTAATAAGGTAATGACTAATTACTTTATATGTACTGGAACTGATAACATCAATATTGATAATAATAATGGTGGTGGTAATAATGTCATGGATGTTGATTTGAGCAACTATTACACTAAAGCACAAGTTGATTCAATGATACCATCAACAGAAGGTTTTATAACTGAAATACCATCAGAATATGTAACTGATAGTGAATTAACAGCAAAAGGTTATTTAACTGAACATCAATCATTGGATGATTATGCTAAATTAACTGATATACCTTCATTAGATGGATATTCATTAACAAGCCATACACATGAAGACTATATATCTTCAATTCCTTCTGAATATATAACTGAATCAGAATTAAATGATAAAGGTTATCTTACACAACATCAATCATTGGATGATTATTACACCAAAACAGAAGTTGACAATAAAATTAATGCAAGTGGTAATTTTGATTCAACACAGTATTATACTAAATCAGAAGTTGATGCAAAGATACCAACTGATTACATAACATCTATTCCATCAGAATATATTACTGAAACGGAATTAAATGATAAAGGTTATCTTACACAACACCAATCATTGACAAACTATTACACAAAAAGTGAAATTGATGAAAAGATTCCAAGTGATTATATCAAGGCAGTTAATGTTGGTAGAAATGATGATGAAAACTTCCAAGTTGAAGATGGTGTGGTTAATATATATACAGAATTTTATGATGGTGGATATGATATGAACATTGATAGTAGAAGTGTATTTGGTATTAAACCAATGGATGATACAATTACATTAGAAAATGTTGGTGGTACTGGAAATGGTAACTTTAGATGTGGTATTAAGATTAATGATAATGTTATAAATAGAATATCAGCACTTGAATCAGAACTTACTGGAGTATCAGAACAAATAACAGAATTAAATAATATGGTGGTATGAGCATAAAGAGTGAATTAAGCATATTAAAAGTAAATATACAAAACGCAAAGGATAAACTATATTCCAATTTAACAGATAAGGGAGTTACTACCATTACAACGGCATCAACACTTGATGCAATGGCAGATAGTATAAGTGATATTGTAACTAGTACATCTAGTGGTGGTGGAAATCCATTTGAAATAATTGGATATTCAAAAACACCAAAAAATGTGCAAGATGATATTGATTATTCAATAACAATACAAGATAATTGGGATGCAAGTATAACTAGTTGTAATGAAAAATTCAAAGAAGATGAACAATTAGTGTATTTCCCATTGGTTGATACATCTAATGTAACGGGTATGAGTTATATGTTTAGTGATTGTGTAAATTTACAAAGTGTTCCTCAAATTAATACATCTAATGTTACTGATATGAGTAATATGTTTCATAATTGTGATAATTTAACTTCATTGGATTTAAGTTCATTTGACACATCTAATGTAACTGATATGAGTAGTATGTTTTCATATTGTGAAAAGTTAACTTCATTAGATATAAGTGGATGGAATACAAGCAATGTTACTAATATGAAATATATGTTTAATTTTTGTAATGGTTTAATCTCATTAGATATAAATGGATTGGATACAAGCAATGTTACTGATATGCAATATATGTTTCAAACTTGTAGTGGATTCACTACAATAGATTTAAGCAAAATTAATACATCTAATGTAACTAATATGAGTTATATGTTTGCAGGTAATAATCTTTATCGTTGTAACAAATTTAATAATATTATTCTTCCAGAAAACTTTGGTTCTGCTTGTACTAATATGAGTGGTATATTTTCTAGCAATAGTGGATTCACTTCATTAGATTTAAGCAAAATTAATACATCTAATGTAACTAATATGAGTTATATGTTTGCATATTGTGAAAAGTTAACTTCATTAGATATAAGTTCATTTGATACATCTAATGTTACAAATATGAGTTCTATGTTTCAAAATTGTAGTGGTTTAATGGAAATACATTGGAATAATTTTGGTAATGGTAGTGGTTATACAGCCGTATCATTCAGCAATTCTTCAAAATTAGGTGTAAATACAACAGATTATCCAAATGCAAAACAAAGCATTGTAAATACATTTATCACAAATTCTTATGATAGAGCAACAGCAGGTTATTCAACTTGTACAGTTACATTGTCAACAAATACAAAGGCAGTATTAACAGATGATGAAATAGCAGCCATAACAGCAAAAGGTTTTACAATTGCATAATATTTATATATAAACAAATAAAGATATGAAACAAAGTAATTATACAGTACAAATAATTGAACCATCAGAAGGATGGTTAACACAATCACAAGATAATGTTGAAATTCAAAACAGAGTATTCAGCAAAAAAGTATTCTTGGCGGTAACAGATTCAATTGATAATTGGAAAGAAATTAGTGAAGAACAATATCAATTATATCAAGTTGAATTGGATGAATATTTCAAATCATTGGAAGAAAATAAAGAAGAATAACTTTTAACGTTATCTTGATATTTATATAATAAATGGTGCATGTAACAATGCACCATATTTACAAACACAAATACAATGAAAGAGATTAGACAATTAAGTAATAATATACAATCCAATGAAGAAAGTAGAACAGTTGAAGGATATGCAGTTGTATTTGAATCACAATCAGAAAATTTAGGTTTCTATGAAATAATACACAGAGGTGCAATTACAGAAGAAACCATTAACAACAGTGATATTCTTTGCAAGTTTAACCACAATGATGATAAAGTATTGGCACGTTCAAGAAATGGAAAAGGTTCATTATTGCTTGAAGTTGATGAAGTGGGTGTAAGATATTTATTTGAAGCACCACACACACAATTAGGTGATGAATTATTGGAACATTTAAGAAGGGGTGATATTACATCATCTTCATTTGCTTTCACAGTATCAAATGATGAGGGTTCAGAAAGATGGTATAAAGAAGGTGGAATCTTATACAGAGAAATATTTATAATAGATAGATTATATGATGTATCACCTGTTTGGAATCCTGCATATTCAGCAACAAGTTGTTCAGCACGTTCACAAGAAATGGTTGACAAATCAAATGCAATTGATGAAAAGATGAATGCATTAATTGAAGAAATTGATTCTTTATAAATACTTTTTGATTTATTGTGATATTTATAATTAAAGTACATTAATGAAATAGTAATTGAATATATCAATTCTTAATTGAACAATTCAAATACAACAAAAATAAGAGATTATAAACAAAACACAAGATGAAATTAAATTCATTGGAAATTACGGACAAGAAAGAACAATTAAAACTTAGATGCAAGGAAATAATTAATACTTGCAAAGTTGAAATCCGTGAAATGACAGAAGATGAAGAAAAAGAATTTAATGATAATAAAGAAGAAATTAAATCATTAAATGAGCAATTAAAAGAACTTCAAGCAAGATTGGCTGAATATGAATCAGAACCAATTGAAGATGAAGAAACAGAAGAAAATAATAACACAAATTCAAATAACAGAAACAAAACTATTAATAGTATGAATACTGAATTTAGATTAGTAAAAGCAATCAATGATATTGCTAACAACCGTTCTTTGGATAATGTAGCATCAGCAGTTATCAACAAAGGTACAGAAGAAATGAGAAAAAGCGGTTTATCTTATGGTGGACAAATCCAATTGCCAACATCAGAATTAAGAGCAACAATTACAGTTGAATCAGAGGGTGAAGATGTAGTTGCAACAGAATTATATAACATTCTTGAACCATTAAGAGCAAAGAATGTATTAGTTCAAGCAGGTGCAAAATTCTTAACTAACTTGGTTGGTGATGTACAAGTGCCAATTATGGGTGCTTCTAATGTTACTTGGGAAGGTGAAGTTGCAGAAGCAAAAGACGGTGCAGGTGCTTTCTCAAATGTTAAGTTACAACCAAAGAGATTAACAGCATACATTGACATTTCAAAACAATTCTTAGCACAAGATTCTTTAAGTGCAGAAGCATTAATCAGACAAGATTTAATTAACGCAATCAACAGCAAATTGGAAGCAACAATCTTAGGTGCTGAAAGTGGTGATAATCAACCAACAGGTATTTTAAACGGTGTAACCGCTTCTACCATTGCAGATTTCAAAGGTTTATGTGATTTGGAAGCAGCCATTGAAGATGCTAATGTAATTGGTGAATGCAAATATGTTATGAGTAACAAAGCTAAAGCAGCATTCCGTAATATGGCAAAATCAACTAAATCTACTCAACTTGTTATGGAAGGTGGTATGATTGATGGTACTCCAGTATTGAACACATCTAATGTTGAAGGTACTAACGTTATCTACGGTGATTGGAGTAACCTTGCAATTGGACAATGGGGTGGTATTGACTTAACAGTGGACCCATATACTAAGGCAGCTAGCGGACAAGTAAGATTGGTTGTTAATGCTTATTTTGATGCTAAAGTATTAAGACCTGAAGCATTTGCATTTGGTACAGTATAATAATAACAAAGAAATAAAATATCAATATGTATTTACAATTATATCAAATAAAGAAACACTTAAACATAGATGATGATTTCCATTTGGATGATGAATATTTAGTTGATTTAAGTGTTGTTGCTACGGCAGTCATACAAAAGCATATTGATAATAATTTAGATGAATTGTGTGCAGAAAATAACGGTGAACTACCTTCACCGTTAATGCACGCAATGTTATTATTTATACGGCAATATGTATGCAAATAGAGAATCAGTTGCATTTGCTTCAAGTTCTGAAATACCTTTATCATACAATTATTTGTTAGACTTATATAAGAATTATAATAATACAAAGAGAAACAGTTAATCACCATGCAAGCAGGATTATTAAATGAAATTATTGAAATATATAAACCTTCAATTGAATCTAATGAATATGGTGAACAAGTACAAGTGTACAGCAAGAAAATAGAAACTAGGGCACAAGTAATTTATGACAGTGGTAATAGAAACACTTCAAATAATGAAATTGTATTCAATTATCATAAGACATTCAAGGTAAGAAGATATGTTGAAGTAATGGAAAACTATCAAATCAAATACAAAAACAAAATGTTCAGAATCTTATCAATTGAAGATATAAGACAATATAACCATACAGTAATAACAGCAGAATTAATCAATGAGTAATGCACAATTTGAAGTTGATATAGAACAAGTAATGAAGATGTTTTCTGAATTTGACAAGAAACAAAGAAAACAAGTTTTCAGAAGTGCAGTATCAAAGGGTTTAAATATAGTAAAGAAACAAACCTTATCCAATCTTAGAAGTGTAATTGAACCAGATAAAATTGATTTCAAAGATGAATGGGGAAATTCATTTAAAAATGGTATTGTAACTAAAGTATATAGAAACGGAAAAAGCGGTGTAATCCATATAATGAAGAATTTCAAAATGAGATTCTTTGAATTGGGTACTAAAGTTAGATATGCTGAAACATGGAGAGGTAAGAAGTTAAAGAAGGAAAGAAAGACAGGACAAATCAAAGCACATCATTTCTTTACCAAAGCAAAACAACAAACAGAAAAACAAGTATTTGATTCAATAGAACAATTATTGACTGATTCAATAAAAAGAATAAACAACAAATACAAAGGGAAAAAATGACAACTGCAATTAGTATTAACAAATACATCTATTCAATCTTATCACAAGATGGAGAATTAAAAGAAATGGTTGGGAATAAGATTTACCCATTGATAGCAGAAGAATCAACAACATTCCCTTTCATCATATTCAAAAGAAACAATATTGTTACAGATTATACTAAAGATGGTAGAGTAAATGATACAGCAGAATTTTCAATTGCAATAGCAGCAAAGAACTATAATCAAACAGTGGATATTGCAGAAAGATGTAGAGAATTATTTGAAATGAAAAGAAATGATTATTTCAATTTGATTCATTTTACATCAATATCAGAAGATTACGTTGATGATGCATTCATTCAAGAATTAACCTTTAGTGCAATTGTCAAGTAACAATATATTTATTAATAAATAACAAAATACAAATACAACATAATATTATGGCAAATGTAATTTTAGGTACTGATTTAATGTTGTTCAAAGGTGGTAAAGCATTAGCGGTTGCAACATCTTGCAAATTAACTATAAATGCAAATGTATTGGAAACATCAAGTAAAGATAGTGGATGTTGGGCAAGCAAACAAGCAGCAAAACTTTCTTGGACTGCATCAAGTGACAACCTTTTTACCGTTGATGATTATAAATCATTGGTTGATGCTATGATTAGTAGAGATACAGTAGAACTTCAATTCTCAACAGTTGCTAACGCTAATGATTGTACTGGTGTACCTAGTGGAGGTTGGACACCATCAACAGACGGTTATCAAGGAACAGCAATTATCACTTCAATAGATATGAATGCAAGTGATAATGAAAACGCAACTTATACTGTAAATTTTGAAGGTGTAGGAGCATTAACAGCAGTAGCATAATTTAATCATATCATATTTCTTTTTAATAGGGAATTAA
>JAZQIU010000025.1:0-8805 GCA_045541255.1 Bacilli bacterium | reverse complement strand
GCTTGTGACACTGCCTTTATTGAAAAGTGAACCCCATTATCAATATTTGCACCTAAACCAATCACATCTTATATAGGTGATAGATTAAAATAATAAACTATTTCTTACTTTGCAGTGCTATATAGTACTGTTTGTCAGTTTGCTAAAAAAATAAGTATTATTTCAAAGTAAAGATACTTTCATCATTAATACATATTAATTATACCATCAAAATTTAAATGTTACAACTTTAAGGCACAAAAAAACACCCTAAGAAATGCAATTTCTCGCATCCCTTAGGGCATTATTCATTATATATATAAATCCACTACTATATTGTTTTTTAATTTCTTAGCTCGTTCTAGACCACATGTTCTTAATCTTTTTCTATAGTTTTTAACATCATCATCAGTAATTATTATAGTTGTTAAATAAAAATCTTTAGAATCATTATTTATTTCTGAAGCTGAAATATTTTTTAGAGTATTTAAATCATATATATCTTTTAAATAATTTAACTTCCACTTATACCTATCTTTTCCTACCACAATCTTTTCTACATATGATTCAATTAAATCTTCAGATATCTCATCACTTCTATCATATTCTAAATTATTTATAATATTTTTCTTTAAGATTGATAATTTATCTTCTAACTCTTCTTTTGGTATAGCTTTCTTTTCATTTGCTTTTTCTATCTTTTCTTGTAAATAATTATTGTTTTTTTCTATATCTGCTTTCTTTTTCATAAAACTTTCTTTATCTATTAACTCATTAACATACATGTCCACTATGCGATCTAATTTATTCTTATTTGAAGCTATTCTGTTTTCGTATTCTTCTATTTCATCATTTACAATCAAATTAATAGAATTTTTTTGAATTGTTTGGTCAATAATATCATTCGCTATTTTTATTATCTTTGTTTTATTATTCCAAATAATATCAAATATTACATTGGCAGTTAACTTTAGTTTCCATTCAGCTATTATAGGAGTAGAACAAGCATCAGTAGTATCTAATCCTTTTTTTATTCTATAATTTAATGAACCATGATTTTTTTGATCATAACATTGAAAATAATAAGACCATACATCTCTATCTTCATTTTTATAATAAGTTGATTTATTAAATGATGAACCACACTCACAAATTAATTTTCTTGTCCAAACACTTTTAGGAGCAGCACATCCATGCCCTCTTTTTCCATTTTTTACAACAGAATGACTTTCCAATATTTTTTGGACTTGTTCAAATTCTTCTTTAGTAACAATTGGACAATGTCTCCCTTTTATAATTATTTGTTCAACTTCTCCTCTATTCTTTTTAGCTTTTTGTTCTAAATAATCTGGAATATAACTCTTTCTATATACTATAGTTCCTGAATAAAAAGGATTTCTTAATATTCTTACAATTGATGAAGCTGACCACTTTTTTAATCCTGTTGCTGTTAAATGTCCATTTGCCTCAAGATATGTTTTTATTTCAGTACTACCTTGTCCATTCAAAAACATATCATATATTAATCTAACTGTCTTTGCTTGTTCTTCGTTAATTATCATTTCAGAACCTACTTTATCATATCCTAATATATTTCCAGTTCCATAAAATACACCATTTAAAAAAGAAATTTTTTGACCTGCTTTAACTCTTTGAGAAGTTTTTTTACTTTCATTTTGAGCAAGAGTTGCCATTATTGTAAGTTTTAATTCTCCATCTTCATCATTGAAGGTCCAAATATTATCTTCAGTAAAATATACTTCAACACCTATCTTTTTTAATTTTCTTGTTTCTTGCAATGTATCAACTGTATTTCTTGCAAATCTTGATACCTCACGAGTAATTATTAAATCAAAACACCCATTATTAGCATCTTCAAGCATTCTAAGAAAATTCTTTCTTTTTCTTATTGAAGTTCCAGTTATACCTTCATCTATATACCTATCATATAATTCCCATTCAGGATGTTTTTTTAAAATTTCATCATAGTATTGAACTTGATAACCTAATGCTGATAATTGTTCTTCATGTTCTGTTGAAACTCTCGCATAAATCGCAACTTTTCTTTTCATTCCTTACACCTCGATGACAATTTACCATCATTCAGGAATATCTTGTAGTTTGTGATTCAACTGTGCGATTAACAAATTATATTCTTTTTTATTTATTAATTCTTTTTTATATAAAATGCTAAATAAAGCTTCAACAATTTTAAAATCTAATTTATTTTTAATGTTTTCTGTTGGGATTATATTTGATATATTTTTAGGAGTATCTATTTTACTCAATTAGAATTCTCCTTTTGTAAATCAAATTCTAATGTATTTTTAAGGTGAACTTCAATAATGTTTTTACCATTTACATTATTATCTATTTCTATATGATATATATTTTCATCTATCTTACCTCTAATCATCTTTTCTTCAAACTTTGTTAAATCTTTTTCTAAAGTTACAACCGAATAAGTTCTATTATTCTTTTCTTTATATTCAAAATCTAATCTTTCATTTTTTACAACAGTTTGAATTTGTTCTACTGCTTTTAATAAAGCACTTTCTTCTTGTTCTCTTTGTTCTTTATAAAAATCTCTTGCATTTTTATCTAAATCATCATCAATTCTCTTAAATCTATTACCACCCATTGATTTGATTTGTTCTACTGTAAAATAGGTATAATCAAGTTTTCTTAATGAATTAACTTGCCTTTCTATTTCTCCTGATTTATAACAACTAAATTTAGAGTAAATAACAGTATCTCTAAAAATCGGATAACCTATTATAGGAAATATAATTGTTTTGTAGTGTAATTGTTTTACTTCATCTGGAGTTAATAAATCTCTTGCCATTAATGAAGTTGATTTATTCCCATTATAATCAGTTAAGCTAAGTGATTGACTAATTGAGTTACTAGATATAGTAGTTTTACCCAATCGTTTTGAAATTTGTTCTGCAGTATCTTGAGTATTAGTTTTAAGATATATTAAACCACAATTATCTAAAATAATCTGTGCAACATCTTTTCCATAAACATTATCTAGTTGTGAAAATGATTGTATAAAAAAGTGAAATCTCATACCTCTACTTCTTGCAACTGAAACTAATGCTTCAATATCTGCTAGCGGAGGACAGTTTGCAAATTCATCTAACAACCAATCTATTTGTATTGGTAGTTTTTTCTTTTTCTGTTGATTTGCTAATTTAACCAACTCTTTATAAAGTAAACCTACTATGATAGTAACTAATGTAAAATATATTTTATCTTCATCTGGAACAATTATAAATAATGCAGTAGGTTCTTTACCTAATAAATCAAAATCAAAATCTGAATTTGATGTAACATTTGCTACATTGACATCATCAAATAATGCCATTTTTTCTCCAAAGACAGCAGTTATTGATTTATAGGTATTTTCACTAGCACTTAAAATAGAAGTTAAAGAATCTTTACTTTTACTTCCATAATCTTTTTTATCTACATACATTTTAAATTTATTAAAATTTCTTTCTTGCATAGAACTATTTTGAAATTTACGAATACTAGTCATTGTTATTTGTTCTCTCTTAATAGTTCCTTTTTTATATTCTTCTAAAAAGAAGCCAATTAATCCTTCAAGTAAATTTCTAGCACTATTATTCCAAAACGGATCCTTTTGCTGAGTTTTTTCTTGCATAATCATTGTAGCTAATGAAGTAATTAATCTATTTGTTTCTGCATAAGAACTCATTGCTAAATTATTATATTTAAGTTTATCTTTACTTTCTTCTTGTGCTTTCTTTTCATATTCCATGTATTTTTCATATTCTATTATAATTGGTTCTAAAATATTAAAATGATTAGATAATTCAGGATGTCTAAAATCTAAAGTTAAAACATTATATCCATTATCTTTAAACATTTGAGAAGTTGTATTAAATATTTCACCTTTAGGATCTGTTATAAATACACTTCTTTTTATTTTAGAATTAGAAATAAAAGAACACATAGGAATAACTGCTGTAACACTTTTACCAGAACCAGTTGAACCTAAATAAGTATAGTGAGGAGTTTCTCTATCAAACCACACATATTTTAAATCTTTACTAAACCATACTGGTACACCTGATTCTTTAATATTACTTATTTTTTCTTTTTTAAAATTTTTCTTTATTTCTGCAAACTTTGAAAATCTTGCAGATCCATATTCATTATTATTATTTACTTTATGTTTTGCTAACATAGGTTCTAAAAACATAAAACCAACTATAAACAAAAGTAAAAGAGCTAATACAATGATTAGCTCTATAGACATATATCTCCTTCTAGAAGCGAATCAATATTATAGAAATCAGAATTACAAATTAATTCATCAACCTGTTCTTCAATATCTAATACTATATCATCTAAACTTCTATTATCATAAAATTCTAATTTATCTTTATTTGTATTTTCCAATACAACTTGCATACTGCCTAATAAGTTACCTTTTATTGCAGTAAATAAATCAGTAATTTCTAAATTATCTAATTCCTTATTAATTTGTTCTAATGTCATAAACTATTCCACCTCTTTTCCTTTATCTTCTTTAACTAGATTTCTTTCTCTATCTAGTATATTTTTAAACATTGTTTTTTCTTCTTCTAATAAACCACTTTCATCTAATTTAATTTTAGAAATATCATAATCATGGTCTTTTAAATAATTTAATTCTTTTAAGAATATTTTTTCTTCTTCCTTTAGAATTTTATCTTTAGTAAATCTATTATATTTTTTTATCTTTTTATAATTATCTTTTAGTTCATTATATATTTCATCTCTACATTTAAATTTTTTGTATTCTTCTAGTGGCTCTTTAGAAGATACAAATCTATCTCCTGCCCAAGAACCTACACTTTGATGATTTACAAAAAAATAATCACCACCACCTAAACCATTACCACATCCAGTTAATAATGCAAATGAATTTATTTTTACAGGACCAATTCCTATTTCATCACTATAATGACACCACTGTGTAGGTTGTTTAAATAAATCTACATATTCTTTTTTATCTAAATTATATACATATCTTATTTCATCATTTGAAGTAGGTTTAACCTCATCAAGCATATCACACCAATGATATAAAGAACTCTTAACATCTAACTCTTTAATTAATTTTTCTACAATATTTTGAGTAGTAGTTTCATCATTAGGTTCTGCATAATCACCAGCATGAATAACTCTATCACCTTTCCATTCATTACTTAGTAATCTTAAAATATCATCACAATAATGATTACCAACATAAGAATGTTCCATTAATTTAATACCATGCCAATTTCTTTGACAATTTTGTTTTTTATCAATATTCATGAACTTATAATATTGTCCCATTTATACCAACTCCCTATTATCTAATTCTAGAATATTATCTAGTTTAAATCTTTCAATTTGAACAGAGAAATTATTAGAATTATATTCTCCATTTAAATATAAATTAAATCCATAATCATCTTCTTCATAGCACCACTCTGAATCAATTTTAGATAAATCTATATCATCTGTAATTTTAATTGGATTTATTTCTTCAAAATCCGAATCACATTTTACATCTTTAATAGTTTGAGAAAATAACTTTTTTGCATTTTCTTTTGAAGTACAAACACCTGCAATTTTATAATCTATTTGATCATCTACTATTGCATTATTAGTTACAACAAAAACTTCTTTAATATTATTTCTTTCTATTTCTTTAACATTATTATCAATTTGTTTTAAGAAATATCTTCCATCAGAACTCATTCTATCTTCGTCCCAATATAAGTTATCTATATTTTCTTTTAACTTTTCCCAAAGTTTTTTATCTATAAACATATATCACTTCTCCTTTTAAATTTCCATATCATCATCTGTATCATAATCAGGTTCATCTACAACTCTTTCTATTAGTTCACCATTTTCTTTTGTAATATAATGATGTCCATCATAATCTTCATTTTCATATTCCCAATCAAATTCACCATCATTACACATTTCGCTATACTTATCAATAATTCCATAAGGAGGACACCAAGCTGTATTAAAACAAATGTTATATTCTTCTGTAGAATCATCATAATTCACATCTACATCTTCTAGAACATTCCATTTAGTTCCCCAATTTTTATTACACCAATGATACCACTGTGAATCTCCATAATTATTTATATTATCTATATAAAGTTTTCCCAATTCATTAATATCTTTAATGTTAGAATCAACTTCTTCAGAACCACCATTAAAAGTTTCTCTTTCATTTTTTAACTTATCAGGATTTTCAATATATTCATTAATATCTCTTTTATATTTATCCCAATAATTACCATAAAAAAATAATTCTTTTTGCTTCAGATTATTTTGTAATTCTTTTTGCTCTAATTCATTTAGTGATAAATAATAACTTGCTACTGATTTTTCTTCTATTGAACCAGCAGTAAGTTTTAAAGAATTTGGCATAGGGATTATTTTATTAAAATCAAACTTATAACCATCATCTGTTTTTTCAATTAATTTATCTCCTAAACTTTTCTTACAAGTAATTTTATTCCATGTCCAATTCGGCATTTAATCATCTCCTTTTTTTGTTTCTTCAATTCTTTCTAAACAAGTTTTATAAAACTCTTTATTAATTTCAAATCCAATATAATTTCTATTTTCTTTAATACAACAAACAGCTGTAGTTCCACTACCAATAAAACAATCTAAAACTATATCATTTTCTTTAGAACTATTTCTAATTAATCTTCTAATAATAATTTCAGGTTTTATCGTAGGATGTTTCCATTTCTTTTTATCCTTCATATTTATAGGATAATAAAAAACTGTTTTAGCATCTTCGTAATTAGAGGGATTACAATATCCCCCTTTACGAAAATATAAACAGTATTCTTTATCAGTTAAATATTTATTATTAAATAGTGGCATAGCGTTTGTTTTATTCCAAATTAAAATATCCATTTTACATTTTCTTTCTAATACAAAATACTTTATGTAAAATGGTATTTGCTCACAATTACAAAATATATAAATATTTACCTTTTTCATAACTCTTAATAATTCATCTAATATTTTTGTATCATATCCATTTGTCAAATTAGATTTATATAGTTCATCGTTATACTTATTAATTTCAATGGATATCTCATTTGAAATTTTTGTATTATGATTATTAATTAAATATGGTGGATCTATTATCACCAAATCAATATAATCATCAGGTATTCTTTTAATACCTTGAATACAGTCTTCATTATAGATATGATTTACCAAGGTTTAATACCTACCTTTTTTAGTTTTTCAGGATATCTACACCATCTATGTCTTAGAACTTCTTCATAATCAATTTCTAAAACATTGCTTAATCTATATAAAAAAACACTACTAGGTTCTCTAATTAAACCATTCTCTAACATTGATAATTCAGCAATTGAAATATCTGTTATTTTTGATAGTGCTTCTAATGTTAAATTTTTACTTTTTCTTTTTTCTCTGAATATCTCTCCCAATAACCTTATAAAAATCTCTCCTTTCTTCTTCTCTTGAACATTTACTTGATACTTTTAAACAACTATAAAAAAATACAAGCAAAATAAAAAAAATGATTATAAAAATAATCAATCTAATCACCTCTCTTTTAAGTATTAAAAAAGATTAGTTATATTTCAAACCAATCTTAAAATTAAATTATAAATTACATTAATGTCATTATCCAAGCAATAATAGCAGCAAAAAGAGGATAAACAAATATTGTCCCAATCCATTTTCTAACAAGAACTTTTGGTGGAATATATGGTTTTAAATCTTCGGTTTTGGGTATAATCCAAGCTTTAGTATGACCTACCCAATACCAATCAATAAAGAATCTATCAAATAAACCAGCAATCCATAATATTATAGTCATTTGCCAAAAACCATCCCAAAATCCTACTGCTCCATTAATATAATAAACCATAATCGGAACTAATACTATCATTGGAATGAATAAGGCAATGCTCGTAATAATAAAACTTTTCTTAATCTTTTCTCTTGTTGTATATCCTAGTTCTATAACCCTTTCCTGTACATCCTTCTCATAAAGTACTACTAATCCTACTGGACCATTTGCTATTCCTATCACACATACAATTAATAGTAAAAAGCACATTACTATTCCTTCTAAGATAATTAACATTTAAATCAACTCACTTTCAAATCACACTTATCTAATATTCATTATTCTATTTTGATTTTGAATAATACTTTCATTATATATAGTAAAATAATTTAATGCTTCATCAATTGTACTATAAGATTCTTTTTTATTATCATACAAGTCAGCATAAACAAGAATTTTACCATCTACTTCTTTAATTGTATAATCCAAACTATACAATTTAAAATGAACTTCCCTTTTTTCATTAAATATTGTTTTTATATTATCAATATTCATAAGAACCACCTGCTAATACTATTATAACACTAATTTTGCTTTTGGTATTCATTTGATTGGAATAATTTGCTAAATTCTTTTTGCGCTTCTTCCATTTCTGCATTAATGTTTTTAACAGCATTGATAATTTTATGTTTATTTTGATATTTCAATTTTGGTGCTGTATTAGATAAATAATTTTCTAAAATATTATATCTAGTTTGTTTTTGATACTTTTTATATTCCTTTAAAATGATTTCCCTTAATATATCATCTTCATCTAAAGTTTTATATTTTTTGGATTTATTCTTAAATAAAAAATCTGCATGATTAACAATAGCATTAAACATATAATTATCTACATATTTGTTTTTAATTTCAATTAAACTATTATCAAAACTAACATCACTAATATTATTTTC
>JAZQIU010000024.1:0-20167 GCA_045541255.1 Bacilli bacterium | reverse complement strand
AGAATAGTAAGAATATTAGGTAATGGAAACATAAAGCTAGTTCTTGCTGATGAAAATAATGAATGTAATAGTAAATTAATAACAAATACGAGTTCATTAATAGGTGGATATAAAAATGAATTTAATTATATAAATTTAGATAAAAATTTAACAAAATGGTTAAATGGAGAAACAATAATAACAGATAATACAAAATCAACATACACACCAAAGAAAAATCTAAGTGAATCTAAAAATATAGTTGAGACAGAATGGTGTAAAGAAACAAAAGAAGAAATAACATTAGAATGTGTTAATACAGTATCAGGAAAAGTTGGAGTATTAACAAAAGAAGAAAAAATATATGCAGGATCATCAATAGAAGGAGAAGGATTAAGTCATTATTTAGTAACAAATGCAGAAAGTGAATATATGTCATACCCTGTTGAAGAAACAGAAAAAAATATAGGAATAAGACCATCAATAGTAATAGATAAAGAAGTATTATATGCAACCGGAGATGGAACTATTGATAATCCATATACAATAAAATAAAAATTAGACAATAAGTCTAATTTTTTTATAATTTCATATAATTACATGAAAGGTGTGTAATATATGAAAGAAAATAAATGTATAGAAAAAGAACTTTTATTTAAAAATAATATAAAAGAAATAACAAGTATTTCATTAGATAGTGAATATAAAGTAAATAACAAAGAAATAGTAGGTAATTTCTTTATAAGTGGTGATTATAAAATACATGAAGTATCAATAAACAGAGAAAAATTCAATTATAAAATTCCGTTTAGACACGAATTGGATAATGATATAGAAGATAAAACTATAAAGTTAGAAATAACAAATTTCGAATATGATTATAAAAAAGACGAACTGATAGTGAAAATAGAATATGATATTTTAGGGGATAGAAAAGATATTTTGATATTTGATGATGAAGAAAGTTTAGAAGATTTTTTGACAAAAAGAGAAATAGAAGTCATAGATACTAGAGTAGAAGAAATAGAAAAAGAATTAGAAAATAAAGAAGAAAATAAAAAAGAAACAGAAGATATAAATAATGTAAATGAGTTAAGGATGGAAGACGAAAAAGAATTTTTAGAAACTGATATAGAAATATCTAAAGAAAAAACAATAGAACTGGAGAATAAAATAAATATAGATATAAAAGCAAAAGAAACAGATGATGTAGAAGAAAGAGAAAATATAAAACCAAATGAAATAATAAATAATGTAGGAACAATAGAAGACTCATATGTAACTTATAAAGTATATACACTAGCTCCTAACGAAACACTAGAAAGTTTAGTTATTAAACATAAAACTACTATTGACGAACTTAAAGAATACAACGACATAAACAGTTTAAATGTGAATGATAAAATAATTATTCCTTACTATGAATAGTGTAGATATTTTAACAAGAATATATAAACCTTATAAAGTAACAGTTAAAGGTTGTACCAAAATATTTAATTGTACTAGTGGAAACTATGTTGTGAAACCAAAAAAAGAAAAAGATATAAAAGAACTATATAATTATTTATCTAGTAGAAGTTTTGAATATTATCCTAAATTAATAGAGGATAATAGAAGTGATGTAAATGTCTATGAATATATAGAAGATAATAGTATAGACGATGAACAAAAATTATACGATTTAATTAACTTAATAAGTTTATTACATAATAAAACGAGTTACTATAAAGAAGTAACTAATGATAAAATAAAAAGTATATATGAAGAATTATTAGGTAGAGTAGCATATATGGAAGATTATTTTAATAAAATTATATTTGAAATAGAAGATAATGTTTTTGTAAGTCCATCAGGGAATTTATTATTAAATAATTCAACAAAAATATTTGAATCTATGACATTTATAAAAAGAGAAATCGAAGAATGGTATAAGATAAGTATAGATTCTAATAAAATGAGAGTTTCATTAATTCATAATAATTTAGAATTGGACCATTACATAAAAAATAAAGACGATTATTTAATAAGCTGGGATAACTATAAGATAGATAGTCCTATATTAGATATAGTTAAATTATATAAAAAAGTATATTTAAATATGGATTTTAGTGAACCATTAAAAATATACTTAGAAAAATTTGAACTTAAAGAATCAGAAAAAAAATTACTATTTATTATGCTAGTGATGCCAGATGAAATAAATTTAACAACAAATGAATTAAAAAATGTAAGTATAACAAGAAAATATTTAGACTATATATTTAAAACAGAAAATTTAATAAAACCTTATTATAATATTAATGCCATATAAGTTTAAATAAAACAAAAAATAATAACATAACTTCAACTAATAAAATAAATATGTTAAACCTAAATGGTAATATTAAAGTTATAATAGTTTGATAAAATATTAGTCCTAATAATATTAATACAGTAAAAAAAGAGAAAAACCATCCGAAGAAGCCAGGTCTGTTATTATTGCACATATTATCACCTATTATAGTTTATGAAATAAACAAGTTATTGTTTATTTTTTTTTATTTTCATGATAACATATAAATAGTAAGAATAAAGGGTGATAGTATGAAAAAAATGTTAAGCATTTTAATTTGTTTATTTGTTATGCTACCAATTATACAAGTAAAAGCAGATGGTATTATTTGCAATAATGGTGAAAAAATAGATTTAGACAAAGTAAATAACTTTCTATGTAATCCAACCGATTCAAATGCAGCGATTAGTACAAATATAGAATTTAGTAGTGGAAAGTATGATGAATATTTTACAGTAGCAAAAGAAAATAATGGAGTTAGAATAACAATTACTAATAAATTAATGACATTTTCAACGGATGAACAATATGGAAAAGTAATTATTACTGATAAAGATAATCCAAGTCTTAATACATTACTATATATAAAAAATAAAAATTATGTAAAACCAACAACTACCACAACTACAACAACAACTACAGAAAATGTAATAAATACAAAAACTTTTACTGTTACACTAGATCCAAATAATGGTACAACAACAAGTACAAAAACTTGTCAACTAACTGGTAATAGTACAACATGTTCTGTAACATTACCTAAATTAGAAACTGAAAATTTTAATGGATGGGGAACAGCAAAAACTTGTAAAATAGGTAATAGTGGTTCAATTAAAGTTGAAAAAGATATAACTTATTATGCTTGTTATAAAGATTCTGAAACTAGTACTACAACAACTCAATCAAGTATAACCAATTTATATTTAAAAACACTTAAACTAACTGATAAAGATACAAATGATACTTTAGATATTGGAACTTTCAGTATGAAAAAAACCGAATATTCATTAAAAGTATTAAACGCAGTAAAAAATATATCAGTTATAACAACGCAAGACGATGGAATAAATGTAGAAATTATAGGAAATGAAAACTTGCAAGTTGGAGAAACTGAAATAATTATAAAATTAACTGATGAAAACAATAATACTAATCAATATAAAATTAAAGTTACAAGGTTAAAAGAAGGGGAAACAATTAGTAATATTCACTTTTTAAAAAGTTTAGTAGTAGGTGGATATAATATTAATTTTAATAAAGAGCAATTTGTATATTCATTAACTATTCCTAATGATATAACTAGATTAGAAATAACACCAATACCAGAAGAAGAAACATCTATGATAGAAATAAAAAATAATGAAGAATTAATAGATGGAAGTTTAATTACAATAAATGTAATAGGAGAAGATAACGAAACGACAACATACACTATTGATATAACAAAAGAAGCAGGAACAAATTCAATGCTTTTAATCGCTGCAGGAGTAATTATATTATTAATAATTATTTTAGTGATTTTAATAATGATAAAATCAAATAAAAAGAAACAAAATATAAAAAATAACAATAAACCTAAAGTTTTAGATTCTAAAAAGAAAGAACCAAACGAAACAATAGAAACATTAAATATATAACTGTAAACTTGGAATAGCGACAGGACTAAATACTTACTTATTTGGGTAGATATTTAGTCTATTTTATTTAACACTCGAGATACTATAATAAATATAAAAAAAGACAATATTAATTGTCTTTATTTTAATTCATTCAAAAGTCTAATTTTTTCAGTATTTTTAAAATTCAGCTTAGCGATATCTTTTAATTTATCAAAACCATATTTCTTAACTATATCTATTCCTTGGTTATCTACATTATCTCCAGCACCTTTACAGATAGGCATTCCAAGTTCATCGCTTAATTTGTCCATTTCATTTAAGAAAATATATCTAGAAATTATGCTTGATACTGCTACAGATAAACATTTATCTTCAGCATGGGTTGTAAATGTAATATTGGTAATCTTGTTTGGAATATCATTTATATGTTCAAAATATTTTTTTGGATAAACAAATTGATCCATAACTATTTGTTTATAATCGTAATTATCTTTATTTACTAATGAATATAAAACTTTATTATGTAATATTGCTTTTATCTTATTCATATTAGTTATACCTTTTTCATTATATTCTTTTGGGGTTAATATAAATGTAGTATGAGGTATATCTTTAATTATTTTTGGTGCAATACTTCTTATTTTTTCGTCAGTAATTTTTTTTGAATCTCTTATTCCTAATTCTTCTAGTTTGAATTTATCTTTAATATCAACATAACTTGCAGTTACTACAATAGGACCAAAATAATCTCCAGTACCAACTTCATCAGAACCTATTGTTGAAATAAATTTAAATCTATCATCTTTTAAATCGTTCTTTTTTTCATCTTTTTTTTGTAAATCTTTAGCAATTTCTTGGCTTACATTACGATTATTTAAAATTCTTTCTCTTTCAATCCAATAAGAAGCTTCTATATCAGCAGCAAAGCCTTGAAACATTATTTTGCCAGATTCATATAAAGTTGTAACACAATCAAAATCTTTAACTTGAAAAACACTATATGGTGGTTTCTTATCTATGACACGATCTTGATAAAATTCAATAATTTCTTTTTTTAAATTGTCACTTACTTTAAATACTATAGTTGTTTGAGCCATATTTCTTCACCAACTTCATTTTATCACATAATTCTTTCTTTTTCATTAATTTTATAATATAATTTAAATGGAGAGTGAAAATATGAATGTAGTAGATTATATTATTATTGCTATACTATTATTAAGCGCATTAAAAGGTTTTAAAGAAGGATTGATTCCATCTATTGTAAATCTTATAGGAACTTTTTTAGTATTTGTTATTGCTTTTTATTTGAAAGAACCAATTTCAACATTATTATATGAAAATTTACCATTTTTAAATTTTGCTGGAATATTCAAAGGTGTAATTGCTATTAATATATTATTTTATGAAGCAGTTGCCTATGGTTTAACTATTATACTTTTAGGAATAGTATTTGGAATAATTAAAAAAATATCAGTAGGATTAAATAAAATATTAAGCATTACATTATTTTTAAATTTACCTAGTAAAATATTAGGAGCTCTAGTTGGAATATTAGAAGGAATATTATTCTGTTTTATATTATTATTTATTGGTAGTGTAGTTAATACTACAACAAAATATGTTAATGAAAGTAAATATAGTAGTATTATTTTAACTAATATACCAATACTAAATAATGTAACAGGGGACTTGATTAATAGTGGAAATGAAATATACGAAGTAGTATTAAAAAATGAGAATAATACAAATAAAGCTAACTTAGAAACGATAGATATATTAATGAAATATAACATATTAAGTTATGATTCTGCAAAAAAATTAATTGATGATAAAAAAATAAACATAATAGGAGTAGAAACTGTTATAGAAAAATATAGGAGTGTAAAATGATTAAATATTTAGAAAATGATAATTTAAATGAATTAATAGTAAACGGCATAGTTTTAGTAGACTTTTATGCTGATTGGTGTGGTCCTTGTAAAATGCTTGGAAGTGTTTTAGAAACAATGGATTTAAATGTAGTAAAAGTAAATACTGATAAGTTTCCTGAATTAGCACAAAAATATGGTGTTATGAGTATACCAACAGTATATATATATAAAGATGGTATAGAACAACAAAAGTTCATTGGTTTTAAGAGTAAAGAAGAAATAAATGAAATAATTAATAATTTATAAAATAAAAAAATGTAGTAAAAAATTCAAAAAAGGCTTGAAATTACTACATTTTTATTATATAATCTTTCTTGTGAACGAGTTATGTCTCCGTAGCTCAGTTGGATAGAGCAATCGCCTTCTAAGCGATCGGTCAGGTGTTCGAGTCACCTCGGAGACACCACTTAAAAAATAACTAGCAAAGATGCTAGTTTTTTTATTTAATAAAATCGTCTATATTTTTATCTAAAATTATAGATAGTTTAATGAGTTTTTCTAATGGTATTTTTTTTGTACTATCGTTTTCACTTTCAAATCTTTTGTAATGATTATGATTATAATCTAGTAATGCGGCAATATTCTCAGAAGAATAAGGATTAATACTATTGCGATTTTCACTATTTTTAAATTCTTTATATTTTTCTAATCTATAAGTTTTAATGTTTTTACAAATCCTTATATATAACATATCTTTGTCTAAACTTGATACTTTTTCTTGCAAAACTTGAAAATTTTGTATTGCCATTAATAATCACCTCTAATAAAAATTATTTCATAAACTTTTAGACAAAAAAGCCGTGTATTCGCGCATTTTTTATGCAGGAAATAACTTTTATCTGCTATAATCAAAATGCTATGTAAAATCCTATATATTACAATAATATTTGAACAAAATATGTAAGAGTATTTAATAAAAGGAGTAATATATGAAAAAAGAAACTGATAAAGTATATAATGAAATTATGAATATATATAGTTCATCAGTAAAATCACTTGATGAAATTACATTAAATATTATCAAATTTTATTATTCTAAATATAAATCATTAGATTTAGAATTAGAAGTCCATACACTTAAAAAACCTCCCAAAATATTAAAAAATTGTTCAAAAAAATGGAAAGATAGAAAAAAAGAATTAAAAGAAGAAAAATTAAAAATTTTAAAGGAAATATCAAAAGAAGTTCAAGGATTATATTATAAAAACTAGTAATGATAAAATTATAACATATAATTACTAGTTTTTTATATGCATTGAAATCAAAATAAATATAAATTATAATATAAAGAAATAGGAGGTATATATATGTATGCAGATGTTTTAATTCAATATGGAACTAAAGTACTTGATAAAACTTTCACATATAAAATTCCTTCTAACTTATATGTAAAAAAAGGGCATAAAGTTAAAATTACTTTTGCTAATAAAGAAATATTTGGAATAGTACTTAATATAAAAAATACAACTGATTTTGAAAATCCTAACGAGATAATAAATATTGTAAATCCCGAAATATCACTTAACGAAGAACTATTAGAATTAGGTAAATATTTATCAAAAGAAACTCTATGTACTCTAATAAAATCATACCAAACAATGCTTCCGTCAAGTTTAAAAGTAAAAAAGATAGATACTAATTATAATAAATATGATGAATATCTAGAGTTAAAACAAACTCCAGAATGTATTGAAAAATACATAAATGAGAATAAAAAATGTAAAAGTCAAATAGAAATTTTAGAAAAATTATTAAATGGAGAAAAATTAATCAAACAAAAAGTTAGTACATCTTATAAAAAACTTTTAGAACTTGATTTAATAAAGATAAATAAAATAAGAAAATATAGAATTAATAATATAGAGTCAGGAATAAAAAAATATAAATTAACTAATGAACAACAAACGGTAGTAGATAATATTAATTTATTTGATAATGATACTTATTTATTACATGGGGTCACAGGTAGTGGTAAAACTATAATATATATAGATTTAATAAAAAAAGTTTTAGAAAATAATAAAACTGCTATAATGTTGGTTCCAGAAATTAGTTTAACTGCACAAATGGTAGAAAGATTATATGATTCTTTCGGTAATAATGTTGCAATACTTCATAGTGGATTAAGTGATGGAGAAAAATATGATGAATATACTAAAATTAATGCTGGTGAAGTATCAGTAGTAGTTGGAACAAGAAGTGCAATATTTGCACCACTAAAAAATATAGGAATTATAATAATCGATGAAGAACATAGCAGTACCTATAAACAAGAAAATGCTCCTAGATATAATGCGATTGATATTGGTAAATGGAGAGGAAAATATAATGATTGTCCAGTTGTTTTAGGAAGCGCAACTCCAAGTTTAGAATCATTTGCTAGAGCCAAAAAAGGAGTTTATAAATTATTAAGTTTACCTAATAGAATAGGAAATTATGAATTACCTGAAGTAAGTATAATTGATATGTCTAAAGAAATGAAAAAAAGAAATATGTTATTTAGTGATGAATTAAAGAGTGCAATAAATAGTACTCTAGAAAAAAAAGAACAAGTTATGCTTTTATTAAATAGAAGAGGATTTTCAACAATAGTAAGTTGTCAAAGTTGTGGATATACATATAAATGTCCTCATTGTGAAATAACGCTTACATATCATAAAAGTTCAAATAATTTAAGATGCCATTATTGTGGTTATACAATATTTTTAAAAGAAATATGTCCATCATGTAAAGAAAATGCTATAAGAAGTTTTGGAGCTGGTACAGAAAAAATAGAGATAGAATTAAATAATCTTTTTCCAAATGCTAGAATATTACGAATGGATAGAGATACTACTACAAAAAAAGGCAGTCATGAAAAATATATAAAAATGATAAATGATAAAGAAGTAGATATAGTAGTGGGAACGCAAATGATTTCAAAAGGATTAGATTTCCCTGATATTAGTTTAGTAGGAGTAATTAACGCTGATGAATCATTAAATATCCCAGATTTTAGAAGTAACGAAAAAACTTTTTCTCTATTAAATCAAGTTAGCGGTAGAGCTGGAAGAAGTGGTATAAAAAGCAGAGTATTAATTCAAACATTCAATCCTGATAATAAATTGTTTGAACTGATAAAAAATAATGATTATATAGGATTGTTTAATAGCGAAATGCTTATAAGAAAAAAACTTAATTATCCACCATATTATTATATTTTAGGTTTAAAAATATGTAGTAAAGATTATGAATTAGCTAGCAAAAATGCTACCAAAATAGCAAATTATTTAAAAAATAACATAGATTCTAATTCTATAATATTAGGACCTAGTACAGCAAATATTTTTAAATTAAATAATATCTATAGATTTCAAATAATAATAAAATATAAATTTGATGATAAATTATTTGAAACACTTAAATTTATTGATAATATGTATTTAAATGAAAAAGATATTTATTTAGAAATAGATAATAATCCAGTAAGTATTTAAAACTCTATAAAGAGTTTTTTTCTTGATAAAATATTAAATATATTTTATACTATTTATAGTAGGTGATAATATGAATTTGCCAAGAGAACTTATAATAAAAAGGGATTCGTCAAGAATAAAAATAACTAATAAAGAAAACATTATAGAATTTATAAATTCATATAATGATACACAAGTATTAGAAAAATATTTACATGCATTAAAAAATCAACAAAAATTAAAAACTGAGGAAATAGAAGAAATTATCAATACTACTGAAGCAAGAATAAATGAATTAGAATTAAATACTAATAATTTTTTAACACAATATAACGAAATAAAAGAAGATAATAATATTTTGGCAAATTTTTACGAAACACAAATATTTTACTTGAATGGAATATTTAATAAAATAAAACAAAACATGGCAAATGAAAAAGAAATAAATATATTGTTAAAATTTTTAAGATTTTGTGTAGATAGAGAAAAAAATGAACAACTACAAAATTATAGAGGTACACAAATTTTATTTGATGATTTTTTTAAGGAGTATAGAGAAGGAATATTTGTACTTGATGAAAAATATATTGAAATTGTAGAAAAAATTGCAAAAATAAAATTTGAAGTAATAAATAAAATAGATGATAGTGCAATGGATTATGCAGAAAGTGGATATCAAACAGCTAAAACATATGCTTTAACAAATAATCCTAATAAAGGACATGCATTAACAGAAGATATAACTAAATTAAGTAGTGCAGCATTTATTACAACAACTATTGTTTTACAAGCGACAGTTTTAATAACATTTATTTTATCGCTTTTAGCCCTTGTAAAATAAATGAAATTTCTTTATAATAAATTTGAAGAAGAGGAGATAATATGGATATATTAGAGAATGCTGAATTGAGTATGATTACAGCAATAGAAAATTATGAAAAAAGATTAACAACAATAAGAGCGGGTAGAGCTAATCCAGCAATGTTAAATGGAATAAGCGCTGAATGTTATGGAGTTATGAGTCCAATTAATACTTTAGCAAATATTTCTGTACATGATGCAAAACAATTATTTATTAAACCTTTTGATAGAGGAAATTTAAAAGCAATAGAAAAAGCAATAAATGAAGCAAATTTAGGTATTAATCCAACTAATAATGGTGAAACAATAATTTTAACAGTTCCTGATTTAACTGAAGAAACAAGAAGAAATTATGTTAAACAAGCAAAACAAATTGCAGAAGAAGCAAAAATCGCTTTGAGAAATATTAGACAAGATGCTAATAATGATATCAAAAATGCTGAAATGCCTAAAGACGAAACAGATGCTTACCTAGCAGATGTTCAAGAATTAATAAATAAATACAATAAAAAGGTTGAAGAAATCTTAAGTGAAAAAGAAAAAGAATTAATGGCTATTTAATAGTCATTTTTTTAATTATGAATTGAATAAACACGCCTTTAATGATAAAATAATATTGTCTAGGAGTGAAATTTTATGGATAAAACAAGTTTATTTAAAATAAGTGATATAGAAAATGCTTTAGTAAGTAAAACACTAATTGAAGTGTATAGAAGTTTAGAAAGTAGAGGATATAATCCTACTAGTCAAATAATAGGTTATTTAATTACTGGAGATCCAGGATATATAACAAGTTTTGAAAATGCTAGAAATAAAATGATTAGTTTAGATAGAGAAAAAGTTCTTGAAATAGTATTAAAGGATTATATGAAAAATAATATATGAAATATTTAGCACTAGACTTAGGTACAAAAACTTTAGGATTAGCAATAAGTGATAAATTAGGAATTATCGCAAGTCCATATAAAGTATTAAGATACGAAGATATAAATAAATTAATTGATGAATTATTAGTAATTATAAAAGAAGAACAAGTAGATGAATTGGTTTTGGGATTACCTAAAAATATGAATAATTCATTAGGTTTTGCAAGTGAAAGAAGTTTAAATTTTAAAACACTACTTGAAACAAAATGTAATTTACCAATACATTTAGTAGACGAAAGATTAAGTACATTAGAAGCAGAAAATATACTTATTGGTAATGATACATCTAGACAAAAAAGAAAAAAAATAATAGACGCTTATGCTGCTAGCATAATTTTAGATACTTTTTTAAAAAGTAAGAAAGGATAATATAAATGGATAAAACAGGGAAAATTATAGTAAAAAATGAAAATGGTGATGAAATAGAATGTGATGTGCTTTTTACATTCGATAGTGAAGATACAAGTAAAAGCTATATAGTATATACTGATAATACTAAAGATGAATTAGGAAATACAAAAGTATATGCAAATACTTTTGATGATAGTGAAAACGGAGAGTTAGGAACAATAGAAACAGAAGAAGAATGGGCTACTATAGAACAAATCTTTGCAAGTATAAATAATAATCGTGAGGGAAACAATGAATAAAAGAAAAAAAATAATATTAATCCCATTTATTTTATTATTTATACTAATTATAAGTTTTGTTATTATTTTTCTTTATAGTTTATCACCAGTGGATAGCAAAAATGAAAATCTAGTAACCTTTACAGTTGAAAAAGGTTGGGGCAAAAATAAAATTATAACAGAATTAAAAAATAAAAATTTAATAAGAAGCGAATTTTTTAGTAAAGTAATAATAAAATTAAAAAATAGAGAATTATATGCTGGTACATATAGATTAAGTAAAGATTTAAGTACAAATGAAATATTAGAAAAAATAAGTAACCAAGATAATATAGAAAATGAAGGAATAACAATTACCTTCGTTGAAGGAAAAAGATTAACAACATATATAACTCAAATAGCAGATAATTTTAACTTTAAAGAAGAAGAAATAAAAGCTAAATTAGAAAATGTTGAGTATTTAAATACATTAATTGATAAATATTGGTTTTTAACAGAAGATATATTAAACGAAAATATATATTATCCATTAGAAGGATACTTATATCCAGATACATATGAATTTAAAAAAAATAGTACTTTAGAAGAAATCATAGAAAAGTTTTTAAATAACATGCAATCAAAACTTGAAGATTATAAAGACGATGTAGAAGTAGGAAAATATAAAATACATGAATTTATTACTTTAGCAAGTATTGTTGAATTAGAAGGAGTAAATAGCGCCGATAGAGGTAAAATTGCTGGTGCTATATATAATAGACTTAATAAAGGCCAATCCTTAGAAAGTGATGTTACAACATACTATGCTGAACAAAAAGATTTTTCAAAAGACCTAACATATAAAGAATTAAATAATTGTAATAGTTATAATACTAGAGGAACATGTGTTAAAGGTTTGCCGGTAGGACCAATATGTAATGCCGGATTAGCAAGTTTATCAGCTGCTATAGAACCAGTAGAAAATGATTATTTATATTGGGTGGCAGATAAATATAAAACAACATATTTTAGTAAAACATATAGTGAACACGTATCAACGGTAAATAGATTACGTAATGAAGGATTATGGTTTACATATTAGAAGGTGGGTGTAATGAATGAAAGAATTAATTTTAGAAATGGAACGATATGCAACAACAAATAATGTTCCAATTATAGAGTTAGATTCAATTAAATTCATAATGAAATATATAAAATTAAATAAAGTAAGTAGTATATTAGAAATAGGAACAGCAATTGGATATTCAGCAATTTTAATGGCTAACGCAAATAGCTTCTGTGAAATAACTACTATAGAAAAAGATGAAAAGAGATATAAAGAAGCTGTAAAAAATGTAAATAAAAGTGGATTAGATAAAAGAATTGAATTAGTATATAATGATGCTATGGATGTGAATTTAGCAGGATGTAAATATGATCTTATATTTATAGATGCTGCAAAAGGACAATATATAAAATATTTTGATAAATTTTGTAATTATTTAAATCCAGGTGGAGTAATTATAACAGATAATTTAAAATTTCATGGCTTAGTAAAAAATAAAGACTTAATAAAATCTAGAAATGTAAGAGGAATAGTTAATAAAATAGAAAAATATATTGATTATCTAAAAAATAATAAAGAATATATTACTAAATTTTATGATATTGGAGATGGCTTATCAGTAAGCTTTAAGAGAAATGAAAAAAGAAAAGATATTGATTAACATTGAACAATTAAATGATATTGAAAATTATAAGAAAATTGGTATAAACAATTTTCTTTTTGCAGTTAGTGATTTTAGTATTGGTTATAAATCTTTTGAATTAGAAGAATTAAGAAATTTAGAATGCAAAAAATATTTATTAATAAATCGTATTTTTAATAGTGAAGATTGTGATAAGTTTAAGAGTATTATTTCTAAATTATCTATATTTGATGGAGTTATATTTGAAGATATTGCTGTTTATAACATGTTAAAAAATACTGATATAAATCTTATATGGAATCAAACTCATTTTGCAACTAATTATTCTTCTATTAATCACTGGTTGGAATTAGTTAATAGTGCAGTTATAAGTAATGAACTCACACTAGAAGAAGTAAGTGAAATCTTAGACAAATCTAATAAAAAGTTAGTATTAAATATATTTGGTAAAAATCCAATTATGTATTCTAGAAGGACATTATTAACTAATTTTAATAAAAATTTTAATTTAGATGATAATAAAGAAATGATATTAAATGAAACCATAACTAAAAATGAATTTTTAGCTAAAGAAACTGATAAAGGCACTTTTATTTTAAACAATAAACCTTTTAATTTAATACCATTCTTAAAAGAGTTTAATAATGATAATATAGAATTCTATTTAATATATCCAAATGGTTTAAATGCAAATGAAATATCAGAATACTTAAATGGTAAACTTGATAATACTGATAACGGTTTCATGAATAAAAAAACTATATATAAATTGAGGTGATAAAAATGATAGAACTACTAAGTCCAGCAGGTGATTTAGAAAAGTTGAAATTTGCTCTACATTACGGAGCAGATGCTGTATATATTGGTGGACAAGATTATTCTTTAAGAGCTAATGCAAAAAACTTTTCAACGAACGATATAAAAGATGCAGTAGAATATGCTCATAGTTTGAATAAACGAGTATATGTCACAGTTAATATAGTTTTTCATAATGAAGAATTAGCCGGTATAAAAGATTATTTATTATATTTGGATAGTATAAATGTTGATGGCATAATAGCTAGTGATATAACAGTAATGAAATTACATAAAGAATTAAATTTAAGATTAGAACTACACATAAGTACACAAGCAAGTATTTCAAATCCTGAAGCAGCATTATTTTATAAAGAAATAGGCGCTAAAAGATTAGTTTTAGCGAGAGAATGTAACAAAGTTGATATAAAAAAAATAAAAGAAGCAACAAATTTAGATTTAGAAGCTTTTATTCATGGAGCAATGTGTACAAGTATAAGTGGCAGATGTGTATTATCTAATTACTGTACTAATAGAGATTCAAACCGCGGTGGATGTGCTCAAATATGTAGATGGGAATTTGATTACTTAAATACCAATAAAGAAAAAATAACCGAAACTCCATTTAGTATGACACCAAAAGATTTAAATATGGTACCGTTTATAAAAGAAATGATAGATGTTGGAGTAAACTCTTTTAAAATAGAAGGTAGAATGAGAAGTATATATTATGTTGCAACTGTAATATTAATTTATAGAAGATTAATAGATAAAATTGTAAATAATACTTTAACTCCTGCATATACTAATTATTGTCTTAATATTTTAAATAGATGTGCAAATAGAGAATCAACTCCACAATTCTTTGATAAATTGCCTGGAGTAGAAGAACAATATTATTTAGGCCGTCAAGAATTATCTAACCAAGACTTCCTAGGATTGGTCTTAGATTATAAAGATGGTATAGCAACTATAGAACAAAGAAACAACTTTGGTAAAGGGACAGTAGTACAATTCTTCGGACCAAATACAGAAACATTTAATTATGAAGTTAATGAAATTTATAATGAAGCTGGAGAAATTATTGATGTAGCTAGACATCCGCAAATGATAATAAAATTAAAAGTTGATACTAAATTAAATAAGAACGATATGATGCGTTTAAAAGTATTTGACATTTAATTCATTTTGTAGTAATCTTATAGACAGTGTTAAAATTATTAACAAAGTTTGAAAGGTGATTTTAATGAGACAAAAACGTGAATTTTTACTTACAAGTGAAGGTTTCTTAGAATTAGAAACAGAATTAAATAATTTGAAGACTGAAGATAGACCTAGAATTATAGAAGCAATTAAAGAAGCTCGTGCTCAAGGAGATTTATCAGAAAATGCTGACTATGATGCTGCAAGAGATGAACAAGCAAAAATTGAAGCTAGAATTCAAGAGTTAGAATATATGTTAGAACACGCTAAAATAATTGAAAAAGTTAGCGGAGATAAAGTTGCAGTGGGAACAACAGTTACAGTACAATACGTTGATGATGAAGAAGAAGAAGAATATTCGATAGTTGGTTCTATGGAAGCTGATCCATTTGAAAATAAAATATCAAATGAATCACCAATAGGAAAAGCTATAATGGATAAGCGTGTTGGAGATATTATTAGTGTAGAAAGTCCAAATGGAAGTTATGATATAAAAATAGTTAAGATTGCTTAATTATTTTTTTTATGCAAAAAACGACAAATAATTCTACTATCATACTCTAAAATTATTCTAGAACTCATAGTTCGTGTTAATTGTTTTTTGATTATGTTAAGATAAAATTATAAGAAAAATAGAAAGAAATGGAGTAACGATAAGATGAATAGAAGACAAAAAATAATTGTAAGTGTAACAGGAATATTTTTAGTACTTTTATTATTAGTAGGATTAACATATGCATACTTTTTAACTCAAATAAATGGTAATGAAAATAGTAAATCAATTTCTGTTAGTACAGCAAACTTAGCATTAGTTTATGGAGATGGTAATGGAGTATTAAAACCAGATGAAACGATAGTACCAGGAACGACTGTATCTTCAAAAACATTTACAGTAAAAAATGAAGGAAACGCAGAATCAGATTATGCAGTTATATTAGAAAACTTTAATGTAACATATGCAACAACAAGCGGAGATGAAATAGCAGGAGCTGCTACATCATTATCACATCCAGACGATTTTAAATTAATAATAACATGTACAAGTGATGTAGAAGGAAAAACATGTAATGCACTAGATGATACATTACCAACAACAAATGATATACTTGTAACAAATAAAATAGCAGTAGGAGAAACACAAAGTTATGAGCTATCACTAGAGTATGAAGAAACAGGAACAGATCAAAGTGCAGATATGAATAAAACTCTAGAAGGAAAAATAAATATAATAGACACAAAAAGTACAATAGATATAAAAGGAACAGTAGCATCATATAGTAATGGAGACTATGTGCAAATAAATAGTGTACCAAAAGTATCACAATTAACAAGTAATGGGGAATATAAAGTAACAGGAGTAGAACCTGGAAGTCATACAATAGAAGTATATAGTAGTGACGGAACAAAAAAAGCAACACAATCAATAGAGATAATACCAGGAGAAGAAGCAGGAGTATCAGGAAATGTTATAACAATGACAGAAGAGTCAAGAACAGCAACAATAGATATAACAGATATATATGAAATAAAAATAAACGAAAATGTCAGCGATATAAATCCTTTTTCAAAAGGAACATTAGCATATGCAATATTAGAGAATGCAAAAACAGCTGTTGATAATAATGATAGTATAAAAACAATTTATAGTCCAACACCATTGACAAAACCAGGAACAGCTAATAAAGAAACAGAAAAAACATTATCAGAAATAGAAGAAAACGGTGGAATAAGTTATTATTTCAGAGGAAATGTACGTGATAATTATGTGACTTTTAATAATATGTGTTGGAGAATAGTAAGAATTGAAAATGATGGTAGTGTAAAATTAGTTTTAGAAAGCTCAAATGGTGGATGTGAATGGAGAGCTTTCAACACAAAAAATACGAGTATAGGAATCGGAAATTATGGTTATAGAGAAGAAATAAAAAATGGTGCAACTATATATTTTGCTGATTATGAAAATGGTAATGAAAATTCTATGAAATATAAACTTGATAATTGGCTAAATTTAAATTTTACTACACTAAAACAAAATTTATTAAAAGAAGATAATTGGTGTTTGGGGTATAGTAATGAATATAGATATGTATACGATTCTAATACCCAAAAATATAATTTGATCACTCAAGATTATTTTAATCAACAAATTGATAAGTTCAATTTGGAAGATACTGCATTTGATGGCAATGTATACCACACTAATTTAATATACGCTTCTTTAAGTTGCGATAAACAAAAAAGCATTAAATCAAAAATTGGTGGTATAACAACTCATGAAATATTATTAGCAGGTGGTGTTTTAGAACAAGAACCATCTACATATTATCTTATACAAAATCCTGTATATAATGCTGATTTTTCATATTTGACATTAACGGTCTCATCATTTGCTTTCTGGAATTCTCCTTCTATAGGTCAAGCAGAGGGGTTTGACTTTATGGATTTATATGATATTTCGTATTATGATGATGACGGAATAAATTCATATTTTTCAAGAAGTTTAGTATCGGTTAAAGATGAATTTGACATAAGACCAGTTATAACTTTAAAAAATAATGCAAAAGTTAAAACTTTTAAAGAAATGCCAGATGACCATGAAGTTTGTACAGGATGTTACACCGACCAATATTATTACACAATAGAAGAGTAGGTGTAAAATGAAAAAGAAAGGGTTTACTTTAATAGAAATAATTATATGTATTGCTTTAATATCTATCATAGGAGTTTCTTCAACTGTAGGTATAACTAAAATACTAGATAATAACAAAGCGAAAAAAATAGTTAAGTTGAATTCAAATTTAATGGATGCTTTAGAAGTATATTTATCTAATCATCAGGAAGTAGAAGAAAATTTAATTATGAATTCTAAGGCAGCTGTAGTTACATTAGAGGTATTAAAAAATGAAGGATTAATAGAAGAAAATTTAATTAATCCTTCAACTAGTGAAAAATTTGATTATAAAAATAGTTATTTTACTCTTTTAGAAGGAGAAGTATTAGAAAATACTGAACCAGCAAATGTATCTAGTACAAGTTGTGAATACAATCAAATTGGTATTAATATAATAAATTCATGGGATTTAAAAAATGTAGATAGTGATAATATATTATACATTTGCCCCAGAAAAGATTATACTCAAGAAATTGAAGAGTTAACTAAAAAAGTTGATGAACTTGCTAGTAAATTAGAAGAATTGAAATCATCCTCTAACAATTCATATACTGGCGGAACAGATGTTAAAGAAAAATTAAAAATAGAAAATTTATTTGGTAATTTAACTTATGTTGCAAAGGGTATAAATCCTAATAATTATGTTGAGTTTGAAGTAAATAGTTATAGTTCTCAATTTGCATACTTTCCAAATAGTGAAGACAAAAATTTATGGAGAATTGTTTCCATAGATGATAAAGGACAAATAAAATTATTTTATCCTCAAGCTGTTATTAGTAATAATTTCTCAAATTATAGCACTTCATCTGAAGAATTTTGTAATCCTGGAAGAAGTGGAAGTTCATGTACATTTTATAAATTAAACCATAAATTAAACTTAGAATCTGATGTGTTCTATAAATATGCAACTGATAATGGTTATTATGCAACAGAATTATTAGAAGATGTAACTTCTGATGGTTCTAAAAATCAAGCTTTATATAATGCAATAAAAAATAAAAATTGGATAGTTAGTGAAAAATATTTTCCATATTATATAGTTAATTCAGCAGGAGTAGTAACTTTTGATTCTTCAAAAAATATTAATTTAAAATTAGGAATGATTAATATAAATGAAATAAATGAATCGATTAATATATCTGAATCGTGGCTGTATAATTATTCAACAACTTTAGGGTATGCTAATACACGAGTTACTTTTGATGATTATTATTTATATATATATAATAAATCTGGTGCAATGAACTTTGGACACAGAAGACAATATAAATCTACAGTTTGTACTTCTTCATCTTGTAATAGAGAAAGAAGTAGTACAAGTCATTTAAGTTTAACAACATATAATTATAATCCAGTTATTACATTAAATTCTAAAGTAGAATTAGTTGAACCTACATGTTCTGAAGGAGTAATAAAAGGTAGCAAAGAATGTCCTTATAAATTAACTTGTAAAGATTGTTAAAATACTTTTGAAAAACTCAAAAGTATTTTTTTTTTGCATATAATTAATTGGTGAATAATATGCTAGAGATATTGAAAAACTATTTAAAAAGTGAAGAATATTACATTATTTTATATTCTAATTTTATTTATATATATAATTATCAAGAAATAATAAAATTTACAGATACTTTTATAAGTTTAAAATTAGAGAAAATAAAAGTTAATATACTAGGTACTAATTTACTAATTACTAAATTAGAAAAGAAAGAATTATTAATAAAAGGAAATATATTAAAAGTGGAGAAAGTATATGAATAGATTTATCTTTATTAAAGTAGAAAATAATATAAAAAGATTTATTGATAAATGTAATAAATACTCTATTGAGTTACATAACTTACAATATTTAAATGAAAATAACATTGTAGTAAAAATAGATAAAAAAGATTTAGAATTAATAACAAAATACAATTATTATTCTAATATTAAAATACATAGTAAAATTGGTATAGATAATATAAAAGAAAAAATATATAATCAAAAATATTTTATATTATTATTTATTATTTGTTTAATAGGAATGTATTTTATTTCTAATATTATTTTTAAAATAAATATTATTCATAGTAATA
>JAZQIU010000023.1:0-6399 GCA_045541255.1 Bacilli bacterium | reverse complement strand
CAAGGGATATGGTAATTATTTTTAATAAAAAAAGATATACCATAGAATACTTAAATAATATTGATGAAGAAAATATTGAATTAGAAATACAAGCTAAAGAAGTAAGTAAATAATGGCAGGATTTAATGCTGAATTACCCACTGAGCTAATAAATAAATTCCGTGAATTAGAAAATAATACAGACGAGATGTTAAGTAAAATGACTAAAGCTGGTGCAAATGTAGTATACAAGCAAGTAAAAGCTAACATGAAAACAAGCTTTAAAAATAGTGAAAAATTAGAAAAAGGTTTATTAATTACTAAGTCTTACAAAACACCAAGTGATAACGGAATAAATACTAAAGTAGGTTTTTATGGATATACAGAAGATGGTACACCAATACCTTTAATTGCTTTAGCAAGGGAATTTGGTACTAGCAGTGGTGAAAAGAAAAAACCTTTTTTTAGAAAAGCTTTCAGGCAAGAAACAGCAATAACTAATGCTATGTTAAAAGCTCAGGAGGAATATATAAAATATGAATAATTATGAATTAATTAAATCTATATTCAATAATTTTGTGGTAGAAGGAAATACAATACCAGTAGAATATATTACATATACAGGTAAAGGCAAAACTTATATTACTTATACATTTACTGATGATAACCCAACATTATATGCAGAGGACCAAGAAATAGGAAGTGTAATATATATTGATATTGACATTTTTAGTGATAAAAACTATTTAGCAATAGAAAAAAAAGTAAAAGAAATTATGAAAAAAAATAATTTTATAAGAACCGGTAGTAGCCCAGATATGTATGAAAAAGATACAGGGCTATACCATAAGACATTAGAATTTGCAAAAGAAAGGATGGAAATATAATGGCAAGAATAGGCTTAAAAAATTTTAGATATGGAATATTAGACGAAGAAACAGAAACTTATGAAAGTGTAAAAACACCAGGAAAGGCAGTTGATTGTAAAGTATCATTAGATCTAAATTCAGCAGAATTATATGCTGATGATAGTTTGGCAGAAAGTGATTATTCATTTAAAAAAGGTACTGTTTCAATAACAGTTGATGAAGATGACGACCAAACATATGCAGATTTAACTGGACATGAAATTACAGAAAATGGTGAAATTACCCGTAAGGATTCTGATGTAGCACCATATGTTGGCTTTGGTAGAATAATAACTAAAGTTGTAAATGGTGTATATAAGTATAAAGTAGAATTTTTAAATAAAGTAAAATTTAAAGATGCATTACCAGATGAAAAAACAAAAGGTGAAAGTGTAGAATTTACTACAACAACTTTAGAAGGAACAGTATTAAAATTAGAAGATGGTACATGGTCTAAAACACAAACTTTTGCTACTTTTACAGAAGCTGTAGAATATTTAGAAGGTTTATTTGCAAAAAAAGCATAGGTGGATATAATTCCACCTTTAATATTTAGGAGGAAGAAATGAAAGATTATAAATTTGAATTTGAATTAGAAAATAAAACATATGCATTAGTATTTAATTTAAATGTAATGGAAACCATACAAAAACAGTACGGTACTGTACAAAAATGGGGAAAGCTTACTGATAATAAAGGTGGAAAAGAACCTAATGCTAAAGCTTTAATATTTGGCTTTACAGAAATGATAAATGAAGCAATAGATATTGAAAATGAAGAAACAGGAAGTAATAAGCCTTTATTAACACAAAAACAAGTAGGTAGGTTAATAACTAGGGTTGGAATACAAGAAACAGCTAAAAAATTAAATAAAGCTATTACTGAAAGTGTAAAAGATGACCACCCAAAAAACATATAGTCCACGAGGAAGATGAACCCATAGATTTCTCGTGGATTTTGTTTGTTGGTATAAAACTTTTAGGTCTTAAACAAAAAGAGGTAGGCAAACTTACTTATAGGAAGTTTAGAAATCTTTATTACCATTACCAAAAATACTATGATTTTGAACTAAGAAAAATAAGTTATGAAAAATTAGAAGAAATGGCAATGGAAGAAGAAGAATGGTTATAAAAAGGAGGGATGTATATGGCTGGATCGTTTGGTGGTACTGTTAAACTAACAGGTGAAAGTGAATACACTAAAGCATTAAAAAATATTACAAGTAATTTAACAGTTATGGCAAGTGAAATGAAAGTTGTGTCAAGTCAATATGATAAGAACGATAAGTCAGTTCAAGCCATAACTTCTCGTAATAATATTCTTAATAAAGAAATAGAAGAAGGGAATAAAAAAATATCTACATATAAAACTGCATTAGAAGATTTCAACAAACAGCAAGATAAAAATGCTAGTTCTATAATGGATATGATGTTAAATTTAGAAAAAGAAAATAAAAAGTTAGAAGAATTAAAAAATAACACCACATCTACCTCTGCTGAAATTAAAAACCAAGAAAAGGTAGTTAATAATTTAAATGCAGAATTAGCTAAAGCAGAATCACAGTATGAAAAAAATAAACTAACTATAAACAAATATCAAAAGGAATTGAATTTAACACAGGCAGAAGTAAATAATTTAACTACCGAATTAAGTAGTAACCAGAAAGAATTGGTAGATAATAGAAGTTCATATCAAAAAATGAATGATACTATAGAAGAACAAAAAAATAAATTGTTATCATTAAAAGACAAATATGCTTCGGTAGTTTTAGAACAAGGTAAAAATTCTAATGAATCCAAGAATTTGAAAGCTGAAATAAAAAATTTAAATGAAAGTATTAAAGCAAATGAAACCAGAATGTTTAATGCCACAAAAGGTATAGAAGAATTTACTAAATCAGAAAAAGATGCTGGGACACAAACTTTAAAACTTGGTGATTTAATTAAGGCAAATTTAACTAGCGAAGCTATAATTGCTGGTGTTAAAGGTTTAGCTAGTGCAATGGGGACCGTTGCAAAAGGTATAGTTGATTTGGGAAAACAAGCAATACAAAGCTATGCAGAATATGAACAATTAGTAGGTGGTGTTGAAACCTTATTTAAAGATAGTTCTGGTGCAGTATCAGAGTATGCAAATAATGCATATAAAACAGCTGGATTAAGTGCAAATGAATACATGTCTACAGTAACAAGTTTTTCAGCAAGTTTATTACAAAGTTTAAATAATGATACTGCAAAATCTGCAGAAGTTGCTGATATGGCAATAACTGATATGGCAGATAATGCTAATAAAATGGGAACAGATATGTCATTAATTCAAAGTGCATATCAAGGTTTTGCAAAACAAAACTATACTATGTTAGATAACCTAAAACTTGGCTATGGTGGAACAAAAACAGAAATGGAAAGGCTTTTATCAGATGCACAAAAAATAAGTGGTATAAAATATGATATTAGTAATTTAAGTGATGTATATGAAGCTATACATGTTATACAAACCGAAATGAAAATATCAGGACTATCTTATGAAGAAGCTATGGAAAAAGTTGCCAGTGGTGAAATGACATTGGAAGAAGCTACAAATGCAATGGGTACTACTGCTAAAGAAGCTTCATTAACTATAAGTGGTTCTGTAAGTGCAATGAAGTCTGCCTGGTCAAATTTAATTACTGGTGTAGCAGATGAAAATGCAAATTTTGAAGGATTAATAACAAATTTTGTTGATAGTGTAATGATAATGGCTGAAAACATTGTACCAAGAATAAGTGTAGCATTAGATGGTATTATTGAATTAGTATTGGGATTAGCTGATACTTTATTGCCTGAAATATTAAATATAGGTGTCGAATTGTTGCAAAAACTTATTACGGGCATAACTGGGAACATAGGTAATTTGATGACTGGATTGAATCAGGTGATAAGCACGATCTTAAATGCTTTAGTAACAATGCTTCCACAAATTATTCAAGCAGGAATTCAAATAATTGTATCTTTAATACAAGGTATATCTACATCATTGCCAACTTTAATACCACAAATAATTGATTGTGTAATTTTAATGGCAACCACTTTATTAGATAATATTGGTTTAATTATAGATGCTGGTATTCAGTTAATAATTGGCCTTGCAGAAGGTTTAATGAATGCATTACCAGATTTAATTGATAAAATACCAGTTATAATTGATAAATTAATAAATGCTATAGTAGAAAATTTACCTAAAATAATAGCTATGGGTGTTGAATTAACAATTAAATTAGCAGTAGGAATTGTAAAAGCAATACCTAATTTAATAAAAGCCATACCACAGCTAATATCATCATTAGTTACAGGTATAGCCAGTTATTATTCAAATATGATATCTAAAGGTAAAGAATTGTTAGGGAAAATAAAGGATGGTATTGTTGATGGAATCAAGAAAATACCCGAAGTTGGTAAAAATTTGGTACAGGGTTTATGGAATGGTATAAATAATGCTAAAGATTGGGTGCTTGGAAAAATAAAAGGTTTTGGTAATTCTATATTAAAAGGGATTAAATCATTCTTTGGTATAAATTCACCATCTAAATTATTTGAAGACCAAATAGGTAAAAATTTGGCTTTGGGAATAGGTGAAGGTTTTACTGATGAAATGGACAATGTTGCTTCAAATATTGAAAATGCTATACCAACAAGCTTTGATTTAGGCCTAAATACAAATATAAATACCCCAAGTATAGCAGAAACAAGTTTTTCTAAGGAAATATTAGTAGATGCATTTAAAGAATCTTTAAATGGTATGACATTTAAGGCATTTGATGAAACATTTGGGGAATTAGTAATAGAAAATATTGAAAAGGTGGTGTATTCATAATGGCATATATAGAATGGAAGGGTATAAAAAGCGAAAATATCCCAGGTTTGTTAATTTGTGAATTACCACCTATAACAAAACCTAAAATGAAAACAATTATTACAAAAATTAATGGCAGAGATGGTGATATTATTGAAGAATTAGGGTATGAAAGCTATACTAAAAATATAAAAATTGGTTTAACAAAAAATTATGATATAGACCAAATATCAAAGTATTTTACAGGTTCTGGCATGTTGACTTTGTCAGATGAACCGGACAAAATATATAACTGCCAAATAATAGAAAAAATAGATTTTGAAAAACTATTAAAATTTAAAACAGCTACTGTAAAGTTTTATACCCAACCTTATAAATATTTAAAAAATGAAACGGTTAAAGATTTGACTATAAGTACACAAAAATCTTTAGTTGTTAATAACCAGGGGTTAGAATTGTCAAGGCCAATTATTACATTATGTGGCACTGGAAATATAGAAATTTCTATAAATGGGTCAACAATTTTTGAATATACTTTTCCTGAAGGTGAAGATACTGTAATAATAGATAGTATACAAGAAGAAGCATATTATGAAGGTGTATATAAAAACCGTTATATGTTAGGTGAATTTCCTGTATTACAAATTGGTGATAGTACATTTACTTGGACAGGAAATTTAACAAGGCTAAAGGTTGAACCTAAAAGTAGGTGGTTATAGTGATTAAAGTGTATGATGCTAACGAAAAACTATTTAATCATAATGGCTTAAAAATCTTACACCCTACTAAAGCAGAAGTATTTATAGAAGATAACGGTGAATATTATATTGAATTAGAATCATCCATAGAAGATATAGATTACTTACAAGAAGGAATGATAATTAGGGCTAATACTCGTTGGGGTGAACAAGGTTTTAGACTAACTAACCCTAAAAAAAAGAATAATAAAATTATTGTTAAAGGTAATCATTTATGGAAAGATTCAGCAAGATATGTAATTGTAAATTCCTATGTAGAAAATAAAAACTGTAATGATGCATTAGACCATTTTAATAATGCTTGTGATAATGCTACACCATTTAAAACTATATCAGATATTCCAGATTTAGCATCAGCTAGAATAGTTAGAAAAACTTTGGAAGAAACATTAGCTGTAATGATAGATAAATGGGGTGGCCATTTATATAGAGATAATTGGAATCTAGGAATTAAAAAAACTATTGGGATGGATCGTGGAATGACAATTAAGTATGGTAAAAATTCAACAGATATAGAAGCAACAGAAGTATGGGATAATGTTGTAACAAAATTATTACCAGTTGGGTATGATGGCATTCTGTTACCAGAAATATATTTAATATCTGATTTGGATATATATGATGTTCCATATACTAAAGTAGTAAAGTTTGAGCAAGAAATAAACCAAGAACAATTTAAAGATGAAAAAGGCAATTTAGATGAGAATGCATACAAGGAAGCTTTATTGAAAGATTTAAGAATTCAAGCAGAAAGGTATTTAAATGATAATCAAATTTTTAAATGTAATTATAAAGTAAAAGCTAATATTAATGGCATAGTAGACCTAGGTGATGTAATCTCTGTTAAGCATGATAAATTAGGTATAGAAATTTCTACAAATGTAATATCTTTAAGATATGATTGTATAATGGATAAATATATA
>JAZQIU010000022.1:0-86138 GCA_045541255.1 Bacilli bacterium | reverse complement strand
TCTAACGATTTTGTATATACATTAACATGTGAAAGTGATGGAGAATCATGTAGTGGAGTTGATACAGAAACAATATTCCCAATAAATAATGGAATATTAGTAGGGAATAAGATAGAAGTAGGTAAAACACATACATATACTTTAACAGTAACATATAAAGAGACTGGTGTAGATCAAAGTGCTGATATGAATAAGACATTAGAAGCAAAGGTAAATATAAGAGACATAGCAGAAATAAATCCATATAGTACAAACCAAAATACATTAGCATATAACATAATAAATAATGCTATAGGGTTAGCTGCAGAACAAAAAAACAATGGATATGCAGAATTAAGAACAAAATCCTTAACAACACCAGCAGTAGAGCCGAGTAGCGAAAATGAATCAGTCTTATCAATAGCAACAGACGATTATGGAACAAGTTATTATTATAGAGGAGCGGTAAAAAATAACTATGTAACATTTAATAATATGTGTTGGAGAATAGTACGTATCGAGGGTGATGGTGCAATTAAATTGATTTTAGCAGATAAAGATTCTGTATGCAGTAGCTCAACATTAAATAAAACAGATAGTGCTTATATTAGCACTGGAGATTATGGTTATAAAACAATTAATGGAATTGATTATCCTGATTATGAAAATAGTCAAAATAGAACTACGAGTATGAAATATAGGTTTAATATATTTTTGAATGGTGGTAGTTTTGATGCAAAATATTATGATGGTGAGTGGAAAATAGAAACAAAGGTATTTGATGCTTGGAGTGAAGAAATAAAATCAAAATTAAAAACGTCTACAATATGTATAGGTGATATTTATACGAAATATAACGGAGATGGAAATATAATATTAACTGAAGAAGAAGTTTATAATTTAGGTTGGTGGGCTTATCATAGTTATAATAAATTAGCTAATGATAAAGTAGTATCGTTAGTGTGTCCTATAAATGGCGTTAGAACAAGCGAAACACAGATATTTCCATTGACAGCAGAAGAAGCAGTATTTGCAGGAGGAAGTTTAAATGATAGTAATGCAAAATATTATTTATTAGACAATATTACAAGTGATTTTCAATATTGGTGGACTCTTTCTTTAGGGTTTTCTATTGGCTATGATACAGAAGAAAATGGAATTTCTCATACTGCACTTTCAATCGAACCGGATGGTTTTATATCGCCACCTGTTGCAGTAAATGCTGAAGAATCATTATTAAGGCCAGCGGTTTCCTTAATACCTAATATTGAGATAATAAGTGGAGACGGGACAATAAATAATCCATATGTTGTTGGATAATTAAGTACTAGGAAACTAGTGCTTTTTTGTTTAGAAAAATTAGTTTAGTTACATAATAATATTGGTGGATGCTTATGATGGATATATTAAATGCTGTATTTAGAACTGTTTTTTTCTATTTTTTTGTGGTAATAGCCTATAGGATAATGGGTAAACGAGAAATAAGTCAATTACAGGTTATAGATTTAATTGTCTCTTTATTAATGGCTGAACTTATTGCTATTAGTATTGAAAATATAAATGATCCTATGTATTTAGCAATATTTCCTATATGTGTATTAGTTTTGTTAGAAGTGTTATTAGGAAAAATTTCTATAAAATCTAAAAAGTTTAATGAGATGATGACGGGGAAACCTAGCTTATTAATAGAAAATGGGAAACTTAAATTTAAGGAATTATTTAAGAATCGATATACATTAAATGATTTATTGTTGGAATTACGTCAAAATGGTATAAAATCAATTAGTGATGTAGAATATGCTGTGTTAGAATCTAATGGTAAATTAAGTGTTTTTAAATATAATATTTTGAAGACTAAGAGTGATTATCCGATGCCTTTAATTATAGAAGGGGATATACAAGAGGAAACTTTGAAAAATTTGAAAAAGAGTAAAGAATGGTTAGTTAATAAGATACATAATAAGGGTTTGTTAGTTAATGATATATTTTATTGTTTTTATAAAAATAATAAAATATATATAATAAATAAAAATGTATAAATATTAGTAAATATAACTTCTTAGTATTGAAAAACAATAATAAAAATTATATTATTAAAATACAAGGTGGTAGGTTATGAATAAGAAGTTAAGTGGTATATTAGGTATAATATTGTCGATTTTGATTTTAGTTTATTTTGAAACTTTTGCATATAAAGTATTAGGTTTATTAGGGATAAATATAAATGGTTTTTCTGGTACTATTAGAATAATTATTGATTTAGCTATTAAATTGCTGATGTGTTTTATTGTTTATATTATATTTAAAAGAGATTTTAGAAGTAGGAGAGGAAAAGATAATTTATTAAGGACTTTACTTATTTTTATTGTTAGTTTAGTGAGTGTTGTAGTAGGAATGTATCTGTTTAGTTATGTTGTTGATTTTATAGGAGATATATTTAATGTTAAAGTTTTAGAACAAAATTTTTATAATATTTTTGATAAAAAGTTAGATTTTGTTTTGATTAGTAAAATAGTAAGTGATTATATAATTATTCCATATTTATATTGTTCTATAATAATACTTAGTGTGGATAAAATTACTAGACGTACAGATACTTGTATTGTTTTAAGTGGACTTCTTGCTAGTATTATATATGCTTTATCTTTATCTGGTACTTTAGGTTTTGTTATAGTAAATAGTTTAAATATTTTTGTTTTATTTGCTATATTTGCATTTATTTATAGAAAACGTTTTAGTATATATTTTATTGTTGCTTTATATAGTTTTTATTTAATTAGTAATGTTTTTATACTTAATTATATAGGATGGTAATATGAGAGAGAGACTTTATTTATTGTTGAAATTATTATTGTGTTTTTTGTTATTTTTTTGTATTGGAGATATAACAACATTTATATTAAAGTTATTTGGTGTTAATGTTGAATTATTGAATAACAAAGGTTTAGTTATTTATCAGTTTGTTGTATCTTTTGTTATGTTTGTTGTGTTATTTGTTGTTTATAATAATTCTATAAAACAAGATATGAAAGAGTTTAAAAGAGACATAAATAAAAATATAACATATATAATAAAAATGTTTATTTTATTTATGATAGTGAAATATATAGTGAGTTTTGTTAGTGTTCTTATTATGACTTTGTTAAATTATGATACTAGTTCAATTACTAGTGTAAATCAAAATTTAATAGAAGCATATATAAAAACATCGCCATTTTTAATGATGATATCAACTGCTTTTTTTGCACCTTTTTATGAAGAAGTTTTATTTAGAATGGGAATGAAAAAAGTATTTAAAAATAAATATATTTTTATTATTTTAAGTGGTATGTTATTTGGTTTAATGCATATTTTTCCTTTAGATGAAGGTATATCATTAGGGTTAGGGATAATGCAATCTATAACATATATTACAATGGGCATATTTTTATCTTATACTTATTATAAAACAAATAATATATTTATAAGTGTTGGTATACATTTTTTAAATAATTTTTTAAGTGTTCTTGTTATGATTAATATGCTTTAATAAAAAATAAAAGAGAAATAATTATTTCTCTTTTTTATATTAATCAAATAAAAAACTTAGCATTTGCTAAGTTAAGTATCATTTTGGTGGAGAATAAGGGACTCGAACCCTTGGCCTCCACGGTGCAAGCGTGGCGCTCTAGCCAACTGAGCTAATTCCCCATAAACGATAAATTAATTTTACTATATTAAATTATCGTTGTCAATTACTTTTTTTAATTTTCTTCAAAAAAATTAGAAACTTTTAATATTTGGTTAAAATAAATGTGATTTTTATTAAAAGTTATATATTTTTTGTTTGTATTTATATTATTAACAAAACCTATTAATTTTATAACATTTTCATTTTTATATATAAATAAATTTATTTTTATGTGATTAGTATAAGCTTCAAATATTTTATCATTTAAATAATCAATTTGATCTTGTGAAAGGGTGGGCTTTGGTATTTTTCTTTGTTGAATAAGTATTTCGTTTAAAATTTTTTTGTCATTTATTATTGAATTAAATGGTGCCCATTTAATATAAGCTCTATCTTGCATTATGACCTCCTATTTTATTATTTCTTTCTTTAATTGTTGATGTTTTTAGTAAACTGGTTGCTTTTAATATAGAATTATTTCCGAATTTCTCATTTATTTCGTCTATTGCTTGATTTATGTTGTTGTTTTTTTCTATTTCTTCAATATTTTCAAATAAATTTAATTGTAAATAATTATTATTTTTTAAGTTTCCAAAACTTATTCCTATTTTTCTGACAGGAATATTTTCTTCATAATTACAATTAAATATATTTATTAATGTTTGAAAAATTATGTTTTCGTTGTTTGTTTGGTTATCTAGTTTTTTTGAAACTGAAAAGCCACCTCCTATATTTTTTGAATAACTTATATATAATAATATTCTTGATGTTGTTAATTTTTCTTTTCTAAGTCTTTTTAATAATATACTAGCAATTTCTTTAATTATTAAAATTATTTCGTTATTATAATAATCTTTATATAACATTTGACTATTTGAAATACTTTTTTCTTTTGGTTTTCTTTTAAAATCACTTATTTTTGAGTTATCAATACCATTGGCATGGTACCATAATTCTTCTCCGATAACTCCAAATTTTTCTTTTAGTTTTAATTTATCGTAATTTGCTAAATCTCCGATAGTTTTTATGTTTAGTAAGTTTAAGTTATGTTCCATACGATTTCCGATTCCCCACATTTTTGATAATGGTGTTATTTTCCAAAGTTTTGTTTCTACGTCTTCGTATTTCCATTCTGCTATAAAATTAGAATTATTTTTTGCTTCTATATCCATACATACTTTAGCTAATAACATGTTAGGGCCTATTCCGGCGGTAGCGCATAAACCGGTTTTTATATATATATTTTTTAAAATATCTTCTGCAAGTTCATATGTTGTTTTATTATATAATTTTAAATAATCTGTAACATCTAAAAAACATTCATCAATTGAATATATATGTAAATCTTCTGGTGAAATATATTCTAAATATATATTAACGATTTCTTTACTTTTTTCTATATATAAACTCATTTTTGGTTGTGCAGTAATATATTTAATATTTTTGGGTATTTCATAAATTCTTCCTCTTGATTTAACACCTAATTTTTTCATATATGGAGTTACTGCTAGTGTAATTGCACCATTTCTATTTGGTTCTGCAACTACTAGTGGTGTAGTGAATGGATTTAAATTTCTTTCTACACATTCGCATGATGCAAAAAAACTTTTTAAATCTATACATATTATATTACGATTGATTTTTAAATTATTCATTTGCATCACCAATACAATTATAAATACATTTGTTTGTATAGTCAACTGGTATAAATTGGTTAAAATTAATTGTTTTGAAAGGTTGTTAATTTGACTAAATAATGCTTTTTTGGTATAATTTAATTACTAATTGGGGATAGTTTTGACTAGCAGTTAGGGGGAAATAAAATGGCTAAATATAGATTAAGTTATTTGGGCTATGGTGGATATAAAAGTGTTGATTTAGAGAAGTTAGAATGTTTAATGGGGAGAAAAGTAACTGATATACAAGTTATTGATGAGTTTACTACTTCATTTGATAGTGTTGAAGTGTTATTGGCTTTTTTAAAGAGAAATAAAATAATAGAAGATGATGTTACTAAATTAGTTATAACGGTTGATAAAAAAGAAAATGGAGTAACAATAAATAAAAAGATATATAGAGGGGAAAATTTATTATTAAAATCAGATAAAAAGTTTTTGGATGTATCGTTTGTATATAAATGGATTATGGCTAATATAAACAATCCAGATTTGATGGTTGATATTTGTAATAATTATATTGAAAAATATAAAAATGCATATAATCGTATTACAGGTTCTTCTTATATTTTGAGTTTATTTAGTTCTTTAAAAGCTTTAGCTTATAATGTAAAAGAAAAAACTGGTGATTATATAAGACCAAGTGAACTTAAAGAATATGAAAATTCTGTTAAAGAATTTATTAATTTAGAATTTTATAAAGTTGATAAGGATGTTTTAATTAGAGAAGGTAGAATCGAACGTAAATGTGAAGATAATGGAGTTTATAAAAAGAGTTATAGAAATATACATGATTTTATTATATTTTTGAAGAGTTTAGGTATAGATTTAGAAAAATATAAAAATAGTGAGATAATTTCTACTATTAATTCAACATTTAAAATTGCAGATAATCATACAGTAGAAGAACAGGAAGAAGAGGAACAAGAAGAATTTTTAACTGAAGATGATGTTGTAAGATCTAATAGAGAGTTTTTTAGAAATTATAAAGAAGAACCAATTGATGAAGCAGATTTAAATTCAGGATTTGGTGGAAATGATTATCCTTATGCTATGTCTAGAAAAGAATTAGAAGATAGTTTATATGATACTGGCATGAGTTTGGTAATGAAACATGGAAAAGGAGATTTGAAATAATCTCTTTTTTGTTTTATACTTATTTTAAGTAAAGTTGGTGTTTTATGGTATTAAAAGATGAATTTATAGTATATTTAGAAAGCATAAAAAAATATAGTGATAATACTGTAGTAAATTATCAATTAGATTTAGATAAATTTGAAAGTTATTTACATTTAAAACATAAAAATATAAAAGAAATAGAATATAAAGATATATTAGATTATATTAATTATTTGAGGGAAGATCATAAAAGTACAAGTGTAAATAGAAGTTTAAGTTGTTTAAGGAATTATTATGATTTTTTAATAAAAAATAAAAAAATAAAAAATAATCCATTTAATTTAGTACATTCTATGAAAAAGGAAAAAAAGTTACCTGAGTATTTTAAATATAATGAATATGAAGAATTGGTAAATAGTATAGATGTTAGTAATGAATTAGGAATTAGAAATAGATGTATATTTGAAGTGCTGTTGTGTACTGGTTGTAGAGTTAATGAATTAGTTAATATAAAGATTGATGATATAGATATAAAAGCACAAGAAGTAAGAGTATTAGGTAAGGGTAATAAAGAAAGGATTGTTTATTTAGGTAGTTATGCAATTGATAGTATAAAAGATTATTTAAGTATTAGAAATAAAATATTAAAAAATAAAAAGTGTGATTATTTATTTTTAAATCATTTAGGTAATAAGTTAACTACTAGGGGTATAAGAGATATTATTGATAAGATTTTATTAAAATCATGTGCTAATTTAAAGATAACTCCACATACATTTAGGCACTCTTTTGCTACTATGTTATTGAATGAAGGCTGCGATTTAAAAAGTGTTCAGGAATTATTAGGTCATGTATCTTTATCTACAACAAGTATATATACTCATGTATCTAATGAAGAGTTAAAAAGAGTATATTTACATACTAATCCAAGACAGTTAAAAAAATAAGTTAAAATATTGTAAAAAGTAGTTAATTCTATTGTTTATGATATTTTTTTTATGTTATACTAGAGTAGTCAGAAAAATGGAGGGAAGATATGACAAAATATGTATATTCCTTTAAAGAAGGAAATAAAGATATGAGAAATCTTCTTGGTGGTAAAGGTGCTAACTTAGCAGAAATGACTAGTATTGGTTTACCAGTTCCAAGAGGATTTACAGTTACAACAGAAGCTTGTATAAAATATTATGATGACGGAGAAATGATTACAAGTGATATAGAAAAAGAAATTTTTGAACATTTGGAAGAATTAGAAACAATCTCTGGTAAAAAAATGGGTGATGCTAAAAATCCATTATTAGTAAGTGTACGTAGTGGTGCGAGAGCTAGTATGCCAGGTATGATGGATACTGTTCTTAATTTAGGTATGACTGATGAAGTTGCTAAAGGCTTTGCTGATGCTACTAATAATCCTAGATTCGTATATGATTCATATAGAAGATTTATTCAAATGTTTGCAGATGTAGTTATGGGATTCCCTAAATCATCATTTGAAAGAAAATTTGATGCAATTAAAGAAGAAAAAGGTATTAAATTCGATACTGAATTATCAGCTGAAGATTTAATGGAAGTTGTAGAAATTTATAAGAATGAGTATAAAAATCATTCAGGAAATGATTTCCCACAAGATCCAAAAGTTCAATTATTAGAAGCTGTTAAAGCGGTATTTAGAAGTTGGAATAATGATAGAGCGATTACTTATAGAAGATTAAATGATATCCCATCTAGTTGGGGAACTGCAGTTAACGTTCAAGAAATGGTATATGGTAACCGTGGTGAAACTAGTGGTACTGGTGTTGCATTTACAAGAAATCCAGCTACTGGTGAAAAGAAACTTTATGGGGAATATTTAATGAATGCTCAAGGTGAAGATGTTGTTGCTGGTATTCGTACACCACAACCAATCGACACTTTAAAAGAAATTATGCCTGATTGTTATGATGAATTTGTTAAGATTAATAAAATTTTAGAAGATCATTATAAAGACATGCAAGATATGGAATTTACAATTGAAGATGGTAAATTATTTATGCTTCAAACTAGAAATGGTAAACGTACTGCTCAAGCAGCTTTAAAGATTGCTGTTGATTTAGTTAATGAAGGTATGATTACTAAAGAAGAAGCTTTATTAAAAGTTGAACCTAAACAATTAGATCAATTATTACATCCAAATTTTGATGCTGAAGCATTAAAAGCTGGTACTGTTGTTGCTACTGGATTAGCTGCATCACCTGGTGCTGCTACTGGTAAAATTTACTTTACTGCTGAAGATGTTATGAAAGCTCATGAAGCAGGAGAAAAAGATTTATTATTAGTTAGACTTGAAACAAGTCCAGAAGATATTGAAGGTATGAACTTAGCTCATGGTATCTTAACTATCCGTGGAGGAATGACTAGCCATGCTGCAGTTGTTGCTCGTGGAATGGGTACTTGCTGTGTATCTGGTTGTGGTGAATTAAAAATTGATGAAGAAGCTAAAACAGTTACTACTAAAGATGGTGTAACTTATAAAGAAGGCGACTGGATGAGTTTAGATGGTTCTACTGGTAATGTTTATGGTGAACAAATTAAAACTGTTGAACCTGAAATTAGTGGTGATTTTGAAACATTCATGAACTGGGCTGACGAAGTTAGAGTATTAAAGGTAAGAACTAATGCCGATACTCCAAGAGATGCAAAACAAGCTAGAAAATTTGGTGCTGAAGGTATTGGATTATGTAGAACAGAGCATATGTTCTTTGAAGAAGATAGAATTTTCAATTTCCGTAGAATGATTGCTGCTGATACAATTGAAGCTCGTGAAGAAGCTTTAGAAAAAATTCTTCCATATCAAAGAGGAGATTTTGAAGAATTATTTAGAGCAATGGCTCCATATGGTGTTAATATTCGTTATTTAGATCCACCTCTACATGAATTCTTACCTCATACAGATGAAGAAATTAAACCTTTAGCTGAAAGTTTAGGAATGAGTTTTGATGCTTTAAAAGCTAGAGTTGAATCTCTAAAAGAATTTAACCCAATGATGGGACATAGAGGATGTAGATTAGCTGTTACTTATCCAGAAATAGCTCGTATGCAAACTAGAGCTGTTATCGAAGCTGCTATTAACGTAAATAAAGAAGGTTTAGATGTTAAACCAGAAATTATGATACCTTTAATTGGTGATGAAAAAGAATTAAAATATGTTAAAAATATAGTTTGTGAAACTGCTGATGCAATTATTAAAGAGGCAGGTGTTGAATTAGAATACCATGTTGGTACAATGATTGAAATTCCACGTGCTGCATTAACTGCTGATAGAATTGCAATTGATGCTGAATTCTTCTCATTCGGAACAAACGATTTAACACAAATGACTTATGGTTTCTCTAGAGATGATGCTGCTAAATTCTTAGCTGATTATTATAAAAAACAAATATTTGAATCAGATCCATTCGCTAAAGTTGATCAAACTGGTGTTGGAGAATTAATGAAAATTGCAGTTGAAAAAGGTAGAGCCACTAGACCTGATATCAAGTTAGGTATATGTGGTGAACATGGAGGAGAACCAAGTAGTGTTGAATTCTGTCATAAATTAGGATTAACTTATGTATCTTGCTCTCCATTTAGAGTGCCATTAGCAAGATTAGCCGCTGCACAGGCTGCAATCAAACTTGGGAAGCAAGACTAAACCAAGATGTTGATTTGTTCTTAACACGCATTATTATTACAAATGATGATGTAATAAGGTATTCTGATAGGATACCAGAATGCAAGAATGTTAAGTTAAAAAAACCAATATTTGTTGATATTTATATATAAATTAAGACTAAGATGACTTATTAAGTCGTAAATCTTAGTCTTTTTTTATATGATTTGCGACAAGTATTTGGAGGTATTAGAAATGCGATTATTATATACAAAACCTAAATTATTAAATTTATCACAAGGAGCAAGAATTGCTTTTGTTAGACAATTTAGAATGATGTCACAAGATGATGTTTCTGATAAGTTAGGTATAACGGGCGAATGTAGAAGAAGAACTATGACAAGATATGAAAAAGGAAATAGAAATCCTAAAGACGAACGGACAAAAGAATTATCTAAAATATTAAATGTAAGTTTTGATTCTTTAAAACGATATGAATATAAAGAACCAATCGATTACATATATACATTTATGTGGTTAGAAGAGTTGTTACCTAATTATCATATCGACTTATCTAGTGTTCCAAATATTAATGAAAAATACATTGTTATATTAAAAAAATTTATTGCTGAATGGGATGTTGTTAGGAATAAGAGAGCAAAACGAGAAATCAGTTATGAAAAATATTTGGAGTGGAAATTAAATTATAAGTTATAGGAGTATGAGTGAATATGAGTAGTATAGTTAAAATTAAAATTGCTGAAATAGATAGTTTTAAAAATCATCCATTTTTGGTTAATGATGATAATTCGTTAAAAGAACTTGCTGAAAGTATAAAAGAACATGGTTTATTAAATCCATTAGTAGTTAGAAAGAAAAATAATAACAGATATGAAATGATTTCAGGGCATAGAAGAAAAATGGCAATGGAATTACTGGGAGTTCAAGAGGCGGATGCTATTATAAAAGACTTAAATGATGATGAAGCTGTGGTTTATATGGTTGATTCAAATATGTATAGGGAAAAAATATTACCAAGTGAAAAAGCATTTGCCTATAAAATGAAAATGGAAGCAATTAAGCATCAGGGAAAAAAAATAAAAACTTCTGCAACCGAGTTGCCGAAGTCAACATCAAGAGAAATCGTTGGTAAACAATTTGGGGATTCAAGTGAAATAGTTAGAAGATACATAAGATTAACATATTTAATTCCAGAATTATTGGAATTGGTTGATAATACTGTTAAATTTGATAAAAGAACATTCTTAACTATGGGTATTAAGCCTGCTGTAGAATTATCATATCTTAATAAAGATGAACAAAGTTTAGTTTATGCTTCAATAACTTATGAAGATTTAACACCAAGTCATTCACAAACAAAAAGAATTCGAGAATTAAGCAAGCAAAAATTGTTAAATTATAATACATTAGAAAAAATTTTCCTAGAAAAGAAAGGAAATCAAAATGATCAAATATCTTTTAATAAAAATAATATAGAATCTGTTTTGCCTTATGATTTATTAAAAAGAGATAAAAGGTATATTGAACAATATATAATAAAAGCAATAGTTAATTATAATGATTTATTAAAAAAACAAGCAAAAAATATTGATATAGAAAAATTAAAAATTTAGTACATCATCTAGTATGTACTTTTTATATGAAAGGGTGATAATATGGTCTTTAAAATTGATAAAAATAAAAATTATACTGTAATGAGTAATTACCATTTAAGAGATAAAAATTTAAGTTTTAAAGCAAAAGGATTATTATCTTTTATGTTATCATTACCAGAAAATTGGGATTATTCATTAAATGGGTTGGTTGCTGTCAGCAAAGAAAGCAAGAAAGCTATTAGGGGTATTATAAATGAATTAAGGGAAAATGGGTATTTAGTAACAGAACAAACGAGAGGAGAAAAAGGGTATTATAAATATAATTATATAATTTATGAAGAACCTCATATTGTTGAAATTGAAAAAAACAATCCAGATACCCAAAAAGGGTATGCCGATGAAGGGAATGCCGAAAAAGATACCCAAATAAATACTAAAGAAATAAATACTAAAGAACAAATAGATAAAATAGATAAAACCATAAATGGCGATGGAGAACAAAATTCTTCATCTTTTTCTTTGTCTGAAAATCATGCAATAACTAAAGATTTAGTTATGAGAAAATATTTAGATAAGGATGATACTGAATTATATAAGTATGATAAATTTTTTAGAGAAATATTGAAAGAACACGATTATGTTGATGTAATATCTATAACACATTATATTATATCTAGAGTTGTAAGTCGGCGTTTTTTGGATGAATATGATAATAAAATTGAAAATAAGTATGGATATTTGACAAAATCTATTGAAAATAATATTGAAATGTTTAAGAATAACGAAATAGTTTGGGATGAAGAATTAGGGTGGTTTAGAGAAGTTGATCAGGAAGAAAAAGAATTGGATTCATTTTATGATGATTATGAAATGGATATATTTTAAAACAAAAAAGACTTAACCAGTCTTTGTGAATATGTTACTTCTTTAATTTTGAGGCAAAACTATGTAGCATTTCAAGATTTTTGTCACTTAAATCTTTTGCAATTTCAAATATGCTATATAAATTTGAATTTTTTCTGATAATAATCGCATCAATATTTTTTAAATCATTTTCAGAAAATGTACTTCCAGAATGGTTAATGATAATTTCTTTTAATTGAAAGAAATCTTCAAAACCTAAACCTTCACTAATTTTTTGTAATGTTATACTACTAATATTACCGCTATGCTTTTTGGATTCAAGGTCAGTAATTACCATTCGACTAATACCACATTTATCAGCAAATTCTCTTGCACTCATTGCAGGGTGAAATGAATTACGATAATTAGTGATATATGAACCAAGAGCATCAACAAATGTTTTGTCTTCCATATTCTATCGCCTTTCTCTTGTTTTACTACAATATCATTTTACACTTTTTTTGAGAAATTGTCTATAAATCGGTATTAAAACATTTTTAAAATTAAAAAATAAATATTACAAAAATAGACAATTTTAATATTATTTGTTATGATAATAATGTAGTAAAGTAGTCTTGTGAATAAAAATAGGAGGATAGAAATGTATGTTTCAAGTAGTGTGATGTCTTCATTTCTGACCATTTGAAAGGAGGGGCAAGATTGCAAGAACAAGATAGTTCTAAGGTTGTCAAAAGCATTAAAATAGATGTAATAAGTGGTGAAAAAAAAGATGTGAACTTATCAACACAATTTAGTGATGAAGAAACAATTAGAATATTAAAACAATGTCTTATATCGTTAGAAAGGGAGGCATCACAAAAAAAGTAGTACCGATTAAGGAAGGAAAATGATATATGACTAAAGAAAAAAATCAAGTAGTATCAGAAGTAAATGAAGTAATTAGCAGTATTAGAAGTAAAATTCATCAAGAAGGGAATATTACAATAGATGATATAAATAATTTATCTACTGTTGTTAATAGGCTAATCGCTGATTATAATACAATATTAAGCGACTATCTTGCAATGAGTTCTTTGGCAGTAAAACATGAAAAATTTTTAGAAGTAATTGGTATTATAGAGTTTGCTTCTGCTAATGATGTTGAACTTTTAGATAAAACTCTTAAATCACTAGAAAAAGTTTCAAAAGCAATTAAGCAGAGGTAAAATTATAACTGTGTGGAAAACTTTCTACACAGTTTTTATTTTTTAGATATTGACTTTTAGAAAAAAATAATGTATTCTTTTATTGTAAGTGTCAGTTACAACTGACACAACAAAGATAGAAGGAGGGGATTAAGAGGTTTGAAATAGGAGAAAGGTATAGGGTTTTTAATGAAGTATCCGAAAATCATGGAAACTATCTCACAATTATCAATATAAATAAAGACTTAGTATATTATTTATTTGATGGTAGCGATCTAGTTCAATGTTTTTCAAGTAGTAGTGAATTTGCAGTTGACCTTATTAAGTTGGTCTAATTTTTTTAAAAAGTATGTCAGTTAGAACTGACACGAAAGGAACTACGATGAAAAAAGTAAAGAAAGAAAGATCAGTACCAAAATGGGTTTTACGAAATCTACGATTGTATGGGAATTGTTGTTGTGGATACGATTTAATAAAAAAATATGGTGAGAAAAAACTATTAGAAAAAATAGCGAGATTTGGTTTTCAATGTAGTTTAAGAGTTGTACCTGATCCAGATGCTAGAACAAAAAGAAAATTGAAATATCCACCATCAGCTTATTACATTTTAGAAGTTGACAAGGTACTGACTATTAGTAATAAATAGTTGTTATCTGTAAAGAAGGGTGAAGTTTATTTAATCGATTTGAAGGATACATATTCAAATGTCCAAAGTGGGAAGAGACCTTGTTTAGTAATTCAAAACGATTACGGAAATGAATATTCACCAACAACAATAGTAGTTCCCATTACATCAAAAATTAAGAAGACCTATATGCCTGTTCATGTAATTATTGAAAAAGGTAGTTGTTCTAATAAGGATCGAGAAATGATTTTGTGTGAATGTATCTTAACAATATCAAAAGATCAAATAATTAATCATTTAAGAACTTTTGATGAAGATACGATGCAAAAAGTAGATAAGGCTTTAGAAGTATCATTAGGAATTGGCGTGAAAGGGAGGAATCTAAAATAAAAAAGTTAAAAGAGGCGTATAATGATATTTTTAGTAGAGGTATTGAGAATTATTGGAAGGATGAAGGTTGTAATAGTAAGATGCAAAAATACTTTAAATTTGCAAACTTACTAGATGATATTAATGTAGTTTTGAAATATTTAATGATAATTTGTTTCAACATTATTGCTACAATAACAATTTTTAAATTATCTTCAGGAATTTATTTAGCAGAAATGGTTAAAGAGACAACAACTTTAACCGTAATGGATGTTATATTTCAACAAGAAGGCTTTATAGCGATTGGGTTACTATATTTTGTTTCTGGTTTTAGATATGGTAAATTGAAAAAAGATAAATTCGGAAAGATAATGTTTAATGTTTTGTATGGTATGCCAATGTATTACCTAATATATTTAAATATGTGTTTGATGGATGGTATGACTGGAATAATGATATTCTTAATTGTTTATTTAATTATTGTTAATATAAACTTTATAATAAGCAAAAAAATAAAAGATTTATATACTGTCGCAAAAGGTAATGTTGGAACAGAAGAACATGAAAAAGAATTAGAAGAAGTAGATGTAGTATTTGATAAAAAAGAAGAATTTAAAGATAGTAAAAAAGGAAGAGGAGAAAAAAAGTATGCAAGGAAGCGTTAAATGGTTTAGTGATAAATTAGGATATGGATTTATTGTATGTAATGAATTAGATGAGGATGTATTTGTTCATTATAGTGAAATACAAATGGATGGATATAAATCTTTAAAAGAAGGAGATAAAGTGAGTTTTGATTTTGACACCGAAGAAGGGAAAGCTAAAAATGTCAATGTAATTCAAAATGAAGAGTTAGAATCTTCTGAATAGTGGATTACTTTAATGAAGTAGTGCATTATTCTGTTGACAGCATAGATGAGTTGAAAACTGCTGAAAATGGAAAAAATATTTGTAGTCAGTATAGACCACTTGTAGAAAAAAGAATTAAAAGACTTTTAGTAACGCCTATGAATTCTGCTAGTATAGTATTATTTACATCAGGATCTAAAAGTAAAAATTCATTTGAAGAGAAACTAATACAGAGAGTCGCATGGAACGACGATCAAATAACTAATTTTATGAATAACATTTTGTTGTTAGAACAATATGATAAAATGGCAGGTTTATATTTGAAACTTAAATATATTTATGATAAAACAGATAAACAAATTGCAAAGAAAATGAAAGTAACAGATAGAACTTTAAGAACTTATAAAACAAGAGCATATTTTCAAATTGCGGTGTGGTCTAACAAAGTAGAATATATTTATAATAAAACTTTTCATTTTAGTATTGATTGATATATTTGATGTGGAATTATCCACATCCTGCTACATATTAAAGGAGTTGAATAAACTATGAAAAAAAGAAATATTTTATTTATAATAATAATATTAATTGTATTGTCTATTAGTATATATTGGTTATTACAACATAAAAATAAATTGACTTTAAAGGAATCTAATTTTATTTTTGAATTTGGGGAAATAGTTCCTTTTGAAGTAGAATATTATTTGAAAGATAAGGATAAAGAAAAAATATCGAATTCAAAAATAAGATTTGAAAATGATGATATGTTTGATACTTCAAACGATGAAATTAAATCAATAGATTCAAGAAATCTAAATGTTGGAAAATATAAGATGTATATCGAATATAAAGACAATAAATATAGATTTGAAGTAGAAGTTAAGGATACAACCAAACCTACTTTTAATAATTTTATTGATGAAATTATTATTGAGCAAAATGCCGTAAATGTAGATTTATTAAAGTATTATGAAGCAACCGATCTAAGTAGTTCTACAATAGTTATTGAAAGTGATTTTGAAGTAGATAAAGTAGGTGAATATAAAGCTATAATTAAAGCTAAAGATCAATATGATAATGTTAATGAAAAAGAGGCGATAATCAAAGTAATTGAATATGATAAATTAAACGAAATTGAAGTAACAAAATGTTTAGATGGAACAATATTTAAAAGTGAAAAAAGAATTGAATCAGAAAAAAAGAAAATTGAAACTAATCAATCTGTAACTAATAATAATTCAACTCCAAAAATAGAAATTGTTAATAATAACGATAATTCAAATTCACCACCTAAAAATAAAGAAACTCCTGTAACACCAGATAACACTCAAAATAATGATATATACAGGAGAGATGTTGCAGAACAAATAGTTAATAAAGTAAATGAATATCGTAAAAATAACAATTTGTCAATTTTACCAGTTACTTCAGAGGCACAAAATGAAGCAGACAGGAGAGCAAAAGAAATTGTATCAAATCCAACACATGAAGGCTCTTCTTATGGGTTTGGTGAAAACATTGGTGGGGGAGGAATAGGTACAGATTTTTTTACATTATGGAAAGAAAGTTTTTCTCACAATAATGCAATGCTTAGAGAACAAAATACTGCTATCGCTGTAAGTGTATATCAATATAACAATCAATGGTATGCGGTTACAGTATTTAGAATGAATTATTAAAAAACTCTCGACTGAGAGTTTTTTTACATCTTTGTAATGGGTTTAATTATGTCTATATATTTGATGTGGTTTTTAATTAATATACTCCAATGTGTAATATAATTATCATAAACAATTTGTGTTGCCCTTTCTTTAATTTTCTTTTGCTTTTTTTTCATATCTGCAATACGATAATTATAGTTTGAGAAGATACAATCAAATGAATATTGATTATGCTTAAAACTACACCATATTAGGTCTGTCATTAATTTTAAGAGTTTATCTATATCTTCATTTTTGTTCAATGACATATTCGTTGTTATATCTAATTTAACGAAAAAATCTTCAAATTCATCATAAATAAATTTAATATTATCGTAAAAGTTTTTAACAAAGATTTTTGTCATATTCTTTTTATAATAGGGAATATATTGATTGTCACCCCAATATTTTTTACACAATAAGAAACTAGGAGTAGTTTTTTCGATAAGATTTGCAATATACCATTCTTTATGCTGAAGTACGATGAAATATTCTTCAAACCAATGTAGGAATTCTGCTAGTATATCAATAAATTGTTCATTTCCTGTTAAATATCCTTTTTTAACTATTGCTGTTGAATTTGTATAAGTTTTTTCTTCAGTAATGTTAGCGATTATATGATCTAAATATCCTTCATTAATTAATCGATACATTTCAGCACCATTCGAATAATTGTTTAATGCTATTTTTTTTAATTGCTGCTTTTGTTTTATTAGATTTGTATTATTTGATTGGTTCATTAATTAAATCCATTCTTTCTACTATTATTTCGTCGTTAATATAGTATGTGATTTCGTAATACCAATCATCAACATTTTTCGCAACAATTTTAGGAAATAATTCATCATAGCCTTTTTGTTCTCTTGTAGTTCCTGTTAAAAATGTATCAGAAGCAATTATTAATCTATCATTACATTTTAATCGAATGTCTTTAATATCTTCTTTTGAAATATTTTTGTTTTTAAAATTAAATTCTCCAAATGTTAAGTAATATACTCCGTTATCGTGTAAGAACATTGCATTATCGTATGTAAAGTTTTCTGTTTCACCTTTTAATAGGTATCCCCAATCTCTATTTTGATGTAGTTTAATTCCTATTAAACAAATATTGAATATAAGAAATGCGATTAGTAGAGAAGTTATAATTTTCCTTCTTTTTTTTCTTTTAGTATTATTTGATAAGAGTTTTGCTTTGTCATATATATTAATTTCTTTTTTTTCAACATAAGCATTTAATAATTCATCTACTGAAACATTAAAAATATTTCTTAAATCCCATATTATTTGCGTTGTTATTTCTCCTTGTCCTTTTTCAATCTTTTTTAGGTGTTCTAAACTAATATTTATTTTATTAGCTAAATCTTCTTGTGATAGGTTATTTTTGTTTCTTAATTGTTCAATAAGTTTGCCAATTTTTTTACTTTTCATTATTTGCTCCTTTCAAATTTTTCATCTCCTTTTTTAAACAATTTGTTAATTAGTTGGTTATATAATTTAGTTGTTTTTCTTTCATTTTCTCTTCTAGTTTTTCTGTCGGTGCTACAATTTAAATTTATTTGTTTAAAATGTTCTTCGACAGTTAATAATTTTTCATTTGAATACTTTGAAAGTAAACGCTCAATTAAGAATCCTTCAGGAAAATTTAATTTTTGTTTATTTAATACTTTCTTTATTGCTGAATTCTTTATTTCTTTAAATTGTAAAGTAAGGTTGAACATTTCAGTCATACTACATTCCTTATCCAATCTTTTTTGAGTAAATACTAATTTTTTTATTTCATCGTATGTTTCATTATAATCTTTAGTATCGTTAATAAATTGCAATATATCATCTGTTAATTCTACTGTTGCCCACATATTAAATCTTCTCCTTTAAATAAGAATTGATATTCTCTAAAATATAAAAGTTATTTCTATTAACAATATTTTCTTCTATATCTATTCCTTTAAAATCTACTACTGCAAAATAATCTCCATATTCAAATATGAAATCTGGTGCTTGTATAACTAAATCATCATATATTGTTTTGTCTTCTTCATCGAATACAAATAAATTAGTTTTATCTTCGCTTAACATATAATTCCATATAGGAATATTCATATTTTTGTTGAACGATATACATTGTTCATTGAAAATTAACATTTTTAACATTTTATCTTTTACTTCTTTTAAACTACAGCTACTACTTAAATTTTTCTTTATTATTTTATTATTCATAAATCTTATTCCTTCCGTATATTAATATTTTTTTTGATTAAAATAATAAAGCAGTAGTTCATAATAGTTTTGTAATATTCGATAATTAAAATTGTTTTACTACAAACTACATATTTACTACTGCTAAAAAAATTACTACTAAAATGTACTGCATCATATAATAAGAGAATATCACCAACCATTTCTATTATAACATCAATGGGACGATTAAGATACATTAAAATTTTGATATTTATGGGAAAATATATTGTGAGGTGGTTTAAGTGAAAAGCGAAGAACAACTTCAACTATTATTAGATAAGGATTACATGCCTATCATATATAAGAACATTAAGAAATTTCGACAAGAGAGTGGAATAGCACTTGCTGATGTCGCTGAAATATTAGATATGTCTTATGATTATTTGCGAAGAATCGAATCAGACAATGATCTAATAAAAACTTGTTCTTTAAAATTACTAATTAAATTTAGTATTTTATATGGAAAATCATTAGATGACTTTCTAAAGGAATGATAATCCTTACTTGAGATTGAAATTACGAGTTTCAATCTTTTTTTTGTAGTTTACGGTTAAATTTTCTCGAATACTTCGTGTATCTTATTTGTCCCGTTTTACTACAAAAAACATTATACCACAAATGTGACCCACAAACAAGAGCCTGATTTGAAAACCATATTTGTGATAGTATTATAATGTAAGATTGCTGTTGTAGAGGAAGGAGTGAGAATAATGGAAAAGCAAAGTAAATTAGATATTTTAGAAATGCTAGGTAATTATGGATGCTATAAATGTAATGTTGGTAAAGCTATGGATAAAGCTGGAATATCTATTTCAAAGATGAAAAGATTAACTGGATTAAATCATGAGATAGTTAAAAAATATTATGAAGACAGAATCATAAGAATGGATAAAGATGTACTTGCAAGAATAACATATGTTTTAGTTGCGTGTGGAATAGATCCAAAGGAAATAGTTGAATATATACCACCAGAAAAAAAGATGAATCTGCAAAATAATCCTTAAAATTGAGCCGTTAAGTGATTAAAATTTTACATATCATCTATGTATATATAATAATATTTATTAAATAGTTATGTCAAGTTTTAAAATTTCATACATTACAGCAATAAAATAGCAAATTTGTATTAGATTTGCTTTTTTTATGATATAATATAAGTGAATTGTGGTGGTAGTATGGTTCTTAATGAAATGAAAGAAAGATACGAAAAGAATAACGAGGTAAAATTTAAGTTATTTAGTTTGGAATATATTATTCAAAAAGTTAATAATAATGTTGAAGTATATCCATTATTGTATCCAAATAGGAAAAATACATATTCTTCTTTAGATGAAGCATTAAATTACTTTACTGTCTATAATGAAAGTATTATCGAAAATATAGATAGAGTAATTTTATTATAATATTAGAAATATATTAGCAGATCAATAGTATGGTTTGCTTTTTTATTTTAGTTTTAATTTAATAATTCTTAATAATCTTTTAAAAAAAAAATAATAATTTATTGTTACTATTAAAAAGCTGTATCAAATTGTGTATAATTTTAAAGGAGGAGAAAAATGATTAAATTATTAAAAAATTTAAAGAAAAAAGAATGGTTATTAATAGTTTTATCTTTTGGGTTAATAATTTTACAAGTTTGGTTAGATTTAAAAATGCCAGATTATATGTCAAAGATAACAATATTAGTACAAAGTGAAGGAAGCGAACTTAGTGAAATTATAAAAAATGGTGCATATATGTTAGCGTGTGCCTTTGGAAGTTTAGCTTTAGCAATATTTGTAGGATATTTAGCATCTAATATTTCAGCTAGTTTTTCAATGATAGTTAGAAAGAAATTATTTAATAAAGTTGGAGATTTAGCAATAAGTGAAGTAAAAGGATTTTCAACAAGTAGTTTAATAACAAGAACCACAAATGATATAACACAAGTACAAATGTTAATTGCTATGGGATTACAACTTTTGATAAAAGCCCCAATTACTGCAGTATGGGCAATAACTAAAATTTTAAATAAGAGTTGGCAATGGAGTACAGTTACTGCTCTAGGTGTAGTAATATTATTAGCAACTATATTAATAATAATGTTAATTGTATTACCAAGATTTAAAAAAGTACAAAAATTGATAGATAAGATAAATAATGTAACTCGTGAAAATTTAACTGGAATAAGGGTAGTAAGAGCATTTAATGCAGAGAATTATCAAAAAAATAAATTCGAAGATGTTAACGAAGAATTAACAGGAATGCAATTGTTTAATCAAAAAACTTTTGCAATTTTATCACCTGTTATGAACATTGTAATGCAATTTTTAACATTAACAATTTATTTTGTAGGAGCTTATTTAATTAAAGAAGCGTTAATATCAGATAAATTAACATTATTTGGAGATATGGTTGTATTTAGCTCTTATGCAATGCAAGTAATTTCTTCATTCTTGATGTTAGCGATGATTTTTATGATGCTACCAAGAGCACAAGTATCAGCTAATCGTATTAATGAAGTATTAGATACAGATATTACAATTAAAGATGGAACAATAAATGAAAATACAACAAATGAAAAAGGTACAGTAGAATTTAAAAATGTTTCATTTAAATATCCAGATGGTGAAGAATATGTAATTCAAAATGTATCATTTAAGGCAAATAAAGGAGAAACAATTGCATTTATTGGTTCAACTGGTTCAGGTAAATCTACATTAATTAATTTAGTACCAAGATTTTATGATGCGACAGAAGGTGAAGTTTTAGTTGATGGTATAAATGTTAAAGAATATACACAAGAATTTTTACACAATAAATTAGGTTATGTTTCTCAAAAAGCCGTATTATTTAATGATACAATAATAAATAATGTATCTTATGGTGAAAATGGAAAATCAAAGCCATCAAAAGAATTAGTAAAAAAAGCAATTCAGGTAGCACAGGGAAAAGATTTTGTTGAGAAAATGGATAATCAATATAACACAAGAATATCACAAGGTGGGACAAATATATCTGGTGGACAAAAACAAAGATTATCTATTGCTAGAGCAATTGCAAGAGATCCAGAAATATATATATTTGATGACAGTTTTTCTGCTTTAGATTATAAAACTGATAGTAAATTAAGGAAAGAGTTAAGAAAACATACTAAAGATGCAACAGTATTAATCGTAGCACAAAGAATAGGTACAATTATGAATGCTGATAAAATTATAGTTTTGGATAATGGTAAAGTAATAGGGCAAGGAACACACAAAGAACTGTTAAAAAAATGTTCTGTGTATAAAGAAATTGCTTTATCACAATTATCAAAGGAGGAATTGGAAAATGTGTAATGAAGAAGATAGAACTCCTAGAAAAGGTTCAATGATGAAAGGACCTTCAAAAGAAAAAGCTAAAAATTTTAAAGGGGCAATCACAAGACTATTCAGTGAATTAAAAGGATTTAAAGTATTAATAATAATAGCATTAACACTTGCATTATTAGGATCAATATTATCAATTATCGCTCCAGATAAATTATCTAGTTTAACTGATGAAATATCAGAAGGGTTAGTTGTAAATAGCGATAATTTAGAAACTTTGACCGAAAATATTCAATCTAATTATGCTCAAGGAATACAAGAAGAAATTAAAATAGATGGAACTACGATATCAGTAGAAGACCAAACAAAATTTATTACAATAATGAGTTCTATAGAAGGAGAACCAACTCCAGAAGAATTATATAAAAAGATAGAAGAAATGCCAGAATCAATACAAACAGTAGTTGAACCATTTATGGATATTGATGCAATTAAAAATATAGTACTTATTTTAGCAACATTATATATTTGTAGTAGTTTATTTACTTATATTCAAGCATTATGTATGACAAATGTATCAAATAAATTTGCTAAAAAATTAAGAAGCAGAATTTCAGATAAAATTAATAAATTACCTCTTAAATATTTTGATAAAAATACAACTGGTGATATATTGTCAAGAGTAACAAATGATGTAGATACGATAGCACAAAATATGAATCAATCATTAGCAACACTTGTTAGTAGTGTAACAATGTTCTTTGGAACAATTATAATGATGTTTTATACAAATTGGATAATGGCTTTAACTGCAATTATATCTAGTTTAGTTGGTTTTTCATTAATGTTCTTGATATTAGGTAAATCACAAAAATATTTTACTGCCAGACAAAAAGAATTAGGAAAATTAAATGGGCATATAGAAGAAATATATTCTAGTTTAAATGTTGTTAAAGTATATAATGGGCAAAAAGAAGCTAATAGAAAATTTGATGATTATAATGTTGCAGTTTATAATGCAAATAGAAAAAGTCAATTTTTATCAGGCTTGATGCAACCAATAATGATGTTTGTTGGTAATTTTGGATATGTAGCAGTTTGTATTTGTGGAGCAATACTTACAATGAATGATGTTATATCATTTGGAGTTATTGTTGCATTTATGACCTATGTAAGATTATTCACAAATCCACTAACACAAATGGCACAGGCTATGACTTCATTACAATCAACAGCGGCAGCTAGTGAAAGAGTATTTGAATTTATAGATGAAGAGGAAATGGCGGATCAAAGTAATATCAAGAAAAAATTAAAAAAAGAAAAAGTAAAAGGTAAAATAGAATTTAAAAATGTAGTTTTCCAATATGATGGTAATGATAAACCTACAATAAACGGATTTAGTACAGTTGCTAAACCAGGGCAAAAAATCGCTATAGTTGGACCGACAGGAGCCGGAAAGACTACAATGGTTAATTTACTTATGAAATTTTATGATATAAATTCTGGAGATATAAAAATTGATGATATATCAACGAAAGAATTAACTAGGGAAAATATTCATGAATTATTTACAATGGTATTACAGGATACATGGTTATTTAACGGAACTGTAAAAGAAAATATTATATATAATGCTGAAAATGTAACTGATGAGGAAGTAAAAGAAGTATGCAAGATAGTTGGTGTAGATCATTTTATAAGAACTCTTTCTAAAGGATATGATACAGAAATTTCAGATAATGATAGTGTCTCAGCAGGGCAAAGACAATTATTAACAATAGCTAGAGCAATGTTACAAAATACACCATTTCTAATATTAGATGAAGCAACTTCTAATGTAGATACAAGAACTGAAGAATTAGTACAAAAAGCAATGGATAAATTAACAGAAGGAAAAACATCATTTATTATAGCTCATAGATTATCTACAATTAAAAATGCAGATTTAATATTAGTGATGAAAGACGGAAATATTATTGAACAAGGAAATCATAAAAGTCTAATAGAAAAAAATGGATTTTATGCAGATTTATATAATAGTCAGTTTGAAACAACAAAATAATTTATATAAAAATTTTAGAAGCAGATTCGAATTACGAAAAAAAATCTGCTTTTATTATGGTTTAACATTGTATTTTTAATAATTCTTAATAATTTATCTATAATTATTTAATAAATTAATAGTAGTATGTAACTGAATGATATTTTGATAGGTGTAAAGAGGTAGTTATGAAAAAGGTTATTAATGGTTTGAAAAAGATATATCATGAAAATGATAAAAAAACGATATTTGTATATGTTTTATTAAGGGCTTTAATTATAATTTGTATGGTAAGAGAATTAATTAATGGTGATTATATTAATGCTATGTTTTGTGTTTTGTCTTTAATTTTATTTTTATTGCCATATATTATTGAAAAAAAATTTAAAATTGATTTTCCTAGTGTTTTAGAGAGAATTATTTATATCTTTATTTTTGCTGCAGAGATATTAGGTGAAATTAATAATTTTTATGGTAATGTTCCTTATTGGGATATAGCATTACATACAACAAGTGGATTTTTATTAGGGAGTATTGGATTTTCTTTAATCCATCTATTAAATGAAAAATCGTCGTTTATCAAGTTATCTCCTATATTTGTTGCATTAGTATCATTTTGTTTTTCAATGACAGTTGGGATTGTATGGGAAATGTTTGAGTACGGAATGGATGTTGTTTTTAAAACCGATATGCAAAAAGATGAATATATCGAAGTAATAAGAACGGTAGATTTGGATCCTGAATTTGATAACAATGTTATTACAGTTGATGGAATAGAATATACAATTGCTTATGATGAAAAAGGAAATGAATTGGTAAAATTTGATGGCTATTTAGACATAGGTCTTCATGATACAATGTTAGATTTAATTGTTAATTTTATTGGAGCTTTAATCTTTAGTATCTTTGGATATTTATATACCACAAATGAAAAAAAATATAAATTAGCTGGTAATTTGATGACTAAAAGAAGAGAGGCATTTGATTAAATATTATGAGGAGGTATAACATGTATTACAATAAAAATATAGGCGAGCTAGAAAATGAACTACAGACAAGTAATAAAGGTTTAAGTTATGATGAGGTAAATATAAGACAACAAAAATATGGTAAGAATATATTACCAAAAAAAGAATCTGATAGTGTAATTAAAATATTTTTTAATGAATTTAAAGATCCAATGCTTATCTTATTATTGTTTGCAATACTTGCATCATTAATTGCTGGTGAAGTAGTAGATGCAATTGCAATATTATTTATTGTTCTTATAGATACAATTATGGGCGCCTATCAAGAAAATAAAGCAAATCATACAGCTGAAGCTCTATCTAAACTTGTCACAACTAAAGTAAAGGTTGTTAGGAATGATGATATAGTTTCTATTGATGCAGAAGATTTGACGATAGGTGATTATGTGCTATTAGAATCTGGAGATAAAATAAGTGCTGATATGAGAATAGTAGAAGCACATAATTTTATGGTTGATGAGTCAATATTAACTGGTGAAAGTGTACAAGTAAATAAAAATAGTGAAGTTATTAGCAAAGAGAATGTTATAATTGCAGAACAAAGTAATATGGTTTTCTCAGGAACAACAGTTGTAACTGGAAGAGCAAAAGCAATTGTAGTTAGTATAGGGCTAAAAACTGAAATTGGTAAAATAGCAGATAGTATAAATAATGCCGAAGAGGAAAAATCTCCTCTTACTATAAGAGTGGAAAAATTATCTAAACAAATTAGTATGTTAGTTTTAATAGTTGCAATCATAATTGCAGTATTATTAATTATGAAAGAAGTTCCATATCATGAAATATTCTTATCAGTAATAGCACTTGCAGTATCAGCTATGCCGGAAGGATTGCCATTGGCACTTACTATGGCACTTACAATAGCATCAAATAAAATGGCAAAGAAGAATGTAATTGTAAGAAAATTAAAATCAGCTGAATCATTAGGAAGTTGTACTGTAATAGCTTCTGATAAAACAGGAACTTTAACTGTAAATGAACAAACCGCAAAGAAAATTCTTTTACCTAATAACGATGTATATAATATATCTGGAACTGGATTCAGTTTTGAAGGTGAAGTCACTGGAAATGATATAAAATTGGCTAAAGAAATTGCAACATTAGGTGTTATTAATAACGAAGCTGATGTAGATGAATATCAAACAATTGGTGATTCTATTGATATAGCATTTAAGGTGTTAGGTAAAAAACTTAATGTTGAAACACATAGAATTAAAAATTTAGAAGTTATTCCATATGAATCAGAAAATAAATATTCAGCAGTATTCTATGAAAAAGACGGAGAAACATATTGCACCGTAAAAGGGTCGTTAGAAGTTGTTAAATCATTTTGTAGCGATATTAATTTAGTAAATGATAAAATTAATTCAGTAATTTTAGAAGAACAAAACGAAGGATTAGCAAAAGATGGTTATCGTGTAATTGCTCTAGCTAATGGTAAAATAAATAAGCAAGATAAATATTGTATAGATGACATAAAAGGTTTAACTTTTATGGGAATGGTAGGATTTATTGATCCAATTAGAAAAGAAGCAGTAGCATCAATTGATGAATGTCGTACAGCAGGAATTAAAGTATTAATGATTACTGGAGATCATCCGTTAACAGCATTTTCTATAGCAAAAGACTTAAAACTTACTACTAATTTTAATGAAGTAACAACAGGTATAGAAGTAGATGAAGAGTTTGAAAAGGGGGAAAAGAGTTTTGATAATTTCATTCGTCGTAAATTAGTATTTGCAAGAGTTACGCCATTACAAAAATTAAAAATAGTTGAATCTTTAAAAAGACAAGGTGAATTTGTTGCGGTAACCGGTGATGGAGTTAATGATGCTCCAGCTTTAAAAGCAGCTAATATTGGAATTGCCATGGGAAGCGGTACAGATATAGCAAGAGAAACCGCTGATATGATTATTGTTGATGATAATTTTAAATCAATTGTTGCAGGTATTAAAGAAGGTCGTGTGGCGTATGCTAATATTCGCAAAATAATTTTATTTTTAATATCATGTGGTTTAGCGGAAGTAACATTTTTCTGTTTATCAATAATATTAGATTTGCCAATGCCACTTGTAGCAATTCAGTTATTATGGATTAATGTAGTAACGGATGGTATTCAAGATTTTGCTTTATCATTTGAGAGAGCAGAACAAGGCATACTAAAAGAAAAACCTCGTGATCCGAAGGAATCAATATTTAATAAAAAATTATTAAAAGAAATTTTGGTATCAGGATTAGTTATTGGTGGAGTTGTTTTTGCAGTTTGGTATATCTTATTGAATAAATTAAACATGGAAGTATCTATGGCTCGTGGATATATTATGGCTTTAATGGTATTTATTCAAAATATTCATGTATTTAATTGTCGAAGCGAGCATAAATCAGCATTTAGTGTACCTATTAAAAATAACTGGTTAATAGTTGGTGGAGTGGTAGTTTCCATCATATTGCAAATTATAGTTATGGAAGTTCCATTCTTATCCAAATTCTTGCAAACAACATCAGTTCCTTTTATACATTTAATTTATTTGTTTCTAATAGCGTTAATAGTTTTAGTAGTTATGGAAATTTATAAAAAAATAAACAATTCAATAAAAAAAGATAATATATTACATAGATAAAAAGATAAGGTGATAAAATGTTTTTTAGTATTGTATTATTAATTATTTTGATAAGTATAAATGGTGTTTTTTCAGCAAGTGAATTAGCTTTCTTGTCTTTAGATAAATATGAGTTAAAAGAGGAAAGTAAAAAAGGAAACAAAAAAGCAAAAAGTATAATTAAAATATTGGATAATTCTTCTTCTTTTTTGTCAACAATTCAAATTGGAATAACATTAGCTGGTTTTCTTGCAAGTGCCTTTGCAGCAGATTATTTTGCGGATTATTTTTTAGGAATAATTAATATTTCTTTTCTTTCTCAATCAGTATTAAGAAGTATATTAGTAATTATAATTACAATAGTACTATCGTATTTTACATTAGTTTTTGGTGAATTAGTTCCCAAAAAAATAGCAATTAACGATCCATATAAAGTTGCTATTACTTTTGTTAATTTAATAAAATTAGTTAATATTATATTTAATCCTTTAATTAAGTTTTTGACTTTTTCAACTGAATTGATATGTAAAATCTTTAATATAAAAGAAAAAAGTAATGATTTAACAGAAGAGGATATTAAAAAGATTATAATAACTGGAAAAGAAGAAGGAATAATTGAAGAAAAAGAAAAGGAATATATTTTAAATATTTTTAAATTCAATGACATAGAAGTTGATAAAGTAATGACTCCTAAAAACGATGTAGTTATGTTGGATATTAATAATACTTTAAAAGATAATATTTTAAAAATCAAGGAAACTAAATTTTCTAGATTTCCAGTATATGATAATAATAAAAATAATATAATAGGAGTTCTCAATGTAAAAGACTTTATCATTCATCATAGAGAGGATAAAAATCTTCAAATAAAAGACATAATTAGACCTATTCATCAATTTAATTTTAAGGAAAAAATAGATGATGTGTTTAGATATATGCAGGAAAAGAATGAAAGCATTGGCGCTGTTTATAAAGATAATAAATTTGTAGGAATAGTAACAGTTGAAGATGCAGTAGAAGAAATTATGGGGAATATTTATGATGAATACGAAATTGATAAAAAGGAAATCTGATTTTACAAGTAAAAATTAGATTGACAAAATGTTTTTAATATTTAATAATTTTTAATAAAATAATAATGATTATATAATTTTTTAAAAGTATGCTAAAATTGTATTTTATTTAATTAATAAGATACAATAAAAAGAAAATCTACTTACATATAGAAGATAAATACTCCTTTCTTTCTATATGATTATCATTTAATTAAATGATATGTATAGATTTTCTTTTTTTAATAATTTTTAATAATTTAATAACTGATTTTTAATAATATTTTTTTATAATTAACTTGGTTTATTAGATGAAGAAGGTGCGAGATATGAAAGATGATATAAAAAAGTGTCTAATTATCTATAATCCAAATAGTGGTAAAGCTATTAGTGAAGATGTTTTAGCAATCTATCAAGATATTTTAAAGGATAATGGATACAAAGTTGATGTTTTAGCTACAAAATATAAAAATCATGCAACTGAAATAATAACAAATGCCAAAAATTATAATATTGTTTTCTCAATAGGTGGAGATGGAACATTAAATGAGGTTATAAGAGGAAATTATTATAGAAAGAATAAATTAACAATATGCCCTTTACCGAGTGGGACATGCAATGATGTCGCAACAATGCTTGGATATGGAAAAAATCCTGTTGACAATATAAATTTGGCATTAGATGGTGTGGAAAAGGATTATGATATTGGTACAATAAATGATAATCCATTTGTTTATGTAGTTGGTATGGGTAAACTTATGAATATCCCGTATGAAACAAAGAGTGAAGATAAAAAGAAGTCTGGTTATAGGGCTTATATTAAAGAAGGAATAACAGAGATTTTTAATAAAATGAAAAGATATAATGCAGAGGTTGAAGTTGACGGAATAAAAATAAATGGGTTATATTCTTTAATAATGGTTTCCAATGCAGATCATATTGCAGGTATTAGTAACTTTCACAAAGATGTTTGTTTAAATGATGAAAGGATAGAAGTATTATTATGTAAATCCAGTTCAAAAAAAGATTTTATTAAAAACTTTTTAAAATATATATTCGGCAAAAATCCTGATGATATTATTTCATTGAAAGCACATGATGTTTCTATAAAATTTATCGATAAACTTGATAAGAATTGGTGTATAGATGGTGAAAAATTTGAATATTTTGGTAATGAATATAATATAAAAGTATCTAGTAAGATGAAATTTTTAATACCAAAACATTATAAGAAAAAATTGTTTAGTGTTAATGTATAAAAATAAAAGGAGAGATTAAAAATGAGTAAGAAAAAAGTATTAGGGGCATTAGCTGTAGGAACAGCAGTTGGAGTTGGAGCTGGTATATTACTTGCTTCAAAAAAAGGTTCTGAAATTAGAAAAGATATAAAGAATAAAACTGATAAGTTAATAGACAAGACAAAAAATATTAAAAACAAGAAAAATATAGAAGAAGAGTAGATATTAAAAATATAATTAATAGTTTTTAAAATATATAACATGATAGATGACTATTTAAGAAAACTTATGAATATTCTAGAGAGGTGAATATAGTGAATTTTAATCGAAAATTTCAAAAATTTATGTATGGTAGATATGGAACAGATGATTTATATAAGTTTTTATTTAAGTTGTATTTTATATTATTAATTGTAAATTTATTTTTAAAATCAACAATAATTTCAACATTAGAAATTATCATAGTTTTTATTATGTTTTATCGATGTTTCTCAAAGAAAATATATAAAAGAAGTGACGAAAATGTTGCATTTCTAAAATTAAAGAAAAATATATTAAAACCATTTAATAATATAAAACGAAATTTGAAGGATAAAGATCATATATATAAAAAATGTCATAAATGTCATACTACATTAAAACTTCCTTTACCAATGAATAGAGGAATAAAAAAAGCGAAGTGTCCAAATTGTGGGCAAAAAGTAAAAGTGATAGCTTTAAAAAAATTAAAAATTGAAATAATCAGATAGGAGGTTTAACATGATTGTTGAAATAGTAGGTAGTGATTGTGAAAAGGGTTTAGTTTTGTATAATAAAGTGAATAAGGTTGCCGAAGAAATTAGTCCATATATTCAAGTTATTAAGGCAAATGCAGAATATTCTATAAATAAATACAAAGTAAAAGAAAAACCAGGATTGGTGATTAATAAGAAATTAGTATCCGAAGGAATGATTTTAAATGATGAAGAAATAAAAGAAATTTTATCTAAAATAAAAATCAAGTAAAATTTGTAGTATAATATAGTTAGGAAGTGATTAAATGGCAAAAATACTTATAGTAGATGATGATAAAGATATTTCTGAATTAATGAAATTAGTTTTGGAAAAAGAAAAAATTGAAGTATCTATAATCAATAATCCTAAATTAGTAATAGATGATCCTAATTTAAAAAAATACAATTTGATTCTTTTAGATATAATGATGCCTGAAATAAGTGGAACAGAACTTTGTGCAAAAATAAGATCTTCCGTTTCTTGTCCAATTGTCTTTGTATCAGCAAAAAATGATGTTGTGGATAAAATAGTTGGATATGAGATCGGAGCAGATGATTATATTACTAAACCATTTAATAATAAAGAATTGGTTGCTAAAGTTAAAGCACATTTAAGAATGAATGACAGAATAAGAGAGCAAATAATAACAAATGATGCTGATGAAATTGTTGTTGGTAAAATATCAATAAATCCAAACAAATTTATTGCAAAAAAAGATGATAAAGTAGTTGAACTTACAACAAAAGAATTTGAATTATTAAGTTATTTAGTTAAAAATAAAGATATTGCTTTATCAAAAGAACAAATATTTGAATCTGTATGGGGTAGTGATTACGGAGATATTGGAACAATAGCTGTAAATATTAAAAATTTAAGAGATAAACTTGATAAAGATGCAAAGTATATTATAACTATATGGGGTTATGGATATAAATTTGTAAATGGAGAAACTAATGTTTAAAAATAGTAAATCAATTCATAGAAAAATAATATTAGGACTATTTGTTACACTTATTTTTAACTTACTTTGCTTAATTGTTTGGGGAATGGGTTATTTAAAACCATCAATTCAGAAGGTTTATGACGATTCATTAAAATTAAAAAATGAAATTGTTTCACAAGATTATAATTCTATTGAAGAATTGATAAATGTATTGGATGAAAAGAAAATAAATTATTCCATAACTGCTTTCAATAATGAACTTGTAAAAGAGTCAGAAAATGAACATACAGATCTTTTATTTATATCAGATTTAATTAAGGTAGGAAACGAACATTATCTAGTAAAGGGTTATTTTAACCAAAATTCTACTGGTTGGGGAACTTTTTTTGATTTTTTCAAAATTCAATTATTTTTACTTATAATTATATTAGTTGTAGTATATTTCTTTTCTAATAAAGCTATTGTGAATCCAATATCTAAATTAATAGAGGATATGAAAAATTATAAATATGGTAGAAAACCAACAAGAAATAAATTAAATAGTGATATCGATGTAATTCAAAATGAATTTGTCACTTTAACAGAATCATTAGATAAAAATAATGAAGAAAAAAATAGAATAATTGCAAGTATATCTCATGATATAAAAACCCCTTTAACATCTATTATTGGATATTCAGATTTGATAAAAAATGAAAAAGATTTAAGAACTATAAAAAAATATAATGATATTATAAACATTAAATCTAATCATATAAAAGAAATAGCAAGTAATTTTGATGATTATTTAATAAATCATTCAGACAATGATATTAAGTTTGTAGATATAAGTATAAATGATTTAATAAAACAAATAGAATTAGATTACAAGAATGAATTAGAATTAAATGATATTAAATTTGAAATTGTTGTTGATGAGAATTGTAAAAAAGAAGTACTTGAAATAAATATGACTAAGATAAAAAGAGTGTTTTCCAATATTATATCTAATAGTGTAAAATTTCTTTCAGAAAACGGAAAAATTACAATAAAAGTAAAAAATGATAAAAATAATGTTAATTTCATAATAGCAGATAATGGTTGTGGTGTTAAAGAAGAAATAATTGATAAGATTTTTAATCCTTTATTCACAACTGACAGTTCAAGAAAAAATTCAGGATTGGGTTTATCAATAGTAAAAGAAAATATACTTCTTCATAAGGGAAAAATCAAAGCATATAACAATAATAATGGTGGCTTAACGATTGAGTTTAGCATACCAAAGAAGAAAAAAGAATCGTAATGATTCTTTTTTAATAATTTTTAATAATTTAATAATAATTTTATAATTTTTATAATTTATTATTTATCTGGAAGGTGAATATAGTGAAACGAATTTTAGCATACTTAATTGATATGATGTTAGTTACAATTTTATCGAGTTGTTTATCGACTTTACCAATGATTAATATGAATTATAACGAATATGAGAATAAGGTGGAAAAATATGAAGATAAAATAGAACCTTATATTGATTTTATTGAAGATTTTAAAGAAGAATATGAAGATAAAAAAATTGATAAGAAGGAATATGAAAAGTTTCAAGAAGAATACATTGAAATAATTGATTTGGCAAAATATTACGAAGATGAAGAAATAACAAAAAAAGAATATGATGAAATATATGATATTGTTTATAGTAAATATAATGAGGTATATCAAGATAGTAATTATGAATTAATGAAAATTAATTACATTCCATCAATTATTACAATAATATGTACACTTTTATATTTTGCGGTATTTGGATATTTCTGTAACGGTCAAACTTTAGGTAAAAAAATGTTGCAAATTCAAGTTGTATCAAAAGATAATAAAAAGGCAAATATATTAAAGTTGCTATTAAGAACAACTGTATTAACGGGGATAATAACAAATTCTTTAAACTTAATACTTTTATTTGTAATAAACAAAGGTGCTTATTTATTGGCTCATGAGTATATAACAATGGTTTCTGGAATAATTGAAATGACAATTTTATTTATGGTTTTATACAGAAAAGATAAAAGAGGGTTACATGATATGATTGCAGGAACAAAAGTAATAGATTTGAATGCAAATTACTCACATTCAAAAGTAATTGAAGCAGAAATTATAGAAGAAAAAGAAGAAAAAGAAAAAGAAAAATTAGATAAAGAACAAGAAAAATTAAGGGAAAGGTTTAAATAGGTGATATTATGGATTGGATGGTAGTGTATGGATTAACTTTTATATCATTAATAATAACAATGATTGCTCAAGCATTTGTTAGTTCATCATATAGTAAATATTCAAAAATAAAAAATGATAGAAATATAACAGGTGCAGAAGCAGCAAGATATATATTAGATAAGAATGGTCTTAATAATGTTTATGTTGTAGAAACAGGAGGATACTTGACAGATCATTATGACCCTACTAAAAAAGTTATAAAATTATCAAGTAATGTTTATAGAGATGCTAGTATAGGTGCAGTAGCAGTTGCATGTCATGAGTGTGGACATGCAATTCAAGATAAAGAAAACTATAAATTTATGAGAATTAGAAGTTCGCTAGTTCCAATAGTTAATTTTTCATCTTATGCAGGATACTTTGCTATTATGTTAGGGTTATTATTTAGTTCTCAAAATCTTATTTGGTTAGGTATTTTGACAGAAGTAATTATTTTATTATTTCAAGTAGTTACTTTACCAGTAGAAATAAATGCTAGCAAAAGAGCTCTTACGGAGTTAGATTATTCTCATATATTTAATAGTAAAGAATTAAAGCAAGGAAAAACAATGTTGACAGCAGCAGCATTAACTTATGTTGCGAGTATAGCAACTACTATAATTCAAATACTTAGATTGATATTAATGTTTGGGAGAAGGGATGATTAATATATGAAAAAGGAAGAAAAAATAATAGATGCAAAAATAGAAAATAATAGCAAAAAAACAGATTCTAAAACGATAGTAATTATAATTTTATCAGTAATTTTAGCATTAATTTTAATATTTAAATTTGTTGATTTTGATTTCAATTTTTCTATTGGTAAGAAAGCAGAATTAAATTATACAAATGTTAATACAAAAATAAAAGAAGGTATATATATTACTGATGTTTCTGAAGTAGTAGAAGAAGTAATGCCTTCAATTGTTTCAATTACAAGTAAAACACTTATATCCTCAGGTAAATACGGACCATATTTCTGGGGGACTGAAAGATATAGTGAAGGTGCAGGTTCTGGAATTATAGTCAGTAAGAATGATGATGAATTATTGATCTTAACTAATAATCATGTTGTAGCAGGAGCTGAAGAATTATCAGTTCAATTTATAAATGAAAAAGATTATGATGCAGAAATAAAGGGTACAAATGAGAGAAAAGATATTGCAGTTATTTCAGTTAAGTTAAATAAAATAGATAATGAAACATTAGAAAAAATAAAAATTGCTACATTAGGAGATTCTAATGATTTAAAAGTAGGAAATGGTGTAATAGCAATTGGTAATGCTTTAGGTTATGGACAATCAGTTACAACTGGAGTTGTAAGTGCATTGAATAGAGAAGTTGAAATAGATACATATAAAAATGAAATGATACAAATAGATGCTGCTATTAATGGTGGAAATAGTGGAGGTGCATTATTAAATAGCAAAGGGGAAGTTATTGGTATTAATTCAGCAAAATATTCATCTAACGGTTTTTCAAGTGAAGCAAGTATTGAAGGAATGGGATTTGCAATTCCTATAACTGATGTAAAAGAATTAATTACATCTCTTATGAATGGTGAAGAAATATCATCTGGTATGACATTAGGTGTTGAAGGGTATGTAGTAACCAAAGAACAAAGTAAAAATTATAATATGCCAGTAGGATTTTATATATCTAAAATTGCATCAAAAAGTAATGCAGAAGATTCTGAACTAGAGATTGGAAACATCATTACAAAAGTAGAAGGGAAAAAAGTAGATGATATTGGAGATATTCAAGACGAATTACTAAAAAAGAAAAAAGGAGATTCAATAAAATTAACTATCGCATATGTAGCTGGTAAAGAATATAAAGAAAAAGATATAGAAATTAAATTAAAATAAAAAATATTATGTTTATTTAGCGTATTAAGGAGATGTATAAATGAGAAAATGTTTAAGATGCGAAACTGAAATGGTTGAAGAACTAACTTTAATGGTATCAAACGGATATGGAATTGATGTTAGAGAAAAAGGAATGTTTAAAACTGGTAAAGAAAAAATAAACTGTGCTGTATGTCCCAAATGTGGTTATGCTGAGCTTTATGTAAAAAATCCAGAAAAAATCAAAGAGTTAGAAAAAAAATAAAAAAGTTTATGAAGTAGAAAATTTAAAATATATTGCTCTAGATAAAGAATTACAAATATCAAATTGTCAAATAAACAACTAGTTTTTTCAGACGGGAGGTAGTAATGAAAAAATCACCAATTAATATATTAGTTACAATAAATAAAAAATATATTAATCCATTAATCGTAATGTTATATTCTTTAATAAAGAATAATAGTTATAAAACTAATGTATATATTATGAACAAAGATTTAGAAAAAAAGGATATTGATTATATTAGAGAAAAAGTAAATTCAGATTTAATTACAATAATTGATATAAAAATTGATGATAGTAAACTTGCTAATGCTCCTGTTTCTAAGCAATTCCCTGTAACCATGTATTATAGATTATTTGCACATCTTTATTTACCAAAGAATGTGAATAAGGTATTATATTTAGATCCTGATATAATAGTGGATAAAGATATAATGGAATTATATAATTTAAATATAAATCGTTTCTGTTATGCAGGAGCAACACATGTTAAAGGGATAGTTAAATTATTTAATGATATAAGATTAGGATTATCTAAAAAAGATCCATATATCAATTCTGGTGTGTTAATGATAAATTTAAATGAAATTAGAAAAGTTAAAATTAAAGAAAAAGACATTTATGAATATATTAGATTGAATAAACACAAATTTTGTTTACCAGATCAAGATGTGTTGTCAAAAGTGTACGCAGGCAGAATTAAGTTGATAGATACAAAAATATATAATGTATCAGAAAAGATGGTAAATGCTTACACATATGAGTGGATAGATAAAAATAGTAAAATAATTCATTATTGTGGTAAGAATAAACCATGGAATGATAAATATAAAGGTGTCTTAAATAAGTTTTATAATAAATATTCATGTGAAATATTTAATTGATTAGGAGTGTTCAAATGAAGAATAGGTCATATGATTATTACAAACATCATAAAGTGAATAACTTAAAAGAAATAATGGATTTAACAATAAAAAGAAATAATAGTAATATTGCATTTTCATTTTTTGAAAGTGAAAAAGTAATAAATAAAACATATCAAGAATTTTATGATGAAGTAATATTTTTAAGTAATTATTTAAATTATAATTATAGAAAGAAACATATTGCGATAGTAGGTGAAAATAGTTATCAATATATTGTGTTATTTTTCGCTATTATAATAAGTGGTAATGTTGCAGTTATAATTGATAAAGATTTAGATAATGAAACCTTAAAACAACTATTAAAAAATAGTGATAGCGATGTTATGTTTTATTCAAATAAATATACGGACGATTTGAATATAAAAATTCAAAAACATCACTTTTTAGAAATGGATATGTTAATTAACGAAGGAAAACAATACGATAATAAACATAAAATAAATGATGATGAATGTGCAGCTATATTTTTTACATCTGGAACAACAGGAGCAAATAAGGGTGTTATGTTAAGTCAAAAGAATATTGCTTATGATGTTTATGCTTCTTGTAGTAATTTCTTACTAGAAGGATCAACATTATGTTTGTTACCATTTCATCATACTTTTGGACTTATAACAAGTGTAATAATGGCTTATTATTATGGTTATACAGTATTTATTAATAGTAGTTTAAGAAGAATACAACAAGAGATGCAAATAGCTAAACCTGATACTTTGGTTGTAGTTCCAGCATTTATAGAAAATTTTTATAAACAAATATGGGTAACTGCTAGAAGAACTAAAAAAGATAAAGTATTGAAAAATAGTATAAAAATTAGTAACGGACTTTTAAAAGTCGGTATAGATGTAAGAAAGACTTTATTTAAATCTATTCATGATAACTTTGGAGGAAATTTAAATAAAATAATTTGTGGTGGTGCTTTTTTAAATCAGAAGTATGTTAAATGGTTTAGAAGTATTGGAATAGAAATTTTAAATGGATATGGTATTACAGAATGTTCTCCTGTAGTTGCAGTAAATAGAAATAAGGATTATCGAGATGGTAGTGTAGGTAAACTTATAAAAGGGTGTAATGTGAAGATAGTTGATTCAGAAATAGTTGTTACTGGAGATAATGTAATGCTAGGTTATTATAAAGATAAAAAATCAACTAATATGGTGCTAAACAAAAAAAGTTTTCATACGGGAGATTTAGGTTATATAGATGAAAATGGATTTTTATATATAACAGGTAGAAAAAAGAATTTAATAATTTTATCTAATGGTGAAAATATTTCACCTGAAGAAATAGAAAAGAAAATCTCACAAAATAAAGGGATTTGTGAAATAGTGGTATATGAACAAGATAACCGAATAATAGCTGAAATATATCCAGAGGATGATTATTTTGGTAATCAAGCATATTTTGATAACATTATAAAAAAATATAATTTATCTGTTCCAAAAAATCGTCAAATAAGTTATGTAAAATTGAGAACAAGTGAGTTTATAAAGAATAACAATAAAAAAATTCTTAGAAATAAAATTGGTGAGGAGTACAATAATGAAAGAAAATAATAGAAATTTAAAAAATGAAGTAATTGAAATAATATCAGAGATAACAGAATTTCCAAAGGAAAATATAAGATTAGAATCAAATTTACTAAATGATTTAGAATTAGAATCGCTTGATATAGTTAATTTAATAGCTGAATTTGAAAAGAAATATAAAATAAGTATTAAAGATGAAGAAATTAAATGTTTTCAAACAGTTGAAGATATTATAAGTTATATAGAAAAAAATGTATAAGATTTATATAGAAGAAAATATTCATAGCGGGGAGTTATTAAAAAAGGCATTATCAGAACATTTAATATATGACTATAGTATAAATTATAACGACTATGGTAAACCATTTTTAAAAGAATATTCTAATATTCATTTTAGTATTAGTCATACCAAAAATATTTGTATATGTGTAATATCGAATAAAGATGTTGGAGTAGATATACAAAGTTTAAAATACTATCCGAATGTTTTAAAACATTTTACAAACAATGAATTAGCAATTATAGATAAATCTAAAAATAAAGAATTAGATTTTACTAGAATTTGGACAAAAAAAGAAAGTTATCTAAAAATGTTAGGATATGGAATTAGTTATGGATTAAAAAAAGTTGATACTGTTAAATTAAAAAATAAATATATTGAAGGAAAATATAAAGATTATATTTACTCAATCTGTTTAAGTGATAAGGAGTAGTGTATGAATATACTTTATTGTGGAGATAAAAATATAGAAGATGGATTAATTATTTCTATATTATCTATTCTAAAAAACACAAATTCTCAAATTAATTTTTATGTAATGACGATGAAATATGGAGATAAACAACCAGTTAGTGATAATATAATAAAATTGTTGGAAAAAGAAATTAAGAAAGTAAATAAAAATAGTTCGATAAACAAAATAAATACTGACGAATATTTCTTTAATGATCCTCCAACTGCAAATTTGCAAACAAGATTTACCCCATATTGTATGCTAAGATTATATGCAGATAAAATCAGTGAATTACCAGATAAAATCTTATATTTAGATAATGATGTGGTTTGCTTAAAATCCTTTGATGAATTTTATAACATAGATTTAACTAATATAGAATATGCAGGAGTATTCGATCGTTATGGTAGCTGGTTTTATCGAAAAAACATATTTAAAAGAGATTATATAAATTCAGGAGTATTACTTATAAATTTACAATTGATAAAAGAAACAAGGTTATTTGAAAAATGTAGAAAGATGTGTAAAGAAAAAGAATTATTATTGCCAGATCAACATGCTTTAAATAAATTCGCAAAAAACAAATTAATTTTAAAAAGCAAATATAATGAACAAAAATGTATAAAATCTGATACTGTGTTTAGACATTTTTCAACAACATTTAAATTATTTCCATTTAAAACACAATCTATAAAACCGTGGCATATAGATAAATTACACGAAGTATTAAATACATATGAATTAGATGATATATTAGATAAATATCTAGAATTGAAAGGAAAAGTAGTATGAAAAAACAATTAATACCAATATTTTTTACAATAGATGATGGCTACGCTAAATTTTTAGCAGTTGCAGTTAAATCATTAATTGAAAATGCAAGTAAGGATTATGATTATAAGATTCATGTTATACATGAAAATTTAACAGAAGAAAACAAAAATAAATTAAAAAGATTAGAAACTGATTATGTAAGAATAGAATTTTACGAAATGGATAAAAGATTAGAATGTATAACAGATAAGATGGGAACAAGATTAAGAGCAGATTTCTTTACTCTAACTATTTTCTTTAGATTATTTATACCAGAAATGTTTAATGAATATGATAAATGTATTTACTTAGATAGTGATATAGTAGTACCTGGTGATATTAGTAAATTATATAATATTGATTTGAAAGATAATTTAATAGGTGCAGTAAGAGATACTTCTGTAGTTGATGTTGAACCACTTGCTTATTATATAGAAAATGCTGTTGGAGTGGATAAACATTATTATATTAATTCTGGTGTCCTTCTACTAAATTCAAAAAAACTAAGGGAAGTTAAATTAGATGAAAGATTCTTATATTTATTTAATAAATATCATATTAATTGTATAGCACCAGATCAAGATTATTTAAATGCAATGTGTAAGGGTAAAATACATTATTTAGATAATACTTGGGACACAATGCCAGTTCCTGGGGTAAAACCAGTTGATAATCCGTCATTAATTCATTACAACTTATTTTATAAGCCATGGCATTATGATAATGTAGATTATGAAGAATATTTTTGGAAATATGCAAAGATAGTTGAATATTATGAAGAGATAAAAAGTATTAAAGAAAATTATTCTGATAAAGATAGAGAAGAAGATAGTAAACATATGGAACTCATGATTAAAAATGGTTTAGATATTGCTAATAGTAAAAATACTTTTTTAAATCTTTTTGAAAGTGGAAAAGAAAGTAGATTGTAAATATGATAATAGGTGGTAGTAAATCTAAAGTTATTGAAAATATCAAAACAAATATTTTAAATAATGAATTGAATAAAAAAGTAGAAGTTGATGATCCAAATATCAACAGTGATGAAATAAAAAAATATTTAGATAAATTTTATCAAAATAAATTAAAATCTACATATAACATAAAAAATAAAGAAGCTAATTTAATCGTAAGTCAAATGGCTAAAAAAATGTATAAACAAATAGCAATATGTGGAGAAGAGAATTTAAAAGAACTAGATTTAAGTCATGGTGCAATTATTACTGCTAATCACTTTAATCCATTAGATAGTTTATGTGAAAGAAAAGTAGTTGAAAAATTATTAAAAAGAAAAATGTACACAGTAATTCAAGACACCAATTTAGCGATGTCAGGTAATTTAGGATTTTTAATGAATTATATGGATGTTATCCCAATAAGTAAAAGTCCAGAGTATTTAATTAAAACATTTAGTCAAGAATTAAAGAAAGCTTTAGATAAAGGTAATATCGTATTAATATATCCAGAAGAAGAAATGTGGTTTAATTATAGAAAACCTAGACCATTAAAGAGAGGAGCATATCAATTTGCTTATGAATTTAATGTTCCAATTATATCTTGTTTTGTTGAAATGATTGATACAAATATTGATGACAATGATGAATTTTTTGAAGTTTTATATAAAATTCATATTTTAAAGCCTATATTACCTGATAAAAATAAAACTATAAAAACAAACAGTATTGAAATGTCTAATATAGATTATACTCAAAAAAAAGAAATGTATGAGAAAGTTTATAAAAAGAAACTTGATTATACATTTGAATTAAGTGATATTGCTGGTTTAAAAAAAGAAATATAGCTAATTTTAACTAAAGAAAAAAGATTATTTTTTTAATCTTTTTTTTGATATTTGATATATTTAAAATTGTTATTTTTACTTCTTTCTAACATTTTGTTATAAATCTGTTCCTGTAATTTTTTAGCATTTTCTTTTTCGGTTAAAGTATTATCGCAGTAAAATGGTCCGTCACAATAAACAGTAATTTTCGGTTTTTTAAAATATTTACTTTTTTGATATGTAGTAGTTAGACAAAACGAAGGAACATTTGATGCTGCTGGAAATCTAAATGCAGTTTTTTCAAATGGTCTTATTTCTGTACACCAAGGCCACAAATGTCCTTCAGGATATACTACAACACATTGCTTTTTAGAAATATAATATTTCATTGCATCAAATAATTCCATTTTTTTGTGAATATCATCTGGAATAGGTAAGGCACCTAACATAGGAAGGAAATTACCTAAAATTGGTATTCCTAAATTAGCAGGATTAACAATCACTTTTGTTTTCTTAGGATAAATTGTTAAAGCTGGAATAAAAGCATCACCAATCATTTGTGTATGGTTAGCAAATATATAAAATCCTTTATCCGATTTAATTATATCTTTATTAACAAACTTTACTCTTAATATCAATTTGCAATAAATTAATCCAAAGATCATGAATATAAAATATATAATATTTGAAAATACAATGTAGAAAAAATTAGTATGTTTCCACTTAAAATTTTCTTTTAATTTAATATTTTGATTCTTAGATTTAACAAATTCATCAGAATAACTTTGATAATAGTTTGTTTTTTGTTTAAATTTTTTCAAAGCTATCAACCTCTATTACATTATACCATATTTTATAGGTTAAAAATAATCTAACTTCTAATATAATTAATTTAATAATTTTTAATTAAATTATTAAAAAAACTTAATAAAAAGATTGTAATATATAATTACTAGGAGGATGATGTATATGAAATCTTTAAAAGGAAAAGTTCGTTGGTTTAATAGTAAACTCGGATATGGTTTTATAAATAATGAAAAAATGGATAAAGACATTTATGTTCATTATACTGATATTAAATCTGATGGATATAAAAACTTATACGAGAACGATATAGTTGAGTTTTTGTATGATGAAGAAAAGAATAAAGCATTAGATGTGAATGTTATAAAAAAAGCAAGCTATGCAAGATACAATCAAAATAGTATGACTGCCTAAATTCATACTATTTTTTTTATTAATAATTCTTAATTATTTTATAATAAATAATTAATTATTGGATGATAGAATGAATTATAGAAAGATGAGGTGATGTTATTTAAAATTAGATTAATATTTGAATTAATAAATTAAGGAAAGGAAGGTGAAGTTATATAAAAATAGAAATAGTTGGAAGTAAATGTAAGAACGGAATGCAGTTATATAAAATGGCTAGTAGAGCTATTGAGAAGTATAATCCAGATGCAACAGTTGAAAAAAATGACACTCCTAATACTATAAAAAAATATAATATAAAGAATGTTCCTGGATTAGTAATAGATGGTAATGTAATTTGCCAAGGTAAAGTTTTATCAGAAAGAGAAATTGGCAAATTAATTGAAGTTAAAGCAAGTTAATAGTAGTATAATAAATCATATTTTTATGATTTTTAAATATAAAAAATATAAAAGCAGATCTTATAAAAAGATTTGCTTTTCTTATGTTATAATATTAATGTAAATTTAGAGTTGCAAAAATGAAATGCAACTGAAAATTGATGTAAAAAAAACATATAAAATATTAAACTTATATACGAAAGGAGTTAATCTAATGAAGTTTGGAGATAATTTAAGACAAATAAGAAAAAATAAAAAAATGTCGCAAGAACAATTAGCAGAAAAAGTAAATGTAACAAGACAATCAGTATCAAAATGGGAGAATGGCGAATCATATCCAGAAATGAATAATATTTTAGAATTATGTAAAATATTTAATTGTAAATTGAATGATCTTGTTCATACTGATATGACAGATATTTCTTCATTAGATGAAGAGATTATTATGAATGTTGTTAAGTTTAATGAAAAGAAACAAAAAGAAGTTAAAACATTAAGTAATGTAATTAGTATGATAGGAAAAATTGGTGCAATTGTTTTAAAGGTTGCAATACCATTTATTATATTAGCAATGATATTAGTTCCTTATGTAATTAATAATGTTGAAATCAAGAATAATGAAATAGGATTTAAAACGGAAAATATCAAAATAATAGATGAAAATAAAATTGAAATTTATGATATTATTGTTGGTGAATTTGATATTGAAGATGAAGATTATGATGTTATTGAAATGTTTAATACTAATTCTAATGTAAAAATAATTGGATATATTGAAGCAGGACTTGTATTTTTATTAGTAGATATTTTTATCATGATAGTTATATTAAGTTATGTTGAGAAGTTATTCAATAATATAAAAAATAATAATACACCATTTACTTTGGATAATGTAACTTTTATAAAAAAGATTTCATATTTAATGATTGCATTAATTATAATAACACCAATATCAGGAGTAATATTTAATTCATTACTAGGACTATCTGATGGAAATAGTCCATTTGAATTGATGAGTATATTAGAAATTTTAATTATATTTAGTATGTCTTACATATTTGAGTATGGATACGAGATGCAAAAAGATTCTAAAGCAAGAATGTACAATGAAGAAAATAACTAGAAAATATAAATTTTTCGACTTTTTAAAAAATTGAAAAAAAATATTTTTTTAAGAAACTCGCAAACCCTTATAAAATAAGGGAAAAATTGATGTTAAATTTTTTTGAATTTCCGTTTACCTTCCGCTTAAAATGTGCTATTATGGTAATATAGATAAATTATAATGAAAAGGCAAGAGAAATAACTTTATTTCTCTTTTTTGATGTTTAAAAATTTATCTATATATTATGGATTAAAAAGGAAGGAGGAACGATCGAATAAAATATAAAGAATAGTCTTAAAAGTATTTTTAGTTTTACGAGTCGTATATAGTTGAAAGGAGATTAAGAGTGAAGAAAAATTTAAAAAGGATTTTTCAAAAGACTTGTAGTATTTTTATGGTTATAGGAGTATTTTTATCGTCGTTTACAGGAATACCTTTTAAATTACCTGAAGCTCATGCGTTAGCAACAGTTGATGGTGATAAAATTATTGAAACAGCTCAAACTTATTCAGATTGGGGTTATTGGGAAATTGGTACTTGTACTGGATTTGTTACTAGAACATTAAATAAGTTAGGAATAGGTGAATCTATCGTTGGAATTCATCCTTATGATATTGATAAAGTACAACCAGAAGGAACTGGTGCAAGATATGCTCCAGATGCAATGTATCGAAATGCAATGAACCATCCTGAAGATGCTGTATTAGTTTGGCAAGGATATAAGAAAGATATAGAAGCAAATGCACATCTATTTAAAAATGGAGATCTTATTATAGAAAGAATTCAAGATAAGGCAAATCCAGATGGTAATGGTCATGTATCCTTTATGCACATTTACGGAAATACTATTGCTAGTTATGGTGCAGGAACAAGGGGAATTTATGATTCTGTATATGCAACAGATGTAAATTTTAATACAAACGCTACTGCTATGAGTAATACAAATAATAATAGTGGTATTATGCTTTTGGCAGCTCCATCATGGGTAAATGGTAATGATTATATTTCAGTATTTAGATTGACACAAGTTGAACCTGAATATGATAAGTTATCATCAGAAAAATCTGCTGATGAAAAAGTAGAAGTTGCTTTTCATAAAATAGATAATGAAACTGGTAAACCTTTATCAGGAGTAACAGTTGATTTTTATAGAGATGGTGTAAAATTTGCGACAGGAACAACAGGAGAAGATGGTTATGCAAAAGCAACATCAACAACAACATTTACTTCAACATCAGAAGAAAAAGAATATTGTACAAATTATGATGAACTTGATGACGAAGGAAAACAAGAAGTAATAGATAAAGGTGCATATAAATATAAGTTAGATGCACAGGCTTCAGCTGATGCAGAAGCACAACGAAATGCAAATGCACTAGCATCACAAACTCATAGATATAGTGTAGTAGAAACTCAAACAAAAACAAAATATTGGTTAGATGATAATAACAAGACTGTTAGTGATTCATTAACTGGTAGTGGAAGTATTACCTTAAATTTAAAAAATGAAAGAGTAACTGGTAGTGCTAAAATTCAAAAGATTGATTATGATTCAACTGTTGCTCAAAATGAAGCAAGTTTGGATGGAGCAATTTATGGATTGTATGCTAATGAAACAATTTTAGATCCAGCGGATGCTTCAATTATTTATAAAGCAGGAGAAGAAGTTGCAAGAGTTAGAATTGAAAATGGTGAAGGATTAGTTGAAGATTTATATCTAGGTTCTTACATTTGGAAAGAAATAACAGCAGGAGAAGGATACAAACTAGATACAAATACCTATCCAATAAATTTAGAATATGAAGGACAATCAGTAAAAACAGTAACCGCAAAAACAACTGTATCAGAAAAAGTAATTACTGGTAATTTTGAAATTGAAAAAGTAATTACAAGTGGAGATGAAGACAGTGGTGTAGTTGAAAAAGAACAAGGTGCTGAATTTATGGTAGTAGCAAAAAAATATGTAGATAAATATGGTACTATCGAAAAAGCATGGGAACACAGAACTGAATTTACAAATAAAGAGTATGATTATTTAACTACTAATAAAAATGGATATGCAAAATCTAAAGACCTTGCTTACGGAAATTTTGTTATTAAACAAGTCAAAGGACAAATGGATTTAGAAATGGTAAAGGATGAATGGACATTTACTGTTTCAAGAGAAAATCAAGATACAATAAAATATATTGTTAATAATAAGATATTTATGTCTTATGTTAGATTAGTGAAGAAAGATGCTGAAACTGATAATACAATAACATTGTCAAATACAACATTTAAAATTTTAGATTTAAGTACAAATGAAACATTAAAACAAAAAGTTGGTGATAAAACATTAGAGGAATGGACTACTAATGAATCTGGAGAATTTGTTCTTCCTTTAGAAGTAAAAGCAGGTTCATATAAGTTAATTGAAATCAAATCGCCAAATTTATATTTAATGAATAATGAAGGTGTAGAATTTAAAGTAACTAATTCTAACATCATAGAAACTGATCCTGACGGAGATGCTATTACTACTGTTGTAATGTATGATGAACCAGTAAAAGGAATTATCAATGTTGAGAAACAAGGTGAAGTATTAACTGGTGTAACTCAAAATGAAGATGGAAGTTATACTTTTGATTATAACAAAGTATGTCTTGGAGGTATGACAGTTGAAATAGAAGCTAGAGAAGATATAATTGATCCTGCTGATGGTTCAATTTTATTTGCAAAAGGAACTGTCGTTGATACAATTACAACTCAAGATTATAGTTGTGAAAATTTCTCTTCTGAATTGCCACTAGGCTCTTACACCGTGTACGAAACCTCAGCTCCTAATGGAATGATTTTAGATAAAAATAAATATGATATTGATTTAACATTTAAAGATAATGAAACAGAAGTTATTATTGAAACATTATCAATTACAAACGAAAGACAAAAAGTTGAATTGGATATTACTAAATTAGATAAAGACGATGAAACACCATTAGAAGGTGTTGTTTTTGGTTTATATGCCACAAAAGATATATTAAGACAGTATAGAGAACCAATGCCTAGATCTGTTAATAGAAATGTATTAATCGAGGCTGGTACTTTAATTGAAACAGCTATAAGTGATAAAGATGGTAAAGTAATATTCAATGCTGATTTACCTCTATCATTTGATGATGAAACTTATTTTGAAGTAAAAGAAATAGAAAGTTTAGAAGGATATTATGGTAGTGAAGATATTATTTCTATAAATACAAAATATCAAGGACAAAACAAAGAAAAAGTAGAAACATCTAATACAATTTATAATGAAGCAATTAAAAATTATATTTTAGTTAATAAAGTAGATAGTTTATCAATGGAAAACATTATTAGTAAGGATTTCTCATTTAATTTATGTACTGACGCTGAATGTGAAAATGTTGTAGATACTTTCTATGCAGATCAAGAAACAGGAACTGCTTTAATTGATATTAAATTTGGCACTTGGTTTGTAAAAGAGGCATCCGCACCATTAGGCTATTCACTTTCTGATGAAGTTGTAAAAGTAGTTTTAAATAGTGAAGGTTTATATGTTAATGATGAATTAGTAGAAACTGATGAAGAACTTACTTACAGCATTGTATATCAAAACTATCTATTACCAGTTATTCAAACTGCTTATGATGTAGATGCTAATGTATATATTATAGTCGGATCTTTATCTATTGTTGGATTATTAGTTGGAACTATATTGCTTTGTAAAAAGAAAAAGAATAAAAGATAGGAGGAACAAATGAAAAAATATTTAGTAATTGAACAAGAGAATTCTAAATATAAAAAAGATGTTCCTTATATTACTAAAAGAGAATTTAAGAAAATTGAAAATAGTAATTTAGTCGGAGCAACAGTTCTAAAAGAATATGATGAAAATACTAATTCAGATAAGTATGGTATTTTAAGTTATAATGAAGAACAATATAGATATAAAGAAAAATATTTTGGATGGAAAAAGGGATACATTTCAGTTGATAATAATGATTTTATTATTTTGAAAAGTCGTATTCCTTTTTTGCTTCTTTTCTTGTTTTTACTTCTTTTGCTATTATTAATGTTCTTTTTTATAAATCCTAAAGAAGACAAAATACCAGTGATTGATAATACACCAATTGGTGAGGAACAAATTCCTGAACCACCGATAGAGGAAAAGGAAGAACCAAAGCAAGAGGTTAATACCAAACCATCCAAACCAAATACTCAAAAACCGAAAGTAGAAAAATATTTAGTTAAATATGATGCTAATGGTGGATATGGTAAAGTAGATGCGATTACTTGTATTAAAGGAAAAGAATGTTTAGTAACAGAAAAAACATTTTCTAAAGATGGTCATACTTTTGAAGGATGGTCTTTAACAAAAGATGGTGATTTATTTTATGATAGTAAAAGTGTTTTTGATGAAACAAATCTTTCAAATAATGAGATTACTTTGTATGCTAAATGGAAAGTAAATGAATATAAGGTTTCATTTGTTGATTATGATGAAACAGTTTTATCAGAGCAAACATTAACTTATGATAGTGTTATAGAGAATATTCCTGAACCTACAAGAACAGGTTATGTTTTTGATAAATGGGATAATGAATTAGAAAAAGTTAGTGAAGATATAACTTATAAAGCGACTTACAAAATAAGTAATTATAATATATCATTTGAATTGAATGGTGGATTGTTAGAAAACAAATTTGAAACATATAATGTTGAAAGTGAAACTTTTGAAATAGATGAACCCACTAAAGAAGGATATACATTTGAAGGCTGGTCAAATTCAAATGACGAAGAATTGGTAAAAAAATATAAAATAGAACAAGGTACAACTGGAGATATAAAATTGACAGCACATTATAAACCTAATAATTATTTTATAAAATATAATGCTGATTCAGAAAACAATTATAATTCAAAAGAAGTTGAATTTTTATCTAATTATGGAGAATTAGTTATTCCTGAAAAAAAAGGATATACTTTTGTAGAATGGAAAGATAAAGATGGTAATGTTGTAAATGAAAATAACATATTAGATAAAGCATCAGATGTTAATATTTATGCAAATTGGAAGATTAATGATTATAAAATCACTTATGAATTAAATGGTGGTAAATTAAATAATTTAATTGAAAGTTATAATATTGAATCTAAAACATTTACAATTGGAACACCTAAAAAAGAAGGATATACTTTTATTGGATGGAAAATAAATAACTCGGGCGGTCTAATAAAAGAATATACTATTGAAAAAGGTACGATTGGAGATATTAATTTAGTAGCTAATTATAGTCCAAATTCATATAATGTTAAATATGATGCAAACGGTGGAATTGGAACTATGGAAGATAGTAAATATATTTATGATAAAGAAGGAACTTTAACTAAAAATATGTTTACTTATGAAGGTAAAAACTTTATTGGTTGGTCTTTAACAAAAGATGGTGATGTCTTATATAAAGATGGAGGGCAAATAAAGAATTTATCTAATGTATTGAATGATGAAGTAATTTTATATGCTCAATGGGAAACAAAGAAATTTACTGTTAAATTTTATGATATGTTTGATATTCTATTATCAGAACAAACAGTAGAATATGGAAAGAAACCTACAATACCAAAAACTTCATTATGGGAAGGTCATACTTTTACAGGATGGACTCCAGAAATTACAACAATAAAGGATAATGTTAATTATGTTGCAAATTTTACCAAAGATAAATATACTATTACATTTGATTTTAATAGAGGTAAGGAAAATGATACAAAAGTAATTGAATATTATGTAGATACAGAAACTTTTGTATTAGAGCATCCTACAAGAGAAGGATATACTTTTATTGGATGGACTGGTTCTAATGGTATAAGAAAGACTTTAGATGTTACAATTCAAAAAGGTAGTACAGGTAATAGAACATATAAAGCTAATTGGCAAGCAAATAGTTATAATATTACTTTAAATCCTAATGGCGGAAATGTATTAATAAGTAATGTATATGTACCATTTGATAGTGAATATGGAATATTACCGACACCAACAAGAACAGGATATACATTTGAAGGTTGGTATTATAATGATACTTTAATTAATGAAGACACTTCGTTAAAAATTAATTCTAATCATGAGTTAATTGCTAAATGGAAAGTGATTGATTATAAATTAGAATATAACTTAAATGGCGGAACAGCAAATTTACCTTCTAAATATAATGTTGAAACTGAAACATTTACTTTAGAAACTCCAATCAAAACAGGTTATATTTTTACAGGATGGACTGGTTCTAATGGAAGTGTGCCTCAAATTAATTTAACAATAGAAAAAGGAAGTATTGGTGAGAGAAACTATACAGCGAATTGGAAAGTACAAGAATATAAAATTACTTATAATTTAAACGGAGGAACTGCTAGTTCATTAATTGTATCTTACAATATTGAATCAAATACATTTACATTACCAACTCCTACAAGAACAGGATATACATTTGAAGGCTGGAGTGGAACTGGATTAAATGGTTTAACAAAATCTGTATCAGTTAATAAAGGTAATATTGGTGATCGTAATTACACAGCAAATTGGAAAGTTATTGATTACACAATTACTTATGATTTAGATGGTGGAAGTGTTTCATCTTTAGTACAAAAATATAATGTTGAAACAAATACATTTACATTACCAACACCAACTAAGACAGGATATACTTTCGCAGGATGGACTGGAACTGATGTAAGTTCTGCATCTAAAAATGTGTCTGTTAATAAAGGTTCAATCGGAAATAGAAACTATAAAGCTAATTGGAATGTAAACTATTACACAGTTAATTATTATGTAGAAGGTTCATTATGGGCTACTAGACAAGTTGCTTATAATACAACACCAGAAAATTTAGATGCTCAAAGTGCTTTAGACATTTATCACAAGTTTAATTCTTGGGATGGATGGGTAGATAAAATGCCTACAAATACAGTTAATTTGTATGCTAATATTACTGAATCTTATTGTATGCTTATGACAGGGCATGGTCCTTATGGAAATGCGGAAGGATTATTAAATGTGTTCAAATCAGCAGGATGGACTGGAAGAATAGAAGAAGCACCATCTGCCCCTGGATTTTATTGGGTAGTAACTGATTATACATTAACTAGAGCTCAAGCAGATATTCAAAGAGAATATATTGCAAATCATACTAATTATACTAATTATAATTTCCCATATTTATATTGGGTATCTGTATCATGTACAAATGGAATAGGTGATACTTGGACTCGTAGTTTAGGAACTAAAAAATTCACAAGTCAATATTAGGGGAACATTTTTGTTCCTCTTTTATTGTTATTAAAGGAGAGTGATTAATTGGCTAGTATAAACGGATTAAATATAAAAAATACTACAACTTGGTTAGGTCGTGAAGGTTATGCGACACAAGGTGATTTATATTTAGGTGATGAAAAAATAGGTTTTTGGTCGCAAGACGGAAATGGTGGCGAAGACAGATATGAATTAGAAGGAAAATATTCAGATATAAAACTTTATAAAGTAGTAAAACAACTATATAAAGATAAAGTTTTAACTTCTAATCGTATAAGTATTAATTACGATATAGATTTGTTAATGAGTGATTTGTTAGAACTACAAGAAATGGAAAAAGAATATAGAAAAAATTTTTATTATAATGATAATACTATGGCTGTTATCTTAAATCCATATTTTAGAAAAACAATAAAATTACCACCAACTAATCGTAATGTCGATGATGAACTTATAAAATTATCAATAAAGAAAGAAATTGATGAGTTTATAAAAGAACATGGTTCAGATGATATTGAAGTAAAAATATTTCGTAGTTATAAAGACTTTGATATAGGTACGCCTATAAAAAAAGAAGATTTATATAATTTTCAAAAATTAAAAGATGTTTTCAAATGGGATACATTAATTTTAAATGATAGAACAATAAAAAAAGAAAATTTTTCCGATTTGGATTTAGGAACGAAAGATAAACTTTCAAATATCGAAGTTATATGTAGTAATAAATCAGGTTGTTATTATGAAAAAGATTATTTTCTACAATTTAATAGAGAAGATAAGAGTAATGATGAAATCGAACTTGGAGATAGATAAATATGAGAAGAACAGAAAGTCTATTAAATCCTATTTATCATAAAAAATATAGAGAAATATATAAATTATTATTTAATGCTGATTTAGAGCGTATTAATGATCGTTCTAATTGGATGCGTACTAATCAGGATTATGTAGAGAAAAATCAACCATTATGGATAATTGTTGAAAGTAAAATCCTTAACAAAAGAATGTGGATAACAGAGTCGTTTAAGGATTTAGAAATAGCAACAGCTCAATTAGATTTAGATTGCAAAAGTAATGAATATAGCAAAAGTTATGAACGATTTAGATTTAAAAATCAATCTGAACTTTGTAAAAAATTAGAAGAAATCTTAAAACCTTGTTTAGAAAAAGAACAAGATTTAGATTTGGAATTGGATAGATAATAAAATGAAAAAGATTGAAATATATAACTATGATACAAATGAAACTTTTACTGTAATAGATACAAATAAAAGAAAAAACTTTCAACAAGAAGTAATAAATTATATGAAAAATCGTAATTTCAATTTAATAATTCAAGGTAAGGTAACTCCTAATATTGAAGCAGATATTTATTGGTTAGCATATAACAAAGATAATGGTGAAAAAATGAAACTGTGGTATAGAGAAGCAGATAAGAAAAAGACGCTTACTAATATTGAAAAAGATATAGTAGATGATATGTTTTAAGAGGAGAAAAATATGTTTAAGACAATTTTATTAATTATAGGGATTATCTTCCTTATTTTGTTGTTGGTGTTTTTTTATTCATGTTGTGTAGTTTCAGGAAGATGTTCAAGGGAGGAAGAATATCGTGAAAACGCATCAAAATTTAACAAATGAAAATTTAAAGACAATTATTTTAAATTGTGGATGGCAAGTTGAAGAATTAGAAGAAAAATTATGGTTGTTAAGTATAGATATAGGATATAAAAGTAAATTTTGCTTTGAATTAGAATTGGCAGATGTGGTTTTAAATACATTGATAGCATTAATAAAATATTGTAAAGATTATGATATAGAACTATATATTGAAGAATTAATAAAAGAAAAAGGAAATAAAAAATATCCTACTTACAAATCTATACTAGAAAAATCAGAAATAATTAGTTGGAAATTGTATAAGTTAGCACTTTATCTTCCAAAAGAAACTGCTAAAGAAATTGATAAAATAAACGAATAATATAAAATTTAGATTTAGAACTTGACAGATGATTGGAGGGATAATTATATCAGATATATATAAAGAGGTTCTAAATAATGTCAATATTGTAGATGTAATGAATTACTATGGAATAAATGTAAGTAAAGGAAATGCGATTTGTCCTTTTCATGCAGATCATTCTCCTAGTATGAAAGTGGATGATAAAAAGAATTTGTTTCATTGTTTTCCTTGTGGTGCTGGAGGTAATGTCTTAACTTTTGTAAAAAAGTATGAAACTGAAATTAATCATAATCCTATTTCATCAAATGACGCTTTAATTAAAATTGCTGAAATATGTAATTTGAAAATTGATTTATCAAAATTGAAAAAGAATCAAATGAATTATCAATATACTACAACTGCGAGAAAATATAATAAAGAAGAGCAATCTTTAATAGAAGTAAATAATTATATGGCAAAACTATTTAATTATAATTTAACTGCTGTTAGAGATGCACCTTTAAAGTATTTAAAAGATAGAGGATTAACGGATGAATTAATAAAAGAAATGAATATAGGATTTGCTCCCAAAGGTCAAATAATAAGAATGTCAGAAAATAATGATCCAAATGCAAAAATAAAACCACATCAATTAACTGATTTGGGATTAATTCAATTAGGTGATAATGGATATTATGAAACTTTTGTTGATAGGATAATGTTTCCGATTTGTGATGAAAAAGGTAATGTTATTACTTTTGCAGGAAGAACAATAAAAGATGAAGAACCAAAATATCTTCATACAAAAGAAACACCTATATTTCATAAAAAAGAACTACTATATAATTATCATGATGCTAAAAAATATTCTTATAATGATGAATTATATATTGTTGAAGGTTATATGGATGTCATTTCAGCTAAACAATTAGGATTTAATAATGTTGTTGCTTTAATGGGAACAGCAATAACAGAGGAACATATAAAATTATTAAAGAAAGATAATTCAACATTAGTATTAGCATTAGATAATGATTTTAAAAATGATAAAGAAAATATAGGCAGAAAAAAGATGATTGAACAAATTCCCAATCTATTGAAGCAAGGATTTAAAGTTGATGTTCTTGATATTTCAAAATTAGGTAACTATAAAGATTTTGGTGATATAGGTAATGATAATATTCCTAAACAAGAAATTGTAAAAGCTAGAATATCTGCTTTTGAATTTATGATGGATTATTATTACTTTATGGATAAAGAATTATCTGTTTTAAATATTCATGATGTTTTTGAGAAGGCAAAGAAAGATGAGTTTATAACATCAACATTAGATGAATCTTTATATAAAGAATATTTATTAAAAAAGACTGATTTTACTAAAGAAGAATTAGATGAAATAATCTATCCTAAAAATATTTCTACAAAGGTTAATCCAATTAGTAATTTTCAATCAATTGTTATGGATGATCGTATTAAAAATGAATTAGCGGAATTTTTAGATAAAAGGAATGATAAAGTATTATCAGGATATTATGAATTAAAAAAAGAACAAATCAATAATGAAGCGTTAAGATTATTTCATTTAGAATCTACTAAATATTTATCTAAAAACGCTATGAAATTAAATACTGCTTTATTAATATACGATGTGTTAAATAATGACAATGAATATTCAAATTATGAAACCTTACATCGGTTTAAATATGAAGATTTATTTGATAAAACTTATATAAAAAATATAAATGGTAGTGCAAGAGTAAATCTTACTTTTGAACAAAAACAGCAGGTTATAAAACAATATGAAAAAGGACTTAGTGATAAAGATAAACTTGCTTTAGAAGAAGTTGAGGAATTATATATTATTAATGATACCAAAGATTTAGATGGTATTCTTGTTTATGATAATGATATTATGAAGTTATTTAAAGAAAACATTCAAGATAGATTATTCTTAAATCCAGATAATATGGATTTTTTTAAATATGGATGTTTATTTTTAAATATTAATAAAGAATTTATTAGTAATGAATTTAAAGGTAAAACTGGTAATTACAAAACAATACTTTTCTTTAATAATTTAGATGGCAAAATGAAATTAGAAAAAGAACAATTAATAAAAGAAAATGGATTGGAACAGAATAATTTGAAAAAAGAAATTCATAAAGAACAAGATGTAAATAAAGATTATGTATTTTCTATAAATCAAACACTTTTAAATCCATCTTTTGAAACTAATACGCATTATTTTGTGAGAATACCTAATACAGGTGCAAAAGATTATTTTTATATACCTAAAAATGAATGTAATTGGTCTGGTGAAATAATCTTTACTAAATTAAAAAGTGGAAATAAATATAAGGTATATAATAAGCATGGTAATTTTAAATATGAGAAAAGTGCTGAAGAATTAAAATATTATTGGGAGGATAAAACAAGTAAAAAAAATAATGTTTTTGAAAGTGAAAATTCAAAGGAAGAAAAGAAAGAAGAAATACCAGCAGATGAAACAATAAAAGAAGTTCAACCTTTTATCCCACAAAAAGAACCCGTATGTAAGGTTTTTAAAAGTAGAATATTTAAAGAAACTGATAACGGTTATTATGTAAAAACAAATGATAAGAATATTTTACTTTTTATTATGAAAAAAATATGTAAATGGAATCAAGATAATAGTTATCTAATTGTTCATCCTAAAAAGAACTTTTTAACAGGAACAGGAATATCAAAATATAAGTTTGATGGTGAAGAAAAGACTTATGAAAAAAGATTAGCATTTAATGAAATAACAGAATATTTAAGTGTATTTTATCCTGCTTCATATAAAAAGGGTGATAAAGAAACTATAAAAGTACCTAAAACAAATTGTGAATATTGTAGTAACTTTATTAAAATACCAATAAATATAGATAATATTATAGGTTATATTTCAATTAATTTAATCAAGTGTAAAGATGATAAAGAAAATATTATTTTAGAATTATCTAAAAATGAACAATTAAGTTTTTATACCAAAGAAGGAAGTTATATTGGTAATTATGGTATTGAAGAAATAAGAAAAGGATTATCTAAAAAAGAAAGTAAAGTTATTCAGTTTAGTAAAAACGACAAAGTTGATTTTAATAAGTTAATCAAGTCATTTAAAGATGTAACTTACAAATCAGGATTAGATAGATTAGAATTTAAAACAGCAACGATTGAACCTGATTACGAATGTTTTGAAACGGTAGTGCATGTTAAATTAAATGATGTATATTTGTATAAACCAGAAGGAAGAAATATTGCTCCATATAGAAATGAACTTGTTCAAAATGGAATGTTTAAAACTTCTGATGAAGTTGTTGCTTTTTTAACTACTTTTTTTCAAGACAAAGAATTAACAGAAGTAAAAGATAAGTATTTAGAGAAGGAGGTAGCATAATTTAATGACTGATGGAAATGCAAAAAGTGATTTAGAACACGCATCAGAAAGAGCAGTACGAGCATCAACTAAAAGCACAGGAATATTAGCAAGACTAATGGCAAAAGCAACATCTAAAGCTAGAAAGTATTATCAAAAACATTTTTCTTCATCATTAAGAGCCTTAAAGAAAGATGGTGCAACAAAAGAACTTGCTGTATCATCTCCTTTAACTAGAGCGGAAGCAAAAGAGTTAATTACAAATGCGAGGGAAAATGGAATATTAGTTGGTGTAAAAAAGATGCAACCAGATGGGGATGAAGGAAAAAATCAATCGTTGCATAAACAAGAAAAACTTGCAAAGAATGAAATAAAATTTGAAAAATGGAATGAAAGAAGAAAAGTTTTTAAAAATGTTCCTTTTTTAGGATGGCTTAGTCAAAGAAAAACAGATAAATTTAGAGAGCGTTCTAAAGAAGATAATTTAAAGTATCCTGATGAAAGATATATTATTTTGTGTAATAAAAGTCATCTTGCTTTCTTTAATGAACAGTTAGAAATATTAGAAAAGAAGAGAACACAAAGAACTATATCTGAAGATCTTGATGAAATAAATGATAATGGCTTAATAGATAAAGATAGTAAGATTGTTTCAAGAGATATAAATATATATCCAGAACAATTAGAAATAGGAACTGACTATGGTTCTTGTTTTGTTAGAGATTATACTAAAAACTTCTGTCATCAAAAAATATCTAAATCAGAGTATTGTGAAATAAGAGAACAATTATTTGAATTAAAATCACATGGTGCTAAAGTAATGCCTAATGGTGAGGTAATTGTAGCGATTAATTCAGACGATTTAGAAGAATATAAAAAATTTGCTCCTCTTGACAAACCTATAAAAGAATATGGTGCAAGTGGAGCTAAAGAAATAGAAGCAGAAAGTAATAGCAATAATATAATTAGTGTTAAGTTAAATAACGATAATGATTTTAGTGCATTTAAAAACACATATAAAGGTAAAGATTTTGTTGCTATTCATAATTCTGATGGAACTATAAATGCTTATGTAAGAGAAAAAGATACTAAAGAAATGGCGGAAGAAGTTAAAAAAAAGTCTTCAACAGCAGATTTGTTAAGAGAGGCTAATGAATTTGCTGAAGAAAAGGAGAATACTTTAGATATTGCTCCTTCAATAGAATTAGAAGAGGAACAACTAATTGATCGTTAAACGAGAACATAAAACAAATTATGTTCTTATTTTTTTAATAGTTTTAATCGCCTCTTATTTCACATTAAGAGTATGTACTTTAGTAGAACAAAATGGTGGCGATTTTAAAGTAGATTATTTGAATGAGGCGTTAAATACAATCTATAAATTTAATACACCATTAATAATAAATACTCAAACTATTGGTATTTCTATTTTTGTTGGCTTTATGACTTTTGTAATTATATTTAATTATCAATTATCTATAAAAAAGAATATTCAAGAAAATACTTATGGTTCTTCTGATTGGGAAACTCCTGATACTATAAAAAAGTTTAGAGATCCAGTTTTTGAAAATAATCAAATTTTCACATCAACAGAATTATTTTCTAAAAATATGAGAATATCAAAAAGAAATAGAAATGTAACCTTGATTGGAAGACCTGGGACTGGGAAAAGTAGAAGTTATTTTAAACCTAATATATTAAGTGCAAATGGAGAATCACTAATCATTACAGACCCTAAAGGTGAACTATTGAGAGATTGCGGAATGTCTTTAGTAAATAATGGTTATGATATAAAGGTTTTAAATTTAGTAGATAAAAGTCAATCTGATAATTTCAATCCATTAATGTATATTAGAAGAATACCAAAAGAATATAGAGAAATTGACATGAATAATGGTCTTTCAATATCTGAAGAAATTCAAAAAGAAAGAATACAAGAAGATGATGTAATGACACTTATTAATGTATTAATGCAAAATACTAAATCTGATACTATTGAAAGTAATACAGGTGACCCATTCTGGGAAAAAGCGGAGATGGTCTTTCTACAAGCTATTATGTATTATGTTATTTTCAATTATGAAGACAAGGATAAGAACTTTAAAACTATTCTTGAATTAATTAGACTTGCAGAACCTGATAAAGAAGGTAATTCACAACTTGGAAGATTATTTGATGCTTGGGAAAGAAAAGATCCAGATAATGTCGGTATAAAACAATGGAATCATTTTAAAGTGTCTGCATCGTCTCCAAAAATGATGTCAACAATTATTATGACTGCTTCAGCTAGACTTGCACCATTTAATATAGCAGAACTTGAAAATATGACTACTACTGATACATTAGAATTAAGTAGAATTGGAGAGGCAGGAGATAAAGGAAAAATTGCTTGTTTTATAATAACAAGTCCAAACAATTCTACTTTTAACTTTCTTGCAAATATCTTATATTCTCAAATATTTACAATAATAGATTATAATGCAAGTCAGCATAATGGTTCATTACCATCAGGTTGTCAAATTTATATGGATGAATGGAGTCAGCTAGGAACAATACCACGCTTTTTAGAAATGCTTGCTTATATTAGAGGATTAAATTGTGGTGTAACAATAGGATTACAGAGTTTATCTCAATATAAAAAAGTATATAAAGATAATTGGGAAACAGGGTTAGATTGTTGCGATTACACTTTATTTCTTGGATCACGAAGTAAAGAGACTTTAGAATACATTTCTTTACTTATGGGAAAGAAAACTTGGTATAAAAAGAGTTCAGGAAGAACTTTTTCTAAACAAGGCTCATCTTCTACAAATTGGGATATAGTAGGTAGGGAATTATCAACGGTAGATGAAATTGCAAGAATGAAAGAAGGATATTGTATTTTGCTAGTTTCTGGTCTTCGTCCTTTTACATCAAAAGTTTATAATTTAAAACAACATCCTAGATATAATGAATTATTTGAACCTTGGGATAAAGAAAGAACAGCACATAATTATTATGATCATAAACGACAAAGAGAAATGACAAAGGAAATGAATAAATATCAAACGATGTTAAATGAATTAGGACTTCCTTTTGCTAAAGTACAAAAATTAGAAATGCGTCCTATAACAGAATTTGAATTAAATAAAATGGATAGTGATATTTTATTATCAAATAAAACTATAACTGATGAATTATTAGACAGTTTATAAAATTTAATAGAAAAGGAGAATAAGATGAAGAAACTTATTTCAGGTGTGAAATGTAGTTTTAAAAAAGTTGTAAATGTCTTATATATTGTTTTATGTAGTTTTATATTAAGTGCAACAAGAGTATATGCTTTAAATAGTAATACAAGTAGCATTGATACATTTATCGATTTTGTATGTGATTGGTTGATTAAAATTGGTGGAGTAGTAATGTTAGTAGGTGGAGTTATGTTTGCTTTATCTTTTCAAAGAGAAGATGCTGAAGGAAAATCAAGAGCATTAATGACAATCATGGCTGGCGGAATGGTTGTTGGAATTGCATTATCTAAGAACTTATTTGGTTTATAAAAGAATTATCACAAGGAGATGATATATGGATAAACTAATAGAGAATATATTTAAAATAACTTTCTCTGTTCTTGGTTTTAATATCGACTTTGGAAATTTTGTTGGAACTATAAGAAGTTTATGTAATTGGAATATTATAACAGGAACATCAATTTGGAGACTTGCTTCAAATCTTCATAATGTTGTTGTTCCTATTGGACTTAGCTTATTAACTTTATTCTTTTTAATGGATTTTCTAAAGAAAGTAATGGATTTTGAAAGATTAACTTGGGAACGGGTAGTTTTTATGTGTATCCGTTTTTTTATATTTAAAATGTTATTAGAAAATTCATTTCATTTATTATCTTCTATTATGAGTATTTCAAATGATTTATTGACTAAGGTTACTTCGTCATTAGGAAGTGTAACTTCAATTCCTGATTTAGCAGAGCAAATGGGTGATTTAGTATCAAATGCAGGTGGAATGATAGACAGGGGTTTAATGGCTATTATTATATTAATTTTATATATTCCTTTTATGGGAACACTTGTTGGGATATTAGTACAAGTTTTTGTCCGCATTGGTAAATTAATATTAAGTTTTGCATTTTCACCCATTCCTATTGCTCTTGGAGCTTGGGAAGATGGAACTTCTGTATGTAAAAGATTTTTTATGTCAACAATAGCATTAGGAATTGAAGCATCAATGATTGTTGTTGCAACAGCAATTTATTCAATGGCTTTAGGTTCTTTAACTAATGCTGGTTCAATCAGTACATTAATAGCAATTATGTTCTTAAATGGCTTTTTAATGGCTTTAATTTCAATTACAAGTAACTTAGCAGAAAAATGGACTGGAGGATAGAATATGGATAGAATAGAACCTCGTATTCATGATGAAATAAAAGATTATAAAGAAAAGTTTTATAGTTTTACAATAAGACAATGGTTATTTGCAATTTTAATAGTTATTACTGTTGTTCCTATCTATATATTTTTAAATCCTATTTTGGGTTCAGATCTAACAGGATGGATAGTAATTTTTATTGCATTGCCTTTAGGCTTTTTTGGATTTATTCCTATTCAAGGATTAAATGCTGAAAAAATCATTTTCTTTTGGAAGAGAAATTATATTAATTTTGCAAAACCTCTTTATTATAAAACAGAAGAAGACAAGAGATTAGAAAAAGAACAAAAAAGAAAGAAACCTAAAATATCTAAACACCAAAAAATAGAAGCAAAGAAAAAGTTAAAAGAACAAAAAGAAAAACAAAAACAATTAAAAATAGAACGACAAAGACAAAGAGATTTAGCAAGAGCAAGAAAGAAGTTTGGAACAGAATTACCTAAAAAAGAGGATGCTTATTCTTTGAGTAGTGAAGAAACAAAAGCGTTATTAAAATTCGTAGAGCAAGCTATGAGAAAGGAGAATAATCCAGTTGAAGAAAAAAGTAAAGAAAGTGGTACACAAGAAGAAAAAGAAAAAAAGAACTCTATTTCATAAGGTTTATATACCGGAAACTACGCAAGATATGATTGCATATTTATTTAAAGAAGTAGATGAAAAAACAGGTATATTTAGAATAACAGAAGATGAATATTCAATATGTATGGAATATTCTGATGTATCATTTGCAAAAGCTAATGATGAAGATGCTGAAAACATCTTTTTTAAATGGCTTGAATATCTACATTCCTTTAGAGAGGATACGCATATTGAAGTAGTAAATGCAGGAACACCAATAAAAACTGAAAGATATAAAGAAAGATTTATTTTTGATTCTAGTATTGTTGATGATCCAAAACAAAAACAAATAGCAGAAGAACTTAATATGGAAATAGAAAAAACATTAGGTTCTAAAGAAGATACACTTCAAAATAAAAGATATATCGTTATATCTTTAAAAGCAAAGGATTTTGAAGAAGCAAATGCTTTATTCCTAAATATATATTTAAAAACAGAAAAGAAGTTTAAGGAATTAAAATCTAAAGTAAGAATTGTTTCAGTAAAAGAAAGATTGGAATTTATTCATAATATTATTAATATTCAAACACTAGAAGACCGCAAAATAAATAATATTATAGATTATGCTAAAGATAATAATTTATCATTATATGATGCACTTGCTCCTAAAGTTGCTTCAATGCGTGAATCTGATTTTATAGAGATAGAAGAAAAGAAATTTATGAGAATTTTATTTGTTAATAAACTTCCTAAATCTTTAACACCTAGATTTTATAATCGTTTAACAACATTAGATAATATAAATTTAATGACAACATTAAATATTACTCCAACAAATTCTGCTAAAATGATTAAACAAGTGGATAGAAGTTTATCAGCTATGGAAACAGAAAGATTAGAAAAAATAAAAAGAGCAGGTAAAAATAATTTGGATTATAACTATGTTAAAGATAAAAAGTTAGAAACAAGAATTTCTAATGCAGAACAATTGCAATATGACTTACAAAAAAATAATCAAAAGATTTTTCAAAACAATTTTATGGTATGTATTATAGCAAATTCATTTGAAGAGTTAGAAGAACAAACAGTAAGAGTTCATGAAATTGCTTCTGAGATGTTAGTAGAAATGAGAGCTTTACTTTGGCAACAATTAGAAGGATTACAACATACACTCCCACTTGGACATAATTCTATACAATTTCAAAGAACATTAACTAGCGAAGCAACAGCAGTTAATGTTCCTTTTAATAGTAAAGATTTTTTACATGAACATTCAATTTTTTATGGTAGAAATTTAGTTAGTAAAAATGCAATATTCTGTGATAGAAAGAAATTACTTAATGGTAATGGATGCGTTTTGGCAACATCAGGAGCAGGAAAATCTTTCAATGTTAAAATGCTTATTGAACAAATTTTACTTCGTTACCCAGAGGATGAAGTTTGTATTATAGATCCTCAAAATGAGTATGATGAGTTGTTAAAAGTTTTTAAAGGTCAAACAATAAAAATATCTACAACATCTAAAACACACATTAATCCATTTGATTTAGATTTGAATTATGGTTTAACTGATGGTGGTAATAATAATCCAATTAAGTCTAAATCAGAGTATATAATTGCTTTTTTAGAAAGTATTATAGGTGCAAATGGATTAAGTGGAGGACAAAAAACAATAATTGATAGGTGCACTAAGTTAATCTTTGAAGATTATGAAAATAGTCATTATCAAGACAAAACATTACTTCCTAAATTACCTGATTTTTATAAAAAGTTAAAAGAACAACCAGAACAAGAAGCACAGGATTTAGCATTGGTATTAGAAAGATATGTAACTGGTTCTTTGGATATTTTTTCAAAAAATACTAATATAGATATTAAAAATAGATTGGTTAGTTTTGATATAAGTGAATTATCTCAAACATTACAAAAAACTGGTTATTTAGTTGTTTTAGATCACATTCAGAATAGATTAACATTAAACAAACAAATTGGTAGATATACTTGGATATTTATTGATGAAGTTCATATCTTACTTGCAAATCCATATTCAGCAGAATATGTTGCAAAATTCTATAAGGTTGGAAGAAAATTTTTAGGTATGAATACGATAATAACTCAAAATATTGCGGATATGTTGGAAAATGAACAAGGTAGGAAGATATTATCTAATTCAGAGTTTGCTGTTATATTAAAACAAAAAGCATTAGATTTACCGCATATATGCGGTATTTTCAATATTAGCGAGGAAGAATCGAGATATATTGAAGGCGATGCAAAGGCTGGTGAAGGATTGCTAGTATTTGGTTCTGATGTAATACCATTTTCAAACACAATACCTACAAATTATGTTATGTATGAGATTAACAATACCGATAATAAAGTGCAGGCTAGATAATGGATAACAAAAATAGGGATGATATTACAAAATCACTAGAAAGAACGAAGCTAGCAAAAAATTATAGTATAGAAAAAGGATTTGATTATTTAGATAAAACAGCTAAAAAGGTATCTAATTTAAAAACTGATTTATTAGATAAGAATGAAGAAAAAAACAATAATATTGATAACAATGAAAATGAATCATCAAACGAAAGTAAAGAATATAATACTAGATTAAAAACTTCTGAAAATAGTAGTGATGATAAAATAGATACAAATGATGTTCCTACTACTAAATTAAAGACAGGAGTTAATAACCAAAATATAACTGAAAATAGCAAAAGTGAAGATAATACTGAAAATGTTGTTTCAAAAAGTAAATTAAAGACAGGTATTACAAAAGTTATAAATAAGACTTTTAAATTTAATGATAATCAAGGTAAAATTTCAAAATCAATAACTGTTGTATCTAAAACAGGAAAAGGAATAACTAAAGTTGGAAGTTCTATAACAAAGGCGTCAAGAGATTTAGATAAAGCTATGTCTAGTGATGGAACTGGTAAAGACTTTTTAAAAACTAGGGCAACTAGAAATACTAAAAAAGTAATAAAGAAAAAAATTGTTAATCCTGTCAAAAAACCTATAAAAAAGGCTGTTAATAAAGCAACAGCACCTCTTAAAAGGAAGATTGCATCAGCATTTAAAATCCTCTTAAAAAAGGTCTTAAAATTGCTTATAGCAGGTGTGTCAGCAATATCTGAATTTATATTACCACTTGCATTAGTTATTTTAATAATAGTAGCAGTTTGTTCTATTTTTAGTTGGGGAACAGAAACAAGAAATAACTATGAAACTTATATGGAATCTATTCAAGAAAGTTATGACAAGGAAGTAGAACAATTTTTAAGAGATAATCCAACTGGAATTGTTGTTGGAGTTAGAGGCGGATATGGAAAAATTAATTGGCGAGTACCATTTGCAATTATGCAGGGATTAGGAGCAGATATTAAATTTGATAATTCAGAAAAAGAATTAATCCAAAAAATTAAGGATGCAGGCTTGCTTGAAAAACATGAAATTATAGAGCAAACAACAACTAGCGGAACAGGTGATTTACAAACAGAAACAACAAAAAAAGTTATGATAATTACTAATGCAACACTAGAAGATTATTTAGTATGGTGTAAGAACAATTTTAGTTATATAAAAAAATTTATGAATGATAAAAAAATAATTGGTTATGTTGATAATAATTTTGATACTTTACAGTTAGAAACAATTAATTATTTATATACTTCCGAAAGTGTGTTTGAAGAATTTGATAATAAGTTTTTAGATATACCTACAAAGTATGGAAAAAATGATGTTGAAATAAATTTATCTAGTGATAATTATAATTCAAAGAATATACTAACAACTTCAGGATTTAAAGGACAATGCACTTGGTATTCATATGGTAGAGCATTAGAAAGCACAAATAAAAAAGTACCAGCAGGAAATGCTTATACTTGGTTATCTAGTGCAGTCGCTATGGGATTAGATACAGGAAGTTATCCTATGCCTAATAGTATAGCAGTATTAGCAGGAAGGTCTTATGGTCATGTTGCTTATGTTGAATCTTATGATGGTGAAAAGATAACAATTAGTGAAGGTAATGTTGGTAATGCTTGTAGTAAAAAAGAAGCAAATTGTAGTCAAGTAGAATATGCAAATCAGCACGCAAACGAATTAGTTAGAACTAAAACTTATTCTAGTTTACAAGCATATAAAGATGCAAGTAAATCAAGCGGATTATATTTAGTAGGTTTTATATATTTATAAAAGAAAGGATAAAATATGAAGAAAAAAACAGCATTAATTATAATTTTTAGTTTTATGATTTTTTCAATTGTTTTAACAAGTTTTATTCAAAATGTAGTAATTAAAGAAGAAAAGGGTAATAACAATCAACCTAATGATGAGAAAGTTGATACCATACCTCCTGAATTAGTTTTAAAAGAATCGAAGTTAATTATTTATCAAGACGATATTTTAAATTATGAAGCATTTATTGTTTCAGCAAAAGATGATGTTGATGGTGATATTAGTTCATCGGTAGAACATAATATAATTGATACTTCTGAAGTTGGAGAATATAAGTTAGAGTATAAAGTTAAAGATAATGCAGGTAATGAAACAGTTGAAATTATTAATATTATTGTAAGAGAAAAATTAGATGTAGCAGAGGATTAATAGATGGAAAAACCTAAATCATTATCTGAATATACTTTAATAGAACAAGAAATTGTAAAAAATAAATTAAATGAATTATTAGTAAATTATAAAGATAAAACTTATGATTATTATTGTACTTATTATAGTTGGAGACATAAATGGGAAGCAAAGAATATTTACTTTTATGTACCAGAATTAAATAGTTTTTTCTTTATGACACCAGATCATATAGTAAAAGATCTTGAATATCGTTTTCCTAGAGAAACAGTTAATGATAATCTTATGAATTATAGTATAAATAATATTTATTCAATAGATGATATTGCAGATTGCAGACATCATTATTACGAAAGTTTTGAGAATAAATCAATTGTCTTTCCTGAAGTATTAGAATTATTTAGAGAAAAGAATCCTTATTGTTCTATTGATGAATATAAAGATAAAATTAAATTTAGACAGAATAATGAAGCATTTAGAAATTTTTATGGATATTGTGGTTTTAATTTTTATCCTAATGATATTGAAGAATTAGTGTACGCAATTGTTTATCTTAAACATCCACAAATAGAAAAATTAGTAAAATCAGGATTAGATGATATTGTATATAAATGGATACATGATACTAATAATCTTCAACTTTATTCAAGAAGTTTTAAAAATGGTAATAATATTAATGAAATAACTAAATTACCTAAATTTGCTTGGCAACTATTAAAAGATGAAGGTATGTCAAGAGATATAACTAAATGGAATGAATTTAGAGTATGGGTTCAAAAAGATAATTTATCTAAAGAACAATTAGAAACAATTATAAATTTGAAAATAAGAGATACGCAGGTAATCAAATCTATAAGAAGTATTTTAAATTCAGAATATAATGGAAAAAAACTTTATACATTGGATACATTACTTAATTATTTATCTCGTGTTGATATGTACCAAGCAATTCGTTCTAATGATGCAATTACTATTTTAAGAGATTATATAAGAATGGCGTTAGATTGTGGAATCGAACCTGTAACTAACAGTAATTCATTAAAAAGAGAACACGATGTAACGATGAGAAATTATCAAATATTATTACAAGCTAAAAAAGAAGAATATAAGGCTAGTTTAGGGAAACCATTTAAAGAAAGAAGTAAAGAACTTGAAAAATATGAATATAAGGATGAATATTTACAAGCTATTGTTCCTAAAGATATGGAAGATTTGCTTCAAGAAGGGCGTAATAATAACAATTGTGTAGGAGGATATATTGAAAGATTTGCAAAAGGAACTAGCAATATTTTCTTTATTAGAAAAAACGATAATCCAGAAAGAAGTTATATAACCATAGAACTTAATAATGATTTTTCTGATTATAGACAGGCATATTATTCTTCAAACAGGGATATAACAGATCCGAAAGATATGAATTTCATAAAGAAATGGATTGAAAAAACAAAAGAAATATATAATCAAAAAAGTTTATCTTTAGATAAAGATATAACAGAAGATATGTTTTAAGAAAGGAGAGATATATCTTGACTGATGAAGAGTTATTATTAAAGTATAAGAAATATAGAAAGAAGAGAAATTTAATAATAATTATATCTCTTCTTTTTGTTTGTTTTTTAATTTTTGGAATTTTGTATTATTTGTCTTCACAAGAGAAACATCCTAAAGATAAACCTATTCAAAATGAAGTAATAGAACAAAAAGACGATGAAGCACCTATTTTAGAATTAACGGATACTGAAATTAAAATTGAGGTTAATAGCGAGCTTGATTATAATTCATTTATTAAAAGCGTTATTGATAAAGAGGATGGAGATTTAAAGGATAAAGTTCAATATTCAAGAATAGATAATTCAAAAGTAGGTGAATATAAAATTTTATATTATGTTTTTGATAGTTCTAATAATGTCAGTCAGGCTTTTCTAAAAGTAATAATAGAAGAACCTCTTAAAGAAGTAGAGCCAGAAGTAAAAGAAGAAACACAAACACCTCCAAAAATTGAAAATAACACTTCTTCAAAAATCGAAAAAGAGGAAACTAAACCACAACAAAATATAACTATTCCTTCTCAAAAACCATCACCAAAATATTTTCTTTTTGAAGATGGATATACGATTAATAATGTAGTAGATGCTTGTGCTAAAGAATTAAAATCTTATGGTGGATCTGGAAGATGCGAACCTATAACCAATGAAAATGGTATTTATTTAGGTATGAAACTTTTATATGAATGAAAGGAAATCAAAGTGAAAAATGATTAAATTATCTGAATTGTTAAAACAAAGAAGTGATATAAGTGTTACGAATTTTAGAGAAAATATAGTAAAACCTTATTTTCAAGAAATTATTTTAGATTATATAAGTGATATAACCACTCAAGAAAATATAAAAGAATGTGAAGTAACTTTTAATAAGAATGAATTAAGAAAAGATTTGACATTAGATGAAGTGATTAATATTGTTTCTGGCGAGGCAGAATTGAAAATAATAGAGTGTGTTAATAATTTGATTTGTTATAACAAAATCAAAGAATATACAGAAGAGGAGTTAGAAACAATTGAATTGGAGGAAATAGAAAGATAATGGAAAACAAATATGAATTATTTTTATTAAATTCAGTTGTTATAAATTTAAAAAATGAAAATGAATTTAAGAATTTTATTCAACTAATGAAAAATTTAGGATTATCTAAAGTAGATTATATGGAAAAATTATTTGATAAATATGGGTTTGAAAAAGGATTTTGTTACAATGCAGGACTAAAATATTGTAATCCAGAAGATGTATGTTTTGAATATCAGTTAGGTAAGGGATTTACATTTTCTAGTATAAGTGAATATTCAAAAAATAATTATTTTGAAATTTGTTCTTTAGAAGATATATTGGTTGATACAGGTTATATAGAAAATAATAAAACTATGGAATTGGAAATAGAAAAATAACAAAGGAGGAAGATAATAAATAATGGATGTGAAAAGAGAAACAGTTCATTATATTAGTTCTAAACAAACTCATGTTGCTAGAAAAAAAGATGTATTATCATTTAGGTATAAAGATTATGAATTTTATGTTTTAAATGAAGATAAAAGTGATGCTCCATATATATTAACAAAAGATCAAAATGGAGAATATTGGATACTCTATAATTTCTTTATTAATTATAGAATTTACGAGAGAACTATTAATGATGAACACGAAGATTTTAACAAGGATAGAGATATTGCATATTGTGATTTTACTTTAGAGAAAATAAAAAATTATTATGATAATTTTATTGATAATATAAAAAGAAGAATATCAGAAAATAAATATTTTAATATTGTTGAATTAGAATATTTAAGTAAAAATTATCCAGAATTTTATTTAAATGCAATTAAGTCTAGAGAAAAATTTTTAGAGTTAAAAAGACAGAAAGAAGAAAGTGAACAAAAAGAAAGAGAAGAAACTAGAAAAAATACAGTTAAAACTAAAAACAAAGAATTTTTTGATAAAATATGGTCTATGAAAACTGCAATACATGAAGGAAAACTTGTTTTATCAGAAGCTTATGAATACTATAAAGATGATGATTATTATAAAAAGACTATTCAAAATAATTTTTTATATTTATTTAAAGAATATAATATTGATGTCCCATTAGCTACACAGGGATTTATAAATAATAAATTGTATGGTTATGATTTTGGTGAAAAGGTTTCTAAAAGTTGGGGAAAATATAATGGAACTGTTTTATATGATAGTTTAAATAAACTGAAAAGTGTTGTTGATATTGAATTATCTAAATCTTTAGAAAAAGATTTAGAAATAGAAATGTAAATTATTTGATGTTGAAGAATCTTAATTGATTCTTTTTTATTTTGAAAAAGAAAAGGAGAATAAAAATGAGATATAACTATTTATTATTAAGTGATTTACTTAGAAGTAAAAGAATAGAAAGAAACTATTCTATTAGAGGTTTATCAAGAATTGTTGGTATTAGTGATACAGAATTATCAAGAATTGAAAATGGTGAAAGAAAGAATTTCAATTTAATTACTTTAATAAATTTATGTGAAGTTTTGGAAATTGATTTTATTAAACTATTGAAAGTAACAGGTTATTTATCTAATAATTATCTAATTCAGCCTAATCATAATTTAGATGGAGATTTTAAAATAAATCCTATTATTAGAAGAGATAGAAATAATTGCCAAACTTGTAAATATTATTGTTTTCCTTATGGTGTGTGTATATTAAGAAAAGGAGATAATAAGTATGCTTTCAGAAGATAAGTTAAATAAAATTAAGGAAAAATATCCAATAGGAACAAAAGTGAAAATGCTTAAAGATATGGATGATAAATATCCTATTCTAGCAGGAACAATTGGAACGATAGATTATATAGATAGTGAAGGGCAATTACACATGATTTGGGAAAATGGACGAACTTTAGCATTAGTTCCTGAAATAGATGAATTTGAAATTGTAGAAAATATTGATAAAGATATTAAAGTACATGATGAGGTAGAAATATAATGAATATTATAGTAATTAGTGAAGATAATAAAATTTTGCATATCACAAATTTTGGTTATCAAGCAGAATATACTCTTTATAATTCAAAAGGGTATTATTTGTTTGGTGGAGTATTGGAAAGTGTATATGAATATTTTAATGACGAGAAATTAACTCAAGAGATTATGAATTTAATTCAGGAAGAAATAGAATTTGAACAACCTTATATATATTTATATGGTTCTAATACTATTCCTTTGCTGAAACTTATAAAATATGAAAATAATAAAAAATCATCAAGAAAAATTATTGAATATATTGATTCAATAAGCGGAAAAGATGACTACTTTTATTTTAAAGAAAGGTGGCAATATGTTTAATAAAATGGCATTAGATGATTTTCTAATTAATGAATATATAAATCACTATTTATATATAAATGAGCAGTATAGTTATGAAAGTAAATACTTTTATAAAGAACAATATAATGATAGATTTTATTTGTTATATTCTAAAAGATATGATCCTAATAGAATGGATGATAGAGAATATAATTTTGAGGGATATTATGATTGTATAGATAAAGTTTTATATAATTGTAAGTATGATGTAGATAGAATATTAAGAGAATCTAAAATCGTAAAAATATCTTTTTTTGGAGAATTATCAAACAAAATGGAAAATGATATTGAAAAAATTATGAATGATTACTGTATTGAAAATAAAGATGTTTTACGAAAAGAATCGAAGGATGAATTTGATAATCAAAGTGAATATTATTTCGATGGTTACAAGGATAATGTAAATAGAAGATTTGTTGCAAGTGAGATAGAAAATTATGTTGATTTACCATCTTTTAGTGCAAGAAATAAATATGAAGATGAATTTAAAACTCGTGATAAATTAATATATAATGACTATTTAAATGATTCTGTTGATGTAATTTTAAAGATAACAAAATGGATGCAGAATGATGAAAAAATAAGAAAAGAAATAGGTATGGCAATTCTAAAAAATGATTATCAAAATGACTATTTAAAAGAAATCTTGGAAAACAAAGATAATAAATATGATGGTTTGTATTTGAATAGAAAAATATTGTCTAGTATCAAAGATATAGAAGCGGTTAATTTAAATATAACTATTAATTATTATGGAAATACTTTAACTTTTAAATATCCTAAAAATACATTGGTAAATGATTTAGAACGATGCGAAAAAAATTCTGATATGTATGCAAAGTCTTATGATATTGTTAAAGATTTTTTAGAAAAATATAAAGAATCAAGTGGTAATTGGCGAAATCACAGTTTTGATTTTGAAAAAATTTCATCAATAACTTATGGGAAAAATGTTTTGTATGAAGTAGAAATTATTAATGAGAAAACAAATGAAGAGATAGAAATGGAGGAGATAGAAATATAATGGCTAATAAGTATAGATTGTTAAAAGATAAGCATCAAAAAGAAGTTAATGAACTTCCTTATATGTTTGCTTTCAATGATGAACAATTTAAAAATGGTTTAAAAAAGCTGGGTTTAAATGAAAATGAAACTAACAAACTTATTTATTTTGGTGCTGGTATATATTTAAAAAAAGTTGATTTGCCAAAAGTAGAAGAAGTTCATGCTCGTCATAAGAAAGAACTAGAATTTGAAATAAAATCTGATACAATTGGTGACAAATTTATTAAAGATATGTTTTTAGATGAGATGTATAATCACGAATATGGATATACTCGTGATATTCAACCAGTATTAGAGGCACTTAATATTTCTGAATATAATCTTAGACATAGTGAAAATCTTAGAAATGGTTTGATGTTAGCTAAACAAGTATTTGAAGAAAAAGAACAAGAGCAAGAAGACATAGAGGAGGAGATAGAAATATAATGAATCTAATTGTGATTAGTAGTGAATATAATTTTTTGCATATATCAAATGATACAGAACATATTGATTATAGTTTTTATGATTGTACTGGAACATTACTGGATGGTGGTCAATTAGATAGTATAGATAAGAAAAAAGAATTAGAAGATTTATCTGAAGAACTAATAGATGTTTTTAACTTAGTGAATTTTACAAAACCATATATTAAGTTAAAAGGAATACAAGCAGAAAATTTTATTGATATTTTTGAAGAAATGGAACAAGAAAATATGCAAGATGAGTTTATGAAAAATATTAAATATTTTGTAAATGAAAAAAATAAAGTAATAGATATAGAAAAGGAAAGGGAAATATAATGGTAAATAATATTGTTCTAGTTGGTAGAATTGCAAATGGTTTAGAAATAAAAAATACTAAAAATGGCAATGTTGCAAATATCTCAGTTGCAGTACAGAGTAAAAGAAAAAAATCAGAAGGTATATATAAAACAAATTTTTTTGATTGCGAACTTTGGGGTAAGAAAGCTGAAAAAACAGTTGATTATTTCAAAATAGGGGATATAGTTTCTGTTACAGGTGAAGTGGATATTAGCAGTTATGAAAAGGATGGTGAAAAGAGAAAAACAATTAAAATAATTCCTGACGATTTTAGTTTAGTATCTCCAGTAAGAGAAAAAGAAATAAATAAACAACAAAACGATTTTGATAAAGATATAGAAATGTAAAAAAGAAAAGGAGAAAAAAATGAATAAGACATTAGAAAAAAAGATAGAAAAAATAGAGTTAATGAAAACAAAGGAATTAGAAAATATAAAAAAAGTGGAAGACAAGATTAGTGATTTAGATCAGCAACTTAAAGTTTTATATGATTTTAAAAAGAAACAAGAAAAAATTTACCAAATGCAACAAGAGTTGGATAATCAAATTCAGGAGAAATAAGTATGAATAGAAGATTATTTATTGATATGGATGGAACTTTAGCTGAATGGAAAGAAAATGAATCAACAGATATATTATATGAAAAAGGATATTATGAAAAATTAAAACCTAATGAATTTTTATTACAAGTTATAAAAGGATTAGTAAAAAAGGGAGAAGATATTTATATACTTTCTTCCTTTTTAAATGATAGTAAATATGCTTTAGAGGAAAAGAATAATTGGTTAGATAGATATTTACCAGAACTATCAAAAAACAAAAGAATTTTTATTAAATATGGTGATAATAAAGCATTGTCTGTTCCTAATGGTGTATCAAAGTTTGATTATTTAATAGATGATTATACAAAAAACTTATTTGATTGGAATGATGCTGGTGGTGTTGCAATAAAGTTTTTAAATGGTATTAATAATAACAGCAAACAATGGCAAGGATTAAATGTAAAATCTAATGCTAGTTTATATGAAGATTTAATGTTTATTTTAGAATATCCTGAAAAATCACAAGATGAATTTAATAAACATTTTATAGAATGTTCAAGAGATTTAACAAATGCTATAAACTTTTATAAAAAAATGGTTAATAGTTCAGATATTGATTTTTTAAATGCTGAATTAAAAGTTAAAGATGCAAAAAATAAATATTACGAAGAAAAAAAACGATTACAAAACTTATATAATATAGAAATCTTAAATTCATGGAGGGATGAAGATAAGGTTGGTTTGCATTATAAAATTAGTTTCAAAGACGGAAGAAAGTTATATGAAGGGTACGATTATTTTAATCTTGAAAATCAAATGATTACCGATGAATTATTAATTGAAAAAGTTATAGGATTTAATGTTAGAAACAAAACAGATATTGTTAAAATTTCTCCAGAGTTAAAAGATTTAGTAAAAAAAGTTTTATCTTTTGATAATAATGAATCTATAAGGTTGTATGCTGATGATTTATTAGATAGTTGGAATATTAATTATAATCAATTATTTGAGAAAATAGATAATATAGAATCAGAATTAAGCAACATTGGAATTCAAGACTATATAGAATTTAATATTATTGATACTTATCCAAAGACATTAGAATATATTGATATTAAACCTGAAATAATTAGTTGTTTTGAATTTTCTAATGATGGAAAAGAGAACAAAAAATTTAATTTTAATGTTAATGGAAAAGAAGTTGTTTGTGAATTAGAATTTGATGAAAAGATGGGTGGTGTATCTGTATCAGGCTATACAATTGATAATAATCATACCCTAACTAAAGAAGAATTATCAATTATTCAAACTAAATTATTTAATGAAGTTAATGAAATTTATAATGAAATTTATTTAAAAAATAATGAAGAAATTGATGCAGATTTTGATATAACTGATGAAATGTTTTAAGAGAGGGGAAAATATGAAGCTAACTGTTAATAGATATGATAATAAAAAAGGTTTTGAGAATGTTTTGTGGCATGGTGGGACAGTGGCATTAATAGAATTTGATGATAAAAGTAAATACGAGATAATAGCAAGAGGTATAGTTAGTTGCAAACTTCTGGCAAAAAGAGATTTTGTTTTAGAAGAAAAATTAGAGGAAGATGAAGATCTAGATGAATATGAGGAGGATTATGAACAAAATTATAAAGAAAATTTTTATCATAAAGGTGATTTAATCGCATCTGTAAAAGATAAAAATGAATCTGGATTATTTTATGAGGAAATGAAACAATTTATTAAAGATGATGAACATTTGGTTTCGATCTTAACAGGTAACGATGAAAATTATGAATTGGAATTTTATAATAATAATTGGTTAGAATTATCTTATTATAATTCTGATGGAGAAATAGAATATGATGTTGATTTAGAAGAAGCGGATATTTCAGATGCTATAAATGCTGTTATAAAAGAAGCAAGAGAAAATGATAGAATTGAAAGAAAAGAGTATTCTGTTTATTGTAGATCTGCATTATATTCTGAGGATGCAATAAAAAAACAGATAAGTTATAATTTTAATAAATTGAAATTAAAATATCCTGAAATAGCAGAAGAAAATATAAATATATATGTAGATAATGGTTTTAGTGGATTGGATTTAAATAATCCAGCATTTTCTTATATGTTAGAAGATTTAAAATCAAACAATATGAAGGATGTTTATATGATGAGTATTGATAGAATATCAAGAAATATTTTAAATGTAATAGAAGTTCATAATATTTTAGAAGATTTAGAAGTAGATATATATTGTTCAAATGAAAATATATATTTGAAAGACTTTATTCCCAAAATAAAACATATTGCAATGGGTCATGATTCAAAGGATATTGAATTGGAGCGTGATTATTAATTGAAATATACAAAAGCAAGACAGAATTTAATTGATATGTACATTAAAAGTTTAGAAGAAGATGTTGTTCCTTGGGAAAAATTATGGACTGTTGAGCAACCTGTTAATGCTATTTCAGGGAAGAAGTATAAGGGTGTTAATAATTTGGCATTGTCATATATATCAGTAAAAAAAGGTTATAAAGATAATAGATGGTGTACTTATAATCAAATTAAGAAAAAGAATTGGAAGTTTAAAGAGTCTGCGGTAGGACAAGGTGTATGCGTAGAGTATTGGAGCAGATATAATATAAAAGAGAGGAAAATTTGTTCTTTCAAGGAATATGAGAAAATAGTTCGTGAAGATCCAGAACAAGAAGAAAATTTTAGAATAATAACTAAGTGTACAACGGTGTTTAATGGTGATTTGATTGAAGGGATACCTAAACGAATAGAAACAGAAAAAGAACAAATAAATACTTCAGAATATATTAAAAATATAATTGATAATATAGAAGTTAAATATCAAGAATTTGGTAATAGTGCATATTACGATATTAGAAATGATATGGTAGTATTACCACCAATTAATACATTTAAAAATAAGTATGGATACTATTCTACGCAATTGCATGAACTAGCACATTCTACAGGTCATAAGAATAGATTAAATAGAGATTTAAGTGGTGGTTTTGGAAGTTCTGAATATGCAAAAGAAGAATTGAGAGCAGAAATAAGTTCATCTTTCTTGATGCAAAAATTAGGTTTGGAATATGATGAAAACCACTTAAATAATCATAAAGCATATATCCAAAATTGGATAGATATTTTAAAAGACAAACCTAATGAACTTTTTAAAGCAATATCAGATGCAGATAAAATAGTTGATTATATGGAAGAAAAATCATTAATAAAAACATTAGATAATGAAAAAGAAATGGAGCTTGATGAGCATGAAATATAAAAATTTATATACTATTGTAAGTGATATAAAAGATAAACGAGGTCAAAGAGTTTTAATAAGTTTAGATGTGTATAATGGTGATAAATATATTACTTCTTATAATTTTGAGTTAGAACTAAAGAAGATGGGGTTAAATAAAAAAATGGATTATGAATATCAGTTATCTAAAGATCTAAATAGAGTAGTTAGAAGATATTATAATATAAAAAAGAAACTGCCTACTATTGAAACAATCCAAAATAAGATGCACCATAAAAATTATTTAATAATTTCAAATTCTACAAGATTGAATTACAAAGAAATTAATAAAAAACTTAAAGAATTTAATAGACTGTGTGGAGATTGGGATTATCGAAATACTGATATGACTGATGTACATTTGGGCGGTATAGAAATTAAGTATAGAGCAATAAAAATGTATTGTGAAAAATATGATACAGATTTAGATAATTATATTATTTGTTATTCAGGAAGAGTAAATAATCAAGATTATTTGAAGAATTTTATAGAATTAGATTTGGAAAATAGAGAGAAAGTTTTAGACTATATATCATCGTTAGAAGATTGCATAGATTGGAAAAAAGTTGAGAAAGATTTGGATAAAATTAAAGAAAAATTATCAAATGAAACAAATGAAAAAGAAATGGAGTTGGTGTGATGGAACAGTTAATTACTTGCTATAAAATAATGCCAGAATATCATAAAAATCATTTAGAAAGTTATTTAATATTACAAGGTATTTATGATATTATTCCTGAAATATCTGATGAGGAATCATCACTTTTATTTAATATATGTAATAATAATATGCAAGAAAATATTAATCCTTTGACACTTTCTCACAATTTAACAGATATGTATTATAAAGGAATAATAACTAAAAAAGATATAGAAAAGGCACAGAACAAAAGTATATTTGATGTGCCTTTTTTTGATAAATTAAATTATTATTCTGTTAATTGTAATAAAAAAAGTGAAATAGAAATAGATAAAAATTTTTAAATTTTTATTAAACCGTCGGAGACTAATTTGAAGGGTTTTAGGGTATTCCCTAACAAGCAAAATGGGTGTAGATACACCATGCTTGATATTTTATATTACTACGTTAATTAACGTGGACAATTTCTAAGTTAAGAAAGGAGAAAAATGGGTAAAAAATTTCAAGATAGATGGTATGTAGAAAAAGAACTAAATTTAACATCAAAGCAACTGGATAGGATTATTCAAAAGATGCGACAAAGACATCCAGCTGAAAATTGGATTTATGTAAGAGAACCAAATAATAATCAAAGAACAGAGTATTGTAGTCTTGAATTTGTAGAATGGATCAAAGAAGTGTATTTGAGAAAAGATAAATATTATTTAGACTTAGAAATTACCTTTTATGAGAAATTAATAAAAAGATTTGAAGATGCTTTAAATATTTCTCATAATGAAATTAAATATAGTGATATGAGTAAACACGAAATGGCAGAGTATTTTGATAAAGATTTAAACAGTATTGATGTTGCAATTTCAAAAATGTGTAAACAATATAAAAACGATTTGAAATATATAGAAGATGGAATTATTTTTATTAAAGCTGAAGGAGTTAAATATATAAATGAAAAATATTATCGGAAATCATATTTAAAATATTTAGAAGATTTAAAAAGAAAGTTAGAGGTGGAATATGACAAACACCACTAATAAAAAACGTAGAGACAAAATAAATATTTTAGTTACTCCAGAAGAAAGAAAAATAATTAGTAATAAAGCAAAAGAATATGGCTATGGGGATTGCCTTGCTGAATATGTAAGAGATGCTTGTATATATGAAAGATTATATGTAGAAGATGTTTCAGGAAAACAAGATGTTTGTAAAATTGTAAGTGAATTTATTTTAGTTGTAAAAGATATTTTGAAAAAACAAGCTGATATATCAAAAAACATTACTATAACAAAAGAAAACATCGAGATAATTAAAGAGGATAATATCAAAATAGTTAATGCGATTGAAAAACTGACAAAAGAATTAATAACAAAACTATCTTCAAATTCAGTTCCTAAATTTCAAAAAAGATTAAGATTGATTGAAAAAAACAAAGTAACAGAAAAATTTATTCAATATGTATCTAATAAAAAATTTGTTATTGTTTTACCAAGTACTCTAGGAACAAAAAATTCTAAAGAAGGTTTTTTATTAGTTAGTTTAGATAATTCAGAAAAAATAGATGTGAAAACATTGGATGAAGCAAATGCAATTACAAAAATAAATATTCAAAGGGAAAAAGCATTAAGAGAAAAATGTTATTTGTTTTTTAGTTCTGATAATAATGAATTAAATATTTATTTAGCAGAATACTTTAATAATAAAGAAGAAAGTATTAATAAATATAATGAAAAAGAAAAACAGAACAAAAATATAAAATTATTAAATTGTAATACAAAAGATGAACTACAAGTAAAGGAGGGATAAACATTCCTACAACAGCACGATGGGCAGTTCATGGAGTACAAGGAAGAAATGATTGTATTAATTATATAAAAGATGCAAAGAAAACTGATGGAGGAACTTTAATTACAGGAATTAATTGTTCCTCTGAATTTGCATCTTATGAAATGAAATTAAATAATGATAAATTCCATATTAACGAGGAAAAAGAAAGTAGAACTTGTTATCATGGTTATCAAAGTTTTGATCCGAAAGAAAAAGATTTAACAGCAGAAGAAGTTCATCAGATGGGAATAGAATTAATGAAAAGACTATATCCTAATTATCAAGTATTGGTAACAACGCATATTGATCAAGGACACTTGCATAATCATTTTGTTGTTAATGCAGTTGATATGAATGGTAAGAAATTAGAAGATAGACTTGCTAATCCAAAAGAAGGATTATATGGATTAAGAGATGCAAGTGATGAGATTGCTTTAGAACATGGATTAAAGATAATAGAAGATGCACCAAAAATAAGTAGATTTCATAAGAATAAATATTTGTATGCAACAGCAAATAAATCTTGGAAAAAACAAATTATTGAAATGATAGAAACTTTAAAAGAAGAATGTTTTTCTTTAGATGAACTTTTAGAAAGACTATTAATGGAAGGTTATCAGATTAAGTATGGGAAGTATATAAAGGTTAAACCATTAGGAAAAGAAAAATATGTAACGATGAAAGTATTGGGAGAAGATTATTCTGAAGAATCATTAAAAGAATTTTTTTATGATAAAAGAAGTAATCAAAAGGTATTTGCATTTCAAAACTATAATATTAAAAATAATTCTAGTGAATTATTAAATATTCAAAGTATGTTGGCGGATATATCAAAACAATCTATCTTATTAAGCATGAAAGGTTTAGATGTTAAAGTTTCTTACCCTAAATATTACAATTCAAGATTTTTAGAAGTTAAAAGATTTAACAGGATAGTGGATACAATAAATTTTCTTAATGATAATAATATTTTTAGTTATGAAGATCTACAAAACAAAATTAATGAATTATCACAAGAAATTAATTTAAAAGAAAAAAGTTTTATAGATCTACAATCGCAAAATGAAACACTTCAGCTTAGAGTACCATTATGTGAATTATATTTAAAATATTTAGATTATTATGAAAGGTATTTAGAGCAGAAGGAAATAGTCAAAACTGATATTGAATTAAGTAATGAAGTAAAGATATTTTTAGATACACAAAAGGAATTGCAGGTATCTAATGTAGATGAAGTTAAAGATATAATTGCATCAGCAAACAAAACTAAAATGGAAGCAAATCGACAATATGCTTATTTAAATTATTTAAAAAAGCAGGTTAATGAATTAGAAAAAATAAAAGGTGCATCAATAGAAAATTCTAAAGGATATATAAAAAGTGTTTCATTTTCTAAAAAAATGATAGATGAAAACAGAATGACTGATAAAGAATACTGTATAAGAATTCCTTATAGTGAATTATATATTTATGTTCCTAAAGATAATGTTGCGTGGTTTAGTTTTGATAATAGAGGTGTTATCTATTTGATAGATGATAAAGAATATAATTTATATAATGATAAGAATGAAGTTGCTCAAAGAATTCGTGGTGAAGAATTAGAAAAAGTATCAAAAGAAGAAAAACAAAAGATAAGTGAATATTATAAATCAAAATAGTCAAAACAATGGTATAATATAATTGACAGATAAATAGTAATTTGTAAGGGAGTTATGTACAGTAAAACTAGAGTATGCAACTCTAGGAATCTTTCCTGTTATTATTTTATATTTAATGACATAATTAGTTCATGAAAAGGAGAGATTTTTATGAATCAAGAAAAAATTGGTAAGTTTATATTAGAATGTAGAAAGAATAAGAAATTAACTCAATCAGAATTAGCTGAGAAATTAGGTGTTACAGATAAATCTATTAGTAATTGGGAAAATGGAAGGAATATGCCTGATCTTTCTTTATTTAAACCATTATGTGATATTTTAGAAATATCTATAAATGATTTAATAAGTGGAGAAAAAGTTTCTAAGGATAAGTATCAAGATAAATTTGAAGAAAACCTAATTAGCACAATTGACTATACTACAAAGAAGATTATTGAAAAAAACAATGTAATTGGCTTACTATTAATTATATTTGGTGTACTATTAGCTACAACAGCAATGACAATATTTCCAAGTGAAAGTAGCTGGGGGAGTGTGTATTCTGTACTAGGAGCAATAATATCATTAATAGGAGTAGCTAAATTCACAAAAAAAATATCTTATGGAAAAAGATTAATATGTAATTTTGGATATTTTGCACTTTTTGTTGCCATGTTATTTCTATTGGATTATGTAAGTGTAGTTAGAATAAAACAAGCACCAAGATTTTCGACTTATAAAATTACAGCAGATACTGCAATATATTATGATACACCATTTTATGATGTTATAAGATGTAATAAAGATACAAATAATGAATATTATAAAGTGTTTAAAAATCAAAATTATAATGACAATGATATAGTTAAGTATTGTAAAAATAAATAACAAATTACAATTTATCAAGCAGATTTATAACAAGATTTGCTTTTTTCATGATATAATATAACTGATAGATAAATAATAATTTGTGAAGGAGTTGAAGTAAATGAAAAAGAAAATTATTATTCCAACAGGTATAGTCGCATTATTTTTAGTTATAGGATTTATTATTTTTGATAATAATAAGATTGTTTCTACTATTACACTAGATATAAATCCTAGTATTGAAATTAATTTAACTAGAAATGAAAAAGTCAAAAGTGTAGTTGCATTAAATGAAGATGCAAAAGAAATAGTTAATGGTAATCTAAAAGGGAAAAGTATAGATGATACATTAAAACAAATTACAGATAATCTTATAGAAAAAGGATATGTTGCTGAAGAAAATTTTTTAGAAATAATATTATATTCTGAAGGGGATATATCAAATAAAGAATTAGAAACTAAACTGAAGGAAACTCTTGAAAAGGAGAAAATAGATTCTAATATTACCACTATTGAAAAAGTATCTAAAGAAGATGAAGAACTTGCAAAAAAATACGATGTAAGCCCTGCAAAAATATCATATATAAAATCTATTATAAAAGATAATGAAAATATTAATATAGAAGATTTATCAAATAAATCAGTAAGTGAATTAAATGAAACAAAAGCAACAGGTAAGTATTGTGATAAGGGTTACACACTTGAAGGCGATTGGTGTTTAAAAGAAAAAGAGAGAATATCAGCAACAAGTAGTGAAGTATGTCCTCGTGGATATGCAGAACATGAAGGAAAATGTTATGAAGAAATTGAAGGTATAGAAGGAAACAATTATACCTGTGGAGAAGAATTTAAATTATCTAATGATAAATGCATAAGAGAGCAAGTATATGATGCAATTGGAAAATGTGATTCTGGTAATTATGATCAAGGGTATTGTGTTGAAAAAGAATATATTGGAGAACCAACAGAATATTGTAGATTAAATCCTACAACAGACATTTTAATGGATCATAAATGCTATGGACCAAAACCAACTATAAATGGTGGTTGCTTGAATGGTGATAAATTAATAAATGGTGGTTGTGTTGATATGAATTCTTATTACGTCGCTGATTGGATTTGTCAAATTGAAGGCAAAATACTATATGTTAAAGCAGGCGAAAAATGTTATAAAGAAACTAAAACAAAACCCACATCATATTATTGTGACAGTGGTAATGATATATTAAATGGTACAAAATGTGAAACTCATGAAATAGAAGATCCGAGAAAAGAAAGAACTTGTCCAAATGGAACAATACCAATAGATGATGGCGGTAGATGTTTAAATTTAAATAAAACAGTTGCTAAAGAAAGTGGATTTATATGTGAAGATGAAAATTCTAGATTAAAAGGCAACATGTGTGTCATTTATGAGATGATTGAAGCTAAATTCAATTAAAAATATAAATGAGAAGATAATATGTTAATTTAAATTTGGAAAAACATTCTGATTTTTATCCAAAGTGAATACCAAATAGCAAATTACAATTTATCAAGCAGATCTATAATAAGATTTGCTTTTTTCATGGTATAATATAACTGACAGATAAATAGTAATTTTGTTAGTGGGAGGATTGATTATGACATTAGAAGAATTTTTAAATAATATGGAGAAGAAGTATGAATAATAATTATTTAAAAAATAATGAAAAATTAATGAAAGAATGGAATTATGAAAAAAATTCCTCATTAACGCCTAAAGATGTAACAGTTGGAAGTGGAAAAAAAGTATGGTGGAAATGTGAAAAAGGACATGAATGGGAAGCCGTTATATCTAGTCGAAATAGAGGTACTGGATGTCCTTTCTGCTCTGGTAGACAATCTATTATTGGTTATAATGATCTTGCTACCATCAATCCTGAACTTGCAAAAGAATGGAATTATGAAAAGAATGGTGATTTAAAACCAGATATGGTAAAGCCAAATAGTATTAAAAAAGTATGGTGGAAATGTGAAAAAGGACATGAATGGGAAGCTGTTATATCTAGACGAAATAATGGTAATGGTTGCCCAATTTGTGCAAGAGAATTACAAACTTCTTTTCCAGAACAAGCAATTTATTTCTATATAAAAAAATTATTTCCAGATGCCATTAATGGAGATAGACATTTAGGAATAGAATTGGATATATATATTCCTTCAAGACGATTTGCTGTTGAATATGACGGTATATTTTGGCATAAAGACAAAAAAAGAGATGAAAGGAAAAATAATATTTGTAAAGAAAATAAAATATTTCTTTTTAGAGTCAGAGAAGAAAACAATTGTGATTGGTCAGAAAACGAATATTTAAAAATAGTACATTGCACTGGGTCTGATGCTAGCTTAGAAGAATCAATCAAAACAATAGTTAGTTTTTTAGGAAAGAATATTAATGTTGACTTAAATAAAGATAGAGCTGATATATATATGTCGTTTATTAAAGGTCAAAGAGAACAATCTTTACAGATTATTAACCCAGAACTTGTAAAAGAATGGAATTATGAAAAGAATGGTGATTTAAAACCAGATATGGTTGCATCAAATAGTGGAAAAAAAGTATGGTGGAAATGTGAAAAAGGACATGAATGGTTAGCAAGTATATATAGTAGAACAGATGGAGCAGGTTGTCCAATTTGTGCAGGTCAACAAATACTTAAAGGTTACAATGATCTTGCTACCATCAATCCTGAACTTGCAAAAGAATGGAATTATGAAAAGAATGGTGATTTAAAACCAGATATGGTTACAGCAAATACTAATATAAAAGTATGGTGGAAATGTTCTGAATGCAGAAATGAATGGGAAGCAAGTATAAATAATAGAAATAAAGGAAGAGGATGTCCTATATGCTCTAACAAACAAGTATTAAAAGGATATAATGATCTTGCTACTACAAATCCAATTCTTGCGAAAGAATGGAATTATGAAAAGAATGATGATTTAAAACCAGATATGGTTACATCAGGAACTCACCAAA
>JAZQIU010000021.1:0-7952 GCA_045541255.1 Bacilli bacterium | reverse complement strand
ACCTATTAATGAACTCGTATTTGTTATTAATTTACTATTACATTCATTATTTTCATCAGCAAGAACTAGCTTTATGTTTCCATTACCTAATATTCTTACTATTCTAAAGCACATTCCTTCATAGTTCATATAATTATCTATAACATTACCTCTATAATAATAGCTTATTCCATCATTATCTTTTGTAGTTAATAATAATCTTTCATCTTCATTTGAAGGAGTACCTAAACTACTATTTGATATTGTTTGATATTTAGTAGTTGTTATTCCATCGCCAACTACAGCATTCGCTAATATCTTATCACTCAACTTCATAGGTATTTCATTTTTAAATATAGAAGTTATAGTTATAATTCCTTTAAATGAAGTTTTTTCTAAATAATTTTGATTTTCACTAGTTTCTTTTAACCATAAATATAATCTTATAGTTTGTTTTTCTCCCATTGAAATATAATTATAAGTTCTATCATATAACTTCAAAAAATATTCAGTATTAAATGGTTCAACTTTAGATAAATCACTAAAATCGCCTGTATTTAATACTATCTCTTCATTATCTTTAATTTCTGTTACTGTATAATTAAAATCTTTACTTGATAAATTAGAAGAATATTCTAAATTTCCAAGACTGATTTGATAAGCAATATCATCTGTACTTCTAGCATTATCTACTATAAACTCTACATAGTCAGCAGTCTTATAACTAGACAGCAAAGGCATATTATTAGTTTCTATTTTATTATTTTTTTCAAAACTAACATCTAATGTACCAACATTCAATACCATTCCAGTATTAGAACCTTCACTTTCATCTACTTGTAAAGTTTGGTATGCAAAAGTTGCGGTCATTGTTAAAGAAACTACAACAATACCGATTAATGCTATAAAAAATAATCTTTGTTTTTTTAATGTCTCTAACATTGTATCACCCTACTATTTACATTTTACTATAAAAACAATCAAAAAAAAAGTAATATTTTTACTTTTTATATAAAATATGTAAAACCTTATCTAACTATAGTCCCTATACTTTCTCCGTTACTAACTTTAATTAAATTACCTTTTATATTAATATCAAAAACTTGTATAGGTATATCATTATCCATACATAAACTTATTGCAGTAGAATCCATTACATGTAATTTTTTATTTAAAACTTCTATATAACTTATTTCATCATACTTAATTGCATTCTTATCCTTTTTAGGATCAGCATTATACACACCATCTACATTTGTTGCTTTATAAATAATATCCGCATTTATCTCTGCTGCTCTTAATGCTGCTGCAGTATCAGTTGAAAAGAAAGGATTACCAGTTCCACACCCAAATATAACAATTCTTCCTTTTTCTAAATGCCTAACAGCTCTATTCTTAATATAAAATTCAGCAACTTGTTTCATTTCTATACCAGTTTGTACTCTAGATTCAATTCCACATTGTTTAAATCCTTCTTGTAAAGTCAAAGCATTCATAGTAGTACCCAGCATCCCAATATGATCAGATACACAACTATCCATATCTTTATGACACCTACCTCTCCAAAAATTACCCCCACCTACTACAATAGCAATTTCATTCCCTAATTCTTTACATTCTTTAATTTCTTTACATATATTTAAAACAGAATTAAAATCTATTCCCTTTCCATCACTACCTGATAATGTTTCTCCACTTAATTTAATTAAAATTCTCTTTCCCATACTATACCTCCTTATTTTAATTAAATAAAAAACCAATAGTATAAAACTAATGGTTATATATAAATTACAGAAAATACATAAACAATACCAATTATAATTGGAATTATTAAAGCAAGAGCTACTAAGAAGTAAAATGATTTATCATCTTTTAAAATATTCTTCATAATATCACCTTTCTAATTCATTACCCTTTTAAACATTTTTTCTAATTCATACTTAGTAAACGTTATAATTGTTGGCCTTCCATGAGGACAATTATAAGGATTGTCACATAATACTAAATCATCTATTATACTTTGCATTTGTTCCATATTTATTCTAGTATTTCCTTTTACACTCATCTTACATGCTAAAGTTTTTGCAATAGAATCATTAAACTTTACTCTATCTATATTATAATCGTTTATTAATAAATCTACAAGTTTTTCAATAGATTCTTGTTCATATCCTTGCAACAACCAAGTTGGATGTTCCTTAATAACGATTGTATTAATACCAAATTCACTTATTCCAAAGCCCATATTTTCTAATAAACTCTTTCTTTCATTAAACTTTAAATAATCAGATGGAGTTAATTCTAAAGTAATTGGAATTAATAAACTAGTTGTATTTATCTCTAATGATTTTAAGTATTTTAAATATCTTTCATAGTTCACTCTTTCTTGAGCAGCATGTTGATCTACTAAATACATATTACTTTCATTTTCACATACTATATAAGTTCCCATAACTAAACCACATGGATATAATTCTAAAGATTTTATTTCTAAATTATCTACATTTGAATCATTTTTATTATCTTTAACATTACTTTCTACTTTAGCAAAATCAAATTTAACCTGTTCATCATTTAACATTTTTATCTCTTTATTAACAACATATTCTTTAGGTTTATCTTCAACTTCAAAGTTATTAAATTCTAAAGACTTTTCTTCCTTCATAATATTTATTTCATTATTACTTTTGACTTCTTTAACTTCAACTTTAGGTATAAGTAATGATTTATATAAAGCATCTTTAATAGATTTAGTAACTAACTCGTTTAATTCTTGTTGCTTCGAAAACTTAATATCTTGTTTAGTAGGATGTATATTAACATCTATAATAGTAGGATCAGTATTTATATTCAAAACTACTATAGGGTACTTAATATCAGGCTTATAAGTATAATATCCATCATTTATTGCTTTATTTAATTCAATATTTTTAACTATTCTACCATTAACAATAGTAGTCATATGATTTCTATTACTTTTTAAAACACTAGGTTTACATATATATCCATTTATATCATAGTCATCATTACTAACATTAATACTTATCATATTACTACTAACTACATATCCATATAATTCATAAATAGTTTTTAATAAATTATTACTACCACTAGTACTTAATACTTGTTTATCATTATTAATAAGTGTAAATTTTATTTCAGGATGAGCTAAAGATAATTTTTCTATATACATAACTATACTAGCTAACTCAGTATTATCACTCTTTAAATATTTTAATCTAGCAGGTGTATTATAGAAAAGATCAGCAACCTCAAAACTAGTTCCTACTCTTGCATCACTGTCATTTTCACTTATTAATTTACCACCATGTATAATTATTTCTGTACCAACACTACCTGTACTAGTCTTTAATCTTACCTTTGAAACACTTGCAATACTAGGTAAAGCTTCTCCTCTAAAACCTAAAGTATTAATAAAAAATAAATCATCATCTTTTAATAACTTACTAGTAGCATGACGAGAAAAAGCAAGCTTTGCATCCTCTCTATCCATACCAATACCATCATCAGTTATTACTAACTTTTTTATACCACTATTTTCTAACTCTATCTTAATTGATTTAGCTTTAGCATCTATACTGTTTTCAACTAACTCTTTGACTACACTAGATACTCTTTCAATAACCTCTCCTGCTGCTATCTTATTTGCAAGAGTTTCATTCATTACATGTATCTTACTCATAGTTACCACCAAATATACTGTTTCTAACACTAATCAATTCTTTATCTAAATGGGCTATACTTATATTATTACTTTTCTTTATATTAATTATTCCAAAACCATTAATACATAAGTCAGTATTATCTTCTACACTAACTTCATAATCAAAATCAATATCTTTATAATACTTCTTAGTATTAACAAATTCATTAACATATATTGTCACACTAGTTGCATTATCAAACTTCATATAAAATTTATCTATAAATAAAACTTCATTTTCTTTCATATTGAAAGTTATAGGTTTAATTATATTTTTATATTTACTTTTTATTCCATAATCACTTATTAAAAAACCAGGACTATCTATTAAAGTCAATTCATCATTTAATTTAATTCTAATAAATTCTAATGTAGTATTTCTCTTATTAGATATAGTTAATTTATTTAATTTAGGATTATATATTTCCATTAATTTATTAATTAAAGTACTCTTACCACTATTAGTTGGTCCTAACAAATAACATTTATTTATATGTTTATTATTTAAATATTTGACTAAAGAATTAACACCATATTCTTTTACAGTACTAATAGTTCTTATATCACATTTAATATTATAAGCATTTCTAATATTTTCTATTATTCTATCAACATTAATAGACTTACCTAATAAATCTACTTTACTAATTAATAATAATTTATTTCCTTTTATCTTATTAAATATATTTATAGTATTATCATTAATATTTAAAAAGTCTACAATATATATTTTAAAACTATTATCTTTATTTACATTATCTAATATACTCTTAGTACTCTTCTCTAATTCATTAGTACTTATTTCACCATAATGTGTTAATCTAAAACATCTTTTACAATAATTAGCAGTTTCTAACTTATTTAGAGGTATATATCCAGGATTTAATTCATTATCACTTTGTAATATACTTCCACAACCAAAACACACCTTATTCATAATATTTACCCTTTCTAAATAACTTTTTATCAGTTAATTTATTTATTATAAAGTTTTCAAATACTCTACCTACTTTAGTAGATACATATTCCTTTGTCCCAATAGGATTAACAAATATACTAACAAAATTCATTCTATTAGCAGCCCAAATATCAGTTATTAACTCATCACCTATACAAGCAATCTCATTATCTTTAAATTTATTAATATTAAATATTTTTTTATACTTTTTTAAACTAGGTTTCATAGATAAATATGCAGAATCTACACATAAAGTGTTTTTAAATGGTTCTACACGTGATTTACTACTATTACTAACTATATAAATTTTAAACTTCATATCTTTTAATTCTTCAAACAAATCTATAATTTTTTTATTAGGTTTTTTTAATGTTAAAGGTGCTATAGTATTATTTAAATCAAATATTAAACACTTAATCTTTTTCTTCTTTAAACCTTTATAATCTATAGTATATATACTTTTTGTATACATATCTGGAACAAATTTATCAAACATACTTACCAATCCTCATTTATACTTTTAATTCTAACATAAATACAAAAAAAAAGAAATTGTATAGTTTATAAATTAACTAAAAACAATTTCAATGCAACATATTTATCAATTATTCCTAATTTTACTTTTTCATCCAAAGAACCAATACTAAGTAATTTTTCCTTTAACTCATTATTAGTATAATTATATCCTTTTTCACGTGCCAATTTTACTCTATAAGGGTGTATTCCTAATTCATCAGCAATCTCTTTTTCACTATAACCTTTTCTAGTTAAATTCTTTACACTATAAATTAATCTATATTGGCTTGCAATATTTGATAATAATATAGCAGGTTCTTGTTTTTCTTGTATATATTTTTCTAACTTAATAAATATATTTTTAGTATCTTTCTTTATAACTAAATCCACAAAATCAAATATATTCTCTTCTATTATTTTAATAGTATATTTATCAATATCTTCATTAGTTATTAAATAATCTTTTTTTACAACAATAACTTTATCTAGTTCATTTAATATAAAATCATAATTTTCAACTGTGTTAGTAATTAATTTAGTTAAAGCACTATTTTCTATTTTAAAATTATCTTGTTTTAAATAATCAATTACCATTTTTCTTAAGTCATCACCAACAGGTTTCTTTAACTCAAAAAGATTACCATTATCTTTAATAATTTTTACACATTTCTTTTTCAACGAAATACTATCAGCAATAAATATAAGTTCAGTATCTTTATTAGAATTATTTAAATATTTTTCTAATAACTCCATATCCTCTTTGTACTCATACTTAGCTCCAAAAATATTTGTATTATTAACAATTACTGCCTTTTTATCATTAAAAAGTGAGGTATAATTGCACTCTTCTATAATATCTTTAAAATTAACTATAGTTAAATCAAAATGTGTAATATTATCTGTATCTATACCATCAGTTAATTCCTTAATCTTAGCATCTAACAATCTATATGATTCACTCTTAATTATATACACCATATAACCACCACATATTTATTATACAATAAAAAAGTACCATTTAACTAGTACTTTTATTCTACAACATAAGGATTATTTATTGTTCCATCTCCACTAGTAATTATGGTATTAGATATCAATGAAACAGTAGGGCGCAAACTGAATGCATCAGCCACAGAAACATTCTCCACTGGACCGTCATTGTAAACAACAAACGCACCTTCACGATATTCTTCATAGTAAGGCGTAACTCCAGCAAGTGAAAGAGTCCACCAGCCTAATGAACTTGCATTAGCTTTCAAATAAAAATTATAATTTGGATTCAAACCAACTACTGCCCCAGCATATACTACCTCATCAACTGTTAAAGGAAAAATTTTTGCATTGATTTCTTCGCCACCAATTGCATTGCATAATAAAGTTGCTTTGGGCAATAAACTAAGACTTTCTTCTCTTAAAGATTGAAATAATCTTATATATGAATCATAATAATATTCTTCTAAATTGGATGTAACATTTCCATTAATATCATATTTCGTATGTATATCTCCCATGCATACTGAAGTTGTTTTTAATTTTGCTTTATTTTCTGCACTCCATGCTGTATATGTTTTTGTTTCTTCCTCCCAATTCTCATTAAAACTTGTAAAACTTCCTCCATTTACAAAAACATCAAATTTATATTTCATACTTGTCATTCTATTTGCACTATTATCATAATCACCTTTATAATCATCTGTATATCCGTAATCACCAGTACCTATAAATGCACTAGCCGTATCATTTTCAGTTATTTCACTACATCTCTTTTGTGCAGCAAGAGTAATTTTGATAGAACCATCCCCTTCAATACGCACGATTCTCCAACACATATCATTAAATTCTACATAATTATCTTCCACTGCACCTCTATAATAATATGATGTCCCTAAATCATCTTGTGTTACACTTAATGTTTGTTCCTCTGCCTCTTCACCAACAAAAGTTAATAATAAATTTTCTTCATCATACGATTTTAAATATCGTGTCCAACCTTCACATTGATCATACACATATTTTCCAATCGCTTCTTCATAAGAAGTTACTTCACTACCATTTTCCATAACAGCATCTTCTGTATCAGCAACTAACCAAGCAGCATAATTATCGCATAAAGCTGTTACATTTATTTTTAGTTCATTCTGTTTTCCTGATGTATAATAAGTACTCATTTCTTCTGCTACTTTTGTTATAGGTGAAGCTAATAACTGTGTTCCATTTTTATTTAACATAGCATTATTTATTATATTATATGCTAATGTATTTTTGTTTGTACTATATGGGTTTATTTCTGCTATGTCTCTTATATTTACCTTTGCTTCTAATGTCTTATTCATATCATTACTTTGATTTACCCCAGTCTCTTTATATGTTACTGTTAATGTATATGTATGTGTTTTACCTACTTCTATCTTATTCCCTACTAATATTCCATTATTTATTGGGAATATTGTTTCTGTATCAACTCCACTACATGATTCTCCATCACTTTCACATGTTAATGTATATACAAAATCGTTAGATTCGAATGTTGTTGTAGTTCCTGCTTCATTTTCTCCTACTGTTATTGCATATGTAACCTTAACATCTTCTATTACTACTACATAATCTGTTTCTGCATTTCCTTCATTCTTAACTGTAAATGTTTTACTATCTATAGTAGTACCTGGTATTAGTTTATCAGTTGGTTCTATTATTCCATTACCATCTCCATAGACTAATGCTAGATTTGCAGTTGTAACTGATATTGACTTACTATTTTCATTACCATTTATTTGA
>JAZQIU010000020.1:0-13589 GCA_045541255.1 Bacilli bacterium | reverse complement strand
ATTGAGCAATGAGTATAATTACCTATAATTCCAGCACCTTCATCACATACTGCATTTCTTACTTCGTCAACGTTTTGCGTTGGTATAGTTACAATTATTTTAACTTTATTTATATTTAAATTCACAATTAATCATTCCTTTCAGAAAATAATATTACTTACTAATATAATTATATCATGTTTCTGGACATTTTTTTGACTTTTTTTTGACCTGAAAATGACCTCAATTTGACTTTTTTACAACCAATTTTTGACCAAAATGTGACTTTTCTATTATTTATAGAATTTTTAAAAACTTCAATTTCAGTTTCTTTTTAACATCTTTCTCGTACCCAGACGTGTGTACTATTCAAACTGAATACTCAAAAACCCCTTTAAAATAAAGAAAAAGTGAAACTAAACTATTCAGCTTTAGCTTCACTAATACTCATAATGGGGCGATATAAGGGGATCGAACCCTTGCATACTGGAGCCACAATCCAGCGTGTTAACCACTTCACCAATCCCGCCAAGAACAAAATAATTGTATCAAATATAAATACAATTATCAAGTATAAGTTTATTAATTTCTACCTAAACCTATTATTTTTTTCATTTTTTTATAGAATTCACTAGATATTTCTATGTTTTTCTCTATACCTTTATCCAATATTTCATCTAAATATTCACTATTTATAATTTCATTATATTTATTTTGTATATTATATATTGTATCTACTACTACATCAGCAACTTTAGTTTTAAAATTTCCATAATTAGAATCTTTAAATTCATTTTCTATTTCTTCTATACTTTTATTGGTTAATGATGAATAGATATTTATTAAGTTTGATATACCTGGTTTATTTTCAGGATCAAATTTAACTAACATTTCTGAATCTGTTGTAGCTGACATTATTTTTTTTCTTACAACATTAAGATCATCTAGTAATCTTATAACACCTTTTTGATTTTCACTACTCTTACTCATTTTTTTATCAGGCGTTTGTAAATCCATTATTTTTGTACCACTTTTTCTTATAATTGGTTCTGGAACCTTGAAAAATTCTCCATATTTATTATTAAATCTTATTGCTATATCTCTTGCTAATTCAACATGTTGTTTTTGATCAATTCCAACAGGTACATAATCAGCGTTCATTGATAATATATCTGCAGCCATTAAAACTGGATAAGTTAGTAGTCCAGATGTGAAATTAGCATTCTTTTTAGATTTATCTTTGAATTGAGTCATTCGTGATAATTCACCATAATAAGTATTACATTCTAACATCCAACTAATATTTGCAACATATGGATTTTCTGATTGAATATAAATAATATTCTTTTCAGGGTCTAATCCACATGCAATATATAATGCCACTAAACTTTTTATGTTATTTCTTAACTCTACAGGATCTTGATTCACTGTTATAGCATGCATATCTGCAATAAATATATAAGATTCGTATTCATCTTGATAATCTACCATTTGTTTAATAGCACCTATATAATTCCCTAAAGTAATTACTCCTGTTGGTTGTAAACCTGTTAATGCTCTTTTTTTCATAAAATCACTCATTTCTTTCTTGTTAATTATATCACAAAAAAAGTAAAATTAATTAAATTTTACTTTTATATTATCAACTAATGTAATTATTTTTAAAATAAGTTCATAAAAATATTTTTTTATATAAATTACACCATCTAAAATAATATCTTTTAATTCATTTTCATTATATATATTTTTATTATCTTTTATAAATTTTAATCTTTTAATTTCTTCTCTAAAGATTAAAGTTTTATAAGTGTTCATACAAAATAACACTAAACATATCGAAAAAGATATTAGAGTTAACAATAATAAAATATAACTTCCTACAAAGAAACTAAAAATAAATAATGCTCCTAATACCAATAAAAATAACCCGCTAGATAAAATAATTACTTTGTAATCATCCTTTTTATTTTCATAATAATTTATTTTATTTTTTATTTCTATTTCGTGTTCTTTTATAATATCCATTATTTTTACTTTATTTGGGATATTATTCTCTACAATTTTAGTATCTCCAGTAGAATTAATAATCTTTATTTTATCCCCTTTTTCTTCATAACTTATTATATATTTTTTAAATTTGTGATTTAAATAATTAATTTTACTTAATTCTATTTTTTTTAATATTAATTTTATGTGTTCTATAATAGTTTTTATCATATAATCTCCCCCTTAAACGATTTATATAATATCACTAATAAGATTTTATGTTAAATTAAATTAATTATGTTTGTAAATATTATGTAAAAAAGAGACCTAATGTGGTCTCTTATTCACTTATATACCCCCTCATTAGTAAATAAATTATAGCATATTTTTGTTTTTTTTGCAAATTACTCAGTTCGTAAAGCTTCTACCGGATCTTTTTTAGCAGCCATATTCGAAGGAATTAAACCGGCTATCATTGTTAATGATAAACTTATAAGAACTAATATTATAGCTGCTATAAGCGGCAAATTAACTCCAACATCAATACCCGATAAGTTATATATTATTTTATTAATTGGTATATTCAATAAAATTGTTATTCCTACACCTAATAATCCTGATATTAAACCTACAATAAATGTTTCGGCATTAAACACTCTTCTTATATCTTTTTTACTAGCACCAATTGCTCTTAAAATACCTATTTCTTTTGTTCTTTCTAATACAGAAATATACGTGATTATTCCTATCATTATACTTGAAACAATTAAGGATATACTAACAAATGCAATAAGTACATAACTTATTATATTTACAATAGTTGTTACACTACTCATCAATATACCTACATAATCAGTATATTCGATTTTATCTTCTTTTTGTTTATCTTTATTGTATTCTTTTATAATAGTTTCTATATTATCTTTAGATTCAAAATCTTTTGGATATATATTTATTGATTTAGGATTTTCTTCATCTACAAAACCTAGTCTTAAATAATTATTATCTACAGATTCACCTAAATTAAAATTAGTACCAGTAAATACATTAATATTTTCATTATCTTTTTGTTCACTAACAATTTTTGATTTGCTAATCTCATTTATTACATAATTAGTTAATTCTGTTGTAAATCCTATTTCGCCAGCTGTTTCTATTGTTGAGTTATTATTAGGTTTAATTATTCCAACTATTTTTAATGTTAAACCTTCTTTTATAATTTTTTTCATAAATTCATCATCATTACTGTTGTCTAACCAAATATTATTATCTTTTTTATAAATATCAGTATTTAAAATTAATTTAAACTCTGTTTTCAATATCTCATCATAATTAATTTTAGTCTGAGTAGGTGTTGCTACTTCTTCACCTTTTTTTATTTTTTCCATCATTGATATTATTTCATTTTGATCTTTTATCCCTAAACTATATAATGTATAATCACTTATTTCATTATTTTCATCAATTATTAAAACCACTTCATTATAATCCTCTGGCATTTTTCCAACTACTACATCATATTGTGTTTTTAATAAATTTTTATTATTAGTTAATTCTTTAAATACATTTGTAGAATTCATCATTCCTATTCCGCTCGATGCAGTTCCATTTATAGCACTCCCCATAATTGCCATTGTATTATTGGGATTAATTTTTACTATTCCGTCGCTTGTATCTTTTTTATAAATTTGTAAATCTAAATTATATGTATATTTTATATCATTTGCATATTTATTTATTTCATCCTTATTATTTTCTAAATATTTTTTAAAATTTTTTAGATTGTTTGTCCTTACTTTTGTACTCATAGAACTTATTAATTCATTCATTATATCATTAGAATATACAGCATCATTATTATGTTTTTCTTTATTTTTATTTTCAGCCATGATAGCTACCATATTAGTAAAATCGACACTTTCTCTTTCTATTGTTAATGGATAACTAGTAAGCGTATCTTCTTGTACATTATCTATGTATGTTTGTACTCCGTTTGATAAAGATAATATTAAGGATATTCCAATAATACCAATTGAACCAGCAAATGCCGTTAATATAGTTCTACCTTTTTTAGTTAATAAATTATTTAATGATAAGGCAAGTGCTGTCATAAATGACATATTTGTTTTTTTATCTCTTTTTTTAGCCTTTATCACGTCACTACCGTCATAAGGATTTGTATCATCTATTACTTTACCATCTTTAACACTTACTATTCTAGTTGAATAACTTTCAGCTAACTCTGGATTATGGGTAACCATAATAACTAATTTATCTTTAGCTATTTCACTTAATAGTTTCATAATTTGTTCACTAGTCTTTGTATCAAGTGCCCCAGTTGGTTCATCAGCAAGGATTATACTTGGATTATTAACTAACGCTCTTGCAATAGCAACTCTTTGCATTTGACCACCTGATAATTGATTTGGTTTTTTATTTATATGTTCTTTTAAACCAACTTTATCTAATGCTTCTGTTGCTTTTTTTCTTCTAACACTTTTCTTTACTCCACTAAGAGTAAGAGCTAATTCTACGTTTGATAGAATACTTTGGTGTGTAATTAAGTTATAATTTTGAAAAATAAATCCAACTTTATGGTTTCTATAAGTATCCCAATCTTTATCTTTATATTTTTTAGTACTTATATCATTTATTTTTAAATCACCACTTGTATATTGATCTAAACCACCTATTATATTTAATAAAGTAGTTTTGCCACTACCACTCGGGCCTAAAATAGATACAAATTCATTTTCTCTAAAATTTATACTAACATTATCTAATGCATTTTGTATAAATGAACCTGTTTTATAAACTTTTGATATTTTTTTTATTTCTAACATATAGTAATCTCTACCTTTCTTAACTCAAATTAAGTTTAACACTATTAATTATATTTAACAACTTATTAAAAATAATAATATGTAATTAAATTACATCAAATTTATGAAATTTATATGAATAAATAAAAAAATCTGTTTAAATTTTAAACAAATTCTTTTAATCTATTGATTTTATATTATTTTATGCCAGCATTATTTAATAAAGTTTCAAAATCAGCATATTCACTATAACCAGTTTGTGCATTAATAATTTTATTATCTTTTATTATTAATATCATTGGAGTAGCACCAAAGTTTTCTTCCATATAACCTTTATAATCATCCCCGGTTAAGTCCATCATAGTGGCATAAGCATTTTCGTCAATAATAGTTCCATCATTAAAATTAATAATTTTAGCAATATCTACATATAAAGTTGTAAATTTATAATCTTCTTGCGCTTGCCATAAATTTGGTAAGAATGCTGCACACCATCCACAACTTTCTCTACCAACATAAACAACTTTTAATGCTCCTTTTGTTTTGCTTTTTATATCACTAGCTTTTATTTCTTCAAACATTGATACATCATAATCAGTATTATATTCTGATTCTTCAGTAGTATTTGAATTAGTTTCAACTTTATTGCTGCTATATAATTTTGACACTCCTATAGTTAAAACTATTAATATTACAGCCAATAATACTACTATTATTCTCCCTAATTTTAAAATTTTTAATAATATTTCATTTTCTTTCATATCTTTATACTCCTTTAACATGGAATATTATAACAAAACTTTGTTTTTTTTACTATTATTTCTGTTAAGTAAATGTATAAAAAACACGCTTTTGATGAAAAATATATTAAATTATTATATAATTTTTTATATGAAAGAGGAAAAATTATGAAAAAAAATAGTTTTGTAGAAGGTACTATTATTGCTACTGTATTTATAGTATTAGTTAAGATATTAGGTATGATATATGTAGTTCCATTCTATTCAATAGTAGGTTCAAAAGGGGCAGCTTTATATAGTTATGCTTATAATATATATTTAATATTTTTAAGTATATCATCTGCTGGTATACCAAATGCAATAAGCAAGATAATAAGTGAATATGATACTTTAGGATATATAGAGGCAAAGACAAGAGCTTATAAATTATCAAAAAAAATAATAACTATCTTATCTATTATTTCATTTTTAACATTATTTATCTTTGCTGAAGGATTTGCACATTTAATAATTGGAGATATGACTGGTGGTAATACAATTAATGATGTAGCATTAGTTATAAGATGCGTATCATTATCAGTATTAGTTGTTCCGTTTTTAAGTGTTACAAAAGGCTACTTACAAGGCCATAAGTTTATGACTCCTTCTAGTGTTAGTCAGTTATTAGAGCAAATTATAAGAATAGTAGTAATTTTATTAGGTTCTTATTTAACTTATAAAGTATTAAATGGTAGTTTAACGGTTGCTGTAGGTGTTTCATTACTTGGTGCATTCTTTGGGGCATTGGTTGCAGATGCTTATCTACTTATAAAAATTAATAAAAATAAAAAACAATTGAATTTAGATAAGGAATATAAAAAAGATAAAGTTTCTAATAAAGAAATTGTAAAAAAGATTGCTACTTATGCAATTCCTATTATTATAATAAATTTAATAACTAATGTTTATTCTTCTACAGATATGATATTGGTTTCTAGAACTATTCAAAATTTAGGATATTCTGCTAATGATGTTGAATTTATAACATCTTCAATATCAACCTGGTGCCCTAAAATAAGTATGATAGTTAACTCTATAGTTTTAGGTTTAACTATGTCTTTAATTCCTAATATAGTATCTAGTTATACAAAAAAAGATTTTAAAGGAGTTAACCATAAAATTAATAAGGCATTACAAATAGTATTATTTGCATCTTTACCATTAACTGTTGGAATAAGTATTTTATCTACTCCAATATGGACTTTATTTTATAATACTAATCCTTATGGTGGATTAATATTACAGTTTAATATATTTACTGCTTTATTAGTAAATTTAAATATAACAACATCTACAATGCTACAATCTATGAATAAATTTAAAGCGGTATACTTCTCTGTAATTGCTGGTTTTGTTACTAACGCTTTATTAGATGTGCCATTAATGTATTTATGTAAATTTATTGGAATAGAAAGTTTCTTAGGTTCTGTAATGGCCACTGTTATTGGTTATATATTAAGTATTTCAATTAGTATTCATTACTTAAAGAAAGAAAGTGAAAATCTTAAATTTAAATCTACTATAAATATTTTCTATAAAGTAATGGTCGCTATAATATCAATGGTTATTGTATTATTTATTATAAATAAATTCTTACCTTTTAATTTATATAATAGAGTTGATGCTATAATAGTTATAATAATAAATGCTGTTATTGGTGGACTAATATATATATTCATTACATATAAATTAAAAGTTGTTGAAAATATATTTGGTGAAAGCATGATAAATAAAATAAAAGCTAAATTACATATAAAATAAAAGTTTCATTAATTTGAAACTTTTTTATTTTGATTTATATATTTTTTAATTAATTTTATTTGCTCTTCTTCTAATTTATAGCTAAGTTTTTCTTCTAATATACCTTTTTTATAATATTTTTTATATAATTCTATATTTTCACCTATCATTTTATATGTTTCTAAATATTTTTTTAATTCTTCTAATTTAGATTTATAATCAATATAATTAAATTTTTTTGATATTTCGTTAAGTCTTTCTTGTGTTGTCTTCTTATCTTTTTTTAATTTTTCTAAATATGTTTTATTTTTATTTAATTGTTCATGTATTTTTTGTAATACTAATTTAAAACCTTTTTGTTGATTTAATAAAATGTTGGTACTAATTTCATTGTAAAATGCTGTTATAGTACAAATTATACTTATTAAAAGAGGTAATGCCCATACAACAATCCATATATTTGTAAATAATCCTATAATTGCACCAAAACCAACAGAAAGAAATCCATAATAAAACCATGATGCTATAATTATTGGAAATGTTTTTTCATTAGTTTTTATTTGTTTATCAATACTATCTAATGTTTCATTAATTTTTTCTTTTTCAGAACTTAAATATTCTAATATATTTTCCGTCTTTAAAATTTCCTCAATATTATCTTGATAATTATACTTAACTTCAACACATTCATTTTCTGTGATATCCGCAACAGTAACTTTATTATCTTTATATATGTAAGCTTCTTTCATACCTAAACCACCTAAAACTAAATTTATTATAACATTAAAAAAATTAATATACAATTTGTATATTAATTTTCTGTTATAAAGAATCTTTCATACCATATTAAGAATGAATATATAGTATATATTTTTTTACCATTTCTATAAATATTATTGTAATGGTCATCTAGCATTTTGTTTATAATATCTTTTTTGAAAAAAATATTAACAAAATCTTTATTAAACATTTCTTTAACTTTTTTATAATATTTTTCTTCAGTTATCCAATTACCAAATGGTACAGGGAAACCAAGTTTTTTTCTCTTAGCCCATTCTTCTGGTATAACTTTATTAGCTACTTGTCTAAATATATATTTAGTTTGATTATCTTTAACCATATATTTTGTAGGAATTTTTTTCGATAAATTCCATACTTCTTTATCTAAGAATGGTACTCGTAATTCTACGCTATTTGCCATAGACATTTTATCTGCTTTTAATAAAATATCGTTAGGTAACCAGAAGTTTAAATCTATATACATTTTTCTTAAAACATCATCTTCATTTTTTACTTCTTCGTGATGAGTTTTACATAAATCATATGGACTTAAATTTGTTATATAGTCTTCGTTTAATACATCTTTAACTTCTTCAGGTAAAAACATTTCTGTTTTATTATAATATCTATTGCTTAAGTCTTTACCATATTTAATTAGGGTGTTTTTCCCTTTAAAATAAGGTAAAGGTTTTATAATCGTTGCAATTGTTTTTCTTAAACCTAATGGTAAAGATAAATATTTTTGTTCCTTTGGTGATACATTGTATTCATTATATCCACCGAACATTTCATCTGCACCTTCACCTGATAAAACTACCTTAACTTGTTCTCTTGCTAATCCACTTAAGAAATATAGAGGTACAGTACTAACATTTGCACTGGGCTCATCACAATGATATTGAACTGTTGGTAAGATATCAAAAAATTCATCCCCACTAATTACTTTCTCATAATGTTTAACTTTAAAATGGTCTGATAAACTCTTTGCATATTCTATTTCAGAAAAACCCTTTCCTTCAAACCCTACTGTAAATGTTTTATTAGGTTTTGCAAGACTAACAACATAAGATGAATCTACTCCACCACTTAAATAAGAACCAACTTCTACATCACTAATTTGATGATATTTTATAGAGGATTCTAAAGTTTCTTCAACTAAATTTTCATAATACTCATATGCATTATCTTCTTTTGTATAAGATAACTTATGATACTCTTTAACTTCTAGCTTTCCATCTTTATATATTAAGAAATGTCCAGGTTTTAATTTATTTGTATATTTAAAAAATGTTTCCTCCATATGATTAGTACCATATGATAAATATAAACTTAAAACTTTTTCATTAAGTTCTTTTTTAAAGTTAGGATGACTTAAAAATGATTTTATTTCAGAACCAACCATAAAAGTTTCGTTATCATTATAATAATAGAATGGTTTTATTCCAAAGTAATCTCTTGCTCCAATAAACATATCTTTATTTTTATCATATATTATGATGCCGAACATACCTCTTAATTTATTAAATATATCAGTGCCATATTCTTCATATCCGTGAACTATAACTTCTGTATCACTATTTGTTTTAAAATCATGTCCTTTTTCTATTAATATAGTTCTTAGTTCTTGGAAATTATATATTTCACCATTAAACATAACTACTACACTTTTGTTCTCATTATATAATGGTTGATCTCCACCTTTTAAATCTATGATAGAAAGTCTTCTAAATCCCATAGCGATTTTGTCATCTACATAATATCCATCACTATCTGGTCCTCTATGAATTATCCTATCGGACATTTTTTTTATAATTTTTTTCTTTTCATTAGTTTTTAATTTATCACTAAATCCACAAAATCCGCACATATTATCAATTCCAATCCCAGTTGTTTTCTTTATATTCTTTTATATAGTTCCATGCTATTTTTAAGAGCAACAATTTTCTTAAGAAACCATTATCTTTTTTGTATCTTAAAGGATGCACTCTATCATCCCACATACTTAATACTTTTTCTTTAAATTTTTCATTTGTTATATATTTTTTTACTACTACTTTAGGTACAAAACATAATAGTTGTTGTTTTTCTATAACTTCATATTCTAATTGTTCATTAAATATTAAATCTTTCGCTAATATTTCAACTAAATTATAACCACATGGTGTAATATAGTAAGAACATCTACCTTGTCTTGCATTAATTTCCATTACTTTATATTTGCCATCTCTTTCATCATATTTCATGTCAAACTCTGCAAAACCTTGATATCCTATGTTTTCCATAAACTCCTTTATTTTACCTATTTGTTCTGTTACACCTGGAAATTCACTATATCCATTAATTAATGCAGCTGCATTACCAATCATTCTTGGAGCATGTTCTTGTAATCCGATTTGGGCAAAAGATACTAATTTAACTTGTTTATTTTTATCGCAATAAACTACGGCATCAAAAAGCCTGCTATCGTCGCCAGGGATGTACTCTTGAATTATCAATGTATCGTCATATCCACCATTTTTAAAGCATTTTACAACTTCCATTAACTCTTCCATAGTATTTAATCTATATATCTTTTTCTTTCCTTTAAAAGTTATATGTTTAAATAAAATAACATTAGAAGGCTTTACTATAACTGGAAACATTATATCTTCATCTATAGAATCATCTTTGCTACAATCATAATAAATAGATTTAGGTAAATCAATTACACTATCAGCATATTCTTTATAAAATAATTCTTTCATAATTAAAGTTTTTTGTAATTTAACACTTGGATAGCTAAAATAGAATTTTTTCTTTAATTTGCTTTGGTTTTTTGCAATATATTCCCCATAAGTTTCGTTACTACTAATAAGTAATATTTTTTCATCTTTATGTTCATTATAATATTCATCTAAAGCATTTAAGAAAATATTTTCATCCCATAATTTTTCTATATATTTTATATTTAATATTTTTGTATATCTTGTATATGCAAAAGTTTTTTGTCCTGGAACTATTAAACTTATTAAGTCAGCTTTCTTCCCAGTCAATTCATGATAACATCTTGCTAAATAATAAGCATTTATATCATTTCCTATAATTAATGTTCTAAAATCTTTCATATTTATCACCTAATATTCTACTTCTTTTATTTCTTCTTTATATCTATATATACGCGGCACTCTATTTGTTACACTAGTTAAAAGTTTGTATACATTTTGACCTGCTAATTCACTTGCTCTTCTTATACTTATATTATCTCCAAAGATTTCTACAGTATCCCCTACTTTGACACTTTCATCTATTAATACTGAAGTAACATCCATATAATTAGCAATTATATTATATCTTTTACCATTAATGCTTACGTAGTTTGTATTTAAGAATAGAAAGTCTGCAAAACCATATGGTAATGTTGCCACTTTAATATTTTCTTTAGTATCAAATAAATCTCCATACCCCACTACTTCGCCAGAACTAACATCTTTAACTTCTAAAACTTCAGTATAAAATTTAAAAACAGTCTTTAAATTTAATATTGATGGTACAAAAGTATCTTTTTTAAATGTTAATTTATTATATAACTTTCTTTTCCAAGATGGTGTATATTTTCTTTTATTAAATCCATACATTACTAAACCTAAACGAATACCATTATCATATGGTAATTTATCGTGTTGTTCTAAAGTTAAAGAACGTTCAATATGAACTATTGGTATTGTACTTAAATCTATTAAACTAGTTAAATCTTCAAAGATAGCTTTTTCTCTTAAAAATTCACTACCTATCCCTTTTGATAATTGAGTATATATTCCTTCTAGGAATAAATCATCATTAGCTTTATCAACTATATATTTAATATCATTTTTATCTTTTAGCCCAAATCTATTCATTCCAGAATCAACTTTTAAATGAAATTTAAGTTTAACTTTATCATTTAATAGTTTATTAAAATAATCTACATTATCTATTGTAATAGTCAAGTTGTTTCTGACTGCTACTTCTAAACATCCATAATGAATTGGTTCTAAAATTAATATTGGAATATTATTCTCAACATTTCTTAATTTCAAAGCTTCTTCTAATGATGATACTGCTAAATAATTTATACCGCCTTTAATCATATATTTAACACATTCTATACCATGTCCGTAAGCATTATTTTTTACTACTCCAATATAATATTTGTAATTATTATATTTTTCTTTAATTTCTTTAATGTTGTTTGCTAATGCTTCACAGTCTATTTCTACGTAAGTTTTTCTATACATATTTTTAACCTCTTTTACATAATAAAATTATATCATTCATTCTTATTATTTACAATAAATGGTAAAAGTATTATGTAAAATAAAAAGTAATAGTTAACTATTACTTTTCAATATAAAATGCATAATATTCATCGTAAGTTATGCCTTCTTGATAAACTTTAGTAGCAGTTTCTACTCCTAAATATCTATAATGCCATGATTCATAATTATATCCAGTTAAATATTCTTTATTTTTAGGGTATCTTAATATAAAACCATATTTATGAGCATTAGTACTCAACCATTTAAATGCTTCGCTTTCTTCAAAATTACTTGTAGTTGAATTACCTGTTGTAAATATATCTATCGCTAATCCAGTTTGATGTTCTGAATATCCTGCTCTAGCTGCATATTTATCTGCATAACTTATTCCTTTAGAATAATAGAAATCCTTATATATTTCATCTTGTCTCTTATAAGTTCTATATGTACTATTAGCCATTAATTGAATTCCATCTACTTTGGCTGCCTTGGCCATTTCTATATAAGCATCATTAGTTTCTTTACTAACTTTATTATTACCATAAGAATAACTTAAACTTATATTAGTTATTTCTATTGGCTCATAATCTTCTTTCAAATAATTAAATTTATTAACTATCATTAAGTTGCCTTTACTTAGATCAGTTTCTTTAATAGTTTTAATATCATACCAATCTCTATTAGCTCCTACGTTAACAATAGCTACTATATCATAATAACTTTTCTTTTTATTGTCTTGTTTATAATCTAAATATTCATATAAATTTTTTTCTAAAAAATATTTTTCATTTAACAAATCAATAATATAATTATTTTTTTTATTATTTACAAAATAAGTTTCATTTTCATTATTTAATTTTTTTATAATAAACTTACTTTCTTTTAAAGAATAACCTACTTGAGTTAGTTTATATTCATTAGTTTGTTTATATTTATATTCTTTATATTTGTCTATTCCTATTATGATTGCAACAATTAATATTATAAATAATATTAAACTATTTCTTGCTTTCTTTTTTAACTTCAACTTTTTTTTTGCCATTTTATACTCCTTGAGATAAAAAATATCCTATAACTATACCTATAACTACTATTATTAAAAATACTATTATTGCTATTATTACATCTAATTTTTTATCCATATTTATACACCCTATTCTATATATTTATTATATAATTTATTATTATCTTTTTCAAGAATATAAATTAATATATAACATATTATTTAT
>JAZQIU010000019.1:0-7133 GCA_045541255.1 Bacilli bacterium | reverse complement strand
GCAACAGGTTTCTTTGAAACAATACTTTTAATTACCTGATAACTTGTTATCTCTTCAGAAACAATATCATAAAACTCATTATTGATAGAATTATGACTTTCACCATTATTATTAATGAAAGTAACATAATATCTTTTAGCTAATTGATTGATGTAATGTTTTAATTCATCCTTAGTAAATTTTGAGAGGACTTCTTTTCTCATATTCTCTAATTGATTGTAATTTGTCATAACTCACCACCATAATTAAAAATCTTGAAGGAATTATATAAGTCAGTCATCTTATCAATAACCTCTTCAGGCACATTATCAAGACTCATTATCATATCATATACTTCTTTGACATTAGTCTCTTCATTGATGATTCTCTTCCTACTTTTCTCAAGTGAATAAGATAATGAGTTAAATCCTACATCTGAAGAGATAGATTTCTCATTTGGAATCCATAACCTACAATTTAAATCAAAGACCTTTTTAAATATCTTATTACTTGAAATCAATAGACAATAATTGATATAATCAGATATATCGGAATATTTAAATTCATAAATCTCGACTATATAATCCAAAGATTCGATGACTTTTCCAATTCCTGAAGCATCACCTTTAATCAAGTAAGTATAATATTTTTGAGTTAAAGATTGGATGTAAGATTCGATTTCATCCTCTTCAAGATTTAAGATAAGGTCTTTTTTCTTATTTTGTAATTCTTTTAAATCAGACATTATCAATCACCTTCATTAATGTTTGAAGACACTTCCTGAAGCATCATTCTTTTTCTCTTTATGTCTTTTCTCGCAGTATTCCACTTTATCAAGATAATCATCATCCTCAATAATATAGTCCTCAGGAATCTCAAGGTATCCATCATAGACTCCCTTTTTGACATCATCCATAAAATCGGTTATCTTTGCGATACATTGTCTCGGAATGCGATTTTGGATTGTTAATTCATCTTTGAAGTAATATTTTATTTCAGGAAGATTCATCAAAAAGTCTAAAAATCTATCGAAGTCCTCTTCAAAGTCCAATCCATAATTTAAAAACATCATCACATCTTCATTGATATACTCTGACAAGTCATGAGCATCCTCAGGTTTATAGTCAATGTCTAATTTTAATGAAGGATAGTATAATTCAGAATCTCTCTTGAATAAAGATTCAAATATCTTATTTGATATAATTACACATCTATAATTAATATAATGACTAATATATGGATATTTCAAATCGGAATAGCTAATGATTTCATGTAAATGTTCGATATTGCTTTTTGCCTTTTCTAAATCGTTAGACATATAACATTCATAGATATTTTTAATCAGATTATCAATATAACCGATTAATTTGTCTTTTTCTAAATTCTTAACTACAAGGTCTCTTTTAATCTCATATCTATTTCTTACCATGATGAAATCACCTTATTTTGAGTCTTCATCTTTCATCTTTGCCAATCTTTCATCCAATGCTTCTATCTCTTGAATTGCCTCAGGTGATAACTCAATAATATCCTCATCATTATCATAGTCAATTCTAAGACCATTTTTCAATGCTTTCATGTCCTCTTCATATTCATCTAATTGTCTATCCTTCAAGACTCGATTTCCAACATTACAAGCATTAATAATAAGTTTCAATTGTTGAATCTTAATTTTCTCATTCTCTTTGTCTCTAATTCTACCATTATAGACTTTATTATTCATATAGTCAATAGACTTTATCGCAGTATCGATAAAGAAACTCCTAATCTCATGATTAGGTGATTCAGAAGTTATCTCTACTTTTTCATATTTTTTAATATCTTTTTTTGTCATGAAAATCACTTAAATGTATATTAAATTTTTTTAAACAAGACCATAGGATTAGCTATGAGAGAAATCAAGACCTCTAAAGTCCTCGATAAAATCTCTCAAAAAACAAACCCTATAAATCATCATTCATATCTCTCTCACCTTACAATATCATTCAATTTTTGCATGATTACCTTCTTATCATTAGTATTTTCCATCTTAGAAATGAAATCATAATAGTTTAAAGTTAGATTGCAGGTGCTACAATGAAACCTTTCTCTAAATACAACTGCCGAAGGATTAGAATCATTATGAAAAGGACATTTGACAATTATTCTATCGCCTTTAGATATTCCATCGATACCATAAGCATTTGCCAATTCTCGCATATCAATATCACTAAAGGATTTGACATTGCCTTTATATTTCCTTTTCAATAGCTTTTTCCTTTGAAGATTCCTATTTTCTAAGTCCTTTTGCCTTCTTTTTAATTTGATACCTATATCATTATCAAGTTTGACTAACATCCGATTGAATCCTTCAGGTGAGTTATAGTCTCTTATCTGAAAAGGAATAGGACTCCTTTTATTTTTCTCAATTATGGATAGGACTTCATCATAAGAGAATTCTCTATCTATTGGAAGAGTCAAAAGATTTGTCTTTGAATGATATGAGTATTGTACTCTTTGACTTCTTTTTTTAGCATCCTTATTTACTGCTAAATCAAGATACCTCAAATCTAATTTATTTTTATAACTATTTGCCAATGAATAACTTATTTGAGATATATTCAATAGCTTCTTTTCATCAAAAAATAAATTAATATGAAATCCTTTGCTTCCTGAGAATATTAAATAAGGTTTCAATCCTACACTTTCAAGATAATCACATAAAGATGATGCTTCCTTGAAGGTAGGCAATATCAAATCTTCATTAAAAATAAGGTCTCGGAAATCACTTCTTAAATCTTCGATTCTTTCTCTTTTAGCAGACCCTTTCAAATCATTATAAGCATCCTTCATTTCCGATTTGATATTATCGACTCTATCATCCTCAATATCAAAGTCAAAAAATAATCGGTCTGAATATCTCTCTTGATTATTGCCATTCTTATAATCATCAAGTGATTTGAAATAGGTGATTTCATTCAAGAGGACTCCTTTTCTACCCATATGATTAGGACTAACTAAGAAGTTTAATGATTTCTTTTTTGCCTCTTCAGAGGTCTTATATTTCTTATAGGATAGGACATCATTATATTTATGAATGGATTTATCATCAAAAATGAATCGGTAGTCTCGAAGATAATTCCCATTAAAATAATTAGAATAATACTTCTTTAAAGACTCCCTTTCCCTTTTCCTTTTAATAATCTTTGAGGATGATGACATAATTAATCATCACCTTCAAAAATCCTTTTCAATTTGTCAGTATAGATATATGATTTTGCCTTATTACTATAGGAAGTAATTTCTAAGAAATCATTGTCTTCTAACCTTTTGACATTCATCTCTACCTTCAAAGGAAGACTCTCATTATTGTAGTCTTCAGGATTCTCATATCTGCAAAGGTTAGTCCTAATTTCATCAAGATTTAATTCATCATACTCGACTAATAAGTCATAGATTTCTTTAGCAATAGCAAAATCAATTCCTTTCTCTTTCAAGAGGTCTTCATTCTCGATAACAATACTATTATCACTATTGATTTTCTCAGTCAATAGTCCTTTATCATTTGGATTAGCTATTGAGGACTTTTCCATTGTTTTTTGATGCTCTTGAAATTTACTCCCATCATCTGAAGAGGTATACTCTTTATTTTTTTCACCATCTTCAAAAATATTCTCATAAATTTCTTTCTTAAATCCATTGAAATTATTAATATCTTCAAGACTCGCATCATTCAAATCAATACTATAATCATCATAATTAAATCCATCAAAGAAGCAATCTATGAATTCAAAATAGGAATCGTAGTCTTTGACATCAATATCTTCAGTATAGTTATCGCAGTAATTTTTTAGATATACATACCCCTTCTCATTTACTAATATATTACAATAGTATAATAAATTGATAATAACCTTTTGTTTAACTGAAGAGTCCTTAAGTAACTCTTGAAATTGAAAATCAATAGTTTCAATAGTATTATTAGGACTATCTGAAGGATTTCCTTCACTTTTGATTTTGTAATATATATTAGGTGAATTAGAGATAGTATCATCCAATTGTAACTTATCGGCAAGACCCATTTCAATTAAAGATTTAGAGGATGTATTATTGGATGACTTATCTAAAAGATTGTACAATGTATTAGGATTAATATTCAATTTCCTTGACAATCCTTTCTTAGTCGATTCATCATCTAATAATTTGGCTTTTGCCCTTTTAGATTGAGTCTGCTTATATCTCTCATTCAAATCTTCAACATAATCATAAGCTTCATCTTGAGTAAATTCAGGCAATAACTTTAAGATTTGATTTTGTTTCTCACTTAATTTATATTTTTGAACCTCTGCATCTTCAGACCATATCCGACTAACAAAATAGAAGTCCTCAAATGCTCCGATAGTGATTTCAATATCATCATTAACCTTAATTTGCTTTCTTTGATAATACTCAAAAAATGTCTTAGATTTCACCATATTAATAAAGTGATTCACATCTCGATTATTATAGTCATCAGGATTAAAGATTGATAAGAAAGGATTGAAGACTCTCATATGTTTCTCAATGAGGTTATGAATCGAAGCTTTGATAATTAATCGGTTTCTCTCGACAATAGCATTCTCATTTCCACCGATGACATTATTCTCTCTAATCTTATCTTTGACAAGAGATATTTCACTTGATTTCTCTACGATTACTCCCATATTGAAAAGTCTATTTTTTAACTCTTCATCAGGAATATTCTTTGCATAAGTCAAAATGACAATGAATTTCCCTTCTAAAGTAAAGACTTGAGATTTCCCATTGATAACAGTCCTTAACTCTTTGATTTTCTTAGTATTATCACTTAACTCTTTCAGGATATTTATCATATCTTCAGTCAAAGGCAAATCATCGAAGATTATGATATTATAATCATCATTGTAAGTCTCGCAATCATAATAGATATTTTTAGGTGAGATATTCCTGAGGATATGCACATATTTATCAGGATAGTTATATCCGACTGCAAATGCTAAATCAGATTTTCCCTCACCTGAATCACCACCTAAAAGACCATGAACTCCATCACCTACAAAGGAAGATGCTTCCATTAATATTAAAGCATCTCTCGAAGTCGAATGTCCTTGATGTGTTAATGATATACTTTTTTGTAATTCCTGAAAGAGACTCCCATTATCTAAGATGATATTTGCTTCCTTTTGAATATCGGAAGGATAGTCCTCAAAGGAATTAATCTTATCATTATCTTCAATAGCTTCATCATCCTCTTCAGGAATATCAGGAAAATCAAAATCTAATTCCTTGAAGACTTCCAATGATTGAGAATTTGAGATATTTTCATATAACTCAAAAAAGAAGTCCCTGAAGGAATCATCAGTCCGATTCAATCCGACTAATATTCCATTACTTGAAATAGATTTGTTTATTTTTGCAGTTAATCGCTTTTGTTTCTCATTATAATTAACCTCTTCAGTAGATAAGATATTAGGTCTTGAGAATGATTTTAATGTCCTATATTTGCCATCCTCTTTTGAAGTCCATGAGTATATCATCTCACATTTCTTATTTGGATTCCTTTCAAGTTTGAGATAGATGTCTCGATTATCTCTCTTAGGATTGTCATCTTCATACTTATAATTATATGGAATGTAGACTCCATTAGAATCATAGTCATATCCTAACTTCAATAATTTATCATCAAGAGTATAAGGATTTTGATAGTCCTCATTAGGTGAATCGATTTTGAGGTCTTCATCTATCACTTCTAAGGCAGATGCTCCCATCTCTTCAAAATTATCAGTCATCATAATTAATCTTATAAAAAATTATGTGAAAAAAATAGCTAATCGAAGTCTTTATATAGGTAATAAGACATATTATCAATTAACTTTATTTTTCACATGATTAGGATTAGTTTTAAACGATTTCAAATCGTTTGAGTTACTATCCTAATCTCTAACTTGATAAGACATTCATTCACCACCTTTTGAGATAGGTCTTATCACATACCATTTTTTATTGCCCTTTTTCTCTCTTGAAGCTTTTGCCTCGAATTCTAAGTCAGATAAAGCATCATCAATATCTTCTTTAGTACATCTAATTGAATCATGCTCGATACCTGAAACAAAAGATAATAAAGGATATAACTTAGCACCTTCACCGACATAGAGAGTCCCATCATCATTTACTTTAACATTGAAACCGATACCGACTTCCTGAGATGTCTCTACTAAAACAAAATCAATATAGAAGTAATGTCCTTTGCCATTATTGGACTCTCTCAAATCACCGATGTTTGAGATTCTTAATTTATGAGGTTTATTCATTAACTTCATAAAAAATTCATCATCATCTAATTCAGGAATTGCCTCAAACATTAAGCATCACCTTCTTTAATACCTTCATCAATAATATTAAAAGAGACAATCTCATTGTACTCATTAACAATATCGAAGAGAGATTCTTTCAAACATTTCTTAAAGTCTGCTTTTGCTTCATTGATAGTATTATCGGAAGCATCATCCTCAAATCCAATAGCTAATGATAATCTTAAGGTCTTTGACATTAAGCATCACCTTTTTCTAAATATTGGATTGCAATAGACTCAAGAGACTCGAATTCTAAGGTCTTGAAGAGGTTAGATAATGCTAAATCTAATATTGCACCTTTACTTAATCTCATTGAGATTAATTCATTATCATTCATCACTTTGTCGATACCTTCATAATTCTCTTTGCTTATAAAAGCATTGATTCTTTTCTTTTCTTTGTTTGACATAATAAAATACCTTTTAATTTATTAAGTGAAGTAAATCATACTCAAAAAAATCAGTTAGAAAAGAAAACAAATCCGATAATCTGCATCAGGAATCAAGACTATAAGGTTTATATAACAAAAATTAGAAAATAATTATTAACTAATTTGATGTGATATGTAGTGAAATGATAGAAACTCGATGCAGAAGGTTAGTTTGTTTTTTTACATAGGAAAATTCTCATGTTTTGGTCGATATAAGATTTTCCTATGTTTTTTCAAACATCATCTTTTTTTATGTGTTTTATTTACTCATGATAAACCTCTTTTTATTCAATTTATCAATAAACGACTCATAAATGACATTTTCATATACATTAATGTATCGTTTACACTTAATGATTAATTTTCTTTTATAT
>JAZQIU010000018.1:0-26573 GCA_045541255.1 Bacilli bacterium | reverse complement strand
CAGCGTTCATCCTGAGCCAGGATCAAACTCTCAATAAAAATATATTTCAATTTTATTCGAATTGATACTAGCTGTATTTACTCAAATTCTTTTTACTTAGTTTTCAAAGATCATTTCACACTCTTTTTTGCAAGTGCATTAATATTGTACCAAAAGTTAAGGTCAAATGCAAGTATAAATTTGCATTTTTTAAAGTTTTTTAAAGAAAGATGAAATTTCTTTTTGGTACGCATATTAATATATAATAATTTTATTCATTTGTAAACAATAAATTTACAAAAAATGTAAAAAAAATGTTTAATTTTTACATTTTATATAGTTTACACAATAAATATATTATTCCCAACACTATAAATTTATTCTTAATATTTATAAATTAAAAAAATCCTTTTAGGACTTATTTTTTTATTGGTGACCCATATGGGGTTCGAACCCATGAATGTAGCCTTGAGAGGGCTATGTGTTAAACCACTTCACCAATGGGCCATTAAATTACATAGTTATTTTAACATATTTACTATTATTTTAACAATAAATTTTTGAATAACTATTGTTATTTTGTAAATACTATATATAAGAAAAGAGGAATATTATGGTTATTGTTGTTGGTTCAAGAAGAAATGGAAATTGTTTAAAACTTGCTAATAAGATAAAAAATGAATTAGATAAGGAAAGAATACATACTTCTATTATTGTTCCGGGGAATCAAAAGATACATATTTGTACAGGCTGTATGGACTGTGATGAAGATGGTGTTTGTGATTTTACTGATGATATGGAACAAAATATTAAAGAAATAAAAAATGATGATTATATAATGTTTATTACTCCTACAAGATGGAATTTAATTTCCGGTGATATGAAAATGTTTATTGATAGACTAAATCCTATGTATTCTAGAAAAGAATTAAAAGATAAAAAAATGATTGCAATATCTATTGGTTCAAAAGATAAGAGTTTATATAGTACAGAAGCCGCTTTAACTTCTTTAGCAAGTTTTGCAGAATCTGCTGGTATGAATTTAATTTTAGATAAACAATTTCATAATTGTTTAAAAGAAGACGATATATTATCGCATGATGATGAAATAAATAAATTAATTAGTGATATTAAATCCAAAATAAAAGAATAAATAATAGCTATTTATTCTTTTTAAATACAAATACTTTACTAATAATATAGTTACCAACTACAACAATTATTTGTGCTAAAATTTTTGATATTTTATCATTAAATGTTAACATGGTTACTAATATAAACATTGTTAACATTTCTAATAATAAAGTTGTTATTCTAGAAGCTATAAAACTAGTAGCTTCTTTTGTTATATTTTTTTCTTTACTTTTAAATACAAATACTCGGTTTGTAATATATGCAAATGCTACTGCTAAAATCCATGAAATTATATTTGCAATTTGTAATTCAATGGGATGGTTTGGATTTAAAAAAGTTAATACGCATATATAATATGTTAACAAACTAACTATTGTTGTAAGTCCTCCAACTATAAGATAGTTCCATATTTCTTCATTTTGGTGATATATACTCCATCCCCAATTCCAAAATCTTTTTATAGGATTAGGCTTTATGTTTTTGTATTCTTCATAAGGTATTATTTTATTTTTATTTACTATATAAGATTTATTAGCGATTTCTAATAATGGACCATCTGCATTAGCGTCGTCAGAATACATTTCCTCTATTGTACAATTTTTATATTTATTGTTAATAAGTCTTACTTTTTCCACACCGTGACAGTTTATACCATTATACTTTCCTGTTTTTTTATCTACAGGCGAAGCAAATAAGCTTTTAACTTTATAATATTCAGCAATAGGTTCTAAAAGAAATGTAGGACTTGCTGAAGCAATAATATCATTTTTATGAGAATCTTTTTTTATAAAAAAATCTTTTAATTTATTTTTATTTACAGACCAGAATTCATTTATTAAATCATCTATATTTTCAAATTTATTAAATATTTCAAAAAAACATTCTTTCATAGTTTCTTTATTTATTAATTTCATTTTATATTTAGCTAAATATAATCCCATTTTAGGTATGTGTAAAATTATACTCTTATCTTTTTTTATCAAAAATTTTATGAAATCAAAAGTTGAATCTCCATCATATATTGTTCCATCAAAATCATATACAGTTAATTTCATGATAACACTCCCTTATGAAATAAGTATATCATATTTAACTAGTTTAAGAAATTCATTATTAAGTCTACAATTATACTTTTTTCTTTTGGATTTGATTCAGCTATTAAAAGTGTTAATGCAACTAAAGTATTATTATCTATTATTTTTTTGTTATCTTTATATAGAATATTATAATATTATACCTTCTTTCTATTTATCCGCGCTTATTGTACGGATTTTGTTTTTTATATTTCTCCTTTCACTATTTATATAGTAATTTTTTTTACATTTCCTTTTTTATTACATAAAAAAATCTACATTTCTGTAGATTTATTTATTAAATATTTTTATTTTTAATATTTTAAACATAAATTTTATATTACTATTCCAAAATCTTTTTATTCTTTTTGGTTCACATAATATTCTATATAACCATTCTAAATTTAGTTTAATGAATATCTTAGGAGCTCTTTTTTTACTTCCACTTATTACATCAAATGAGCCACCTACTCCAATGAATATCCCTTTTTTGAAATCAGTTATATGTTTATTTATAAGTTTTTCTTGCATTGGAATACCCATTGCTAACATAACTATATCTGGTTTAGTTGTTTTAATATATTCCATAACAGAGTCTTTATCTTTTATATAGCCATTAGATGCGCCAACTAGTTTTATATTAGGATAATCATTATTTATTTTATTTTCTAGTTTCTCGATTACCTCTTCTGTTGCTCCAAATAAATATACTTTATATTTATTTTTATTTGCAACTTCTAATAAATGTTCTGCAATTTCTACTCCTGTAATTCTTTCCTTTATATCATATCCTAAAAAATTAGCAGTTTTCACAATAGCAATGCCATCTGGTACTACTAAATTATTTTTATTATTTAATATTTCAAATATTTCTTTATCTTTTTCACTTAACATATAAGTCTCAGGATTAGCAGTAATTATAAATGTTTTTTCCTTATTTTTTAATTTTTGTTCTATTAATTTGTAAGCCTCATCTTTTGAATCTTTATATAAATTTTTATATATTTTATTTTTCATTTTTTTCATCTTCTTTTATTTTATCTATTATTGCTTTTGCTTTATGTATCCAATCATTTTCTTGAGCTTCTTTATCTAATAAATTAATATACTTTTTATTATCTTTATTTTTATAAGCTTCATCTAATTTATCTATAAAATCTTTTTGATTTTTACCAATATAAACTGATTCATATTTTCTACATTCTAACATATCAGTTGTTACTATTGGTATATGTAATGCCATATACTCAAATATTTTAACTGGGCTTGTTGATTTAGTTATATCATTTAATACAAATGGTATTATTAATATATCACATAATGAAGCATAATTTTTTAATACTTTATAATCTCTTGGTCCCATAAAGTAAATGTTTTCTTCTTCGTTAATGTTCATATCATAAGATTCATCATACTTGATTCCAAATAGTATTATATTATATTTATTAGTTTTTGCTATTTTTTTAATTAAATTGTAATCAAACCATTTTGCTAAAGCTCCATAATAACATATATTAATTTTTCCGTTATTTATTATATTTAAATATTCTTCTTCTAATTTATATTTTTTATTTATTGTTTGGAAGAATTTATAATCAACTCCATTATTAGATTCAATTAAATTACTATCTCCTCTTTTACTTATAACATCTTTTTTCAATTCATCTGCTGTTACTACTACATAAACATCTTTATTATTCATTGCATATTCATACTTATCAATTATATTTTGAGGTAAATCCTTTGTTCCAGCCAATTCAGGACTTAAATGATCTATATATTCATATATAAACTTAAATCCTTTTTTAATATAATTTTCTATATTCTCTACTGTTAATTTCCAGTCTGTAGAATATAGTTGTATATATTTTGGTTTAGTATTTTTTTCAAGTTCTTTCATTAATAATTTATTTAAAGCAATATTATTAAAGTTAATTAAATATAAATTATCGCTATGTTTTTTTATAGTTTTTACCTTGTCTGTCATTGTTGTTACTTCATATAATACTAAGCATTTATTTTTAGTTAAATTGTTTGCAATATGTTGTGGTCTTTGAAATAATGGTACATTATATCCAAAACTACTTCTCCATACTATTATTCTTTCATATTTATTTTCATTTAATATATTATTTATTATTTTTTTATATTTTTTCTTATTGAATATAACTTTAAAACTTATTTTATCTAAATAGTTTGCAACTATATATGCGTATAATTTTTTTATAAATCCAATAAATCCATATTTTTTATAAACATTCACTAATTTTGACAATTTTTCTTTCATATTTTACCACCATATTAATTTTATCATATTAAAATTTATAAGTAAATTTTACAACAAAAAAAGTTTAATTATTTATTAAACTTTTCTATTATTGCATCAACAATTCTTTCACTAGCATGACCGTCTCCGTATGGATTTGATGCTTTACTCATTTTTTCGTATTGTTCTTTATCTGTTAATAATTTTTTTGTTTCTTCATAAATAACATCTTCATCAGTACCTACTAGTTTTAAAGTTCCAGCATCTATCCCCTCTGGTCTTTCTGTAGTATCTCTTAAAACTAATACCGGTTTTCCTAATGATGGAGCCTCTTCTTGAATTCCGCCACTATCTGTTAAAATTATAAATGATTTGTTTTGGAAATTGTGGAAATCAAATACTTCTAATGGTTCTATTAATTTTACTCTATCGCAACCATCAAATATTTCTTTTGCAACTTCTCTTACTTTCGGATTCATATGAATTGGATATATCACTTTAACATCTTCAAACTCATCAACAATTTTTCTAATTGCTTTGAAAATATGTCTCATTGGTTCTCCTAAGTTTTCTCTTCTATGAGCAGTTAAAAGAATCATTCTTTCATTATTGTTTATCCAATCTAATTCTGGATGAGTATAATCAGAATCAACTGTAGTACTCATTGCATCTATAGCAGTATTTCCTGTTATATAAATTTTTTCTTCATTTATATTTTCTTTTAGTAAATTTGCTTTACTTAATTCAGTTGGAGCAAAATACATATCAGTCATACAATCTACCATTTGACGATTCATTTCTTCAGGGAATGGACTATATTTATCATAAGTTCTTAATCCTGCTTCAACGTGACCAATAGCAACTTGATTATAGAAGGCTGCTAATGCTCCCGCAAATGTTGTTGTTGTATCTCCATGTACTAAAACTATATCTGGTTGACTTTCTTTAATAACTTCTTCTACTCCATTTAGTGCTCTAGTAGTTACATCTCCTAGTGTTTGTCCTTGTTTCATAATATTTAAATCATAATCTGGTTTAATTTCAAATGTTTCTAAAACTTGGTCTAACATTTCTCTATGTTGTGCAGTAACACAAACAATACTTTCTATTTCTTCTCTTCTTTCTAATTCTTTAACAAGTGGAGCCATCTTAATAGCTTCAGGTCTTGTTCCAAAAATACTCATTACTTTAACTTTTTTCATTTTTTATACTTCCTTTCAATTCATTCATTCTCATTGTAATTAAATCATACATTTCATATACTAAATTGGCATTTACAAATATATTACTTATTTCTGCTGTAAGTGTATATTTTCCAATATATTCATATATTAAATCATAAATTAATTTTTCTTTATGGAATGCACATATAGCTATTTGATCATTTTGTGATATTTTTTTAATCTCTTTATATAATTCCTCTAAATTTTGTACATATAAACTACTAGAATTATTAATAATTTCTTTATATTTTTCTATTAATACTTTTATATCATTTTTTTCTCTTATATCTTTCTGTATTAATTTTATTTCTTCTTTTGTAGGCATTTTATAATTAATTTTATTGTATTTTATGTTTGTAAAATTACTATCTTTTATTTCATTGTACACTTCTTTATTTATAAAACCAGTAATTTTGTTAAAACCTATTAATAATGTTGGCATACCCAAAGTTAAAGCCTCAAGCACTACTCTTCCTATACCAATCACACCATTATATCCTTTTATCAAATCTTCTTTTAAATTGGTTGAATATCCTTTTAAAGTGACCTTTTTGATTAAGTTATTATCTATAATAAATTTTGATAAGTCTTCTTTTAGTGAGCCATCCCCATAGATATCAATATGTTTTATATTATAATTTTGCATTTTTGAAATTATTAATTTTATTTCTTTTATTTTATCAGTATCTATTCGAGAGACTAAAGCCCATTTTTTATTATCTTTATATTTTATATTTTCAAAAACTTCTAAATCAATAGGGTTAGGGAACAGGTTTATATTTACTTTACTATTAGATATCTTTTTAAATGTGTTTACTCCATCTATATTAACAGATAATACACTTGCAATTGCTCCTATTTCAAAAGCGTAGTAAAACATTGCAGAGCTTATAGGTGTTTTTATGAAATTAAAACTACTTACTCCATGATATGTATATATAAGCTTTGTTTTAGTTAATTGGCTAGCTAACAATACCGCAAAAAACGAATAATAAGGATGGACATGTATAACATCTATATCATTTTCTTTTATAATGTTTACCAGTCTATCAACATCTTCACAAAATTCTTTAATATTATCTGAATAAGAAAAGTGAAAATTTTCGTATACTTTAGCATTTTCGAGCGTAATCTTTCTTGTATAATTTCCAAATGCAAATATCATTTCTATATCATTAGGTAAATTATCATAGTAAGTTTTTATTTGTGTTTCTAATCCACCATTATTAAAATTTTCACAAACCACCAATATCTTCAAATAAATCACCCTCTTTATATTAATTCAATTTTTTCTGGTCTATCTATTTTATCTTCTAATGATTTTTCTACGTAAATCTTTTTGGCGGTGCTTACAATTTCTTCATTCCATGGCACCACTTGAATTAAGCCACCACTAATTTTATCTTCTGTTATTTCTTTTTTACTTCTTATATAAATCAATTGATTTTTTAACAATTCTTTTTTTACAAGTTCAAATGTTTTCTTTGACATTTTAGTGACATCTTTTACATAAAATTCTACTAAATCTATATTTTCTGATTTTTCTTTTAAATCAAAATCTTTTATTATTTCTGTCCAACTTTGTGACCATCTATTCTTGTTAAATACTTCAGCTGTTTCCCTTGCTCTTTTTTTGATAATTTTTTGTTTATCATAATTATCTAAAACGCTTTCTAAAGTTTTTAATAAACTTTCTTTAGTAGGTTCAATTAAATAACCATTATATCCATTTATTATTAAGTCTGTAAGTCCACCAATTCTAGTTGATATAACTATATTTTCTGTAGCCATTGCTTCTAAACACGATAAGCTTGTTCCTTCACTATATAAAGTTGGTACAAGAGAAATGTCTGATTTTTTATAAACTTCATGCATTCTATCAGGTGTTTGGCTGTAACAGAATATTCTATCAGGATATTTTGCTATTTTATTTTTTATATTTTGAACATCTTCATCGAAGCCTTTTCCAACAAAATGAATTTCTATATTAGGATATTTTTTAAATAAATCATCTATTATATCTAACAATAAATACATTCCTCTTGGTTCATATAATCTTCTAGGATATGTAATTACAATTTTATCGTTATTTTCTTTTGTTTTATTAGGATAAAATTCGTTTGTATCTACATAATTTGGAATAACTTTTACTCTTTGATTTCCTAATTCATAATCAACTGTTTGAAACCAATTTGCTGTATTAGTATCTACTGAAACCATTTTATCGCACATTGCTGCACTTTCTATCATTCTCTCATTTCTTAGCCAGAAATCTTCACCATTGGTTTTTTTGCACATTGGACTATCCCATGCAACACCATGACTAATACCTATTGATGGTCCAATACAATATGGATAACATTCAAAGAATGCTGAATATATGTGTAATTGTGAAAAATATCTTGTAGCACATGTATAATTCTTTGCTTGTTCTTTAATATATTCCATTGAATAATTTAATGGCACTTTTTTTGTAGCCATTCCAATTACATTTATATTATTAAACTTACGAAAGTATGGTATATCTGCATTTTGATAAATGTCTAAATTATATCCCATTTTTTTGCATACTTCATGTAAATCTACTAAATATCTTTCAGCCCCACCAGAATAGTAGTTAGTACCTTTATAATCTAGGAAAGTTGAAGCTTTTACAGTAATGTTATTGGCGTTATTATAATTAGCTAATAATTTAAGTGTTTCTATATTATTTAATAAATCTTTTATTTTATTAACTATTTGTTCATTCTTTTTTACAATTATACAATTATAAAAATTTTCTATAATTTTTTTGTTATCTGATATAAATATGAATGATCTATACAAAAAATATTGTTTGAAAAATGTTGTAGTTATTTCTTTATAATTATCTTTTTTTGTCGGATTATTATTTATATAGAATAAATTATATTTAATATCTAATTTTTCTAACATATTTTGTATTTCGCTAATATCATATTTTTCATCTACAACAATATCTATAGTCCCATTTGGAAAACTAATATCTTTATAAATCAAAGTATCTATATTTGCAGCTTTTTTCCATTCTTTTCTACTTTTAATCTTCGAATTAATTCCCTTTATTCCACTGTCTTTAGCAATTAATGCCGCTTTTACTAATGGTACAACCCTCAATTTATTTAAAATTCTATAACTTCTGTAATCGTAATCGTTCATATAAATACCTCCTAAAATAAATCAATTACTTTATCCACCCTTTTTTTCCAAGTGTTTTTTTCTACTATTTTATTACATTCTTTAATTATATTATCATCTGATAACAATAATAATTCTTCGATGTTATCTAAAACATTATCCTTATTTACAATTTTGATAATATCACTTTTATATTTTTTCATTTCCTTAATATCTGTTGATATTACTGGTTTATTTAAAGCCATATATTCGAAAAATTTTACTGGTGACACACAATTTGTCATTTCTGAAATTTTAAATGGTATCATTGCTATGTTAAAATATTGTGCATAATTTTTTAATTCTTCATATTGTTTTGGCCCTAAAAAATATGTATTTTTCAAATTATATTTTTCTATATTTAATTCAGGATTTATTTTTCCTATTATGACAACATTATATTTTTTTTCTATTTTTTTGATTATATCAAAATCAAACCATTCTTCTATTGCACCATAATATCCTATAATCTTTTTATCATTACTTATTATGTGTTTTATATCATCTGGAATAATTTTTGTTGATATTTTAAAATCATCTATATTGACTGCATTTTCTAATAAAATTGCATCTTCTCTATTATTTAAATATTTTTTTAAATTTTCTGCACTATATGTCAAAATTAATGCACTATCTATCGCTTCATTCCACAATAATTTTGAATATTCATTATATAATGACATAAAATCAATTTTATCTACTATATCCATCCACAAAATTTTATTTGGAATATGTTTAGCATATAAATATTGTAAAAAATAGGTCATTAATATTATTACTTTAGTATTCTTTACTAGTGGCAATAATTTTTCTTGTTTATTTACCAAAAATACATTTTTATATTTTTCATTTATAGTAAATTCTTCTTGATCTTCTTCACAGAAAAAACACAAATATCCTTCTTCTCCTAATTTTCTTAATATGTGATGGGGCCTTTGTACTGGTTCCCATTTTACAGCTGAAGGGTATATTATTATACCTTTATATTTTTTTTCTTTTATTTTTTTGTTTATATTTTTCAATTGTGGATGAATTGATTTTCTTATTTCAGTTTCAAATAAATTTTCGTTATATTTAATATATTTATTTAAATATTCTATTTCTTTTGAAACCGGTTTCTTTTTTATTTTATCTTTAATTTCTAATGCTTTCTTTGTGATTTTAATAATATTAAATTTTTTTAATATGTTTATTGCTCTTGTTTCTAAATCCATATTATTCCCCTTTTTTTAATAAATGATTTTCAAATTCACTACAAATAGAAGCGTCTCCTATTTTTTTAACTTTCCCCTTTTCTAACCAAATTACTTTATTACATATTGTTCTAATTGATTCTAACGAATGAGATACATATAATACTGTGGCTCCGTTATTTATCATATTTTTCATTTTTTCCTCACATTTAGCTTGGAACGCAATGTCTCCAACAGAAAGTATTTCATCTACAATTAAAATTTCAGGTTCTACTATAGTCGCTATGCTAAATGCTAATCTTGCAACCATTCCTGATGAGAAATTTTTGACAGGTACATCAATAAAATCTCTTAATTCAGAAAACTCTATAATTTCATCAAATTTTGATTCAATAAACTTTTGAGAATATCCCATAACTGAACCATTTAAGAAAATGTTTTCTCTAGCAGTTAAATCCATATCAAAACCTGCTCCTAATTCAATCATAGGGCATATATTACCATAAACTTTAACTTCACCTTTTGTAGGCTTCATAACTCCTGCAACTACTTTTAATAAAGTAGATTTACCTGCACCATTGCTACCTATAAAACCAATTACTTCACCTTTATTAACTTCAAAAGTTACATCTTTCAATGCCCAAAATTCTTCTTGTTTCTTTTTTTCTTTTCTTTTTTCTGCATCAAATAAATCAACAAAAGCTTGTTTTATTGAGAAACCTTTCTCAATACCTAAGTTAAATCTCATTGATACATTATTTACTTCTATCATATTTTCTTTTTTGTCCATAATATCACCTATACATAATAAATAAATTTATCTTGATTCTTTTTAAAGAAATAAATTCCTATTAACAAGAACCCTATTCCAAATACAGCGCAATATAGAAAATTACGAACTCCTGGCATTTGATTATATAAAATTATTTGTCTTGCAAAATCTAAAAACCAATACATAGGGTTAAGTTTCATAAATATTTGGAATTTTGCTGGAATAATAGAAACATCATACATTATAGGAGTTAAATATGTCCATAAAGTTATGATTACTCCATATATATAAAACATATCTCTTAAAAAGACAGATATAGTTGCTAAAATAAATCCTATACCAATTGTGAATAATAATAAACACATAAAAACATATGGTAATAATAAATGATAAAAATTAACACCAGTTCCTGTTAAGAAAATAATTACATATAAAGGTATTAAAGTTAATAAAAAGTTAATCCCTACAAATAAACATTTTGATAAAGGGAAAATATACTTAGGTATATATACTTTATTTATTAAACTAAAGTTGGCAACTACACTACTCATCGCTAGATTAGATGCTTCACTAAAATAATTAAATAAAACTAAGCCACTTAGCAAATAAACTAAATAATTTACTCCAGGAGTAGAAAATTTAAATACATTAGTAAATACTACTGCCATGACAGCCATAGTTAATATAGGATATAATAAACTCCATACAACTCCTAGTACACTTCTTTTATATTTAACTTTAAAATCTCTAGTTATAAGTTGTTTCATTAAGAAACCATATTTCTTATATGTATATTTTAAATTATTAATAATCTTTTTCATAACAATCCTTTCTAAATATAATTATACAAAAATTTATAATCATTATCAATGTTTTCTAGGTTTTATCTACATTCATACCATTAAAAATATATATTAAAGGTATTAGTGTAATTATATAATTTAATATATTTCCAGATAAATAAGAACAGAATATAAATAAACATACTGAGAACGCTATAAATATATCTAATATTCTTTTTTCTCTAAATATTTTTTTGATTATAAAAGATAATAAAATCGGATAAATAATTAACAATATTATCGAACCGATAATGCCATATGCATAATAATGTAACGTCCAATCTCTTTCTATATTAACTATGTTTTGTATTCTTGAGTTAGAAATTCCAAAATAATCATCTAATTTATTATTATTTATTTCTTTTACTCTTTTTATTATATTAATTTCTATCATTCTATAATTTATATCATTTATATTTGTATTCTTTACAAAATCATACCAAAACTTAGGGTCATATTCATATGAATAATAATTTTTAAAAAACATTTCAGGTAATCTATCCGGATTATGATTATTATCAACAAATTTTTGCATGTTTATTTCATTATCATTTTTAACTTCTTTTATATCATTACTTTCTTCTTCTGAATTATTAGTTGAATTTTGCGTACTTTCTGTTACAGGTTCTGTGTATAATTCATTATTTCTATTTGCATATGGAGAAATAGAAAGCAGTAATCCCCATATTAATATTGGTATTAAAATCAACAAATTTTTTATATTATATTTTTGTTTAGTTATTAGTTTTTGATAAGCAAAATAAAATAATGATAAAAATATTAATACTAATAATCCACCTAGTGATGATATTCTTGTTCCTAACATTAGCATTGAAATAACTAATATAATTAAATAAAACAAACTTGTTTTTTTATTTTTTTCTTCAAAGAATAAATATGTTTGCATAACTAATAACATTATCAATATACAAGATTGTTGATTTGCATAATTAAAGAATCCTTTACTTGCTGAATATAAATAATAAGGTTTTTTATACCATTCAAATATGTTATATGTTATACTTCCTATACCATAACTACTTAATCCTACTTTAAATATGTTTGTGATGATTATTGTTCCACTTATAAATATTGTCCAATATTTTAAAATATTAAAATATTCTTTCTTAGTAATATTTTGATATTTTAAAATAAATAAAAGAGTTGCAGGCATAGATAATTTAATTATTGTTGTTAATTCGTTATATAAACTATAATTAAAATCATTAGGAAATAATGAATTAAAATTCCCAGCTCTATAATAATTAATTATTAGATACATAAGAATTACAAAATAATATGCTAATAAGTATATAAATTTTTTTCTTGATTCTTTTTTATTTATTAGAGTTAATAATAATAGTAACAATATAATAAGTACTTCTGCTAATGTTGTTATTCTACTAAAAAAGAATGTCATATCTAATATTGGTAATATTATCATTAAAAATAACGTTAGATATTTTATAAATTTTTCTAAACTAAACATTTTACCACCTAATTTTTTATTTGTCTCTTAATAATTATAGTACAAAATTCATATAAAAAAAAGTAAACATTATTTATTTTTTTGTTTACTTTCGTGTTTATATAAAATATCTGTTTTAAATATAAATATAATTACTATAATCATCAATGTTATATATAAGAACATTGCTATATCTGTTTTACCAATTGCATATAGTACTGACACTGAACTAAACAGAATATTTATGATATAAATAATAACAACTGTTTTTTTTACAGAAGAAGTTTTATTTAACAATTGAAAATGTACATGCTCTTTATCTGGTTTACCAATAGATTCCCCTTTTATTAACCTTCTTAATATTGCAAGTAATGTATCTAATATCGGTATAAATAAAATTAAGATTGGTACCATAAATGATGTTAATGTTGCAGTTTTGAACCCCAGTAAAGCAACTACTGCTATCATAAATCCTAAGAACATACTACCAGTATCTCCCATAAAGATTGAAGCAGGATTAAAGTTGTAATATAAGAAACCTAATGTTGCTCCCAATGTGATTAAACATAATATAAAGCCTAAATTATCAGTTCTACCTAAAAGTAATGATAAAACTATAATTGTTATAAAGTATATTGAACTTATTCCGGCTGCCAAACCATCTAAGCCATCAATTAAATTAATCGAATTAATACACGCAACTATGAATAATATAGATACCGGATAAGCCCAACCATCTAAAACTATATTCATTCCAAACAATGATACATCTGTAATATAAATATTCCCAAAAAACACTATTATTATCGCTACTAATATTTGGCCCCATAGTTTTGTAGTTGCCTTTAATGGATTTATATCATCTATTATTCCTAATAATATAATAAGAAAGCTTCCAATAAGTATTGAAATCATTTGGGTTGTTAACGGAGCAAAAAACATATATCCTACTAAAAATGATAGAAAAATCGCTAATCCTCCTAATCTTGGCATTGGTTTTTTATGAACTTTTCTTTTGTCTGGAATATCTATCGCATTTATATGCTTTGCAATATCCCTTACCAAAGGAACCAATATTAAACTAGATACAAAAGTTATTAATATTATATAAAATATATTAACATCATTTACTAAAATATTCATCGTTTCACTTCCTCATAATCATTATAACTTGATTAGCTTAAAAATAACAATATTTAAATTTAACATTTACAATTATATACATAAAAAAGAAGCATTATTCTGCTTCTTCCATTAATTCACCAACCATTTGCATGTAATTATTTGTGAAATCTATAAGAATTGCTTGCTTAAAGTCACTTTCTTCTAAAGCACTCATATAGATATCTTCACCTTCTTGTTCTTCTTCAAATACTTCATATTCTGTTGTTGGATTTTGTGTTTTACTATCTATTTTTACAGCAAAGAAGAATTTTCTTCCTTCAATAATAGTTTCGTCAAGTAAAGCATAATTTGTATTGTCTTCTAATGTAATTATTGTATCTTTTTCCATAGTTACTCCTTACTTATTTTCCAAGTTTTCTTTCTTCAATTTCTTCTGTTAATTCTTCTGGATTTAATCCTTGTGCTTTAAGTCTTTCTAATTCAGCTTCTAATTCTGCAATTTTTTTATCCTTTTCAATTAATTTTTGCATTAATTCATCCATTTTTTCAGAAGTTTTTTTTCTCTCTTCTTCTAGTAATTCTTTGAACATTTCAACAGTTTGTTCTCTTGTTAAAGAAGTAGCCTTTTTCTCTTCTTTATCGTTTTCAACTGTTGTAGATTTTTCATTTTCTTTTTCTATTTCTTTATCTTTTTCCTTTGTTTCTTCAACAGTTTCTTCTTTTTCTTCAACTTTATCCTCAATAGGAGTTACTTTTTCTGGCTCTTCCTCTTTCTTTTTTCTATTTTTAATTTTCTTTATTATTGAAGCCGCAACGGTAGCAACACCACCAATACCGCCTAATCCAACTAATCCAGTTAATGCTCCTACTAAATTTGCGGCTCCCGCACCGTAAAGAGCTTGTGCACCAGCAGCACCACCCAAAGTATATGCTCCTGATACTTCTTCAAAAATATAAGCGCCATTAGCAATTGTTTTAGATAAACCTAAGTTTGTACTATGTAATTTTCCTAAAGTTGAAGCTCCCCATCCAAGTTTTGAACCAACATTCCATAATGCTGAATTTATCATCATTTGAAATTGAGGTACTCCAGTATATATTAATAATGTAGTTAAAGCTAAACCTATAGCAATTGTTGCCAATTTGTGTTCTTTCATCCATTTTAAAGCTTTTTTTGCTATAACTTTTAATCTGCCTTTTTTAGGAGGCTCATCAGTTTTTTCTTTATCATCTTCTGGAGTTTCAGGATTTTTATTTGTATCATCACTCTTATCTTTATCTTTTATAATTTCATTTTTAAATTTATCTATTAGAGGATTAAATCTATCTCCTAATTGTTTTTCTATTTCTTTATCATCATGCTTTAATAAATCTCTGTAACTTTCAACTTGATTTTCTCTGTCTTTAATTAATTTTTCTTTTTCTTCTTCAGTTTTTGCATTATTATATTTTTCTTCAAAAACTTTTTGATCCATTTTATTTAATCCTATTAAAAGGTTTTCAATTTTATTGAAAATTTCATTGATTTTTTCTTCTGACATAGAACTATCAATTGAAGATACAATTCCTTTTATTGTTTCAATAATTTCTTCTCTATCACTATATGTTTCTTCTTGAGTTTCTTTTTCTTCTTCTTTTTTATTTTCAATATCTTCAATAATACTTTTTATTTCATCTATATTTGTAATCTTAGTTTTAGATTCTTCTGGTAAATTGTTAATTAAAGATTTTATTGTGTTTTTAATTACTTCAATTTCATATAATGCTTCGTTTATTTCTTTTTCATAAGATTTTCCTTGAATTTTTTCAAGATCTTTCCAATGATTTATTTGATTTTTTAAATAATTAATTTTACCATATCTAGTTTTTATATCAGAAATCACTTCAATTTCATATAATGCTTCATTTATTTCTTTTTCATAAGATTTTCCTTGGATTTTTTCAAGGTCTTTCCAGTCAGCTATTTGATTTTCTAAATAGCTAATCATATCATCTATAGTTTTTATATCAGAATATGAAGCTGTGAATCCCATTTTAGAATATAAATTCTTCATATTATTATTTATAGTTTGTATTTTGTTATCTATAGATTCTTCAAATTTTTTACTGCCTAAATTTTGAGTTTTAATTTCTTCAGATATCTTACTTAATAATTCAGCAGTTTTTTTACACAATTCATAAGGATTAATACCAGATGTAAAATGATATCTTTTTGTATCTGTATTATGCTCAATTGTAATACTATTAATAGCATTCTCTATTTCTAATAATGCTTTATAATTTTCACCATTCATTAAATTATCTATTCTATTTAATCTATATCTTTCTTCATCTAACTTATTGCGTGTTTTTGCCCATTCTGGATCTAACACATTCATAGGATTAAATACCGCTTCTAATTTTTGTTTCTTTACTTCAATCTTTTTCTTTTGTTCTAAAATAGAATATCTTAAATCTGTAATATTATTCATTAAATCTTTTTTAATATTTTCTATTTCTGTTTTCCCATAATAATCAAATGAAATATCATTTTTTATTTCTTCTTTTGGTTCTTCTACAACTTGTTCTGTTATTTCTTCAATAGTTTCTTCTCCCACTTCTGTTGTTGGTTCTTTTAACTCTTCTGAATTGTCTTTAACTTCTTCAGTTGTTGTAGTTGTTTCTCCTGTAGTTGCATCATTTGAAGTAGATGTTTCTACTTTTGCAGTATCATCTTTTTTTGCTGCTTCTGCAAATTCTTCAGTTTTTTCTCTCATTTTTACGTCCATTGCAATATAATTATTTAAATTCATTATTTCTATTCTAAGAGATTCTAAATCTTGACATTCTAGAATTCTTTCTCTAGTTTCTTTATCAAACTCTGGAGTTTTTTCTTTAAAATTGTCTAAAATAAATAATGCAGTTCTTCTAGATTCTTCTAATTTTTCGTCAGGTTCTACTTTTGGTTCTTCTACAACTTGTTCTGTTGGTTCTTCAATGGTTTCTTCTTTTTCTTTTACTTTAATAGAACCTTTTTCAATTGAACCATTAGATATTTTAGCAGGAGTTATTTCTAAAGCTTTTATATCTAAATCTTTTATTGTTTCTAAATCAAAATCATAAAATTGTTCATAGTAGTCTTTATTATCTTCATCCAAAATATTTGCAGAAGGATATAAATTGTTTTCATCTATGTAAAAATTCCCTTTGTCTGAAGGTTCTGTTTTATATCTTTCCATCACTTTATTATGTTTTAAATCTACTCTTTTAAAATCTTTATATAATTCTTCAAATTTTTCTTCCATAATATAACTCCTTTTTATAAAAATAATTTTTGTTCTTTAATATCTTCAATCGCTTCTTCTGTTGCTTTTAAATTTTCATCAATATATTCTAAAGCTTCTGGATTACTTGTTTTTACTATTTTTAAATACTCTTTATATGCTTTTAAATAAGCTAACATTACAGAAACTTCTAAATTTGCTAAATCTCCTTCAAAATTATATCTAGATTCTAAGAATTTTCTTATACCAAATTTATCATCAAAAGTTTCTTGTGATTCTATTGTTTCGTTAACTTCCTTTTCAGTTTCATGAGGATATATAGGTTTTCCATCTTTATCAAATTCTACTGTATAACCATATCTATTATAATGCGCTATTAAAAAGTTTGTGTAATCATTAATTGACTCATCTGTTTTTTGTTCTCTTGGATATGGTATAAATGTACCATCTATATATTTTACTGGTTCTAAAATTATTTCTTCTTGGAATGTAAATCCTTCATGTTCAATAGATTTGACACTAATTTTTCCTTTTGTTAATTTGTTTTCTACTTTTGGAGCTTCTACATCTTTTATTAATCCATCTTTAAATGTTTCATCTAAGCCTATTCCTTCTCCAATTAAAACATCACTATATGTTGTTTGATTTAATTGATCATCTATAACTGATACAAAAGGCATAAATATTTCTGCTGGTTCTACATTATCTAACTCTATTTCATCGCCAACAATAAACCCTTTTTTTCTATCACATTTGAATAAATCATTACATAAATCAACATGTTCTGGATTATTTAAATTCAATCTTTTAGAAGGATATATAAAATAGCTACTTTCTTTTTGTATTACATGAAATAGTCCGTTTTCATTTTCAATTACTCTATATCCAATTTGGTCATCCCAAACAACATCACCGTAAATAAAATTACCATATTCTTTTTCATCGTGTATATCGATTGTCGGAGTTAAATCTATGTGTTTTTTTATTTTTCCAATTAAACCATTACCATATTCTCTTTGTGGAGCAACATCTATGTAATCTTTTGTTGCCTCTTCTAAACTTTCTTCTATTATTGCAGACTCTTCTGGTTTAGCAGCATCATAAACATAATTATCTTCTTCTACATCAGCATAATAAGTCTCATTTTCTTCATTTGAATAGTATGTATTAGTATATGTTTTTTTATGTTTTTCTATTTTTTGTTCTAAACTTTCCAATTCTCTAATCAGTGTAGGTTCATCATGAATATTTCCTAAAATATTTTTTATTTTATCTAATTCTTCTGGAAAACATTTTTCTATATCTATTAATACTTTTTGAATTCTTTCTTGTATTGTCATAATCAAACTCCTATCTATAAAGATATATTTTATCTATATATCATATTATCATAATTTATGCTTTTTCGCAATTAATTTACTTGTATTTACATTTTATTAATAAGTCTATCAAATATTGTTGGATAATTACTTTCTAATATTATTTCTTTATTAGTTATTGGGTGTATAAATTTTAAATAACAAGCATGTAAACACATTCTTCTTATTGGATTTTTAATACTACCATACTTTTTATCTCCTACTATTGGATGATTTATATCTTTCATATGCACTCTAATTTGATTTTTTCTACCAGTTAATATTTCTATATTAAGTAAACTATATTCTTTAGTAGATAATATCGGTTTATATTTTGTAATTGCTAATACTCCATCATTTTTCTTATTTGATGAATAAGTATATAAAGTTTTTGTTTCTTTTAACCAGTTTTTAATAGTGCCTGATGTAGTCACTTTTCCTTCTACTAAAGCAACATAATATCTAATAGTTTTATCCCAGTTATGTTGTAATATTCTTTTTACTTTTTCATCTTTTGCAAATAGAATTATGCCACTAGTATCTTTATCTAATCTATGTATTATGAATACTTTGTTTGATTTATGTTGTTTTTTTACATAGTCACTAACTTTTCTGTATAAAGTTTTATCTTTTTCTTTATCAGTACCTATAGTTAGTAATCCACTAGGTTTTACAACTGCTATTAATTGTTTATCTTCATATAATATTTCTAATTTGTCTCTTTTTTTCATATTTATCACAAAAATATAATATCAAATAAAATATCATTTTACAATTTTTTGACTTTTATAATATAATTATTTTTATGGTGATAACTATATATTAGCGATGTTGAAATTATATTACTAGATTCTAAGTTTAAAATATTTTATAAGGTCTTACAAAATTGACAGTAATTAATATGTATGTTACCTTTAAAAAGGTGATAGTATGAATAATATATTTAGTTTATCCGGTGGAAAAATTGATAAGAGAAATAATCATTTAATAAATGAAGATTTGTTAATACAAGGTAAAAATTATACTATACTTATGGATGGTGCTACAGGGTTGGGCAATAAAGAATTAGATGAATATTTAACTTCAGGAGAATGGTACACAAAAAATTTAGCTTTATATTTAAATAGAATTTTAGAAAAATCAACTTTTAAAGATATTAATGATATTAAACAAATAGTTAATAATGGTTTAGCCTATATGAGAGTTTTAATAAAAGAAAGGCAAAAAACTTTAAATGTAACATTAGAAAAATATGAAATACCTTCTTCTAGTTTATTAATCATATATGAAACCATGGATAAAATATTATTATTTTCTTTAGGTGATTGTGTTGTGTATATAAATTATGATGATGAAAATATAGAAATTATTAGAAACACATCAATTAATAATTTAGATAATGAAGTTTTCAAAAAAATGAAGGAGATATCTTTAAAAAATAATATTTCAATAAAAGAAGCCAAAAATGATAGTATTGTAGATACCATGTTAAAAAATAATAGATCAAAAATGAATTCTAAAGATGGATACTATATTGCAAGTGATGATGTTGAAGCTACTAATTATGCAATATTAAAAGAATTTTATAAAAAAGAGATTAAAAAAATATTTATTTCAACAGATGGTTTTTATTTTGACGCATTAAATATTGATATAAATGAATTTATGAAAAAAGTTACAAATGATAATATTTGCACTTGTATAAATAAAATAAAAGCCGAATTATTATCAGATAAAAATTGGAGTAAATATAGTAATAGATTTAAAGATTTAGATGATATTACCGCAATCGTTGCTTATAAAAGATAAAAATGGATTGTTTTATAATCCATTTTTTTTATATTTATTATTTAATTCTTTATTCATTAATGCTTGTCTATACCCTTTAAAAGCATCAAAAATAATTGTTTCTGTTTCTTCTTTTGATAGTTCACTATTAGTAGTTGCCATCATAGAAGCTATACCATGAATAATAAGCCAAGTATTAATATATATTTGTTTTGAAGAAACTTTACTTAAACCTGTTGATTTTTCAATCATTTCTATATATTTTAGGCCTTCTTCTGTTTCTGCCATATCTAATATATTATTATATTTTGAGTTTATAGACATAAATAAAAATTTAAATAAATTTTTTTCTTTTGTTGCAAATTCTATATAAGATAAGCCTACTCCTATAAAAGGAACTTGATGGGTTTCTCCATTAGTTAGATATTTTTTTTGTATTCCATATACATCTTCATATACTGTATCTTTTAATTCATCCATATTTTTAAATAATCTAAAAATAGGTTGCGTAGAACATTCACAAACTTTGGCAAGATTTCTTGCTGATAATTCTTCAATTCCTTTTGTTCTTATAATTTTAATAGCACCTTTAAGTAAGTCTTCTTTTTTTATTTTTGTTACAGCACTCATATTTATCTCCCCTTTTAAATAACAAGTGTTATCACAATTTAATCTTATCATATTTTTAGCTATTGTCAATTAATTTATATAAAAAAAAATAAAGTTTTTTATTTACTTTATTTTTTCATTTCTAAAATCATATTACTAGAAATACCAATTCCTAATAACATACTTATAAATGATATAACTCCACCAATTAACGGAATCATTCCTAATACATAAATTATAAATAAACCAATTATCATTAGTAAATAACTATTTATATTCTTTTTAAATATTTTTTTATCTAATAAATCAGCTAAGAAATAAGCAGTAAAAATATTAGAAATATAGATTAATACTCCATATAAAATTGCACCTATTACACCAACAGATACAAAAGCACCAGAAAGTAATAACATCATTGCTATAATTGGAACACCTATTAATATTAAGAAGCCTTTACCACATAATGTAGCGATTTTCTTTGCATTTAAATTTTCTGTATAACTCAAAGATTTTTTAAATAATGATTCACAAACAAATACTAATACTATTGCAAGCAATGTTATGTGTATATAAGATGATATAAAGTTTGTAATATATTCTTTAAAAGTTAAAGAAGCAGGTTCTATTTTGTAAGTCTTTGTTTCTATATTTTCATTTATTCCTTTTATAATAGCATCTTCATTATATTTTAACGTTCCTGATATCTTTGCATTTTCGTCTATATTAATTTCTAATGCAGATACAGAAATATTACCATTAATTGTACCTTTAATATTAATTGTCGTTGCATAAACATATATATTTCTATCTATATTTCCTTTTATAGTTAATGTATCTGCAAAAATATAAGTATCTCTTTTTAAATTAGCATTTTCTGATATAGTAACTTTTTCTCCTGCTAAAAAAACATCTTTTTCTATGTCGTTATTTATGTTGATTTGCATACCGGCACCAAATATATATTCTTGATTGAAATTAACATTTAATTCATTGCCTGCAACAAAACTTATTCCGTTTATTTTGTTATTTAAATCAACTTTATCTCCGGCAATAAATGATGTCCCTTCTAATTCTTCCTCAACTTTTATATTGTCTCCCATTTTGAATGAGTCTTTAATATAACTTTTAGCTTCAACACTATTAATAGCAATTGTAAAACTAATTAATAATAACAATAAAATATTTAAATATCTTTTCATATATTCATCTCCTATTTATAATTTATCATAATTATATTTTTAGTCAATAAATGATATGTAAAAATTATCGAATAATGTTTTTTTATATTGAAAAATAGCATTTATTTAACTATAATGATTATAGGTGATATTATATGGCGAATACTCAAAAACAAGTGAAAGAAGTAGAAAATAAGACTAATGTTAAACCAAAATCTACAGCATCAAAAAAGAAAACTAATTCTAAAACTACAACAAAATCTAATACAACTAAGGCTACAGCAAAAAAAACTACAACTACTAAAACTGCAGTAAAAAAAGAAATAGCAAAAAAATCGACTGCTACAAAAAAGAATACAACTACTAAGAAAACTAGCACTGCAAAAAAGAATACTAGTACTCCTAAAACAACAGTTAAGAAAACCACTACAAAAAAAGTTGTTCCAAAAGTTGAAAAAGCAAAAGAAGTTGAAGTTGTTAAAAATGAACCAATAGTTTTAGAAACAGTTATTTTAGAGGAAGATAATAATTCTATAAATATTGATAATACTATTACAGAACAAGAAATTGTTGAAAAAGAAATTATAGAAGAAATTAATAATGTTAATACTACAAAATTAGAAGATGCTAAATTTCAAAAACAAATAAAAAATAAAAGTTTATTAAGTATAGGTATTATTATTGTAATCTTAGGAATTATAGCTTTAATTATTGCTTTGATAGCTAATAGAATTGTGGATAGAGAATTCTTAAGCGATTCAGCAATTACATTAATGATGGTTGCTAGTATTATTATTGAAGGGTTTGGAGCCTTTATAATTATTAATGAAACTTAATAATATTTATTAATTATTCTATATAGTAAAGTGAGGAGTTATGAAAAAAAGATACATAATATTACTTTCTTTTCTACTTGGAATAATTTTTTTTATATCTTTCATTTTACTAAGTGAAAAAAAAGTATTTTTTTCTTTAAATGGCAATTCTTCTGTTGAAGTAAGAATTGGAGATGAATATAAAGAAAAAGGTTTTAGTGCAAAATATTGTAATAAATATTTCAAATTATTTTGTAAAGATATAAGTAAAGATGTAAAAATAACTAAAAGAGAAGTAGAAGAACAAAGTAAATATTTTTTAAATTATAGTTTAAATTACAATAATTCTAGTAAAGTTTTAACTAGAGAAGTAAAATTTGTTGATAAAGATAGTCCGGTTATAGAATTAACTAAATCTAATACATCTTATTGTCCAAATTCTACTTATATAGAAGATGGATATAAAGCTTATGATAATGTTGATGGGGATATAACTGATAAAGTAGTAAAAAATATAAAAGATAATAAAATTTATTATTCTGTTAGTGATTCAAGTGGAAATAAAAAAATAATTTTTAGAGACATTGAATATAAAGATATTGAGGCCCCTACTATATCGTTAATTGGTGGAAACACTATTTATCTATTTGTTAATCAAGAATATAAAGAAAAAGGTTATAGCGCTTCGGATAATTGTGAAGGTGATATAACTAGTAAAGTTAATATTAATAGTAATGTAGATAATACAAAAATTGGAGAATATAAAATAGATTATTCTATTAGTGATGAGTTTGGTAATAAATCTATAGTTAGTAGAAAAGTTATTGTTTATAATGATATAAGTCAAGTTCCTAAAAATGGTAAAATTGTGTATTTAACTTTTGATGATGGGCCTGGAAGTTATACTGATGAAATATTGAATATATTAAATAAATATAACGTTAAAGCAACATTCTTTGTTACAAATCAATTTTCTAAATATCAATATTTGATGAAAAAAGAATATGAAACTGGGCATACTGTTGCTGTACATACTTATAGTCATAATTATAAAACAATATATAGTTCTTTAGAAAACTATATGAATGACTTTAATAATATTAATCAAGTAATATATGAACAAACTGGACTTTATTCTAAAATATTTAGATTTCCAGGAGGTAGCAGTAATACAATAAGCAGATTTAATAAAGGTATAATAACTGAAATTGCTAATAAAATGACTGAATTAGGATATTATTATTTTGATTGGAATGTGGATAGTATGGATACTTCTACTATTGATCCAAATAAAATTTTTGAAAATGTTATAAATGGTATGGCTTTGAATGAATATTCCGTAGTATTAATGCATGATATTAAAAAGGCAAATATAGAAAGTGTTGAAAAAATTGTTGCTTATGGTTTAGAGAATGGATATACATTCTTACCTTTAGAAGAAACTTCTCCAATAGTTCATCATTCTATAAATAATTAGAGGTGAGTTTATGAAAATTTTATTAAATATTATTTTTTATATTTTAGGTGTAGGTTTTCCTATTGCAATAATAATAGTTGCATTATTAAAAAAGAGTAAAAATAAAAAAAGAAATGTTTTAAATAAAGTTTTAATTGCAGTAATAATTTTTCTTATATTTTATATGGTAAAAGTAGGAGGAATTAGTTTAATGAATAAGATAGATAGTAATAAAGAGATTAAAACTACTTTAGTTACTAAAAATACTACATCTACAAGTACTACCGAAACAACTACAACCAAACCTACTACTAAGAAAACTACCACTTCTACGACTACAACTAAAAAAGTTGATACAACTGTTTCTAATACTCAAGGTTTAAAAATAATAGATGGTATATTAATTGTTAATAAATCTTATCCTTTACCTAAAGACTATGTACCAACTAATACTTATAAAGATGCTACAGGATTAAATTATTGTACGACTTGTATCGATAAAGATGCATATGAAAAATATAAAGAAATGAAAGCAGATGCTACTGCGTTAGGTTTAAATATTTGGATACAAAGCGGTTATAGAAGTTATAATCTACAAGAAAGCCTTTATAATAAATATGTTAATAGAGATGGTAAAGTTGCTGCTGATACTTATAGTGCAAGACCTGGCCACTCAGAACATCAAACTGGATTAGCATTTGATTTAAATAGTATAAGCGATGATTTTCAATATACTGATGAAGGTAAATGGGTAAATAACAATTGTTATAAATATGGTTATATACTTAGATATCCCAAAGGTAAAGAACATATTACTGGTTATAAATATGAATCATGGCATTTAAGATATGTTGGAGAAGAGTTAGCAACTAAACTTTATAATAATGGAGAGTGGATAACTTTAGAAGAACATTTTAATTTAACAAGTACATATAGTAATTAAGATAAAATATTATTTTTATCTTTTTTTGTTCATAAAAATCACACAATATTTAATTATTATTGAATAAAATATTTAAGGTGAAATATATGAAAGATAGAACTTTAAAGAAATATACTTTACATAGATTAAAATCTAAATTAATTGAAAAGAAATACGAATCTCTTATTAAAAACGACACTAATATAATTGCTTTATTAGAAAATTATATAGAAAGTTTAAAAACTATTAGTACTTTATATTCTAGGCTGACATAGAATCAGTAAAATATGGAGGAACTAGTTATCCCAATACTTTATTTAGAAATGAACAAATATATAGACATAAATTTTTTGCATTAGTTTTAGGTATAATAGATGGTTGGCAAAAAGAATTGATAAAATTTAATAGAGATAACGAATACGTCGAAGAATTAAATTTAATATATAATTTAAGAGAAAGAGTTTTATAGGATTATAAAATAAATAGTACTATAACAGATCCAAAATCAATTGTAAAAGCTTTAGGAAATATTCCTTGTTATCTACATTTTAATGATAATATTAATAATATAAAAAATGAGAATGATATAAAGTTGTATTTAGAATTTATCGAAGCGTATATTAAAGGTACAAATAATTATGAAGCTTGTGGATTAAGAGAAATTTATAATATTTATAGAAGATTACTAAGAGATTTAAATAAATGTAAAAGAAATAATAAGAATAAAGTTTATAAATTAAAAAAAGATATTTCTAAAGATTAATCCTTTATTTTAATTATAGTATATTTTTGATAAAATATATTTAGGTGAAGTATATGATGGAATATGTAGATAATTCTATATTAATTGTTCCTGGTTCTTTAAAAGAAAGGATAGAAAAGTCGAGGGTAACTATTTTTTGATCATATTTTTT
>JAZQIU010000017.1:0-46983 GCA_045541255.1 Bacilli bacterium | reverse complement strand
TTGAATAATTTATAATACATATTTTTTTATTTAATTCTTTTTTATTTAAAAGTATATCTAAATTTTCAAACATTTTTTTATTAGTTTCTATATTTATATTTTCGCCTATTATTATATTATCTTTAGTAGTAATTAGTTTAGAATATTTTATATTTTTAGTTTGTACATATCCTTCTATATCATTATTATTTTTTATTAAAATTGTTATTTGTCTAATATTTTTATTCCCAGATATTATTATTTTATCCTTGTTGTCTTCAATACTTATTTCTGGTTTAATAGAATCATATACTAAATAATTTATATTAAAAGAACCAAAATCTTTCATATTTAAAAAACTTTCCATTTCATTTACTTTTTTACCTTTTATTCCGGGAATTATAGTATTGTTTTCTATTATTGCATCTACACTAGTTTCACGATAATTTTTACTATTTTTGTTTATTGTCTGCATTAATGGATTAGTATTGATAGCCAGCTCTGTGACAAAATCTGTTAAATAAAAAGAAAAAACTAATAACGACATAATTCCAATTAATCTAAAATATTTCATAACTCACCTTAATAAAATATATAAATTTGGACTTGATTTAATTACTAATAATTAATATAATATTTTTTATTCAAAGGGGAGTTTTTTATGTTAAATTTTTTAGAGAAAAATATTTTAGACTCTTTTATAAGTGTTTATGAAATGAATTTAAAAAATCGTTATTTAGAAAACGCATCAAATTTAAATATTATTTTTGATGAAGAGCACATTCCTAATAAGCTTATAGATATATTTTTTAATAAATTCGGAAATTATTTACCATATTTATTATATTATTCTATTTTATATTCTTTAGGATTTTGTGAAGCATCTGAAAAAATGAAATATATTAATTATATTGATTATTATAAAAATGATATTAATAATACAAATATTACTGATATAAATTTTAAAAGAATTTGTTTGATTAACGCTATAAGATATATTATTAAAAAGAAAAATAACGAAATTAATTTATTAAAAGAAAGTGATTGTATAAAAAAATATGCTAGTTATTTTGAATATATAAATAACTTACAATTAGTTTATACCTTAAAAGAATTAGAAAGAATTACACTTTTTAAGTTATTTGAAAAATATAATCCTTTAGATAAAATAAAATTTATTCTAGAAATCATTGAAACCGATAAATATGATGAAGATATTTTTAACATTAATAAAGAATATATGTCTGATATAAATAAAGTAGAATTTTTCAAACGCTATTTATTAAGATTAATTTTTGTAGATGCTTATATTATTCACAGTAATGCGGTTAAAGAAAAAGAAGATGAATTATTATCTGTACCATTTTTCAATTCAGAAAGTGCTAAGGTTATGACTCCTGAATTAATGTATATAAATAGTTGCATTTCAAAGAAAAAATTCTTTTTACCTAGCGAAGGTATACAGAGACTTAATATTATTAAACCTTTTTTAATATGTTTATCTGATCTTAAATATAGAAAAGATAGTTTAGAAAAAATAGAAAAAGATAAGAAAAAAGAATTATCATTAATAGATCCTTTTTATAGAACATGATAATAGAATTCTTATCTTTTTTCTTCAGTATTTTTATTAGATAAAAAACTAACTTTATCCGCTATTATCTCAGTTATATATTTTATTTCTGTGTTTTCTTCGTAATTTCTTATTTGAATTCTTCCTTTTACTCCTACCAAATCTCCTTTTTTACAGAATTCATGTACTCTAGTAGCTATACCATTCCATAATTTACATTTAATAAAATCAGTTTCATATATACCATTTGAATTTTTGAAAGAACGTTGTACTGCTAAAGTGATGGTGCTATAATCTTTATCTTTTTCGCTCTTTTTTAATTCTGGATCATTAACTAATCTCCCTATCAAAAAAACTATATTTTGCATTTTACCTCCTTTCTAAATCAACAATAACAAATTAAAAAACATATATCAAAAAGCAAAAAATAAATATTATTATGATTTTTTAAAACAAAAAAAGAATTCTTATTACACATTTTAGAATTCTTTTTTCTTTTTTGATTTAATTTTTTATATTTTATAAATTTTTAATTAATTCTATAATCATCTTCTAATGAAAACTCAACATTTTCGTTAATCCATTCTTTTCTAGGTTCTACTACATCACCCATTAATGTATTAACTCTTTTTTCAGCTAATACTGCATCATTAATAGAAACTTTAATTAAATTTCTGGTTTCAGGACACATTGTAGTTTCCCAAAACGGTCCAGGATTCATTTCACCTAACCCTTTATATCTTTGCACTTTATAATTTGATTTACCATTTGTAAATTCTTTTAATTCTTCATTAGTCCAAAAGTATTTAGTCTCTTTATTATAATCAACTCTAAATAATGGTGGCATTGCGATATATAAGTGTCCGGTTTCTATAAGCGGTCTCATAAATCTATAAAAGAATGTTAATAATAAACATTGGATATGAGCTCCATCATCATCGGCATCGGTAGTGATTATAACTTTATCATAGTTTATATCTTTAACATCAAAATCATTTCCTACTCCAGCGCCTACACAATGAATTATTGTATTTATTTCTTCGTTTTTAAATATATCTGTTAGATTAGCTTTTTCAGTATTAATAATTTTTCCTCTTAAAGGTAAAATTGCTTGAAATTTTCTATCTCTACTCTTTTTTGCAGTTCCTCCTGCAGAATTACCTTCTACTATAAATAATTCGTTTATTTTCGGATTTCTACTTTGAGGTGGAGTTAATTTCGCGCTTAAACTTTTTGCTTCGCCTTTTTTACCTTTTCCATTTCTAGCTTCTTCTCTTGCTTTTCTAGCTGCTTCTCTTGCATTTTTACTCTTTTGAGCTTTCTCTATAATTGATATTGCCGTATCACGATTTTCTTCTAAAAAGAATTTTAGATTATCGTATACTATAGTTTCTACAACGTTTCTTGCTTCTGGAGTTCCTAACTTACCTTTTGTTTGACCTTCAAATTGTAAATATTTTTCTGGTACTTTTAAATTTATAACTGCTGTTAAACCTTCTCTTACATCTGAACCATCAAAATTAGAATCTTTAGCTTTTAAAATACCATTTGTTCTAGCATAATCGTTAAATACTTTAGTAATACCAGTTTTAAAACCTACTTCATGTGTTCCACCATCACCAGTTTTAACATTATTAACAAATGATAAAATATCTTCATTATATGATTCTGTATATTGTAATGCTATGTCAACTTCTATATTGTTTTTTATTCCATGTATCGGAACAACTTTATGTAATTCTTTTCTGTTTTCATTTATATATTCAACAAAAGAAATTAAACCATTATCATAATGATATGTTGCGCTTTTTTCATCTGCAACATCTATTACTTCAACAGTTAATTTATTTAATAGAAATGCACTTTCTTGCATTCTTTCACATATAGTTGTAAATGAAAATTGAGTTGTTTTAAATATTTCTTTGTCTGGCATAAATGTTACTTCAGTACCTGTCATTTTGGTAGTACCGATTTGTTTTAACGGACTATCTAAATGGCCTCCGTTTTTAAATTTAATATTACTAATAATGCCTTCTCTATAAATTGTAACATCCATCCACTCTGATAATGCATTAACAACACTAGCACCAACACCATGTAAACCACCAGACACCTTGTATCCTGATTCTTCAAATTTACCACCAGCATGCAAAATAGTATAAATTACTTCTGGTGTACTTTTCCCGCTTGAATGTTTCCCTATTGGTACACCTCTACCGTTGTCTTTAATTGTTAAACTTCCATCTTCATTTATTGTTATTTTTATAGTAGAACCAAAACCATTAATAATCTCATCTATTGAGTTATCGATTATTTCCCATGCTAAATGGTGAAGTCCTCTTTTATCTGTTGAGCCAATATACATACCTGGTCTTTTTCTAACTGCTTCTAATCCTTCAAGTATTTTAATTGAACTCTCATCATATTTTGCCATTTTCTACATTCACCTCTTTTAAATTTTATCATAATAAATTTTAAAAAACAAATTTTAAAAAATTAAACTTTAAGTTTAATTTTCCTCTGTCATAACACTATCTAAAAATTTGTTTACAAACATTGTTTTTAAAAATTCAACATCACTTTCATCTGTTATTGGAATTAATGTATTGTTATCACCATGTTTGAAAAACATACTATCTTCTTTTGGCATTTCAGTTTGATAATCAACTTCTAATGCTAAATAATATATACTTCCATTTTCAATGGATGAATCAGTCATAATATATTTTTTGTTATTTGATAGTTCAACAATAGAGCCATTTTCGATCACTTAGCATTTCCCCATTCCTTTTTGTATTTCTTGATTTGCTTCAACTTCTGTTTCATTAATTGGATCTTTTTTCTTGAAAATTTTTAATTTGTCAACATATTTTGAACCTAATAATGTTGAAGCAGTTTTATTCTTTTTATATTCTTTCTTTATTTTTCCTTCTTTTTTTGTTACATTTAATTTAAATAAATAATTTTTTAACATCTCATATTTGGATTTGCCTATTTTATCTTCTGTTATAATTTCACCATTTTTGTCTTTTAATTCTTTTGTGTTTTCATCAATTTCATAATTGTTTTGTGTTAAGAAGTTTTTTAATTTTAATGTTGTCAATCCTTTATTTTTATATAATTTCCATATAATTGCTGCTATAGGTAAAGTTAATAGTCCTGGTACGCCAAGAACTGTTCCACCTAAGCCTATTAAAGCTGAAACACCTAAAACAGAAAGTTCTGTTTTATTTTTAAAACTTTTTTTAATATTCAATATCTTTAAAGGTTTTTCTTCTTTACTTTCTTCTGATTTAATTTCTTCTTTTTTGTCTAAAGAATTTTCTTTGTTTTCTATTATATATTCTGATAATTTATTTATATATTTTTTCTCAGAATCATATTTATTAAATAATTCGTACATATATTTAACTAATTTATCTTTGTCTAATTTATCTTTATAATTGTTTGCAAAAGATATATAATTATTAACCCATGTTTTTATTAATGCTTCATTTGGATTCTTTAAATCTTCTACTAATTTAGATTCCATTTTTCTAAATGTTTCTGCCATAATAGGATCTTTATCAATATTTTCAGATATATAGGTCTCTAAATCAGTTGTCTTTTTTTCTTGTTGAGTTTCTGTTTTTTCTATGTGATTTTTATTAATTTTATTAATAAATTCTTTTATTTCTATTTCAGGAAAATTTAAATTTTGTAATTGTTCTACATAAATATTTATATCTTTTTTTTCTTCAAACGCTAAATCTACAATAAAGTATAAAAATGAGTCGCTTGCTATTTTACGTAATTCTTCATTTTTGGTAAATTTAATTATTCTACTTAATGAATATAATATTTTACGATCTTTTTCTATTATTGTATTATTCATAGATATCACCTATTATTAATTATAAATTATTCAGAAATAAAAGTAAATAAAAAAGTAAACTTTCGTTTACTCATTATCTGTGCCACATTTTGGACATATAGAAACAATACTTGGTAATGTTTCACCACAATTTTTACATACTTTTTTGATTATTGTTTGATTTATATTTTCGTTTACAACTGGTATTTCTGTAATTGGTTGAGGTGTATTTTCTGAAGATAATATTTCCGTTTCATTAACAGGAATATCATTATTTATTTTTACATTTAAAGTAGGTGTTTCTTCAATTAAATTTGATTCTGTTGGAGTAGTATTAAATGCGTTTATTATAGGAGTATTTTCATTAGCTGTTTCTTCTATAATAGATTCATCGTTATTTATAGAAAGGTTTGTTTCTACATTCGAGTTTTCAATAACTGGAGGTGTAACTTCAGATACTTGATTAATGTCATTAATATTATTTTCAATAGGAGTTAATTTTACTTCTTCAACGTTTTCATTTATTATATTTGAATTGTTTTCAATAGTAGATTTAACTTCTTTTATATTATCTTCGTATATATTGTCACTAAATGCTAATAATGGTATAAAAATTATAGAAAGCAAAGTCATACCTACACCAAAACCAGAAGTTTTACCAAACTTTTTGGCAATTCTAATATTTATTTTAAATATAGCAAAAATATTTACTAATGGTACTATTAATAACAATAAATAAATTAAAGATAATTTAGCTATTTGTATCATTACTATATAATTATAAATTGGTATTATTGAAGTCCAACCTGGCTTACCTGCTTTATTAAATATTTTCCAATAAGAGATTATGGAAATTAATCCTAATATTATCGCAAATATTATTATTCCAAATAACAACCCTGTCATGGCGGCGCTATTCATTGTGGCATCTATAATATTATTAATATTTGCTGTATATAAATTACTACTATTCATACTATCTCTCCCCTTCTTTTATCACGCCATATGGTGATACCTTTACTTCATTATTAAATTTACTTTTACCAAATCCTAACATAGGATAAAAAATAAATGGTAAAATAGTTAATCCTATAGCATAGGACATATCTTTATTGCATTTCTTTGAAATATTATAATTAATGCATAACATTCCAAAAAAATTGATTGCACTCCCTATTAAATCTAAAGAATTAATACTTATATTTGTTGTTTCATTAATATTATAATTAAAATTTACTGAAATTAGAGAACTACCTATAATTATAAATATAAACCACCATTTACAACCAGATATTTCTACTAATGTCCATGTATTATAATAAGGTATAATTGCTTCCCAACCTTTTTTACCTGCTTTTTTAAATAATTTCCATTTTCCTATTATCTCTACAATGCTTGAAGCAATTATAATCAATAAAAATATGAAAATAAAAATTAATATACCTATTGCTAAACTACTACCTATTAACTTCATTTTATACTCCTCTCTATTATCGATTATATAAAACTTTTTATATTAATTCAAGAAAAAACACTAATTTTTATTTAGTGTTTCTAACTCCTTATTTATAAAATCTAATCTTTCTTTTTCGAGTTTTAATGTTTCTCTATCTTTTTCTACTACATTTTGCGGTGCTTTGTTAACGTAATTTTCATTAGAAAGTAATTTTTCACGTCTTTCAATGCTTTTTATTAAATTTTCTTTTTCTTTATTTAATTCCTTAATTTCATTTTCTAAATTACTACTATTATCAAAATAGATAGAAATATCATAATCATATAAACTTACTCTAACAGAATCATTATATTTAGAAGTAGTTACTAATTTATCATTAAGTTTTAATAAATTAAATAATAAATCATTTTCTAGGTCAGTAATAATTTCAAATTCTTTACCGCAATTTATATCATGTAATTTGTTTCTAAATAACGTAACATATTCTAACATATTTAAGATTTCTTTTTCTTCATTTTCAAATTTAAAATACTCACTAAATTCTGGATATGAACTTATCATAATTGATTCTGCATCTTTATTAGGCATCATTAAATATATTTCTTCTGTTACAAATGGCATAAACGGATGTAACATTTTTAATATATTCATTAATACAGTTATAAGAACTGATTTAGTAGTATTATTTGGATTAAATTTACTCATTTCTATATAATTATCACAGAAATCTGTCCAAATAAAATCATATAAAGTAGCTCCAACAATATTAAAGTCATATTTTTCCATATGTTTTGTAACATGACTAATTGTATTGTTCATTTTGTTTAAAATATATTTGTCTTGAATTGTTAAATTATCCAATGTGAAATCTTTCATATCAAAATTTTCAACATTCATTAAAACATATCTTGATGCATTCCATAATTTGTTTATGAAATTCCATTCTCCTTTAACTTTCTCTTCATCATATCTTAAATCTTGCCCTGGTGCACTATTTGAACATAAGAAGAAACGTAAAGCATCACAGCCATATTCATCTATAACATCCATCGGATCTACACCATTGCCTAAACTCTTAGACATTTTTCTACCTAATTTATCACGAATAAGCCCATGTATTAAACAATCCTTAAATGGTCTTTCGTCCATAAAATGCAATCCTTGGAATACCATTCTACATACCCAGAAGAATATAATATCATATCCTGTAACTAATACGTCTGTTGGATAATATTTCATTAAATCTTCAGTTTTATCAGGCCAACCAAATGTTGAGAATGGCCATAAAGCACTTGAGAACCATGTATCTAAAACATCTTCATCTTGTATCCATCCATCACTTTCAGGAGCTGTTTCTCCAACATATACACTATTATCTTTATACCAAGCTGGAATTCTATGCCCCCACCATAATTGACGTGAAATGCACCAATCGTGACAATCTTCCATCCAATGATTTAATATTTTTTCAAATCTAGCAGGTACAAAATTAACTTTCTCGTCATCGTTCTTTTGTGTTTCAACAACTCTATTAGCTAATTCTTTCATCTTAACAAACCATTGTTTAGATAAATAAGGTTCAACCATAACTCCAGTTCTTTCACTATGTCCAACCGAATGAGTCATCGGTTCAATTTCTATTAATAAATCTTGTTTTTCTAAATCTTCTATCAATCTTTTTCTACATTCGAATCTATCTAAGCCTGAATATATTCCAGCAAAATCATTCATAGTTCCATCTGGATTTAAAACTTTAATACGTTCTAAATTATGACGATTGCCAACTTCAAAATCGTTAGGATCATGAGCAGGAGTAATTTTAACAACACCTGTGCCAAATTCTGGATCAGCATGTTCATCAGCTACTATAGGAATAGGTTTATTTACAATTGGTAATATAACATTTTTTCCAATATATTCTTTATATCTTTCATCATTGGGATTAACTGCAACAGCAGTATCACCAAATAATGTTTCAGGTCGTGTTGTTGCTACGCGTAAATATTTATCGCTGCCTTCTAAATAATATTTTATATGATAAAAAGCACCTTCAACATCTTTATAAATAACTTCTTCATTAGATAGAGCTGTTTTTGCTTCCGGATCCCAATTTATGATTCTTTCTCCTCTATAAATTAATCCTTCATTATATAAATCTACAAATACTTTTGTTACCGCTTTATTTAAACCTTCATCTAATGTGAAACGTTCTTTAGAATATGCAAGTGATAATCCAAGTTTTCCCCATTGATTTCTTATATTTTCAGCATATTCTTCTTTCCATTTCCAAGCCTCTTTTAAGAACCCTTCACGACCTAATTCATATTTGTTAATTCCTTCACTTTTTAGTTTAGCAACTACTTTTGCTTCTGTTGCAATTGCTGCGTGATCCATTCCAGGAAGCCATAAAGTATCATATCCTTGCATTCTTTTAAAACGTATAATTATATCTTGCAAAGTTGTATCCCAAGCATGTCCTAAATGCAATTTTCCAGTTACATTTGGAGGTGGAATAACTATTGAAAATTTACCTTTTCCATTATTTGTTGGTTCAAAATAACCTCTATTTTTCCATTCTTCGTATCTACCAGTTTCTACTGTTTTATGATTATATTTAGTTTCTAACATATTAATCATTTCCTTTCTTATTTAATCTTTCATCAATATATTCATTGATAATATCAAAATATTTTTTTAACATTTTTTTATTTTCCATATTATCAAATATTTTATCTATTAATTTATTATCTTTTAAATATCTAAAAGAATAGTCAAAGTTTAAATCATATACCATCGATAAGTTTAATATAATATTATCCATTTTATTATTTACATCTCTTCTATCGATTTGTTTTCTTGACATAAAATCTTCTTCTACATTTGTTGATATAACACCTTCATCTTCTTCAATTAATTCTTTATCTATACTATATAAGTAAAATATATCTAATTTATCAGCATCTCTAATAACTTTAGTTAATAATTTGTTATGCTGACTTAAATTATTTGGAATAGATAGTTTATTATGATATTTTATTGCATCGTATATTTCGTCGTAATCTTCTTTTTTAGTAGTATATTTTTTAATTTCATCATCAAATAGTATCTCTACTGCTAAATTTGCATGATCTATACTTTTTAAATCACTATAAGTATGATATTTTATCCATTGTGGAAATCGAGCATAATCATGCAATAAACCTATAATATTTGAAATTTCAATATCATTTTCGCTAAAATTTTCATGGTTTGCTATCGCATTCGCTAAGTCCATGACTCGATAAGAGTGTGTAAGTTTTAACTCTATCATTTTATCATCTAAATCATATTTTTCTACATATTCCTTAAAAGTTTTCTTTAACTCCTCTTTATTCATATTTTACCTCCATAAAAAAATTCTTACGCCAAAGGACGAAAGAATCGTGGTACCACCTTAATTTATGTAATAATACATCTTATAAACTTAACGCGTTCAACGTAATATTCTACTTAAGTTCAAATATTCTGCTCCATTGCTACCTTCTATTAATATAATTATTAGTTTACACCAACCACTAACTCTCTATAAATTATAGTTAATATACTCCTCAATTTCAAAGCATTTTCTATATTATATATTAATTGTATTTTTTTTTCAATAAAAATTATTGATATTAATTAAAAAAAATTATATAATTATTTATAGAATAAGGAGCGGTGTTATGAATAATGAAGAAAATATATATAGTGATGTGATTGCTTCAAATCAAGAACAATCTAATAATACTACTCCAGAAACTTTTATGAAATCATTTGATTATGAAAATGTTGCTATTACTGATATAGTTAATATTGTTATTATTGATTCTATAGATAAAAAAGCATCAGATATACATTTTAATCCAACTGAAGATGGTATTATTATTAGAATACGTATAGATGGTGAGTTAAGAAATTATGCTAAAGTACCTATTTATGTTAAAAAGAATATGATTACTCGTGTTAAAATTCTGGCTGGTATGAATATTACTGAAAGCAGAGTACCACAAGATGGTGCAATTAAACAAACAATTCAGGATAAAGATGTTGACTTACGTGTTAGTTCATTACCTACAAATATGGGTGAAAATATTGTTATCCGTATTTTAGACTATACAATGAGTAGTCAAGGAATTGATACTTTAGGTTTTAATGAAACTAATTTAAAAAAGTTAATGAAAATGATTGAACAACCCAATGGGATTATTTTAGTAACAGGTGCTACAGGTAGTGGTAAATCTACAACAGTTTACTCTATTCTACAAAGACTTAATACTATTGATAGAAACATTATTACTGTAGAGGATCCGATAGAAATGAATATACCTGGAGTTAATCAAGTTCAAGTTATAAGTGATATAGGTTTAACATTTGCAGCAAGTTTACGTAGTATACTTCGTCAAGACCCTGATATAATAATGATCGGAGAAATTCGTGATGATGAAACAGCAAGAATAGCAGTTCGTGCTTCTATTACAGGACACTTAGTATTATCTACAATACATACAAATAGTGCATTAAACACTATCGAAAGATTATTAGATATGAATATCGAAAGATATTTACTTGGTACTGCTTTAACAGGCATTATAAGTCAAAAATTATGTAAAAAATTATGCCCTTATTGTAGAGGAACAAGAGCAACAACCCCTTATGAAAAAAATGTATTTAAAAATAGTTTGAATTTAGATATAAATGAAATATATGAAGCAAAAGGCTGTGACAAATGTCATGAGGGTTATAAAGGCCGTATGGCAATCCACGAAGTATTGATGTTAAATCAAGAAATTAGAGATGCAATAACTAATAATATTGAAAAAGATGAATTAAGAGATTTAGTATATGGAACAGGAACAATAACAATGCTTCAAGACGGTTTAGCAAAAGTTATTAATGGAGATACGACATTTGAGGAATTAGTTAAAGCTATAGATATTGATGACACAGATTTAACAAGTAAAGGTTTAAGTGAATCATTAGAAATTGCTGAGAAGAATAAAGATGTTTTAAAAGATAATGAAAGTTATAAAAAAATTGTAGAAAAAAATGATTCTGATTACGAAGTATTTGATTTAAATTTTTTAAATAATTAAAGGAGAATTTATTCTCTTTTTTAATAAAAAAAACACAATGATAATTGTGTTTTTTTATTATTTATAATTAGAATCTTTACCACATTTATAATATACATTAAATTCATAATCATTATCTTTAAAAGAAACTAGTGTATATGTCGAAGTTTTGTCACATTTTTCTCCATCATAACTAATAATATCATCTACTGGAAAACCTCTTTTTTCTAATGATTCTAAAGTTATATGTATAATTCCTTTTTTTCTTTCTTCAGGTATCGTTATTTCTGTAAAAAGGATTTTTGAATAGGCAGTTATTTTGTTTTGTATTTTAGTATAGTGTTCTTTTTTACTTATTCTTTTTTCATATTTATTACTTATATTTATATATTGATATATTAATATACCTGTTAATATTACTATTATTACACTTAATATAATTATTATTACTCTATTTTTTTTCATATATTTTCTCCTTTAATTATTCAGTATCTGGATATTCCAAATAACAATAATAATCTCCCCTACATCCTATCTCTGGGCATGTACCATATAAGTCACATCCACCTTCAATAGGTGGTATATCTTCTTCCGGCGAATAATAGCTTGTATATAAATTAATTTCTACAGGCCATATAAAATCTCTACCACTACAATTATCAACAACTCCTATACTCAGGTAATAATAATTTCCTTTTCTATAATTAGGTTCATTGTAGAAACAACTGTTTTTATTTTCTTTACACAAGGTTATAGAAACTACATTTCCTTCTCCACATTGCTCAATGTCATGATTGGCTACTGCTATATATTTTCTTAATAATTCATTCACTTCTGTATCAACATCACTCATATTTGTTATATTAATTGAACTTGGAAGTTCTTTTATTGGATAAGGATAAATATCGTGTATTTCTACATATAAATTTTGTGATGTTTTATTACCTATACTATCTTTAAAATCAATTGCAATTGTAGACCCCCAATACCCCATATCTACATCTTCATTTAATTTAGAAGTTAGTTGTTCATATATTTCAGTTGTTGGTTTATCCCAAACGTCATAGTCAGTATTTTTTTCTGTGGCATAAATATTATTGCCATTTTTATCTGTACCCAATATATATTTATTTACATTTATTAGACCTTCAACATTATCAAATAAATAATAATCTCTAAATAATGAAGAATCTAAATAAGTCCTACTACCCATCCATAGGTATTCGTTATATGGATAATTGGTATATCCCCAATCATATGGAAATCCTCCATATGGATAGTATGTTATTGTATCAGCGTCACCCCAACTTGAATAATTATATTTTTCATAAGAATCTTTATGGATTAAGATAGGTCCGGAATTATCATTTAAGAATACAAAATCAAATAAAAGAATGTGCTCACTATATTCATCTTTAGAATATTCGAGCATAGAGGATTCTAAGTTATATTTAGAGATTTCTTTCCAAAATTTTTGATTATTTACCGAATCTGATATATAAATACTCACTCCTGTTTTTGAAACTATACCATTATCATAATTTCCATCCATACCTAAATATAGTGGAGAAATATCTAATTTTATCTTTTCTCCTGTTTCTTCTATTAGAAATTCATCGTTCGTGCCTAATTCTTTACATTCTTCAGAGCAAACCACAAAACCTACTTTAGTTATTGTTGGAGAAGAAATCATTGTGTTGAATTCTAAATTGCTTTTAATGGCTTCTTCGATAGAGTAATTTTCTTCATTATTAATTAAATATTCAAAATATTTATAAGCTTCATCACTATCTACAAAACTCAAATCACTTAAATTATTTGTTTTTTCTCCCCTATACTCGTATTCTATAGGATACCAATAGAAATATGCTTTATCTTTATTTTCTGTCGTTTCCTCTTTAGGCGATGTTGTTTCCTCTTTAGGCGATGTTGTTTCTTCTTTTTCAATTATGATAGGATTTTTACACATAGACGTAGGGTATTCAATATCTATCACATTTTCTTCATCATAAAATATTTTTACACAATCATCCATTATATTTTTATTATTTGTTCCTCGTATAGGATTAAATTGTTCTTCATCTATTAACCCACTATTTACCAAATGATTTATAGATACATACAATTCATTATCATTATGTTTTATTATTTCTTTCAATATCTTATTTTTTTCAAAATAGACAACTGCACTACTTTTTAAGGCGCTAATATATTTCTCGTTATCGTTAGAGCCTTTTGGTTTTACAACAAAAATTGTTATTGTTGCAATTAAAGTTATTAATGCTATACATATTATTATTTCCACTAAAGTAAAAGCCTTTTTATTCAATTTCAATATACTTCATATCCTCTCTAGATTATTTATATTATTATGTTAACATAATCAAAATTTAATTAACATGAACTGATAGTTCTACTATGATTTTAGTATGTTTTAAATACAGATAATGTCGATTTTTGAATAAAAAAAATTATATAACTTTAACTCTTACTTTGTTATATAATTTTTCGAAGATATAATTTATTTTTTTGATATTTCTTTCAATCTATATAAAATATTTATTGCTTCTATTGGTGTAATGTTTAGTATATCAATGGTATCTATTTCTTTTTTTAATTTATCATCTTTTTTATCTACAAATTCAAATTTAATTTGTTCTGTTTTTTGAGGAATGTTTTTTTTATTTTTATCGCTTTCATAAATATTTAATATTTCACTAGCACGAGATATAACACTGTCTGGCATTTTTGCTAATGATGCTACATGTATACCATAACTCTTATCTACAGCGCCCGGCGTTACTTTATGTAAGAATGTTATTACTCCATCGTTATCAACTGCTTCTACATGAACGTTTTTTATAGTTTTATGTGTACTTTCTAAACTAGTTAATTCGTGATAATGAGTTGAAAATAATGTTTTGCATTTTATATTAGTGTCAACATACTCAAGAATGGATTGTGCTATCGATAAGCCATCGTATGTTGCTGTTCCCCTACCCAATTCATCAAATAAAATCAAACTATTTTTTGTTGCGTTAACTATTGCATTTCGAGCTTCTAACATTTCTACCATAAATGTTGATTCTCCACCAACCAAATCATCACTCGCTCCTATACGAGTAAATATGGAATCAAACACAGGTAATATAGCACTTGATGCAGGTACGAAAGAGCCTATTTGAGCCATTATTATTGTAATAGCAAATTGTCTCATATATGTACTCTTACCACTCATATTAGGTCCTGTAATTAATAATGTATTAGTATCTTCATCCATAATGATATCATTTTTTACATATTCTACTTTTGAAACTGTTTCTACTACCGGATGAAATCCATCAAGTATTTCCACTTTTCTCTCTTCAACTAATCTTGGTCTAACTAATTTGTATTCTTCGCTAACAATAGACAAAGAAGCATAAGCATCTAATAGACTTAATGTATATGCAGTTTTCTTTAATTCTCTAATATTTTCTTTAACAATACTTTTTATTTCCATAAATAGATTGTATTCTAATTCTACAATACGTTCTTCAGCATTTAATACTAAAGCTTCTTTTTCTTTTAATGTAGGTGTTATAAATCTTTCTGCATTTGTTAAAGTTTGTCTTCTTTCCCAACCAAATTCATCTTTTATTTTCTCTAGTTGACCACGACTAACTTCTATATAATAACCAAACACTTTATTAAAACCAACTTTTAGATTACTTATACCAGTTTTTTCTCTTTCTATGGTTTCTAGAGAACTAATAAATTCTTTTCCACCACTACGTAGCTCTTTAAGTTCATCAAGTTCAGTATTATAGCCGCTTTTAATTAAATATCCTTCTTTAATTGTTATAGGAGGTTCTTCATATATACTTCTTTCTAACAATTCATATAATTCTTTGTGATCGCTTAATTTATAATTAAATCCTAAATCTTTTAATATACTTTTAATATTCGGTAAAACGCTTAATGATCTTTTTATTTGTAATAAATCTCTTGCATTTAAAGTACCACATATAACTTTACCACATAATCTTTCTAAGTCATAAACTTCATATAGATTATTTCTTAAATTTTCACGTAATAAAAATTCATTATTTAATTTTTCTACTATATCTAATCTTTCGTTAATTAAATTTATATCTTTTAAAGGATGCATTAACATATTCTTTAATGTTCTTGCTCCCATTGCAGTTTTAGTTTTATCTAATAACCATATAAGCGAATATTGTCTTTCTTTTAGCCTTAAAGTTTCAAACAATTCTAAATTTCTGACTGTATGAACATCCATATTTAAATAATCATCACGTTTAACAATAGCAACTTCATTCATATGATCTAATTCATTTAATTCTGTTACTGATAAATAATAAAAGAGATGTTTTATACCATATATTATTCTTTCATCATTTATATTTTTATAACAATTAGTATATTTATCTTCTAATAGTTTATCACTTATAGTTATGTTTATATTATAGTTATTTTTTAAAGTATTAAGTAAAGATAAATCAAAATCATTAGTTATTAATATTTCTTTTAAATTTAAATTTAGAATTTCATTTATTAATTTATCTTTATCGTGTATTAAACTTAATGAATATATTTCTCCAGTAGATATATCTGCATAAGTAATTAAATATTCATAATTGTAATCAATTATACTTCCTATGTAATTAGAATCTTTGCTATCTAAATATTCTAAATCTACTAAAGTACCTTTACTAAATACTTGTACCACTCCACGTTTAACCATACCTTTTGTATTTTTAGCGTCTTCTAACTGTTCTACGATAGCTACTTTGTATGATTTATTTACTAATCTTTCAATATATGATTTAGCTGAATGATGTGGTACTCCACACATAGGAACACGTTCTTTTAATCCAGCATTTTTACCAGTTAAAGTAAGTTCTAGTTCTCTACTAGCTGTTTCTCCATCTTCAAAAAACAATTCATAAAAATCTCCAATACGATAGAATAACAATACATCTTCATAATCTTTTTTTATATCCATATATTGTTGCATCATTGGTGATAAATCTTCGTAATTTACTTCACATCTTTTCATAGTACTACCTCGTTTAAATATTATAACAAAAAATAAAAAATTAAGAAATTATTTTGTTATACTTTTATAAAAAAATATAGAACTTTTATTTCTATAAGTAATATTTTAACTAGTTTTGTCGAATGAGTTGATATTTTAAAAAAATTCATTATTATAGTTTCTCGAGCGTTGGGAATAGATGTCTACTAATAGTTATCATCTTTCTATCCTTCTACACCTTTGGGGGTTTTGGGATAGATTAGAGGTGTTATTAGTTTTGTTAGAAGTAATTCTACTTATTATAAAAAGTTTACCTAGTAGACATAATAAAAAGACATCTATTTCTGTTAATATTCAAGTGAATACTACAGTAATAAATGTCACTCCAAACAAGTAGGCATTTAGTCCTAATGCTCTACTAAATTAAGTTTATCATAATTTATATATATTTGTAAATTATTTATTTTTTATTTATTTCATACATAACAATACTACTTGCTATACCTACATTTAAACTTTCACATTTTTTATTCATATCTATATAAATGTATTCATCGCACATATCTAGTATTTCATCACTAATACCATTACCTTCGTTACCAACTATAAAGGCATATTTGTTGCAAGTTATATCTTCAATTTTTTTACCCTTATCTACTTTAGTTCCTATTACAGTATATCCTTTTAGTTTCAAATCCATAATTGAATCTACTAAATCTTTTTTTATAATATTTATGTTATAAATCATACCTTCACTAGCGCGTAATACTTTTTCATTATAAATATCTACTGTATTATTACCTACTATTATAGTGTCAAAATTGAAAGCAACTGCACTTCTTATAATTGTTCCGACATTTCCTGGATCTTGTAATCCATCTAACATTATTACATTACCTTTAATATTATTCGAATCTTGTTTTTTCACAATCGCTACTACACTTGGTAAAGTTTTTAAACTTGTTAATTTTCTCATAACTTGTTCACTTACATAAGTAACATTTCCATATCTATTTTCATATCCATCAAGCAAAAATATTTCTTGAACTATGTTTTGTTTTAAGGCTTCTTTTACTAAATGATCTGTTGATACAATATAAAGCCCTATCTCATCTCTATATTTTTTTTGTAATAATTTGCTATATCTTTTAATTTTTTCATTATTTATAGATTCAATCATTACTTCAACCTCTTTCTTGCTAACTTATAATATGGATAATATTTTTCTACTTCTTTCCAAAATGATGCACTATGATTCATATGTTTGAAATGACATAATTCATGTATTATTACATAATCAATTAAACTTACATCTTTATGAATAAGTTCTGTATTTAAAGTAACTGTCATACTTGATTTATTACATACTCCCCAACGAGTTTTCATTTTTCTTATTCTCAGTCTAAATTTAGGTAAGGATTTAAATTCTATCATAAGCCTATTTAATCTTGATTCAAAAAATTTTAAAGAATTTTTTTCTAAATAATCATTTACTTTTTCAATGCTAGGTCCATAAGCATATGAATTATCAATTTTAACTCTTTTAGCTTCGATAAAATCTAATTTTTCGCCTAAATAATAGACATTATTATCACTAACTTTAGTTTTCATGTTGTTATACATTTTTATAATATCTTTTTCATTTTTTATAAGCAGTTTTTCTATATAACTATCACTGCATAAATAACTGCAGCTAACATATATTTTCAAATCTTCTTTTATTCTAAAATAAATATTTTTTATTCTCTTTTTTGTTATAACAACATCAAAATTTATTCCATTTAATTCTATTTTCATATTTATTCACTTTTATTTTTAAATTGTAATATTATTGGTGTACCAACTAAGTCAAAAGATTCTCTTATTTTATTTTCTAAATATCTTTCGTAACTAAAATGTACTAAACCTTTATTATTTACATTAAAAGTAAATTTAGGTGGTTGACTTCCTGATTGATTTACGAAATATATTTTTAATCTTTTACCTTTATAACTAGGTGGCATATGTAACATAACTGCTTCTCTAATTACATCGTTTAATGCACTAGTTTTGATTTCTCTTGTTGCACTTTCATATGATTTGATTACTTCTGGCATAAGTGTATGTATTCTCGATTTAGTCTTAGCACTTAAGAATACTATTGGAGCATAAGGAACGAATTGGAAGTTGTTTCTTATATCTTTTATCCATTTTTTCATTTCCATATCTTTATCTTCAACTGTATCCCATTTATTAACCACTAACACGATTGCCTTACCAGCATCAATAGCATATGATGCTATATGTTTATCATGCTCTATAATACCTTCTTCAGCATTTATAACTACTACACAAACATCACTACGCTCAATAGATTTTAAACTTCTAATCAAACTATATTTTTCAATATTTTCATATATTTTACCTTTTTTTCTCATCCCAGCAGTATCTATTATAGTATAATCTCGTTTATCATAAGTGAATTTTGTATCTAAAGAATCTCTAGTAGTTCCTGCTATATCACTTACTAAACATCTTTCTTCGTTTAATATAGCATTAACTAAACTACTCTTACCTACATTAGGTCTACCAATAAGCGAAAATTTTAATGTAGAATCTTTTTCTTCAGTAGTATATGGATTAAAATCTTTGGTTATTTCGTCTAATAATTTATCTATACCTCTTTTATGTTCTCCTGAAATCATAATCATATTATCCAAACCTAATTCGTAATATGAATATATATTTTCTTCATGGATTTTATCATCTATTTTATTTATTGCAACAATAACTTTTTTATCAGTTTTTAATAAATAGTCTCTAATTTTTAAATCATTTAGAGTTAAGGATTCTCTTCCATCAACTACAAAAACAATTACATCACTTTCATCCATAGCTAGTTCTGCTTGTACTTTAATTGATGAGTTAAAATCTTTTATTTCTAGATCTATTCCACCTGTATCAATTAAATTAAAACTCTTATCTTTATAATTTACTATTCCATATATTCTATCTCTTGTAACCCCAGGTTCATCAGCGATAATAGATTTCTTTTCATTTATTAATCTATTAAATAAAGTTGATTTACCTGTATTTGGTCTTCCTATTAAACAAACTGTTTTACGCATAAAAGTACCTCCCCTTTTTTGTCAGTCAATATTTTATCATATTATATCATTTAAAACAAATAAAAAATAGTTGAAGTCAAATATTAAATTCTTCAACTATTTTAATAGTACTTATATTTTTTGTTTTTGTTAATTTCTCGTACCATAATAATTTATTTGAAAATAATTCGTATATACAAATAAGTATAAATATAAAGTATATAAACATTAATAATAAACCTGTCAAATAATTATTATATATTAATAAGAATATTATAAATGGTAATAAATAGAATGAAATATACATTATATTAACTCTAACAAACAATTTATAAAATTTATCGTCTATTTTTATTTTTACTAAACTTTTACCAATTGTTCTACCGTTAAAAATTATTGGTATAAAAACAAATATAATATAAGCAGTAATAATAAAATATAAATACAGATCTAAATTATTCATATTATTTTCTTTTAATAAAGATATTATTAAAATTATTCCAAAGAATAAAGTTGCGAAAAAATTATCTATTATAAATGCTACCAATCTTCGTATTCCTGTAACAGACTTACCCATTTTAAAAGATTTATTATCTATGGTTTCTCTAGATGGGAGAATTTTTATAAATAGTCCACATAACAAATATCCAAATATCCCACCTAATGTATTAAATAATATATCATCTACATCAAACATTCTATAATTTCTTGAATAAATACCAAATATACCTGTTAGTTGTGTTATTTCAAAAAATAAAGTTAACAGTATGGATAAGATTAATGTTTTCTTAAAATTGCATTTATAATAATATCTTAAGTACATACCAAATGGTATAGTTAAAATTATATTAAATATTGGTTGATAAAAAGTAGGAAGTTTTAATAATTTAATAAAACCACTAACACTATTTAAACTAAAGTTTAATGTATATCTTAAGTCATTTACAAAATTAAACGGCATTAATTGATATTTAGGTATAGTTAAATTATTCACGTATTCTTGACTAGGCATAGGAAATATAACCAGGAAGAATGCACATAATAAATAAAGAACAAACGAATATATTATTAGAGTTCTTAGTTTAGATATAGAACCATATTTATTATAGTTTATTATCATAAAGGGTAATGTTATGATAAATGCTATAAAAGGAAATATTAATATTGCTTTTGATATAGATAATAAATAAGTATTCATACTACCACCAATTTAATTATAATATATTTTTATATAAAATAAAAAACTTTTAAAAAGTTATTTAATATCTTCTATCTTTTTAAAAGTTGTTGTACTTGGTTCAAATGGACCATCTTTTTTTATTATTTCTAAAGTATGATTTTTTCTAAATTCTCTTCTTTCTTCTACTGGCATATCATAAAGTTCAATAGACTTGTCTATATGTAATATGCCATCTAAATGATCTAATTCGTGGGATAAAACTGTAGCAGCAAATCCTTCAAAATTTTCTATATGTTTTTCTCCAAATTCATCATAATATTCTAATTCTATTTTATAAGGTCTTTCTACTAGTCCTGTGTAATCTAAACAACTAGCACAAGCTTCCCAATATCTTGTAAGGCCTTCCCTCTTTAATACTTTTGGATTTATAAGTATTTTCGATTCATCACGTTCTGTATTGAATATTTCTTCTAGATTTGTATTTCTTAAATATACAAGTCTTAGTGGAATACCTAATTGTACTGATGCTATAGCTAAGGCTTTATCTTTATTTTCTTCACAATATTCGTGTAATAATTTTACTATTTCTTTATAATCATCATTTGATAAATCTACTTCTTTCGAAATTTGTCTTAAAAATTTTTCATCATTTAATATCGTTTTACGCTCTATTTTCATTTTTATTTCCCTTCTTAAATGAATATATTAAAATTGAAACAAAATCAATTATTACCGGAGTTACATATAAATAATATAATATATAAAGTAATATTCTTAAAGGTTTTTTTATTTTTTTGATATTATTTAATATTGAGAAAACTTTCTCTTCCTTGCTTATATATAAATAATTTGTTAAATATATTAATAATAAAGCAAATATGCCTGTTGGAGAAAAATTTTTCTTTTCTATTTTAATTTCTTCATATTTTATTATTTTATTTATAGGTTTTTCTATAATTGTTTCATTTGTTTTATAACTGGATATTTCAGTGCCATTACTATCTATTATTTTTTGATACGTAACTTCTTTTGAACCATTCTTTCCTTCTTGAACTATTATTTCGTTTCCATTTTTTGTTTCACTTTCAATAATCGTTTCATACGGAATACTTTCTGTTACTACTTCTTCTTTTTTATATTGACAAGAGTTATCACTTATATTGGCAGTTGAATTATAATTAATTGCATTTGTATCAGTACATCCTCTTATAATTTTAGTTGTAGTAGTCCGTTTTGTTGTTGTTCTCTTTTTGGTTGTAACTTTATAACTTGGGGTACAAGTGCAAGATGGACTTATTGTCCCATCATTACATATTCTTCTTCCATCTGTTGTACAACTACTAGATTCGCCTCCATGCCAAGAACAACATCCTCTACCCGCTTTAACATTTAAAATAGCCACATTTGCCAAAACCAACCCTAAACATATAAATTTTACATACTTTTTCATAACACTCACACTTCCATATTAATCATATACTAAATATAAATTTTTGTAAATATATTTACCAATTATTGTTAGCAAACATTTGTTTACTTTTGCCGGTTTTTGTATTATACTATTTATGGTGATTAAGTATGGATTTAAAAGAAAAATTACATATATTGGCAGATAGTGCTAAATATGATGCTTCTTGTTCTTCGAGTGGAAGTACTAGAAAAAATATTAAGGGTATAGGAAATGCTGCCCCAGCTGGTATATGCCACTCTTTTGCTAGTGATGGTAGGTGTATTTCTCTTTTAAAAATACTTATGACTAATTGTTGCATTTATGATTGTAAGTATTGTATTAATAGAAGAACAAATAATGTAAAACGTGCTATATTTACTCCAGAAGAAATATGTTCTTTAACAATTAATTTTTATAGAAGAAATTATATCGAAGGATTATTTTTAAGTTCTGGTATTATTAAAAATCCTGACTATACTATGAATTTAATTATAGAAACAGTAAGTTTACTTAGAAATAAATATCACTTTGGAGGATATATCCATGCAAAAGCAATTCCTGGGGCTAGTCAGTATTTAATAAAAAAATTAGGTTTGCTTGTAGATAGATTAAGTGCAAATATTGAGCTGCCTACTGAAAATGGTTTAAGATTATTAGCTCCTAATAAAACTACTGAAAAAGTAGAAAATGTTATGAAATATGTTAAGGATAATAAAAACAAAAAATTTGTTCCAGCTGGTCAGAGTACGCAGATGATTATTGGAGCTACCCGAGAAAGTGATTTAGATATAATGAATAAAAGTGAATCAATGTATAGAAATTATAATTTAAAAAGAGTATTTTACTCTGCATATGTTTCAGTTAATAAAGATAATTTGTTACCTACTCTAGAAACGCCTCCATTAAAAAGAGAACATAGATTATATCAAGCAGATTGGTTATTAAGATTTTATAACTTTAAAGTAGAAGATTTATTAAATCAAAATAACCCTAATTTTAATATATTAGTAGATCCAAAAGCAGATTGGGCTCTAAGACATTTAGATGAATTCCCAAAAGAAATAAATAGTTGTAGCTATTATGATTTATTAAAGATTCCAGGTATTGGTGTGACAAGTGCACAAAGAATAATTTCTTCTAGAAAACATTTTAAAATTGATTTTAAAGATTTAAAGAAAATGGGTGTTGTTTTAAAAAGAGCAAATTTTTTTATTACATGTAATGGCAAATATTTTATAGATTCTAATTTATTTAAAAAAGGATTTATAGAATCTAATTTGGTTTTAGTGGATAGAGAGAAGACAAATACTAATATTAATCAATTGAGTTTATTTACATGAATAATGTTTATTTATATAATGGTGATTTTCTCTATTTACTAAATTTAATTAAATACTTGTATAACTTTAAAATTAAACCAAATAATATCAAAGATAATAATTTCTCTCCTAGTCTTTTTGATAACGTTATTAATTTAAATATTGCTGTTGATGATAATATAGTTGAATCCTTTATAGAAAGTATTGGAATAAATAATTTTAAAATTATATTTTATACTTTTTTATCTAATGACATTAATAAAGAATTAATAATCTATTATTTCTATTTAAACGCATTAAAATATAAAGAAAATGTTATTTATATGAGAAACTTAAAGTGTGTTAGTAGTTCTTTAAAAATAGCAAAATATGTAAAACATGAAGCTCATAAATATAAAGGTTTTGTTAGATTTAAAGAATTAGCAAATAATGTATTATATGCCGAAATTGAACCTACTAATGATGTCCTTTATATAATTTCAAAACATTTTGAATTAAGATTAAAAAATGAATATTGGATTATAAAAGATATGAAAAGAAATAAACTAAGTGTATATGATAAGAATAATTTTTTTATAATTAGTGGGGATAATTTCAAGTTATTTAATAATAATTTAAGTGAAGAAGAATTAGATATTGAAAAGCTATGGAAAGAATTTTATAAAACCATTGGTATCGAAACTAGAAAAAATGATAGATGCAGAATGAATTTTATGCCAAAAAAATATTGGAAATATATTGTGGAAATGAGTGATGAAAATTGAAAAAAGTTGTTAGTGGCAATATTTTAAAAGAAAAAATGATTGAAGCAATAGATTTATTGTGTGATACAGTTAAAGTGACTTTAGGGCCAAAAGGAAATAATGTAATAATAGATCATTCTAATTTTAGCCCTTTTATAACTAATGATGGTGTTACTATAGCAGAAAATATAGAGAGTGAAGATGAAATATCTAACACTATTCTAGAGTTGGCAAAGGAAGCTAGCATTAAGACTAATGAAATTGTAGGAGATGGTACTACCACTACTCTAGTTTTATTGCAAAGTATATTTAAAGAGGGATTAAAAGTTGTTGATAGTGGCGTTAGCCCTATTATACTTAAACAAGAACTTGATAAATCTTTAGAGACAATTATTAAATTATTAAAAAGTAAAAGTAATAAGCCAACAAATAATGACTTATTAAATATTGCTACAATATCTTCTAATGATAAAGAAATAGGAAAATTAATATGTGAAGCTTATTTAAAAACCAAAAGTAAGTATGCGATAAAAATAATAGAAACAAACAATACTGAATGTTCTATAAATTTTATAAACGGATATAATTTCGAAACAGTTATTGCTTCACCCTACTTTTTTAATGAGGTTAATAAAATTAATATAACTAACTGTAAAATTTTAATATTAGATAAAACTTTAGAAGAGATTGAGGAAATTGCTAATGTATTAAATGAGGTATTAAAAAAGAATTTAAATTTAGTTATTATTGCTCAAGATTATGATAATTATTTAATTAATGAAATTATATCTATAAATATGGAAAATGAATCAAAAATATATTTATTAAAATCTCCTAATTATGGAAAAAAACAAAAAAGTATATTAAAAGATATAAGTATTATAACAGGAGCTAACATTATTAATAATATGGCATCCCTTAACGATTTAGGAAATATACTACAAATAAACATTAATGATGAAATAACAAATATTAGTTTTAAAATGAATAATAATATAAAACTTCGAATTGAAGAATTAGAAAATCAAATAAAGAATAGTGATAATAGTTTAGATAAAGATTTCTATAATAACACTATTGCTATGTTTAATACTTGTTTGGCAAATATTAATGTTGGTGCAACTACTATTACCGAAAGACGAGAAAAGAAAATGCGATTTGATGATGCTTTATGTGCAATTGATATTTCTTCTGATGGTGTATTACCAGGAACCGGTTTAACTTTGTTGGAAATCAGCGATAATCTTGAGCTTAAAAACAATGGTGATAATATTTTAAAGGATGCTATTATTATGCCAATTAAACAAATAATGTCTAATGCAGGTTTGGATTCTAATTTTATTATTGAAGAAATTAGAAATAGCGGTTATAAAAAACTTTATAACGTTAAATGTAATACTTTTGAAATTGTTACAGAAACTTGTGTAATTGACCCTGCTGAAGTAGTAATAAATTCTTTAAAAAATGCTTGTTCTATTGCTGGTATGTTATTAACTACATCTAATTTAGTTATAAATGAATATAAAAGTTCTTTAAATAAAATAAATGATTATAATGAATTATAAATAAAAAAACGAAGACTAATTAAAGTCTTCATTTTTTATTTTCACATTTTTCTTCTATTGTTTCTAATTCTATAGTTACATGATAAATATTTATTTTATATCATGTATTAAATCTGACAATAAGCAATATTATTTGTAAATAATCCTCCAATAAACTCTATTAGAGCAAATGATATATTTAATAAAAATGCAATTAATATATTTTTTCAGGTTTCATTTTATACCTCTTTATTTATCTTCTTTTATGTATTTTATATTATATGTATCTAAATCTTCAATATTTATTGTGCCATATTTTAATGCATTAGCAACCGTTTCCTCATAACCATTTTCATATTTAACGATAATGTATTTGCCTTTAATACATGGATAGAAATATCTATAATTTTCATCTTCATAAAATTGTTCTAGTGCTTCAGCGCAAGTAAAGTTTTCTATATCTTTCGTTGCATCAACAATCTCTATAACTTTACCTATTTGAAATTTAATTTCTGCACAAGCAAATTTTGTACCTTTTAGTTTTATTTGAGGAACAGCATATTCTGCACAATTATAAGTATTATAAAAAATACCTTTATAAACATTATTTTCATCTTTAATAGCAAGTATAGGACGATTAATTGTAAAAATACAGATTAAATCAATTATAAATCCTAATATAATAATTCCAATAATTACGAAAAATATTTTTACACTTTTTTTCATAAATTCACCTATTTAAAGAAATCTCTTTTATTAAATGAAGATGTCATAAATCTCCAAGCAGCCTTTTTAGTAGTTAACCATTCTATCTTAGCATTATTTTTATTGTTATTTAACATTCCATCAACCAAAAATCTTGCAACTACATCTGGATAATCACCTAAAATATTATAAACTTTTTTAGTTTTTTCACTTAAATTTATTTTTTCTTTATTTCCTAATGCATTTGTTATAAAATCTGTAATCATAATACCAGGTGATAATTTACCAACAATAACATTTGTATTTCTTTCTTCGCTTTCTTTTGCAAGAGCTTCCGTAAAATAAGTAATTGCTCTTTTGCTAGTTCCGTAAATAGATAAACCTAACATTTTAGCGTCATTACTTCCATAGCCTTCTACATTATAAATTGCTCCACCATTATTTTTTATCATTTCTTCCATAATCATTTTAGATGCTTTTATAGTTCCTTTTAAATCAACATCTAATACAATATCTATTTCTTGTTCAGTTAATTCCCATATTGCTTTTTCTGGTTGATTTACTCCAGCATTATTAATCCAAATATCAATTCTATTAAATTTTTCTTTTGAATATTCTATTAATGTTTTTATATCAGTTGTTTTAGTAACATCACAAATACAATAATCAACTTTTGAATTACTATTAATTTTTTCTACTTCACTTTTTGCTAATTTTAAATTTTCTTCATTTAAATCACTTAATACTACATTCACATTTCTTTCTTTAAATACTTTAGCCATTTCAAGTCCTAATCCTCTTGCGCTACCTGTTATAACTACCGTTTTCATAAATAATCTCCTATCTATTACTATTTAATTATAACTAATTTCTAAAATATTTACTACTTAATTTTTTATAATTGGGCATATTAATAATGGTGATTATATTGAAAAATTATAGTATTTGGAGTGAAGAAATAAAAAATAGTTATCCAAAGTTAGATAATGATATAGAAGTAGATGTTTTAGTAGTTGGTGGAGGTATAACTGGTATTAGTACTGCTTATCATTTAAAGGATGGTAACTTAAAAGTTTGCTTAGTAGAAAAAAATAATATTGGTTCTGGAGTAACTTCTAAAACTACTGGTAAATTAACTTATTTACAAGAAAATATATATTCAAAATTAAATCGATATCATGGATACGATAAAACAAAATTATATTTAGAATCTCAAAAGTATGCTATCAATTTGGTTAAAGATATAATAGATAAAGAACATATTGAATGTAATTTAGAAAAAGTTAAATCATACACTTTTACAAATATAGAAAGCAATAAATATAGTAAAGAAAAAGACATTTCTAAAAAATTAAAGATAAAGTATGAAGAAACTAATACTTTACCTAATAAAGAAAAAGTCTACAATTCATTTTATGTTTATGACACATATGTATTTCATCCAATAAAATATTTGAACACTTTAGCAAGTATTTGCAATAAGAATAATATAGATATTTACGAGAATACTTGTATCTTATCTATAGTTAAAGAAAAAAATTATTATGTTTGTAAAACTCAAAATAATATCATAAAAACAAAAAATGTTGTTTTCGCTATACACTATCCATATTTTTTAATTCCTTTTGAAACACCCTTAAAAACTTATATAGAAAAATCATATATTGAAGCTTTCAAAGGTGATAAAAATTATATGTATAGTGCAATCAGTATTTCTAAACCAACTATATCAACTCGTTTTTATAGTGATAAAGATAAGACTTATCAAATATATTTAAGTAATTCACATAATACATGTATTCATGATAATGATTTAAAAAATTTTTATAAATTAATAAAACAAAATAATAATGAACCAGAATATTTATGGTCTAATAAAGATATTATTACAAATGACCAATTGCCATTTATAGGTTCTTTAAAAGAAAATGATAATTCTATGTTAATTGGTACAGGTTATAATACTTGGGGTATGACAAATGGTTCTTTAGCAGGGAAAATATTAAGTGATATCATTTTAAATAAAAAAAATGAATATAAAGAGTTATTTAAACCTACTAGATGTATCAATTTTGGGAAAGCAATAAACTTTCCAATTATATTAGGAAGTAATATTTTATCTTTTTCTAAATCAAAAATATATAAACAAAAATCTTGGTACTCAAATAATGTAAAATTTGAAAAAAGAAATGGAAAAAATATAGCAATATATATAGATGAAAAAAAACGTGAACATATAGTATATAACTTATGTCCACATCTTAAATGTAGTTTGATTTTTAATGAAATTGAGCGTACTTGGGATTGTCCTTGCCATGGTTCTAGATTTGATATTGATGGCAATTCTATAGAAGGCCCTAGCAATTATAGCATTAGGTATAAAGAGTAAAAAATAAATTCATTAGAATTTATTTTTTTATTCACATGTTCCGTTATTGTTTTTGAAATATTCAGTTATGATTTTTTCGTTTTTAGTAACATCACCATAATCGACTATCGATTTTAATTCTTCTTGCATTATTGTGTTACAATTTGAACAATTAAAATATCCATCGGTTGCTACCGAAATTAAATAATCATTATCACTTTTATGACAAGTCATTGTTATTTCTTCAGTATGATAAGCACGCATATCTTTTTTTACAAACACAAAAGTTATAAAAGCGATTATATCAATTACTAACATAACTATAAAAGCTATACCAAAAAATTTAAGTATTTTAATAATTATTCCAGCAAGTTTTTCAGTATTACTAACTCTCTCAACTATAACGCTCTTTATATCATTGTTTAACAATTCGTCTACGCTTACATTAAGTACAGAAGATAAAAGTTTTAATTGTTCTGGGTTTGGAGAAGTTTCTCCTAATTCCCAATTAGAAATAGTTTGTCTTGTAACATTTATCTTTTCTGCTAATTGTTCTTGTGAAAGTTTATTTTCTTTTCTTAAATTATAAATATTTTCTCCTAACATATTTTTCTCCTTTCACAATAAATTATATTTTTTATTATTATAATAATCTATCAAATAACTTTGGAAAATACGCAAAGTATTTTAACATTTTTATTCTTTTGGTAAATCAATATTATTATAGGCCCCTAAATCATGTACTACATAGCCTAATTGTGTTAATGTTTCTTGTGCTATTCTCGATCTATTCCCACTTCTACAATAAACAAATATAATCTTATCTTTATCTATTTCTATATTTTCATCTATTTCATCATAAGGAATATTGATAGATTCTTTTATATGACCTTCCTTATATTCTTCTTCTGTTCTTACATCTATTATTACATATTCTTTATTTTCTACTATTTCTTTTATATTTTCTAGTGTAATATTTGTATTTATACTTTCTTTATTTTCACAACCAATCATAATAAAACTTAAAATAATAATTATAAAAATTTTTTTCATATTTTCCTCCATATTTTCTAATAAAATTATATCAAAAAAATCATAGAATAACACTATGATTTAATCAAAAAAGCCTTTCCACGGGTCACTAAGTTTTAATCTTTCTATTGCTTTTTTTATTGTTATTTCATTAGGTTTTATTTTATCTAAATCTTTCCAGGCAATTGGCATTGATACAGTGGCATTTTTTCTTGCCCTTAATGAATATGGTGCTATACTTGTTGCTCCTCTGGTATTACGTAACCAGTCAATAAATATTTTACCTCCTCTTTTATCTTTTCTTATATTACTTGTATATTTATCAGGCCATTTAGTTTCCATAAGAGTTGCAATATCTTTTGCTATCTTTCTTGTTTCTCTCCAATTAACATTATTAATAGGAACTACAATATGATAACCTTTTCCACCACTTGTTTTTAAATATGATTTCAAATCTAATTCATCTAATATGCTTTTTAAATCTCTAACTCCATCTCTTAGTTTTTTTAAACTTAATTTTTCATCAGGGTCTAAATCAAAAACTATTGTGTCTGGTTTTTCTATAGTTTTAACTTGACTACCCCATATATGAAATTCGATACTATTCATTTGAGTTTCATTTATTAATCCTGTTATGTCATTTATATAGTAATAATCTTCTTTTTTGCTAGTCTTATTTTTTAATTTAACTTTTGATATACCAATTCTATCATCTTCTAAATGTTTTTTAAAAAATTGTTCTCCATCTATTCCATCTGGGCATCTAACTACACTAATTAATCTATTTTCCAAATAAGGTATCATTCTTTTTGATACTTTTTGATAATACTTTGCAACATCCATTTTTGTTATTTTGGGTTTATTATATATCAATTTATCTGGATTAGATATTTTTATCCCTTCTACACTATCTTTAGTATTTTTTCTTTTTATGCCATTTTCTATTTCTTCCATAGTTCTTCCGGTCTTTATACTAGTTTTAAATGAATTTATATCTTTATAATCTACAAACTTATCTTTTTCTTTAATTAGTAACCAATTATCTTCTTTAAAATGTACTAAAGTCCACAAACCTTTTAATCTTTTACCTTTTAATTCAAATTTTAAAGTCCCATCTTTTAAACCTTTTTTTATATCATTAACAGGTTCATAATAGCCATCATCAAAAATCATAACTGTTCCGCCACCATATTCTCCTTTAGGAATAGTTCCTTCAAATTTTCTATATTCTAAAGGATGATCTTCCACCATTATTGCTAGTCTTTTATCTTTTGTTTTATATGATGGGCCTTTAGGAACAGCCCAACTTTTTAATACTCCATCCCATTCCAAACGTAAATCATAATGATCTTTTCTTGCTAAATGATGTTGGACTACAAATCTTAATCTTTTTTGACTTTTTTTAATTTTTCCTTTAGGTTCATTAGTTTTATTAAAATCTCTCTTTTTATTATATTTAGTTAAATTCTTTTCCATAAAAAAATACCTCTTAATATTAATTTGAGATATTTCATTAAATATATACGTTTTAATTAAATGCTAACTCTACATCTATATTTTCATCTGCTATAGCAATAAATAAAAATATTACTCCGCTTACAAGTATTAAAAATGAACCTAATGCTGAAAGATATACAAATACTTTCTTTTGTTCTGAGTCACTAGATTTTAAATTTCTTATATCATCTATAGATTCTTTTAAAAAATATATGTATACAATAATTAAAATTGAAAATATTATAATTAATATATTTCTATAGATATCTCTACTTTTTATATTATCGTTAACAAAATAATCTCTTTCGAAATTATTAGAAATCCAACTAAGAACTATAATTCCTATATAAATAACCCATATAAAATCTTCAGTTTTTAACTCTCTTAATTTCTCTTGCAAATCGTTATAATCCATATTAAAGATTATGTTTCAAAATGGATTCAATGCTTCTTTTCTTCTTTTAATAAAATTTCTATTTTCTTAGATACTTTTTCATAATTTGGATCTTTTTTTAATTCACTTAAGTCTATCCATTGGTAATTATCTGATTCTTCAGTATCAATTTTAATGTTTCCTATTTTATCAACAACAAATATATATCTAAAATCAAAATGATAATGTTCTGGTAAATTCCTTTTGTTATTAAAAGGTATTTTATGTGTATCAATATCTATTGGAATTAAATTATCTTCATCAATTTTTAATTGTTCTAAATTAGACAACCCTGTTTCTTCCTTTATTTCTCTTTTAGCGGCATCTAAAATAGTTTTATCTTCATATTCTACATGCCCTCCTGGATATAAATACATTTTTAATTCTTTGTGATATAAAACTAAAAATTTATTTTCTTTTTTAGCATATATAAATCCTCCAGCCACTATGTGCCCTTCAAAATTATTCCAATCTATTATATCTCTATCTTCAGTTTTATTTAAAAAATCTAATAGATTTAATTGTCGTTCTTTTTCTTTTGGAAATATTTGAAGATAATTATTCAGTAGATTTAATAATTCATTTTTCATGTTATATCACCTATTATAATTTTATCATATTGTTCAAAGAAAAAACACACTATTAAGTGTGTTTGATTCATATATATGGGGCAATAAACAAACGAGTTTTGCACCCAAGTAGTAAAAGTATGTAATAATACTTGGTAAATAGATTGTATCATATAAATTTTACATTTTCAACTAAATATTTCATCTATTTTTTGCCATTCATTATCTTTTATTTGAAATGACTCACTTTCTATATAACTTTCGATTTGCATTTCGTCGTACTCGTTGTCAACGTAAGATTTAATAGAATCATCAATATTTACACTATATAATATATAGTCGCGATCAATTTGTTTGATGTCTAAATCTAAAGGCAAACTATCAATAATTTTTTTTAGTCTACCATTAATTTCTTGCTCAACATCATTCCTTATATCATCATAATATACATCCACATATAAATCTTTTAAATCTTCTTCTGTTCCCCCTTCAGGCATTTCTATATCATAATTTAAAGTTGTTATATCTGATGACACAATTTCCTGAATGTCATCATTCAAACTATCTACAACACAGTCTTGAATAGCATTTGCAAAACTTTCTTTAATCATTGCATTCTCACTATCATTTAATTTTATTTCTTGTGATTCTATCCATTTATAAAATAACAACATATTTTCATAAGAAAAATTATACAGTGTATTTTTAAGATTAATAAACATTATTTCTTTCAATTCATAATACTCAATATATCCTTTTTCTATTAATTCTATAATTAAATCATCTCTTCCCCAATGATAATCCTCACATAATTTTTTAAAACTTTTTTGAACAAACGATTTAATTTTCAAATCTTTAATTTGATAATCTAACAATAATTCAAAATAACGATATGAAGTACTTTTATCTACAGAATCTAACTCATTAATAGAATTGTTATAAATAAAGTCATAAATTTGTTTTTTATTTTGCTTAAATTTAATCAATTGTTCTATATATTTAGCGTTATTAATAATAACGACTTGTTCATTTGAATTGCTAGAAATTTTTTTATTTAAAAAATCGTTTACAGATGGATTTATAACTGAAACATATCTTTTTCTTCTATCTACTATTATCTTTATTAAAGAATTATTTAATCTATTAATTACTTCTTCAAAAATATTTAAAGTTGTATTATTTGTAATAGCCAAAATTCTTTTATTAAAAGCTTTTTCTAAAATATCTATACTTACTTTATCATTGGTAAGGGAATAAAGTGTATTCATCAATATTCTGTCGTATTCCTCTAAACGATTTCTAAATTCATCTTCCCACACACTATCAGGATTATTTAATTTTGACATAACATATTCTACATACTCATCCGGAGGAATATTGGTATAATTTTTGGTTTTTGTGACAAATTCTATAATTCTGGGATTATAATTTTTATGTTTAACTATTGAAAGATAATTTTTATTTTTTTTAATATTTAATAAAAACTCTATAGGTAAATCATTAAAATAAAGATGATTATATAATATTTGTGCTTTTTCTAAAAAAGACATTTTATCTAGGTCTATAAGATAGTTATCTTTTTCATAACTTTCAAATAAATTTGCAAAGTCTAATGAGGAAGAATAAGCTTCATTAATTATAGTAATTCTACTATTCATAATTATTTTTTTATTTGGATTTTTCTCAACGAATGAAATTAATGATTTTAACTCATTCGGTTGTTTTTCATTTAACTTTAAATAGTGTTGTCCTAAAAAGTCGTCCAATAAAATTATTTCCTTTTTAGCAGGATCACGACTTAATATATTTTTTATATCTTTTATATTATTATCGGTAACATATCGAACAGCATAATTATTACTAGCAAAAAATAATAATAGCATCTTAGAAATAGTACTTTTCCCAACACCTGGCGCACCTATAATAATTATGATGTTTTTATCTATCAGTTTTTTTCTACATTCAAAATATGATTTCGTAGTAACAAATAACTTTGTATATTTTTCTATTTCACTTAATATTTCATTACAGTCAATAAAAATATTTTGATTATGAATCATAGATAAAACATTAGTAGAACATAACCACAATTTATAATTTTGTTCTAATATATCCTTATTACTAGAATTTGATAAAAAATCATCAATATCTGTTTTATCTATTATATGAGACATATCTTTCATATAACTTGAGAATAATGAAAAAATCTCTCTCCTTTGCTGAGGAGATAATTCCATACTACAGCAAACATAATAATTATCTGGATTTATTGTTTGAATTTTCACTAATTCTTCTTTCAATGAAGACTTTAAATTGCTGAAACTACTTTTCACATAATGTTTTACCTGTATAATATGATGAGGTAATCCTTTGCTATCACACAAATCTATTCCACCATCACGTCCTTTTGCAAAACGATGTAATTGTATTGATAATTTTGATTCCATTATATCTTTACATAAAATTTCAAACTCATAATCATTTAAATTTGCAAGATTATACATACCATACCTCCTGTTATCTTCCTTATTAAATTAGTTTAATTTTTTTACTAATCTTTCTTTTAATACGTTATACCTATGTTTAGTATCATCAGTTAATATTTTTTCTCTATCAGTAATTTGATAATTTTTATAATCTATATCACAATTAAACTGACTCGAAGTTAAATCTATAATCTTATCTTCTATTAAGTTAAAATAGTGACTAATTCCATCAACATAAATTTTACAAATATTTCCACCAAAATAATCATTAATGATTAGAGATGTTATTGCACACATTCCAAAACATTTATTGTCATTATTCCATTCATTTTGAACCTTAGGATAACACAAATCTTTAGAATAACAATCTAATAAAATTTCTTTTATATTTTCAATATTCACAATAACACCTCTTCTCAATAAATAAATTTAAGTTTTAAACTATAAATATTATATCAAATAAAATTTAATGTGTCTTTGATAATACTGTTGTTTTTTTGATTTTGTAACAACCATTTATATTCTTCTAATTTCTTTAAAAAATCTCTTCTAAAATAATTTTCGTGTAACCATTTAACTCCCTCTGCTTTTACAAAAATCATACCTGCTTTTTCATACTTAATTGGATAAGGAAATTCTTTTTGCATCCTATGAACTGCTACTTGTATTACATTTCTACTTTTATTAAATTCTAAATCTAAAAATCTTAATAAAGTATTTCGATATTTCCTAGGTTGGGGAATTATTCCTAATTCCTGTTCTAATGAAAATATTCTTTTTTTATAAAATTTTATTTCTAAAGTTAAATAATGTTCTTCTTTATTAAAATAAACTTCTTTTAACCATTCTACACATTCTTGTTTTATATATACTTTTTCTTTATTATTTTCTTTTATTCTTTTAATCCAACTTTCTAAAGGATGTCTTCTTTCTATATTTCTCATAATTCTACCAAATTGTTTTGTAGTTAACGAAAACATCTCTTGAACTTGTTTTCTATCTATCAATTCTTCAATCATAAAATATCTCCTTTCTAAAAGTAAGGGACGGGTAACGTAATATAAAAATTTTATCTATCAAGCATGGTGTATACACACCCGTCCACTTGTTAGGGAATACTCCCTAAAACCCTAATAATTAGTCTCCGACAGTTTTATTTTTTTCTATATATTTTTTACTAACTTCATTAGATTTTTCAATCATTTCTTTCACTTCTTTTTCATAGTTCTTATTATTAATTAATACTTCAGAAAGCAAAGAATAAGGTATATCCTTTGCATTTTCTTTAAAATACTCTAACAATTGTGGCACAACTACTTCAAAGAAATAATTAATAAAATTCACCTCCTTTCTAAATTTAGACACAAAAAAAGAACACATTTCTGTGTTCAATTTAAATAAATTTTCAATATTTTTAAAATGTATAAGTTTCTAAAACTTCTCCTTCTTCATCATAAATTGTGGATTCTGCATTAGCCATATACAATACTTGGAATTCTGGATTATCAAGTGTATAACCTGCTTCAATTGCCCATTCAAATTCATCTATAACAGCTTGTTTTACTTTCATATTTTGACTATCATCTATCAATTCACAATTAATTCTTATCCATTTTTCATCATCATACGCTACTATACAAACATTATTATTTTTTTCAATTTGTTTAGATACATTTTTGTGTTTATTAGTAATAACATATATCTTATTATCAACCATAATTGGATCTCCAAATGGTCTACAACTTGGCTTTCCATCATTAATTGTAGATACATAATTTACTTGTGTATTTTCTTTTAAAAATTTATAAGTTTCATTCATTTTTATTTTTCCTTTCATTTAAATTATAATTTATTTACTATCTTTTTTATATCACCACTAATAATTTTCCAATCATCAATAGTCTCAAAACCTAATCTCTTATACCAACAATATGGGAATCCATTTTCATCTTCATAAGTATGAGCTTCTAATGTAGTAGCATCATACTTTTCAATAGCATATTCAAATAATTTTTTAAATAACTTTTTGGCAATTCCTTTTTGTTGATATTGTTTACAAACAAAAACTTCACCATCTTCTAAATGCATTCCATCCCACCATGGTTTTAAACAAGTCATAATTACACCAACTGGAGTTTCATTATCATAAGCAATAAAGAATAAATCTGGTGCTTGATTATGAAAGTATTTAAATAATTTTATTGCAGATTCTTTTGTCCATTTTTCTTCTAAAACTGAATTATTGTAATAATTAGAATATTCTTCTGCAATTATTTCTAAATCATTATCTTTTCTTAAATGTTCAAAACTAATGTTATCCATAAATCACCTCTTAATCATAATATTACTTTATTTTAATATCTCATTACAGTCTATAGAATCTTCTATATTAAGTAATTTATAATTAATATTAAATTTTTCAAAATTATCTTTCATATATTCTATATCTGTAGGATAAGCATCATTATCCATATGAATTGGAAGTACTAATTTAGCACCTAATTCATTGGCAAATAAAGAAGCTTCATATGATGACATTGTAAGACCATGTGCTGTTATTGGTAATGCAACAATATCAGCTTTATAATCATTTTTAAAGCAAATTGTATCACTTGTTATATATAATCTGCAACTACAATCATCAATTATATATCCAACATTTTCAAAAACTTCTTTACCATCCTTTAAGTTAGGATTATAACCATGAATCGCTTTTACAACTTCTACTTTTACATTGTCAAATTGAAATACATCGTTTTCTTTTATAATATTAACTTCTATTTCTGGATAAGTATTTTGTACTTCTTGAGTAGAATATATCGGCTTGTTTAATTCTTTTAAAACATCAATTTTAATATGATCGCCATGCTTATGAGTAATTAAAATTATATCGGCTGTTTTCCAATTATCCAGAAATTTTTCTTGATATTTTAATCCTCCTGCATCAATTAATATTTTTTTATTGTTTGTTTCAACCATTAGACATGATTGAGGATATTTTATAATTTTCATAATATTATATTTTCCTTTCTTTATCTATTTTTTCTTTTAAATATTGAGCAAAATAATCATAATATTTATTTTGTAAATCTTTTATTTTCCAATCAAAACCAGTAACAACTTTACGACAATTATCAGTTCCGCAAGTGCATTCAAACGAATATTCTTCGTTATCTATAAAAGCATAATCAGTAGTTATTTCTTCACCTGCTTTAATATCTCTAATTGCAACAAAAGTAATTTCTCCTTTTATTCCACAATTTGGCTCACATGAATGATTAATATATAATTTTATATTTTCTTCTTCATCTTTTGTTCTAGCAGCTAAAAAATATTCATCACTTATAGGAAAATAACTATTTATTACACTTGAAGAAAATAATTCTTTTTTAGTCAGTAAATGACCACCTCTAATAAAAATTGTTTCTCCCTTTTTAATATCTTCAATTGCAAAATAACCTATATTATTTAATGCATTGTTTCTTTTTTCTACTTTTTTAGATATTATATTTTCCATTTAATTGCTCCTTTCTTTATCTATTTTTTCTTTTAAATATTGAGCAAAATAGTCATAATATTGGTCTTGTAATTCTTTTAAATTCCAATCTTGACCTGTAATTATTTTTCTACAATTAGGAGCACCACAAGTACATTCTAATTTATAATCACTATTATCTAATAATCCATAATCTTGTGTAATTTCTTCTCCTGCTTTAATATCTCTCATTGCTACACAAGTTATTTCCCCACGCATTCCACAATTTGGATTACAAGAATGATTAACATAAACCTTTTGATCTTTAAAATCTTCTTCGTTTCTAGCACCCAACCAATATTCATCAGTTATAGGCCAGATTCCATCTGGGCATTCACCTGGTTTATAATTATAAGCTTCTTCCATTCTCATTAATTCTCCACCACGAATATATATCATTTCGCCCTTTTTAATATCTTCAATTGCAAAAGTTCCTTTACCATTTAAACTTGTATCTCTAATTTCTGTTTTCTTTGATAAAATTGATTTTGTCATTTATTTGACCTCCTTCTTTAAAGAATATATCTAATATAATTTTACCATATTTTAAGCATTAATTGATAATAATGTTAGAGTTTCTTTATCAAATCTATTATCTTTTTTATTAGGAATTATCTGCAATAAATTATTTTCTTTATTTAAATCTTCTAAATTAAGTGACTTAATATTTAAATTACTTTGATTTATTTTATAGAACTCACTCAATGATTTTATATATTTTTCCATATCTTCATTTGATTGATAATTAGATAATATTATATTTTTATCATTAGAATTAATTAAAATATCAAAACAATTTTCTCTAAACATATATCCTATATTTTCAATTTCTTTTTTATTTATATTAATTTTTTTAATTGAAACATTTTTCTTTTTGTCTATTTCAATACTTACATTATCAATATATTTAAATACTATTTCTTGCTTTTGTTCTTTAGGTAATATATCCCATAAACGATTCTTTCTAACATAATAAGATTTCTTTTTTATTTGTTCTAACTGTCTTAAGTTATAAATAAATCTCATATCACTTTTGTGATCTTCAGTTGTTTCTTTTATAGTTAAATCTTTTATTTTTTCTTCTGTTATCTTTCTTTGATTTTTAATAAAATCTAATTCATCTTTTAATTCTACTTCTTCAACTATACCATCTACAAATGCTTTTTTAATTCTTTTTTCTTTTTGATTTAGTTCATTAATTATTTTATTACATTTCTTTAATTCGTTTTCAGTTTCTTGATATAAATAAGGTTTGTAAGTATTATCTACTAACAAAAAGAAATCTAACATATCATCTAAAAAGTTAATCATTTGTTTTTCTATTTTCTTTTCACTTACTCTTGTTTTACAATTAGCACATTGATAATAGCAATGTTTTTCCCCAGTATGACTTTTACTAGAACAACCACCCATAATGGTTTCACATTTAGGACATTTTATACATTGCATAAAAATATAAGTTTGCTTTCTTTTATAATTCTTTAAGTTCTTTTGTTTTTGTAATTGAGCTATATTAAATATTCCTTCTTCTATAATTGCTGGTGCTACACCTATAAATTTTTGTGGTTCTTCTCCTTTAATAGTTTTTCTATGAACATAATTTCCTATATAAATTTCATTTGATAAGATTCTATCTACTAAAGTAGGTATCCATTTTCTATTTAATGCTTTTTCTTCATTTAATAATTTAGTAATAGCATTAGCTGCCATACCTTTAATATATAAGTCAAATATTCTTCTAATAATTTCACTTTCAATATCATTTATAACTAACTTCTTATCAACTTTATCATATCCAATAGGAGCACGGCCTACAAAATGTCCTTTTTTAACTGCACCAATCATTCCAAATTTAGTCCTTTCACTTGTTCTTTCTATTTCTAATTGAGCTAGAATAGTAAGCATTCTAATAAAGAATTTACCATTTGCAGTTGATGTATTAATATCTTCACTAATACTTTCTAAACTACAATTATTTTGTTCTAAAAATGTACATATTTCTTCTAAATCTTTGATAGAACGAGTAAGTCTATCTAACTTATGAACAACTATCTTGTTTATTTTTCCGTCTTTAATATCTTGAATCATTTCTTGAAATGCAGGTCTATTCATATCCTTAGCGCTTATTCCTGCATCTTCATACACCTTATACACTTCATATCCCTTATAGTCACATAATTTATACATTCTATCTTTTTGTTCATCTAAACTGTGACCAAATCTAGATTGATCCTCCGTTGAAACTCTTGGGTAAAGTCCTACTACAAATTTTTTGTCATCCATATTTTTTCTCTCCTTTTCTATAATTTTTAACGACAAAAAAACACAAGAGAATTTCCCTTGTGTTAGAACTACCAAACCACATAAATATACGACTATCTACAATTGTCGTATATTACCATAATACCACATTTTTTTAGGACACGCAATGGCACGTTTTTGAAAATTATACCTCAAAACAGTCGTTAAACCCTTATAAATAAAGGGAAAAATAAATTTTAAAATTTTTTTAATTTTTTTCTAATAACACATTAATTATGTCTGTTAACTCATTCATTGTAATAGTACTTAAATCATCTTTATAAAGCGTTGTATCCTCATTATAACAAAATATTACTACTCCATTATAATTATTACTAATAATAACTTTATGTGGCTCAAATAACCCTAAATTAGTGTTTTTAAATATTATGTTTTTACCTGATATATATTCTATGTTTAGTTTAGTAATATCTTTAATCCTTAATATTTTATTTTTTATACACAAAGGAAATTCTAAAGTTTCTATGGACACATTCATTTATTATTCACCACCTTTGCAAAGAAAAAAGTCCATAATACCAAGTATTACGAACTTTTACTTATTTAACACACAAAGGTGTGCATAAATTTCAATATGGGGCGAGATGTGGGGATCGAACCCACGCATACCGGAGCCACAATCCGGCGTGTTAACCACTTCACCAATTCCGCCATTTGCAAAATACAATGATATCTTATCAATAAAATTGTATTTTGGCAAGTCTTTTTTTGAAAAATTTGTTATTTTATCGTATATGGGTTAGTTTCTGTTCCATCACCTGATACATAAACTGCTTGATCAGTAAGTCTAATTACCTCTCTTAGTCCATATGAATTAGATGCGCGAACCAAGCCTACTCCTCCACCTGAATAAACATCAAACACTTTATATGTAGAATCAGCATCTGCGGTTAGTGTCCACCAATTAGATGTATAATTTGCTAGATAGTTATAGTTTTCGCAACTACCAGCCATTACTGATACGCATGAAGAATCCAAACTAGCATATAAATAATTACTCAAAGGTAAAAGACCAACTAATTCGTTATCAAGTTTTGAAGAACATTCTTGTTCTAAAGAATACGTACTATTTTCTGATACTTTTCCAACACAAAGCGAGAAAGGTTCCAACATTAAACGATCAGCATCAGATAAACTTTCTGAATTAATGTAGGCAAGTAATGATTCTTTTGCACGAGATAGCGAATAAGTATTCACACCAACATTGCTTTCACGTTCATTATTATAACGATCATCCCACTCTGCTCTTGTTCTTTTCTCGTTTGCAATAATATCCATTGTACCATCCGCATTAATTTTTACAATACGGTAACTCATACCAGCAAAAGTAATATAGTTATTAGGATTTTCTCCTCTATAATAGTAACTGTCTCCATTTTGGTAAAGTCCTGCACCACTTGCTACAACACTTTGATTTTCTAATATGTAATCACTAACTTGCACAGTAGAATAACTAGTTCCACAATCAAGGTAAGCTTGATACAAATGATTTCCATTTACATTTTTAACAACAACTTCACCACTGCAAATTGATCCTTTAGGTGAAATATCCTCTAAACTTTTAATATACCCATCCGTTGACAAGCTAGATGCAGATATTGTAGTAGTAGAACCAACAGTATTTGGTAAACGACTTGCTTCATCCTTATAATACTCTTCAGCAGCAGAAATAAGTCTCGCCTCTAATTCCGAAAACGTCTTTACTCTTCCTGTCTTAAAAGAAGACATAACACTAACAACAATAATTACAATAACCAGAACGACAATTCCGCCCATTAGCATCATAAACATTTTATTTTCTAATAACTTTCGAAAATTCATATATGACCACTCCATTTCTTATAGACAAATTATATCAAAGAAAAAAGGAAAATCCAAGTAATTTTCCTTAAAATAATCGAAAAATATCATTAAATGTGATATATAACATCAAAATCATCAGTAAAATGAATCCAATTGAGTGTATCATATTTTCAACTTTAGCACTAACTGGACTACCTTTTATCTTTTCAATTAGTAAGAAAAGAATTCTACCACCATCAAATGCCGGTAGTGGAAGTAAGTTGATAACTCCAACATTAACACTTAAAAGTGCTACTAAATATAAAACATTTTCAAATCCGGCACTTCTCTGCTGTCCAACAATTGAGTATATTCCAACCGGTCCACTTAATTGATTAACACCTATTCCGCCAGTAAATAATCCTTGAATGGTAACAAACATTTGACGAAATAATGATCCCATTTTAATCCACATATAACGAAGGGATGCACCAAGTCCTCTTTCTACTTCCGTTGTTCCCATTGTAATACCAACAACGTAAGTTTCAGTTTCTTCAACTTCTTGTAATTCTGGCATAACTTCATAAATAGTTGTTTTTCCATCTCTTAAAATACCGATTTCAATTTCTTTTGATTTATCAGCAAGTTGCATATAAATTGTTAAATCATCCAACGTCTTAATCTTTTTACCATTAACACTAGTTACAATATCCCCAACCCGAATTCCAGCTTCATATGCAGGTAAATCTTGACTAACACCAATAAGTCTTGGTGTTTGATCTGGTGCACCCCAAATCGCTGCAATTAAGAATAATAAAAGGGCTGCAAATATAAAGTTATTTCCTGCTCCAAAAAACATTACCAAAAATCTTTGCCAAGGCTTTTTAGCATAAAGTTTTTTATCTTCAGCAACTCCATCATCAACACCAACTTCCTCCCCTGATAAAGAAACAAATCCACCTACTGGAATTGCCCTGATACAGTACTGCGTCTCATCATTTTTATTTTTTCTTTTACGAGAAAATATCTTAGGACCCATACCAATAGAAAACTCATGAACATAAATCCCAAAAAGTTTCGCAAAAAAGAAATGCCCAGCTTCATGTACAAGCACAATAACCCCTAAAATTAAAATAAAGTAAATTAGCGTAACCATAAATTATCAATTCCTCCTTTTATATGATTGCAACAAAAAGTGTATACATCATGACAACAAAGATTAAACTATCTAGTCTATCTAAAATTCCACCATGTCCTGGAATTAAATTAGAAAAATCTTTCACTTCAAAATGTCTTTTTAGTTGAGAAAATACCAAATCTCCTAACTGACCAATTAAAGCTAGGCTAACTGTTACAACGAGTAAATGAACAAAGTTAACATTAGCATTAATCACTGTCAAATAAAATAACATAGCAAGTATCGTTCCCATAACTGTACCACCAATAAGGCCCTCAACTGTCTTCTTTGGTGAAATTTTAGGACATAATTTATGACGCCCCACATATTTACCACTAACTAGTGCAAAAGTATCCGTCATAGTTGTAATTAAAATTAAATATAAAAAAGCATCCAACGAATAATTTCTCATTAAGATAAATAATCTAAAACTAAATCCAATAAACAAAGAAGAACCAATAAAAGATAACCCGTCAATAAAAGAGTATTTCTTATTATCCGAAACAAAAACAGTCGGAACTAAGAAAATAAACAAAATAACAACTAAAATTCTGTAATCCACGACAAATTCTAATATATCATTACTATAATGATTCAAAATCAAATATAAAATCGATAAATAAGCAATAATTTCTGTTAAAATCGGAACATTTTTTTTACTTTTTACAAGTCCCATTAACTCTTTAAATGCAAAACATGCAACTATTGCAACACCAAATGCAAATACATCTCCACCTATCATTAAAAGAGGAACAATAATCAAAAGCATTGCAATTGCACTAATAACTCTCGTCTTCATAATTCTTAAACCTCCATAATTTTATAAAAAAATTATAATACAAAATAAATAAAACTACAAGGACTTTACATAAATTTTGAAATTTGTTGCATTTTATAAATGGTGATAATATGTTTTATTTAAACTTATTTTTTATCTATTCGCTATTAGGACACTTACTTGAAAAAATTTTATACCCAAATCATATAAGTGGAATTTTATATGGTTTTTGGACTCCTATTTACGGAATTGGTGCAATAATGATTGTAATCACTTACAAATTTTTAGAAAAAAGATTAAAGTTAAACAAATGGACAAAAGCAATTTGTACATTTTTAATAGGTGCAGTATTTTTATCAGGAATAGAATTTTTAGGAGGTACATTAATTGAAACTATTTTTGGTATTACTTTCTGGGATTATTCAAAGATGAAATTTAATATTGGAAAATATGCATCTCTTGAAATGTCATTAGCATGGGGTACTGCTAGTTTAGTTTTAATTTATATCATTGAACCAGTCTTAAGAAAAATAGCACACAAAATACCAAAATGGGTAACAATTACACTATCTTCTCTATTTGTGATAGATATTGTGATAAGTTTATTTTTAAGAGCTTAAGAAAGTACACATTATAATACAGAAAACAAATTAACAAAAAAAGTCATAAACACTTCAAAAGTTATGACTTTTACTTTAGACTTTGGAAAAATTCATGATGAATCTATGGCTTGATGGCGAGGCGAGAGGCGACGTAGGTGATGGATCTACCGCCGCCGTTGTACAAGTTGCTCATGCTGAACACGCCCGCAAACGCATTGATGCTCAGATCGCCCCCGCGAATATACCAAGGGTCACCCGCGCTAACGAAGTTCGCGTTATCACTATACCATCCACTCGTTTCATAAGTAGCATCCCCTGCTTTATAAGAACTTGATTTATATAAATCATAGTATTGAGTACCTGGCCACTCTCTTGCTCCTGTTGTTGGTCCATTGGTTCCACTAAAACCTGAGTTAGAAGTAGCCGAATTTCCAGATACATTATCAAAATTCCCCATTACATATTCAAAAGCTCCACCGCTCATATCATATACTCCATAGATTGTTCCAGTTGTTGAAGCTCCATATCCTGTGTCAGGAGTATCATATGTTAGTTGTGGATTAGTAGTTGTAGACGAGCTTGGAGTTCCATTACTACTTCCTGTTATATAAGCACTTGATTTATTTTGATATACTTCCTTATTAGCTCCGGTATAAGAAGAGTTACCATATTTTCCATACCTACTTTGAGAAAGCATCGCTACAATTCCCCACTCTGTATTTTTTAACATATGGACATCCATTGTTCCATTTCCTACTGTTGTAAATCCATATTTAGGAGCATTTGTAGAACTTTGCATAGCACGACTTGCTTCATGGAAAGTTGAAACTCTTGCTCCTCTCCAACTGGTTACATTGGGTTTTACTTGTAAAGTAAACGAAGTAAAATCACAAGCCGATTCTACACTACTATTAGCAGCAACACAAGTTTCCAAAGTCGATGTTTCAAATTTTGCCATCCAAAATCCTGATAAATTTTCATTACCAAATTTAAATCCTTCTGGAATCTTATAAACACTGGCATCACTTGGTGTTGTTTGACTTTGAGGTATAAAATTAATTTTGATTTCTCCTGGTAATGCTGCTGTTCCTCCAGCATAAGAAGCTCTTAAATCAGTATACTGATATTCATATCTTGGGATCCATACCCACATCGTATTGATATCATCCATTGATACTGGTGTTCCAGGTGCTGCATTTTTATAAGTAGTCCTTGCATCTTCCGTTGATACTGTTACAGTATTTGCCCATATTTGGTTTCCATAGTTGTACCATGCCGTTGTAGTATCTGCTGTTACCCATCCATCTTCTGTATCATACGTTACTGGTATCATTCCGCTTGTTAGAATTGGCTCATTTGCTCCACTTGCATCAACATATTTTA
>JAZQIU010000016.1:0-23180 GCA_045541255.1 Bacilli bacterium | reverse complement strand
TCTTTGATTTAGTATCAAAATTATTAATAATAGAAGACTAATTATAAATATTTCTAAAGAAAGATAAGATGAAAATATATATTTGAATATTAATTCAAATTTTCCAATTAAAGACAAATTCACTTTTTCACCCTCTTTTTATTCTATTAATTCAGCAATATAAACTGTTTGAGAATAATCATTATCCTTTGTACAAGTAATCATAGTAAGAGTATTCTTGTACTTATTTCTTTTTATAGAAACAAAACCATTTTTTTCAACTTCATAAATATCCACAATTTGATAATGATAACCATTTCCATTATAAGTAACATAGCAGTCATCTCCTACCTCAAGCTTATATAAATAAGCAAAGAAAGAAATATAAGAATCACCTGAATGAGCCATTAATATCAAATTTCCTTGAGGAACATCCGGAAGATCAGTTCCTTCTACCATAGTAACATTATATTTTATATTATTATATTTAGAGTCAACGCCATAAAAGCCTCTTTTTAAACCTATTTTTGGTATTTCCAAAACACCTAAATAACTACTATAATCAATCTCATAATTATTTTCGACATTAACTTCATTAATGACATCAGGAGTAATATTATCATTACCATTAGGATTAACAGTCTCCGGAGCATCCATCATTGCAATTTTCATATCTGCAAATAAACCTTCTCTAATCTTAACCAAATAATTCCAAGATAGAGAAATAATTCCTAAAAATATAAGTAAAGAGCCAAACATTAATGTGTGGCTCTTTTTAATCTTTTTAGGCTTTAGCTGTTTTTGAATTTGCATATATTATACCAACACCACATAATAATACAATTAAACCTATAAAGTAAATTGTTTGAGATGTAGATGCACCAGTATCTGGAGGAGCAACAACAGTCCATGTCTCTTGTCCTGCAGCAGGTCCAGTATCCTTTTCAACCTTAATAATACTTTGTTTTCCATCTAATATATATTTATGAGGAACAGCAATATTTCTTACTTCTCCAGTTGCTTTAATAACAAAGTCAGCTTTTTCATTAATTTTATCCTCAGGGAATCTTATAAAGAATTTAGTACTTGCAGGTAAGTCATTTAAATTTTTAATCTCTTCTCCATTTTCATCAACAACAAATGCACCTTCAACACCACTAACTTCAAGACTAAATTTAACTAAATCTGGTGCTGAAACTGAAATACTTGATGATTGATAATAATTTGTACCATCAACTTTTGAAACATGATCTGGATCAGAAACAATAATATTAATATTTGTTGAAGCAACTCCTGTTCCTGCACCAGTAATATTACGAGCTTCACTAACTACTTTAGATATACTATTATACATACTTCCGTTTAATAAAATTTTTGGATAATTAGTATCATTAAATGTATATAAATCATATTTGCTAGGAGCAGTAACAAAATCAAAAGAAGAGATTGGTGCTACAGTAGGATTTTCAATACCACCCTCTACACCATTTCTATTTAAATATAACCATATAGCAATTTGTGTAGCATATGATTCTAAATATCTATAACCATCAGTACCAGCAGCTAAACCTGAAATACCAGTAGTGACTCCATTTCCAGTAATACCACTTCTATTTAAAATATAAACAAGTCCTGCATCATTTATAACACCATTATCAGTATATGTACTATTATATCCTGCTTCATCGCTTTGATTATCATAACAGAATAAAATATTTACATTATTAATATCATCAATAATACTACCTTCAGCAGCTCCAGCAAAGCTTCCTTTATCCTCATACATTATTTCATAATTGAAACTTTGACCATTAGCATTAAGTGAACGAACCCAAAGACTTTTTGTTTGAGAACCAACCTTTATACCATAAGGAACTGGTACAACTGTTGCAGCAGCTCCGTTAGTTCCATCAGGAGCAGCATAACTTACTTGATTAAAACCAACAGCAATCAAAGCAACAATTGCAAATACTGCAACTACAAACGACAAGATAATTGAAGCACGATATTTATTACTTACTTGTTTTTGTGGCGAGTTGTTATCACCCATATAAATTTTTTCCATTAAAATCACCTTACCTTTATAAAATACATTATACCATAAAATCAATAATTTAAAACATTTTTTATTCAAATTTGTAAATATCGTCTATTTTAATTTCAGGAAGTTCCTTATTATAATAAATATAAGCCAAAATATCGCCTTTTTTCACCTTATCACCAATAAATTTATTTAGCTTTACTCCTACACTATAATCTATCTTATCTTCAATATTTGCTTTTGCAGCCCCTAAATTAAAAGATAACTTTCCAATTCCCAGAGCGTTAATTTTACTAATAGTTCCATCTGTACTTGATTTTAATTTATAAACTTTATCACTTATTTTCATTGCATTTATATTACCTTTTTGATATTTTACAAGCTCTAAAAATTTATTATATGCAGACTTATCATTTAGTGATTTTTCTACCATTTCTTTTGCTTTATCAATATCTATCTCTAATGACATACTAACCATATCAGAAGCAAGTTCAACGCATAAATTATAAAAATTACTTCCTTTTTCTTTACCACTTAGTACATCCATGGCTTCTTGAACCTCCAATGCATTTCCAATACACTTTCCTAAAGGAGTATTCATATCACTTATTATTGTTCTAACCTCTTTGTTATAAAATTTTCCAATTTCTTTCATTAATCTACTAAGTTTATGAGCATCTTCCTTATTTGTTAGTAAAGCTCCATTACCAACTTTAATATCAATTAATATTTTGTCTGCTCCTCCAGCAATCTTCTTGCTCATTATAGAAGATGCGATTAATGGAATTGATGAAACCGTTGAAGTAACATCTCTTAATGCATATACTGCTTTGTCCATTGGAACAAGATCAGCAGTTTGTCCAGTAACAACAAATCCAATATCGCGGACCTGCTTTTCAATTTCTTCATCTGTTAAATCAATTTTATATCCAGGAATACTTTCTAATTTATCAATTGTTCCTCCAGTGTATCCTAATCCCCTACCACTCATTTTTATAACTGTTCCTCCACATGCGGCAACAATTGGAACAATTACTAGAGTAGTTTTATCACCTATTCCACCTGTTGAATGTTTATCAACTTTAATTCCTGGTAAATCACTAAAATCAAGAACATCACCACTATCAATAAAGATTTTTGTCAAGGCAAAAACTTCTTCATCAGTCATATCATTTATACAAATTGCCATTAATAAAGCACTCATTTGATAATCAGTAACATCTCCTGATAAATAACCATTGAATGCCTCATCAAGTTCCTTATATGTTAAAGATTTACCCAATCTTTTTTTATTAATAATATCTAATATCATACTAACACCTTTCTATAAACATCAGTTTCTCTTTTTTCAAAACCACATCTTTCATATAGCTTATGTGCACTAACCCTAAATGGTGAACACGTCAATTGTAAATAACTTGCCCCAATTTTTTTAGCAATATTAATTGCGTACTCAATTAATTTATCACTAGCACCACTTCCTCTATACTTTGATGCAACACACACATAGTCAATTAAACAATAGTACTTATTACGAATTGGATTTAATACTTTAGTTAGTAGCAAATAACCAGATACTTCCCCATCATTAAGTGAAACAATTTCATGAAAACAATCATCAGTCAAATTACTTTTAAATGCATTAAATGATTCATTTAATATTTCATTTACTTTATCCAAATCAGAATTTTGATAATCCCTTACTTCAATCTTCACCATATCACCTATCTTTAATTAAATTATACAAAAATATAGATAAAAAAACAATAAAGTAAAATAAAAGAAGTAGAATAAATTATTCTACCCCTTCTGTTTTTTTACTAGACAAAAAAGTTACTTTTTCAGCAATTATTTCTATAGTATTCTCCTTTTTATCTCCTTCCTCAACTATTCTTGATTGTATTCTTCCCTTAACACCGATTAAGTCCATTTGGTATATAAACATATAAAAAAAACTAGAGTTATAAAAACCCTAGTTTTTTTTCCTTATTGTATAGTAGTCTTATTTGATTACTATTTTTTGACCAACATATATTAAATTTGGATTAGCAATATTATTAACTTGTGCAAGTCTTTGATATGTTGTTCCATATCTTTTAGCGATTCCAGATAGTGTGTCACCTGCTCTAACTGTATATACAGTTTGTGAACTTGGTCTATTACCACTTAATTTTTGATTAACAATTGATTGAACTGCATCGTAATTATAACCTGCTTGTGTTAATCTGTTTCTTCTATCAGCACCATTTCCCCATTGACCTGCAATTACTTCATTAGCAAGTTCTTCATTTGATTTTCTACTTGGTGTAGGTTGTGGTGCTGGACTTGGTGTTCCTTTTCCATAACCATTAAATCCACCATTTTTAATAATACTTGGGAAATCTACATAACAATAATCTTGATCACATGTAACACCTGCTATTTTATTTGTTCTTATATAGTTTGTTTCACCACCAAATTGCCACATTGGGAATCCACTTGGTTCTGCACTTGACCATTGTGCCAACCAACAAGTGAATCTTTTAGCAAGTGATGAACCATTACAATAATTATTATACCAATTTCTATTCATATAGAATCCTGCATAATAACCTGCTTTTTCAAGTGTTGTTAATGCACTTGTTATAATAGCATCTACTTTTGCTTTACCTAGATTTTGTAAAAGACTATCTTCTACATCAATGTATATTGGGTATTCAAATTGTTTTCCCCTTAATACATTATCAATTAATATTTGTGCTTCTTCTCTAGCTTGTGCTTCATTTACTGCACGTGTCCACCAATAAACACCAACACCTAAACCATTTGATTTAGCACGTTGATATAAAGTTTCAAATGCAGTGTCTTTTTTATTTCCATAAGCACCACGAATTATAGTGAAGTTTACACCTTCAGCTTTTGCTTGTACAAGATTAATATCTCTTTGCCATACTGATATATCTATTCCAAATAATTTACTCATATTATTCACCATCCTTATTTTAATTTTTGTAAATTATGTACTATGTCATATGTACCACCAGCAACAAGTCCACTTAATGCTATTGCAGTACTAAAATCTTTAGTTATAACTAACTCAATTATTGCAACTATTACACCAATTAATAAATTTTGTATTGGTATTAAATTATTCTTAATCTTTGGTGATTTCTTTGATACAATACCTAATACTAATGTCACAATAACAGTGATTAAACTAATTAAGTATTCTAATGTCATTTATTTCACCCCTCTTTCTTACTAGGCAATTCAAATGTATTGTTTACTAACACTTCGATTCCATGATTACCACCCAATGCTTTATATTGAACGAATAAATCTTCTAAACAATATCTTGCATATTCAGGAAGATAACCTTTATTTTGATAACTTTCGCATTTAGATACTATCTGACTACGAATTATAGATAATAATCCAAGTTTTACTGCTTTATTATCTTTATATATCTTTACGACCATACCACTAATACCTGTTAATACAACTGGTATTAGCCACTTAAAAATTGTCATTAATATTTCTTGTTCCATAGTTTCCCCTTTCTTTAAAATTAAAAGAAGAACATATTTCAGTTCTTCTTATTTAAAACCAACAATTTTAGTAATGTGAAAATAGTTTTGTCCATCAATTCGTACAGTACCATTATCTATATACCCAAATTGTCCTTGAATTTTACTAATTATATTACCAGAACATGTATAAGCACCAAATATTTCAATAAAGTTATTATTTAAAGTATAAGATTCTCTTAAAGTAAATGATTTATTTGTTTCAATATTAACTTTTATTGTTTTCATATAATCTACTTGATACTTATATGATATTTCTAATGTTTTATAATTATTAATTGATTTATTTAAAGTTATATCATCAGTTGTTCCATCGTTATTTTTGTATAATATATCACCTGTTATAGAGTTTTTGTTTTCAGTAATTTGTTCTTGCAATTCTTTTGTTAATTTATCATTTATCATATTAATCTAGTTAATACTAGAAATTAGAATGTGTTATAATTAATTTCTTTTAATTCCTACAATCTTAAATATTTTCATAGCTGTTTGATTTGTATCGTAACTTTGCCAAGATATTGTACGATTAGAAAAATTAACCATACCCTGACCATCATATTGTAATTTATTACCATTTATAGTATATCTTTGTACTATAAGTTGAACTGTCGCACCTTCATCAGGTACACCAGTACTAAATATTTGAACGTTGTTTTTAATTATAGGAACATCAATGCTAGAATGATATTTTTGGTGTTGAAAATCAAAACGTAAATAATCATAATCATTTATAGGTTTTGAACATATAAGATTAATATCATCCCCTAAACTGTTTTCATAAATAATTTCACCATTTAAGTTATCTATTGCAATTTTATTTTCATTTATTAAATTTAATATATCTTTATTCAATTTTTCATTAATCATAATAATGATACTTATTAGTATCTATGTGATGTTTAATCAGTTGTTTTTGTATATTTAATAGTAATAATTGGATTTCCTGCACTAGTTCCACCACCACATATAATAGTTATTGTACTTCGTGTTATTCTGACATCTGATTGAGATGCAATATTACCAGTATGGGTACGATTTATTGGTAATGTAATTTCTCCAGAATAGGCAAATGAATTGCCAAAATCAATCCATACTGTGTCACAATTCAAATCAGAAATATTATAAGTGCCAGTTGTCCCAGCTGATACAGTTTGCATCTGTATTGTTTTTTGATATAAAGGTTTACCATCTATCCACGTCCCAACAACTTTTTCACTTGTTGAATATACTTCTGCATCTTTTATATTTTGTATTTCAGATGTATTTATATCAACTTGTTCACTTAATTCCTTAATTAATAATTCATTAAGCATAAACATCACAGGTAACTGATACTAAATAGTACCAATCACCCCACATTCTAAATAAAGGGATTCTAGTACGTAACTTGAACCCCCTTCCTGATAATTTGCGTATGATAGCTTGCTTGCTTGCTTGCTTGCTTGCTTGCTTGCTTGCTTGCTTGCTTGCTTGCTTGCTTGCTTGCTTAAGCTTACACGATTTTCAAATATCGTGTCAATAGTTTTTCTCATTTTTATCATCCTTTCTAACTATTATTTATTATTGGTACTAAATCCCATTTTGATGAATTCCATGTACCAGTTGTATTATTGGTGTTGCAACTATATATTTTATGATCATATACAGTCAAATCACCAACATTATATGTCTTTGTTGTATCATATGTATCACTATATAATCCCAGTGATATTCTTATATCATTTATTTGATTTTGCAAGTGACCTGCTTGGTTATCATCAAGTTGGTCTTCCAAATTAGCGAACCATTCAGTAAACCAAGCTTCATACTGCTTAAATATTTCATCAGTAGATAGTTCCAATACTGCTTGTGTTACATTTCCACAATCAGCACCAAATCTTGTATCAGTTATCATATCAGCAGTAATTCTTGTTGCACCTGCTGGAACAGATATATTCGCAAGTCTTAAATCATATATTGTTCCTGTTCTTGTAATACTTGGTTGTGATGGATCAGAAGAATAACTTCCTTCTAATATCATTGTTGTTATTTGTCTATTAGTTAAATCTAATCTAACAATAACTGAATCAATTCTACCAAGTTCACTATCTGATTCATCTATATCAAGCACTAATGTTTCAGTGTTTTCATAACTATAACCATTTATATTAGCATTACCAACTGCAACACTAACAGTCATGTTATCGTTTGCACTAACACCTAAACTATTATTAAAAACACCATTTGTGAAGAACTTTTTTAAGAATCCTGCAACATCTGATGCATCGTAAACCCTGTCGTTGTTTACTGAATTAAAAAATCCATATTTTTGTGCCATAATTTACCTTCCTTTCTTATTCATCATCCCATGCACTTGAAAGTGGACTTCCAAATGTTGGGTATATTGTTTTTTTACCATCTTCAATAGTTTCTTCTACTTCTATTATTCGATAAGTGGTATATACACCCCACTTTTCCTTTTTAATATTAACTATGTCACCAAGATTCCATTTTTCTTTATAATCTTGTTGAACAAGTGCAGTAACTTCTAATTGGAATGTTCCATCAGATAATTTACCTTCACCAACTGAACGTAATTTAGCTTTATAATCATTATCAGATAAACTTCCTTTTGTTAATGATTTTTGGTCACTAAATACTTCATATCTATCAAAACCACTTATTCCTTCATCAACACTAACAAGTACCCTGTTTGTATCTTCACCTTGACCACCAACTAAAACATAATTTACTTTAGTTTTTTCACTAATAACAAGTTTTCCTTGTTCTATGTTATAGTTATCATCACTAAATGAATATTGTTCATTAATACTTTGTTCTGAAGTTCTATCTTTCCCTTCCCAAGCTTCAAACATATATACTTTAGAATCAACATTTGGAACTACTCTAAAACCTATATTTGAATATTCAGCAAGTTTACATAGATATTCATATACATTTTTATAAGAAACTTGAAAATCAATATGTGGTGAAGTCATTGTAACTGCTTCAGTTTCCCATTGTTCTGTAAGTGGTGTCATAGCATTTACAATTGTATTCATACCTTCAATTGTGTTTCCACTAAAATTGATTTTACTTTTTACAATTCTTCTTTCTAATAATGAACTTAAGAATCGACCACTAATTATTAATTCTTCATCAGTTCCATTATCACTAAATTCAATTGTTTCAATTATTCCTGCTTCAGTATAATTGTTTCTCATTACTAATACATTTTTATCAATAAATTGCATGACATAATCATTTACTGGTAAAACAATTTCAAATTCACCTGCTTCAAAATATTTTCTTCGCCATCTTAATGAAATAAAATAATCGACTATTCCAAGCATATTTAATTCTTTATCAAAGAAAAATAATGTTGAATCTTCTTCTGAATCAGCAGATAATTCTCTGGTTAAGTTTAATATGTATATAGGAATTGTACCAGTAGATGAATAACGATATGCAGTAATTACCATTACATTATCTTCATTATTATAAGCTAAACCATATCTAACACCAGAAGTTCCATCATCTATATCTTGCCACATAACACCATCAATTGATTGTAGTATAGTACCATTGTAACCACATGCAATATACATGCCATTTGCATATCGTGATCTAATTAAATATGAATCAGTAGTTGAATCTTGTTTTGTCCAATTTATACCATTACTAGATGTTAAAATTGTTCCTTTATCACCAGTTACTACAAATTGACCTTTTCCATATGAAATACCAACCAATTTAACATCAACACCTGATGTTCTTCGTGTCCAGTTAATAAGATTTGAAGAAGTGAAAATGGAACCAAGTTCACCTATTGAAACATACATTCCATTTTTATAATCAATGTCCATAGTAGCAGTGCTTTTTGATTCTTGTATAGTATAATCATGTCGAGTAACATTTACACCATCAGTTGTTTCGTAAAATTGTTTTGTAGAACTTATTTGTTGACCAGAACGTGATGTTCTATAACAAGTAGTAAATACAAATCTATTATTAATAAACTTACAAGTGTTAGAATGCATTGAAAAATTTTCACCAGTATTAAGAACTTTAGGAATCCAGTTTATACCATTTTTTGAATAATAATAGTATGTATTGTTTGTTGTTCCTGCACTACCTGTAATAACAAATATACCATTACCATATGCTATATTTGATGGTTTTAAGTAACTATCATTTAACTGATATTCAGTCCAGTTTTCTAAATCTTCAGATACACATACTTTAGCTGGACTTTCTGATAGCAAATAATATTTACCATCAACATAAACAATACCCCTTCCTCCACCAGTTACATGTGTGTCTTTTTCTATAAGTTTCATCTAATCACCCCTATACTGCTTCATAATAGTTGTAATAACTAATACTACAATCTAGATTTGATGAACCTTCATCTGCATTTGTAACATATTTATTTACACCATTAGGTGCTTGTAAGAATTTAGTACCAAATACTAATGAATTAGTTATATTAGTTTCATTACCATTAGAATCAATATGTATTATTGCTTTTTCATTGTTATAAGTAGTTACAACAATCTGTTCACCTAGTTCTAAAGTATAATTTAACTTCATTTCTTCATTTGTACGTGTATTTTTTAGTGATGGATTAACTACTTCACCATTTGCCATAAATACAATTGTTAAACCATAGTTTATATGTGAATTATTTTCAATTTCAATTGATGTAGATTCATTTTTACGACCAAATTCAATACCAGTTCCTTCAGGAATTTCCAATTTAAACTTAAACAGTTTGTCCCAGTTATTTAACGTTGCGATTGTTTCTTCTGAATCCATAAAGTAAGGACTAGGACATATTAAACTAATAGTCGCATAAATTATATTTGTTTTTCTTGTTAAAGTTACTTTTTCAACATAATAATTTATTTTCCTTTCAACATCACCTTCATAATAATATAAAGTTCCATGATCCTTTAAAGGAAAAACATTATATAATTGACTTTTTCTTGTTTGTGCATTTTGGTCATCTCTAAATGCAATTGTTAAATTAATATTTCTAGAATTAACAGATGTTCCAATATATGAAACACCAACACCAAATGCACTTTTTATTGTTGCAACATTACCATCATAATTATGTATTCCTGAATAATCATGTAAGAAAAATGGAAAAGTATATGCAAATTCTAGTTTATAACCATAACTATTTTTACAGACTATTTTCTTTCTATTTGTAAAATAACCCATATTATGCACCAACCTTTCCATATTTTAATCTATACAATTCATATTCTTGTCTTAACTTTCTAACATTATCTGATGGTGATGTGTATTTTGAATTATTATTAATAATAGCAGTGAAATTACCACCCCTATTTTCATCAGAAACAACATTATTATCAGAATATTGTTTTCTACTACTAAATCCAGTTGTTATATTTGGTGTTACATCAAAATCAGTAGGTAATGCATGAACCATATCTTCAGCAACACTTTTCATTTCATCAGTGAATCCAACACCAATACCTTGTGCAAGATATGTTCCTACTTCATCCCTAAATAATGTTGAAGGTGATTTAATACCAAAGAAACTTTTGAATTTATTTAGTACTGCATCTTTAAATCCTTTAATTTTATCAAATAACCAATCTTTAACATTTTTAATACCATTCCATAATCCTTTAATTATATTTCCACCTATTTCAATAAACATTGAAGGTAATTGCTTGAAGTAATTCAATATAGATGATCCTATTTTTGGTAGATATGACAATAAAGTCGGTATACTATTTAAAAGTCCTTGCCCAAGTCCGATTATTAGTTGCCATCCAGCTTTTATGAATAACGGAAGGTTATCTATTAACATTGGTATCATTTCTAATATTGCATCAATTAACTGTGGTATTATAGTTGGTAATTGTTCAGCAAGTGATTGAACTATCAATACAGTTGCTTGAATTAAAGCTTGTAATATATCAGGTAATATATCAACTATTCCTGTAAATGCTTGAACAATACCATTCATAAGAACAGGTATTAAACTTGGTAAAGCATCTGATAAAGCTTTTATTAAATCAACTACACCTGAAATTAATGATGGTAATATAGATTGTAATAAACTTGGTAATTCTTGTGCTAATTTAGGAACTAATTCTTTTATTAGTTTTCCAATACCTTCAAGAACAGTTTTTACTCTAGGTAAAATATTGTCACCAAATGTCATAACACTATCAACTAAATTACCAACTAATGTATCAAAATCTGCATTTTCATCAGCAACACCTGTTAATAAATTAGACCATGCACCTTTCATCGCATTTAATGATCCAGATATAGTTTCACTAGCTTCACGTGATGTTGTTCCTAAAAGAATCTGTGCATCTTTAGTTGTTAAAGTACCATCTTTCATTTTTTTCATAGCATCATCATATGATATACCCATATCATTCGCCACTTTAGACAATTCTTCTTCTGTTAAAGACATATCTTTTAATTTTGCTTGTAATTGTTCTGTACTATAACCACTAATGTCCATTTCTTTTTGTATAACATGAATTGCTTGGTAAACATCATTCAAATTAGAAATATCATAATGTACACCACTGATTTTTTCTGCATCTGCAAGTAATCTTTCCATTTCAGTTTTGGTACCACCATAACCTAATTTTAAGTTCCTTTGTATTCATATAAGGTCGTTAATCTTATACCGTTCTCTTATGAACTGCTATATATTTCTATATAGAGTAGACTATATCTTCATCTCTTTCGAGAGCCTCGCACTTCCACCCACTTGAGTGTACTTCCTTACGGAATAGTCGTTACACCTTACTATTATTAGTCTTGGCTCGGTATTGTCTACACCTTTATGTGTTTAGAGTTCCACCGAATTCACGAGGTTTTAGTTGAACTATTTTGTTAATCCAACATGGTATAGTTTTGTTTTGCGAAACCTTGATATGCCGACTGTATCATTGACATACTTGTACCCATTTTATTAGCATTATCAGACATATCGATAATTGCCATATTCGCAACATCAGCACTTTTTTCAGTATCACCATTTAAACTTTGTAATAATGATGCACTAAATGATGTAACTGTTTCCATATATTCATTAGCACTTAATCCAGCAGTTTTATATGAATTATTTGCATATTCTTGAACTTTTTGTGAACTATCTTTGAATAATGTTTCTACACCACCAACTAATTGTTCATAATCTGCATAACTTTGAATTGCTTGTTTTCCTATATCAAGCATCGCAGAACCAAGTCTTCTTACACCATTTAAAGCACCCCTTATTGCATCAGCACCTAGATTTGCAAGAATACCTTTAAATACAGTAAAACCTTCTGAAGATTTTTCAGCTTTATTACCAGTATCTTCAACTTCTTTTCCAAGCGAATCAATTTCTTTTCTTGTCTTAATAACATCTGCTTCTGCATTATTTAATGAACGTTGCCATTTTAAAGTTCTTGAATCAGTTTCACCATATTGTTCTTTAGCTTGTTCCAATGCACCACGTAAAGTTCTTACTTTATCTTCTTGTGCTTCGAGTTTCTTATTCAATACATCTTCCTTTGAAGTTAAACCTTGAATAGATTTATCATTCTTTCCAAATTCAGCAGTTACCTTGTTCATTTCACTTGAAACAACACCTAATTGTGCAGTTATATTTGACAATGCCTTACGATATTCGGATTCACCATCAAGCTTGACTGTTCCACCAAAAGTATTACTTCCTTTAGCCATATAATCACCATCCTTTCTTTTTAATCGTTAAACCATTCTAAAGATTCCATTTGTTCTTCTTCAGTAGGTTCTAATTCATATAACATTTTTTTAGTTTTAAAATTATAAAATCTTTTATAGTAGTCATACAATTTTTCCCATTTCTTATAAGTCCAATGACCAACTTCTTTTTCAGAAAATCCTAAAATTGTAGTTCCTACAAATAAAACCCACACAAAATCAATTTTTATTGGTTCTGTGTGGTAATCACGTTTTTTGTTTCATCAACTTCAGTATCATTATTACTTCCAGCATCAATAACAGTTCCTTTTAATTGTTCTAAAACTGTCTTTACACCTAATTCAGTAATAATTCTTCCAACTTTTCGTTCATTTACGAATTTTCTTGGTTGATCACTATTTTCATTTTCAATATCTATTCCTTCATTAATAGCTTCTTTAAAAAAGAATAATAATGCTTTTATTTTTGGTTCACTTCCATCTTTTGGTTCAACCATATCTGACCATTCATTTAAACTTCCAAATTCATTTTGTAATGCTTCCATAACGTTTAATGAATAAGTAAATGGAAAAGTTTCATTCTTTGTTTTTAAATATCTTATATCATTACCCATAATTAACTTCCTTTCTTAATAAAAAAAGGGCGAACCCCTAAAGATTCGCCTTTCTTTTTCTTTTTGATGATGTTTTCTTACTTGTTTTAGTATCAACATCATCTTCAATAACTTTTACAAATTTCTTGATTTCAGCATACCTATCTTCACTTACGTTGGTTAAAATATCACCAACGTTATGCCACATTTTAGTATACTTATCTTTAAATCTTGTTATAACTTCAACTTTCATTTAACATCATCCTTTCAGCAATTATGCAGATTGAACAAATAATGAATCCAAGAATGTATTTGCATCTTCTTCACTATCAAAAGTTGCTCTTTTTCTCCAATCTTTATCATTATCTGCAAATATAGTTCCTTCAACAGATGGTGTTGAAAACTCTAATGAATCACCTTTTGTTTTCTTATCAGTAACATAAGGTTTAAATTGAACTTTTGGAAACCATTCAACTTTAAATTTTCTAGATCCATTTATAATTTTTGGAACTACTTGACCAAATCCGAAATATTTAGCAACATCATCAGTATTTGATTTATATACTTTAATAGTTTTAGCTTCTTGACCTTCACCAATTGTATAATTTTCACTTGATTCACCAAGTAATACACTGAATTTTGCATCATCGTCATCATCAATACCCATAGTTATAGTTCCATCAATAAATTCATCTATATTTTCTTTTGTTACATCATCTGCATGTAACTTTGCATTTGCAATATTTAAAGAAACTTTACATTCAATAGCACCTGCTAATGTTCCAACAGTACCATAAGTTTCCCCATCTTCATTCATTAATGCATATCTAAATCTTCTTAATCCTATTGATGCCATAAAAGCATTACCTTCCTTTCTATTATTAATCATTTAAAAATGTAACTTCACTTTCAACAAAAAAGTCTATTGGAATATGCCAAAGTTTAGTATCTTCTTCATAATCTTCTAGACCATCTTGAATCCATGTGAATCCACATTCTTTTACTAATTTTTTCTTAACTTCATTTTTTAAAGCTTTATAATTTTTATTAGAATAAATATCTAATGTACCATATGTTCCTTCAACAATTGGTAAATCATCTGCAAATCCTTCAGGTTTAGTGTTATATGTATAATATGTTAGGTAAGTAGAAGCTTCACCATTGTAAATATTCGGACTTATTGGAATTTCTACATCATCAAATGTGAAATCTTTAAATACTTTTTCTAGTATAGTGTTAATATTCATTGTAAATCTTTCAACTTCCTTTCATACATCTTTTTCCACTGACTATTGATAGCACCTTCACACCCTTGAATAGCAGGTCTTACAAATGGTTGTGCTTTTTCGTGACTTGTACCATATTCAATACGAAATGCTTTTAACCAGTTTGTAATATCATACTTTTTACCTTGCTTGGTTTTATGTGTTCCATCAGTTCCAGTAAATTTAACACGACCAACCCAAATACCATCTTTATTTTTAGTTGGTTTAGTACATTTTAAAGAACTTGCCATTCTACCTGTAACCACGTGTTTACTTGCACCACTTTGAATTGCAGATTTCATAATTTCTTGACCTGCCGAAATCATGTCTTGATACACTTCTTCACTGTTAGCAAAAGTTTCAATCTTCTTGATCATTTCTGCAATTGTATTGTCTTGTTCAAAACTAGCCATGCTTTTTAGAAACTGTGCTACAAGTTAATTCTAATAATTCACTTGTAGTTTCATATGTCCTTTTTATTTCATATTTTTTATTAGTTTCATAATCAATTAATACTGATTGTCCAGAATAATTGCATTTCATTAATTCGACAATAAGTTCTGCATTATAACCCATGATTTTAGAATGTTCTTCTTCAGCTCTAGTGACACTTTTAAAATTTGCAGGTATCGGTTCTGTTCTAGTTTCAACATCCACTGGGAAACCATCGGAATCCTTTGTGGATGTATACGAAACAAGAACGATTGCATCCTTCCAATTATTCATTTGTATCACCTGCTTTATAATCGCTTTCAAGTGTCATTTTGTCACGATATGATTCATACATTTTCATATATACTTCAGTATCGCTTCTATCATTTCCACGATTTGCTTTTACAAAAGCAGTTATACAATTAATAACTTGATCATCATATTTATCAGCTTCATTTTCTTCCTTTTTTTCTAAAGGTTTAAATTTATCTGCATTAATACCACTTTGAATACAATCAGTAATTCCAGCAGAAATCAATGATTTAATTTCTTCATCAAAAACTTCTGTATAAATATAACATCGTTTTTTAATGATTTCTAACATGATAATCAATCCCTTCTGCTTTAATTTTTTAATTATTCAGCATCAGAATCTTCAGAAACTTCTTTACCATTTTCAGGTTCAACTGATTCATCTTCTGTTTCTTCTTCAACTGTTTCTTCGTTTTGAACTTCTTCTGTTTCTTCTTCAGAAACTTCTTTACCATCAGATATTAAACCTGCTTTTAGTAATTCTTCAAAACGTTTTTTATTTGCTTTAAAGTCATCATTAACTTTATAAGCATTTCCAGTTTTTCCATCAACAAATGGAATTAATACTATTCCTGATTTCATATTAAGCAACTACTTTTTTAACTCTTACGAAACCATCAAGTTTAACAGTGTTACCACCAGCCATAACTGAAGCTTTATAAGAAGTAATTCCTTGTTTAAATTTGTAATCAGTTGATTTTGCAATTTCCATATCACTAAAGATAGTTACTTTATAGTTCTTTAATGAACCATATGCCATACAATCATATGAACCAGCACTCTCACCAGTTGCACTTACTGAATGACATTGTGAACTAATAATATAAGGTATTTTATCAATAGTCTTATTTTTAACATCGATGTCATAGAATTTTTTACCATCTTCAGTTCTTACTTTACTAAATGCTTTTAAATCTGCTTTAGATAAAATTAAAACTGCATCTTCTTCAACATCTTCACTTCCACCATATGCGAATATGATGTCATCAAGTGTTTCATTATCAATAGTGCTTACAGTAACATCAGTATCACCAGTAATTTCAGTGTTATTTTTGAAAATACCCATGAATGATTTGTTACCAGTACCATTTAATGCATATTCAACCATTTTTTTCTTTAATGCTATTTTCATGTTGTCTTCAACTTTAGCAACATAATCTTGTGCTGGTAATTTTTCAACTTCTTCAGTAAGTTCTGCATATGCAGTTACTTTTACTTTATTAATATCTGCATAACCGAATTCTGGTTCAGCATCTTTATAATTTCCAGCTTCATCAGTTTGTCCACCAGTTCCATATGATTTAACATATGCTTCTTGATAAGACTCACCACCATTTAATGAATCAATAGTAACTTCATCGATTAATGTTGAAACTTCATTAAACTTATCATTAATTTCCTTTCCTTGATGTTTTGGTGTTAATAAATCACCACTTGAAACAGTTACACTTCTTTTTTCTCTTAAAGCATTAGCTCTTGCTTCAATTTTAGATAATTCTTGTTTTCTAGCTTCTTCGCTTTCAACTTCAACTTTTTCAGCTTCTACAACACCATTGTTGATGTCTTCAGCCAACTTGTTTCTTGCTTTCATTTTTTTCATCTCCTTTAATTGATTTGTTAAACTTCTAGATTCTTCTTCTAGTTTTTCAGTATCAGCTTCAGATTCTTCATCTTCAAGTTCATCTATGATTTCTTGAAGTCTATTTTTGATTTCTTCTTCTGATAACTTTCTTTCTTCTTTAGTCATCTTTTAATCACCCTTTCCTTTCAAAATTAAAAGAACATAATTAAATGTTCCTTCTGACTAAATTAATTCTTGCTTTATTTTTGTTATTAAAGCAATTCTTTTTCGTTGTTCGTTCTCCTTCTTCTTCAAGGTGTCGTTTTCCAACTTTTCCATTTCAGACTTTTCCAAGTCTAAAACTGACCTTGCAGATATAGAAGTGCTGTCATATGCAGGAAAATCCACTGCACTGACATCGTACAACTTCTTAATCTTCAAAACAGTTCTCACGTGTGTGTCAATGTCATAACTTTCTTCTGACACTGTATATGCATACGACATTTTGTCGATTAAGCCACTTTTAATATCACGATATAATTGTTTATGTCCTTCATCTTCAGGATTTAAACTAATTAGAACGTGTAATCCATCTTCTTTTACTTCTAGATGTAAAGAATCATTTCTTGTTCGTGCATAAACACGACCACCATGATTGTAATTGAATATAACATCTGATATATCTGCTTCCTTAAAAGCATTTTTATCAACTTTTTCTTTATATTCAATTCCTTCCCATTCAAAAAGTGTTGTTTCTGAATCAAATACACAAGCAACACCTTCAATAGTCATATCTTCAGATTTATCATCTTCATTTTCTTTAGCACGAATTTCAAAATTTTGGAAACTTCTTAAATTCCAACCTTTTTCTATTAAAGATTGAATTCTTTCTTCATCATTCTTCTTTTCCATCATTTTCACCTTCCTTTTTCAATTCATTATCTACTGGTGCAGTATCAAGTCTTCTGATAAATTCATCACCATTTTCAGTAGATGGTAAATTCATTACTTTTCGCCATTCATTTACATTCATAGCACCACGATCAACCATTTCTTTTAAGTTAAGTTTTGTTTTAGGTGAAGTAAATTCAAGTGAACTTGCTTCAAATATAATTTCATTTCCACATTCTAATTCGTGTTTAGTAAATAACTTAAAAGTTAATTGATCGCTTAATTCAGTTGCAATTGGTTCAATCTCTGATTCATAAAATGCATTCCATTCATCTTCTGTATAATTGTTTTGAATTATCTTATCAGATACACCAAAATAATTTTTTAATCTTGTTTCATATTTAGCAATAACATCACCATTAGGAACAAAATTATCTTCTTTAACTTGTTCCAAATCATATCTAGAATCTGTTGTCGCAACATTACCAGCTTCTGCTTTTTCTATATCAAGATAATTATCAGTAAATTCTTGAACTGCCATTTCTTTATCTTCTGGTCTTAAAACTTGTTTAAATTTCATTAACCATTTAATAATGTTACTATTTTTAATTGATTTAATAATTCCTTTATCAGTTGTATCAATAACACCCATTACATTATTTAAAACTGTTGAACAATCACTTCCATAAAAATCACTATCATTAAAATCTTTTCTTAAGTGAATTACATCACAATATGGAACAGTCATTTGTTTACCATTTCTAAATGTAAATTGTGCAAATACTTCTTCACTTTTTTCTAATAATTCAACTTTAGTTGTTGGTATTGGAAAAATACTTAATGGATTCCCCAAAGCATCTTTTCTAATAAATGCATAAGCATTATTTGTTAATTCTCTTTGATTCATCATCTTTTCAAGTAATTTTTGCATACTCATATATTGATTAGGAAATCTTAATAACATTTTTATACTAGGATTAGGACTATATTTTCTTTCACCAGTTTTAATATCTGTTCTTATATGTATCGGATGTAATTTACCAACTGCATTAGTTTTTGGTCTGATACATGAACGAACAATATCATTGTTATAAATATTTCCATCAAATGAACTAAATGTTGATGTGGTAGATGATAATAATTTGAATTGTGTATAACCTGTCTTACTAGGTTGGTCATCCCTTCCAAATATCATCTTAAATAAACTTCTTTTTCTTGCCATCTTTTTCCCTTCTTTCAGACCATATTTTCATAATCATCTTTGTGATTTGTATATACAACATAAGCATCTATTAGTGACATTGTTCCATCAATTCTTTTTCTTTGGTTCGATGGTTTAACAGGTCTTATGTTATCATTTTCATCACGTTTAACCACTGTGTTACTTAAGCACCATTTATCAATTGGATTATTGTTATAATTAACCCTATCTTTTTGTAAATCTGCTTTTAAGTTTTTCATTGGTATACTAAATGTTTTAGCACCTTGAATAACTGCTTCCATAGATTCTTCACCAAATTCTTGTTTCATTTCTTCAACCCAGTAAGGTGAACCCCATGGATCGTAACCACATTTATATAAATAAATTCCATACTTATCACGTAATTCTTTAAACCATTCTGTTATGTAATGATAGTTAATTCTATTTCCTTCAGTTAATCGAAGTAATCCCCTATCATGCCATATCTTATATGGAACGTTGTCGCCACCTTTTTCAGATAACTTACATCGTTCTTCAAATAAGTCTTCAGGTAAGAAGTACATCTGAATAACATAGAACTTATCAGGTTCTTCATATCTTTTACATATCATTTTTGCACTTGTTAAATCGGTTGTCCCAGATAAATCTACACCACCAATTCCATATCTAAACTTCTTTTCTTCAATATTAAATGTTTCTTCATTGTTTAAATCTTCCCAACTTAACCAAGCATTTTCACTTGATTGTTTTAAATTGAAATCTTTTACAAGTACTGTTCTTCTGAACTTATCATCAATTAAAGCTCTTTGAACATTAGCACGTAATTCTTCACGTGACTTAATAATGTCTAATCCTGGATTTGCTTTAATCCAATACTTTTCATCCATCCATTCATTAGGTTCATCAAGTTCATAAATAAAAGAAAGAATAGTCCCATCATATTTAAAACCATTCTTTTCATATAAAATATTATCGTACAATTCATATTGATCATCAAATATCGTTTCACGATGGAAACCATTAGTTGACATGATATTCAATAATGGTTGTTCACGTGCCGACATTGACTGCTTGATAACATCATATAAATTTCTATCTTTTATCGCATGTAATTCATCAATATTACCATAACTTGTATTTAATGAATCCAAAGTATTAGAATCAGAACTTAAAGCTTCCATCTTTGAAAATGTTCTTCCAAAATACAAATCAGTTTGTCGTTTCCTTAAATGCTTATCAAGTGCAGGACACTGTCTAACCATATTCTGTGCTTCAACAAAACCTTTTTTAGCTTGGTCTTTTTTAGTTGCAACAAAATATACTTCAGCACCACCTTCACCATCACCCATTAAAGCATACAATGATAATCCAGCACTTTCAGTTGTCTTACCATTTTTACGACCTTCAATAGTTGCACTTTCACGACATCTTCTGAATCCAGTATTCTTATCAACAAAACCAAATATTGCTTGAATTTTTGCTTTCTGAAATAATGCAAGTTCAATTGGTTGTCCAATATTCGTTCCCTGTGTTCTTCTGCAAAATGTTTCAATGAATTCTATTGGGTAAGTTGCCTTATCAATATCAAATGTCCAGTTATTACCTAATAGTTTTGGATTATCAAGTTCTTTGATTAACCATTCATATTGTTTAATAACTTTTTTTGAAGTTAAAATTTTCCCAGTTGAAATTTGTTCCCAATATTCACGAATATAATTTCTTTTTTTCATTATTGTTTCTTCTTCATGAATTCCAAGAACTCATCCTTATCTTCAACTGGTTTATTATCACCATAATTTTTAGGTAATAATGAACTTAATTGTTGAATCCCTTTAAGAAAATTAGCATACATTTTATTGTAAGAAGTTAATGATGGGTGTTCTTTCATAAATGTCTGACTTGCATTAACTGTTGTTTTAACAAGTTCATCATTATTTATAATTGACATTAAATCTTCCAAAGTCACAGACATAAAAGCAACATTATCAATTAATTTTAATGCAGTTTTATATTCTTTTTCTGGTAAAGCTTTATAGATATTTTCAAGTCTATCTCTTTCAGCTTTAATTCTTTCTTCTTTGGTTAATTCTTTCTTTTTTGCCATATTATCATTACCTTTCTTACTTAACCCCCATCATATAATAAAACCCATCTTCAGTTTTTTGAAATGGGGGCGTCGGTATTTTCGTGACTATTTTTCTTCTTCAAACAGGGGGGACTTGACTAAATTTCCAAATTCATCAAATCTTAATCCATCTTCAATATCTTTTTCAGTCCTACGTTTTGAATTATGACATTCTTCACATAGCAATTGAAGGTTATCTTCATTCAAAGTAATGTTAGGATCATTGATATTATCAGGTGTAATCTCTATAATATGATGAACTTGGTCACCATATTCACCACATTCTTCACAAGTCCAATGTCTTGATTGACAAACATATAATCTTAATTTCTTCCATTGACTAGAATTATAGAATGATTTTGAATATTCAAGTGCCATTTTATCAACTCCAAAATAAAAGAATAGATGTCTTTCAACCTATTCTTCACACTACCATAATAACATAAATCTAATGGGAATTTTGGGTAATTTAATATCTTCTGTAAATTATTTTTAATTTATAAAACCATAAAACTTTAACATATCTTTGTATTCTCATAATGTCGAAATCAGAACTAAACGTTTTATTTTTAAAGTTATCATTAAAATAGTAATGATAGTTATAAGGATTATTAACGTGATTAATTCTTCCACTTCTATATGTAACAATATCACCAAATCTTATATCTTTTACTTTCATCAATAATCACCTACCTTTACCATAGCTATTATTATAAATCCTATAAATAATCCTAATATAAAACTAATTATCTAAATCTTCCATTCTATAAAGTTTTACCCATATTTTATTATTCTTGTCTCTTTTTTTCTTTACTTCTCCAGTTTTCATTCTACTTATAGCTGAATATAAAGTGTTTATTGATGTATTAAAATATTTAGCACATTCTTTATATCCTTCAAATGTCATTAAAACATTGTCCTCTAAATCATACATTATTATCATTTGATTTTCCTCTTTACTATCGTCTTTCCTTTTTCATATTCAAAACTCATACTACTTACTAATCTTGGTTCTTTTCCCCATTCCATTTCAAGTATGTCAGCATATTCGTATTCTTCACGATCTAGTCTGTCCATTCCTATTTTTGCTTCGTCTAGTGTTTCATACTTTCCTATTAAAATATTGCCATGATAATATTTAAAAGCATATAACCAATATTGCATTATTTACCCTCCTCTAATTTTTTAATCATTCACACATCACCTACTTCTAAATATTCAAGTAAATTAGCATAACAGTCATTACATAAATTACATAGTTTAACATAAACACCATTTTCATATTTACCAATACCTGTTCTTTCATTCTTATACCAAGTATATTTACCACATTTACAACATTGACTATATGATTTTTGCCTTTCTAAATGAATATATTCAATAAGTTCTTCTCTAGTCATTTTATTAATATCTTTAGTTCTCATTACTTATCGCCACTTTTCAATACTTTATTTACAATAGTTTCTATATTATTTAATCTTCTTTTCATATCTTCAAATACA
>JAZQIU010000015.1:0-10522 GCA_045541255.1 Bacilli bacterium | reverse complement strand
TTAACCTATACCCTAAAATGTATGGGGGATACCCTTTTATATAAAATTGTGTGTGTATGCATATATATATAGTATGTATAGATATGTAGTACCTAAAAAATAGCATATAGGGTGTATAGGGGAGGGGTGTAGTGTATCTGATGCACCTAACCTACTCTTGCTGTTGCTCTGCTCTGCTACCTCATCTGATGCACTCATACACCACCTAAATTATCTGATATTTTCTACCTTAACTTATGTAAATAATTTAAGATAGAGATATTTTTAACATAAAAAAAGAGTAGTTATCCTACTCATTATATAAATCTAAATCAACTGATATTTTAAAGTTTCTAAATCTACTTTTACAATAATTAACTATCATATTTAACTTTGTTAAGTTTTTGGCTCTCCAACTAATAACCTCATAATCTGATTTGTATAACTTTGATTTTCTAAATAGACTATAAACTATGTCTAAATCTCCATAACTATAATACATAAGATTTAAGATTAATAGAACTGATAAACCACTATTTGATGTATCTTTTAACCCTCTACCTTTTCTACTTGCATTATATTTATCTATATCATCTGCTGTTAACTCATTATTATACAACTTGTAATAGAATATACCACCTATCCTAAACATATTATCTAATATCTCTTGCTCTGTATATTTATTAGTTAAACCATTAAATTGTCTTTTAAAGTCATCATCTCTAAAACTGATGCTACTATCTTTATAAACTTTATCATTTACTTGTTTACTATCCTCTATATTAAAATACTTGCTATAAATCTCTAACATTACATCTGTTTTATCTAATATCTCTACATCTGATGCACCATTATTAATAACATTACCACTTAACCTTAAAAAATGGCTCTTATTAGAATATATCTCTAAACTGATATTATCATTTTTTACATCTCTTGCTATTGCTACACTACTAAATACTAAACAATGTAAACCTTTACCACTTTGTGATATTTCAATATAACTATCATTTAACTTACTAACTAACTCTGCTACTGCATCTGTAAATAATGGTATCTCTAAACCTAACTTATCTATCTTTTTATATCCTCTGATGCAATTATCTAAATCTAAACCCACTAAATCATTATCAACTACTACACCTACACCACTATTAAAACCATTTTTAATACTATCTATACACTCATTAAAACTAAAACATCTTTTATTAAATGGATAGGGTCTACCTTTTAAATCTCTTGGTTGTTTTTTTAACCTCTCTACCCTCTTGCTATCATATTGTGTATAACTTGGTTTATCTCTGTCATCATAACATAACCATATATTTAAATCTTTAATATTATTGGGGATATTTTTAATTACACTATCTAAATAACTATCTATCATCTTATACCTCCTACTATATAGGGGACATCTTTATACTAACTTAAATAACTTAATATACTTGGGTTTTTAGGGTGCTTTGATTAAACCATTGTTATATATAGGTTTAAAAAGATTTTTTATCTCTTAACTATACCTAAATTACATACCCCTCAATACCCATATTACATACCCCACTATACCTAAATTACATACCCCTCATATTTGGGTATAGTTTATAGGTTTAGTCTTTGGTTTCTGATTTGATAGCATTTACATTTAAATATATCTTATGTATCTCTTTTGTGCTGTTATTTGGTATCTTATTACCCTCTTTATCTAAAAACTCATAAGATACTATATAATTTATATCTACCCAATAATCTAATGTATTTTTTATACCTTTTCTTATTACTGCTTTTTGCTTTGGTGTAGTGATGTTATATTCATTGTAAATAGTGGATAATAGCACCTCTTTATTAGTCTTTTTATCTGTTTCTATACTATGTCTTATCTGATTAACTCTCTCTGATAAATAGTATCTGATACCTACTATTGCTTTATTTACATTTTTATTATAATCATTAAATATCTCATCTGATTTATCTTTTAAACTTAACTTTAACTGCTTACCTACATCATTACTAATTAATTGATTAACTCTCTCAAATATAGATTTATTATCAAATACATATACTATACTCTGATACTTTGCACTATATCCATACTTTGCATTTAATATTAAATTATCATCTAATGCATTACCTATATTTAATATATTACCCTCTGCATCTTGTAAAAACTCTAACCCTCTATCTTTTAATTGAACTAATCTCTCTACATTTACTGCTGTTGTATCATCTTTTACAAAAAATAGATAAATATTACTTAAATATTTTAACTCACTCTCTACCTCTTGTATCTGCTTTTTTGTAGGTTGTTTAACATTATAAACCTTTTTTGCTATCATCTTTGGTGTCAATGCTACTAATCTGTCATTGTTATTAACATTGCCTTTATTTTCATCTAATAGAATATCAATGTCATCTATTATCTTTTTACCAAAATGTGTAATTTTAATACCCTTTTGTTGCAACTCTTGGATAATATCTACATTACTTAAATCTGCTGTTTTGATGCTAAATACTGCACCATAACTTTTATCATTGTAATTATTGGTTGTCTTAATTAACTTACCTACCTCATAACTCTTACCACTCAATATATCCTTTGCTATTGGGTCTATTTTAGTAATTACATTATTATTATTTTTAAACTTAACTATGTCATAGTTATTAGGTGTATCATCTTTTAGTTTTTTACTATACTCATTAAAATTATCTACTATCTTTAATATCTTGCTATTAATAGTCTTATATAGTGATTTAACCTTTTTATAAAAGTCTTTGTTTTTATCTATCTCTGCATCTATACTTTTTAATGCATCTTGATATACATAAGTTTTAATTAAATCATATACATATAACTCTATATCATCTTTATTAAAGTCATCTACAAACTCTGCTATATCATCTACTGCATCTGATACACTATATTTATCTTTAATCTTTTGTTGCAAGTCTTTTAAGTCTGCATCTGCTATTATCCTTTTAATCTCTGTTTTATCTATGTTTTCATTAACAAACTCTATGATATTATTACATACATCTCTAATCTCTATAAATTGTGTACTTGCTATTGCATCTGCATATTTATTTAAATAATCTTTTTTAAAGTCATCATCTAATAGGTTTCTAACCCTCATATTAAACCCATAATAATAAGTAGTATCATAAAATGTATTAAACCTATAAATATCTTTATCTAAATCTTTAACATTGTCATATTGTTTATCTATAAACTCATCTAATACTTTGCTAAATTGTTGCATCTGTCTTAAATAGTCTTGATAAACTAAATCATAAACCTCTAAATTATCATCTTTTGGTTTATAATCTTTTGGTTTATTTGCATATGCTATAAAAGATACTCTATTGTTTTGCTTAACATTATTTGTGTTTAAATCAATGCTATAAAATGGGCTTTGTAAATCTTTTTGCTTTTCTTTAATCTTTTGCTCTAATTTGGCTTTATCTTTTGGGTTGTTTGTATCTAACATAGCATAATTAGATACCATTATACTATTAGATTTTTTATCTTTATCTCTCTTATCCTCTACACTTGGTATAGTCTTACTCATTTTATCTACCTCCTATATATTTGTAGTTATTTGCTTTTATAAGTTGTTTTTGCTTTTATAATCTAACCATTTTTTACTAATAGTATCTGCATCATCTTTATCTGATGCACCTATTAATTTATAGTATTGCTCTCTAATTAAATCATTAACAAACTCTGTTTTTGTTGTGCTTTTTATCTTACCACTTTTAACACTCTCTATAAAGAATATTTTATCTATATTTTTTAAGTAGTCATCTATATCTGCATCTATCTTAAATGTTATTGTGTAGTTATTAGTCTTGTTATAATTACCACTCTTTGCATCATAAGTCTTTTTTACATCATCTGATACATTAACCTTTTCTATTGGTTTAATATCCTTTTTAACCTCTTTTTTTGGTGTTTCTGATGCTGTTTGTTGTGGTGCTATAAAACCTCCTACTAAACTATTTAAACTGCTTTGCATCTCATCTTTTTTACTCATATTACTTACCTCCTATGATACCTTTTGTATCTTTAATAAACTCATCTATAAAACTTAAATAATCTGCTGTTGCATTATGTGTAGGATACCTTAATAAACATACACTATGATTTAATTGACTATCACTAAATATAACACTATCTCTTATTGTAGTCTTATAAACCTTTGTGTTTATCTGTGGTGCTATTTGCTCTAAACTATCCTTTATAACTTGGTTTATGGTTGTTTGTCCTTTGTAATTAGTCAATAATAAACCTAAAATATGAACTCTCTTGTTATCTGTACCCTCTTTGATGTCATTAATTTGTTTATTTATTACTTGTAAACCCTCTATGCTATATGCATCTGCTATCATTGGTATTATTACTGCATCACTACTATATATTGCATTGGTTGTTAGTAGTGATAAATTAGGTGCTGTATCTAATATGATATAATCATAATCATTTTTAACTAACTCTAATTGCTCTGCTATTAGTTTATGTCTTTTAAACTCATAAGCACCTTTTGTGAACTCATTATCTGCATCTTTTAATAGGATACTACTTGATATAACACCTATAAATTGATTATTAATAATAGCATCTTTAATACTGATATTACCTTTTAATACTTGGTATATGTTTTTAACATCATTTTTAACATTAAATGTACTTGATGTACTGCATTGTGTATCTAAATCTACTAATAGAACTTTATAACCTCTTTGTGCTAAACCTATTGATAAAGTCTGTGCTGTTGTCGATTTACCTACACCACCTTTATTATTAGTTATTGTTATTATCATTGTCCTAACCTCTCTATATCCTCTTTTTTAATTAACCACTTTGTACCTATCTTAAATGCATTTAATCTTTTATCTTTTATTGCTCTTCTAATGGTTGTGTGATGCACTTTTAATATAGTTGCTACCTCATCTATTGTATAGAACTTATCTTCTAATTTATCTGATGTAGTTAGTGGTTTATTGGGTCTTTTATTGTTTGCTCTTTTATCCATACTATGTACCTCCTACTTTTCCATTAACTCTTCTAAATCACTCTTAATAGCATCTAACTTGTTTTTAGTTTCATATAGTAAAGTTAGTATGCTTTGTTTGTTTCTATGTATCTCATAATAAGTTAGTAAAATGTTTTCTGATAAATCTTTACCCTTATCAAACTCTTGAAAATTTGCATAATCTGTTATTATCTGATTAAAGTTATCTATAACATCTAATTGTACTAAAATATTATCTATCTTTTCTCTATCCTCACTATCTAATTTATGCATAACTGCATTATCAATATTATTTAAGTTTTTTGCATTTTTTACATTACTCATATTATTTACCTCCTATATAAATGTAATTGTTTGCTTTTAACCTTTGTAAAACCTTTGGATACTATCCACTATCTTTAAAACCTACCATTTAACACCTCTTTTTATCCTTTATGTAATTTAATACATCTATTACATCTGATGCATCTAAACTATTGATGCTATCTCTTAAATCTCTTAAATTACTTTGTTTAGAGTTATTAAATACTTGGTTATATATATCTAACTCTGATGTATCTTGCTCTTTGTTATTTATGTTTATATAAATCTCTGTTGTCTTTGGGTCTTGATGTCTTAAATGATGCTGTGTTTTATAGATGTCTGCACCACTTTTTAATAATAGGGTTGCTGTTGTATGTCTGATGCTGTGGGCTGTCAATTTATTACTATCAAAACCACTTTGTCTAAATCTACTTTTTATTATTTGTGATAAAGTTTCTTTTGTTATCCTTTTGTTTAATGCTCTATTAGATGTACTTGTAAATAATGGGTCTATACCCTTTTTATTATGTCTTGTATCTAAATACTCTTTTAATACATCATAGATAGGTTTAATTACTTTAATGTAGTTATCCTTTTCTGTATGTCCTTTACCCATAATATTAATGATATACTCATTATTTTTAACCTCTATATCTTGTATATCCATATTATGTATCTCTGTTATCCTTAACCCACCTACTAACATTAATAAGATAATTGCTTTATCTCTTTTACCTATAACACTTGATGTATCTATATCATCTATAATCTTTTTAATCTCTTGCTCTGTAAATGCATCTTTTTTAGTATTATCTGATATAACCTTAAAACCTTTAATATTAGATGCTACATCTTTATATAAACCCTCACTGCTTAACCATTTAAATAAATGTTTAACTGCTCTGATATATTGGTTTTTAGTACCATTAGTATAATTACTATTTTTTAGATGTAGTTTATATGCTTTGATGTCATCTCTTGTAGGTTGATTAATGTTATTATCTCTTAACCATTTGATAAATTGTCTGATGCATACTTTATAACCTTTAATTGTAGTATCTGATATATCTACATTTGCTATTAGATACCTATTCATTAATTGATTATTAAAATATACTTGTAAATCATTAGATGCACTAATTACATTGCTATTGTATAATGCTAACTCACTCATACTTTTTACCTCCATTAATTTTAGTTGTTTGCTTTTAATTTGTTTTGTTTGTTTTCTTTGTTGTTAAGTCTATTATAAATTAATGCACAATAAAAGTCAATTACATATTTTAAGTATTTTACATTTTTTATACATCTTGCATTTTTACAATTAGTTATACTTATCATATTATTTTATTTATTTTCTTATATTTATCATAGCATAAATCTTTTTATTTGCATACTCTTTTAATAATATCCAATTAAACACCTTTTTTATGGCTTTTAAGACACTTTTAACCTTTTACATATAAATTATCAAAAAGTTTCTAAATAACTCTATATGATAGGTTTAATGGGGTCATTTTTTGTATTACTAACTGATAGATGCTGTATCTTGGATATTTTCCAAAAAAACTATATAAAAAAATAATTGTTGTGTATGTAGGTGTGCTGTGGGTGTTGGTTTTGTCTTAATTTGTATCTGTTAGGGTGTGGGGGGATACCCTCCAATAAAAAAAGACTATGCATCTTGCATAATCTCTATATTAAAGTCTATTTTATCTAACTCTCTATTAATAGCATTTATTAGAGGTTGTATCTGTTTGTCTATTAAATCAATTATCCTTTGTATCTCTTGATTATCATAGTCTATCATTTTAACACCACTATTACTACATTTACTAATATACTAACTAATAATAATGCTTTTAGTATCTGATTATCTCTTTTTAAATCTTTAATAATCTCCATTGCTAAACTTGGCTGTTTGATGCTCTTTTTGATGTCTTGGGTTTCTTTTTGCATCTCTTTAACATCATCTTTTAATTTACTCATCTTAACACCTCCTATATTGTCCTTATCTTTTTATTATCTACTATGTTATAGAACTCTAAATCTACATTGCATCTGTATTTATCTATTAAATCATCTATATATTTACTTGGTTTATCCTTAACCTCTACACTATATAAAACCTCATTAAATCTATTAACTACTTTTATTATGTGGTATAACTCACTACTATTACCCTCTAAATTAGTAATAAACTCTAATATTATCCTATTATTGCTATTATTTAATTGGTTTAATCTCTTATTAATACTATCTAACTTGTTTTTAATAAATAGCATCTAACCACCCCTTTTACTCAAATAACTCAAACTGCCTTTTAAATAAGATGTTTGATACCTCATCTTTATTAACATTATCATCTGATACACTATCTAAATAATTTAATTGTCTTGTAGTTAAGTCATTGTAGTTATGTATTACATTAGTTTTATATTTAATAGTTAAGTCTTTAAATGTCTTACTATAATCTGATGCTTTATTAACTGCTATCTTTTCTATTACTTGATTATCTTTAAATACACTAAAACAATAATAATAGTCTGCATCTGATGTAAATACTATATTTGATACTATAAAATAGTCATAATCTAAAACACTTAATTTATCCTCATAACTATTAATTACTTTATTTGCTCTTTTAAAGAACTTATCTAACTCTTTTGTAGTCATAAATTACCTCCATTAGTTTTATCCTCTTGCTCTTGTAGTCTTTGATTTATCCTATCTAACTCATTAATAATATCTACTTGCTCTGTTAGTTTATTGCAATTATTAAAGATACTATTAATAGCATTTATCTTTATCTGTGGTGCTGTATCTTTTGATTTAATAATACTAACTAACTCTTGACTACATAAACTTAAATTATCTTGCAAGTATCTTGCTGTGTTTTCTATGGTTGCAAGTCTTATCCTACTTATCTCTTGCTTTACTGCATCATCATTTAAATACTTGTAATATGTGGGTCTTGTTATGTTTAACTTTTTGCATACTTTGTTTATATCTTGCTCTGATAAATAAGCATCTATAAAAGCAAGTTGTTTATCTGTTAAATCTTGCATCTAACCACCTCTTTTAATTGCTATCATATACATTTAAATCATAAGCATTAATATTGTAGGTATTACCTTTATCATCTTTTTTAGTAATAATGGTATCTCTAACATAATCATAGTTTTTTAATATTGCTAAACATTGATTAAATAACTTTTCTGTTAAGTTTACCTCTTTTAAGATTTGCTCTTTTGGTGGATATGATAAACCACTCTTGCTATCTGCTCTAACCCATAAATAACTATATAATGCTTTTGTTTGGCTGTATGTTTTGGGGTTTCTCATTACCTCATTTAATCTTTTAATTGATGTACTCATATGTTATTAACCTCCTCTCTATTACATCTCTTGCATTAGATTTGCTTTTTTTAACCAATATGTCTTGTTATACTGCTTAACTTTATCTTTATTTTTTGCTCTATACTCTCTCTGATACTCATTTAATTTATCTTTGTTTGCATCTCTATACTTTTTGTAATAATCTCTTTTAATCTCTTTAATTTGCTCTATCTTATCCATTTTTACCCTCCTATTTGTTATATAGATATAAATACTTTTCTAAATAACTATTATCTATAACCTCTGCATCTTGTATTGGTGCTTTTCTCTCATAATGTCTTAAATTATAGTTATTTATAATATCTTTAACTTTATCTTTATCTTTGATATTAAAAGTATAGTTATATACTTGTTTATTTGGGTCTATCTGATACTTAATATCTTGACTATCTATGATGTCTAATATCTCTTTATTAGATATATCCATATAAAAAGTATCTGCATAAACCTTACCATTTTCAGTACCTTTAATATCTCTAAACATAATAAATGTTTGGGGTGTACCCATTTTATCTTTTAAACTCTCTTTAATATCATCTATCATTTTATAGATATTTACTCTCTTACTAATAATGCTAAACACCTCCAATACTTAATAAATCTGATGCATTTAATATTATCTAAATTACTAATATATCTTGCTTTGTTTAGGTTGTTATTACACTTAAAATATATTAATAACTCACTATATATAATATATCATAAATTAGTAAATAATGCAAATAATGTAAATAACTTTATTAACTTTAAATATTTAACTATGCATTAATCTTTTTTAGGGTATTACATTTATTGCATTTTTAGTAGATGTCTAGGGTCTAAATGTTAAATAAAATAAAAAACAATAAAAAATATTGTCTTTGCATCTTTTAAAAAATATCTACTTTTGATATACTTTAATTAGTAGTATATTACTACTACAATTAACTCATATGTATTAACCTATATATTGTGTTAGTTGTTTGCTTTTACTCTGTGGGGTTATCCTCATAGAGTTTTTTTATTGGGGCTTGGGGTTTACCTCATAAATGATAAATGTATTACATTTTCAGTACTTGCTGTAAATGGTATTTTAAAAAATGCATTACATTTACGTTGCTTGCTTATGATTAATTTTAAATAAATATTGTATCACTTTGTACCAATTTATAACTATATTTTCTCTAAATGGTATCATTTACTAACTTAAAATGTCTTAATTTGTATCTGATGCTGTTTTTTTACCTAAAACTGATACATATTGATACATTTAAAGACAATTAACCATATACTGCATCACTTAATTTAATCTAAATGTCTTATAATGCATCTGATTAATAGCAATATTATTAGGGTATACAAAAAACCCTACTTGTATTAATTTGTATCATCTCTTTTTAGTGAAATTAGATGCTTAATCTTGTATACTCTTTTTAGTCAACTTGTATGTGTATCTATGTATACTTTTTTTAGTGAACTTTTGTGTAGTTTTATGTATATCTTTTTTAGTAAAGTTTAGTCTACTTTTAATTATATAAATACATTGCTATATATAAGTCTAATAGCATCATATATTAACAAATAACTTGTTATATCATTGACAATACCCATTGTCATTTTTTTTATCTCTAAATACTGCTTTTTTTAGTTTACTAATATAATTGCTATACCACCCTTTTTATTTATCTAAATATTTAACCTATACCCTAAAATGTATGGGGGATACCCTTTTATATAAAATTGTGTGTGTATGCATATATATATAGTATGTATAGATATGTAGTACCTAAAAAATAGCATATAGGGTGTATAGGGGAGGGGTGTAGTGTATCTGA
>JAZQIU010000014.1:0-5772 GCA_045541255.1 Bacilli bacterium | reverse complement strand
ATAATAATAAATTCTGTTCAGCACTACCCTTATAATCAGAAATATCATTTATTGAAGCTAATTTACTACGATATAAATAAGAACTATCTATATTAATCTGCTTTAAGGCATCTACGATAGAACAGCCACTATAATTAGGATTAGATAGATATATATCTTTTTTAACAAGCTCATTTACTCTATTTTGAACTTCTGAATAATTATACCCTTCTACTTCTAATTTAGTTTTCCTTTCAGGATAATTACCATATTTACCATTTATAACATCCTGTGCAACTTCATCAATAGTCTTTTTAGATATTTCTTCACCAGTATATTTTGCAACATCTGATTTGGATATATCAAAATATGAATATGGATTAGACCAATATGATGAATTACCTCTAGGCTCATCTCCCCTATATGTGCCATTTTTACGATTGTCTAAATGTATATAATTATTATCAATTTTGGCAATACCATTTAATTCCCCTAAATCGTATGCAACACAAATTACTATTGCAGATGGTATTATATTATTATTTTTATCATAATATACACAATCAGAAGCAAGCCCTTCACTATGCCTTCCAGCAAACCCTCCAACAACAACATCATGTGTAGGGCATCTATAACCACTAGATATAATACATTTACCTGCATTTAATTTTGCAAATATATTTTCTAACTTATGCACCAATTCTTCTTCTATTTTAATTACCCCACAATGTTTACATTTAAATTCAGTACTATGAAAATGTTCAGTTATTCTTCTCGATTCTGTTATCATTATTATCACTATCCTTTTCTAATTCTGTAATACTTTTTAATCCCAATTTATCTTTTAAATTTTGATAAATTATTTCTGCTCCAGCATAAGTGATAATTCCAACCCAACAAGCCATATAATAATTTAAAGAACTAAAGGAAATGGTAAATAAGAAACCTATTGCAAAACTTATAATAAAACTTACTATTGCAAGAGGTAACCATTTCCTTACCTTAAAACTATCTTTTATTCTCTGCACTAATTGTGTAGATATAAATGTACTTGCTATTGCTAACCCCAATATTTGAACTATTAATTCTGTATTCATCGCTTACCTACTTTCTAATCAACCAATTCAAATTCATGTACCCTTTCAACCACATCTTCAACAAATGAATTACCTTTCAATTTAAAATATAATGCTGAACTATATTTTATAGATTCTAATTGATAATGTGTTATTTGTTTTTTGTCTTTACATCTATCATAAATATCTAATATATCATTTCTCAAACTACATTTTGTTGCTTCTATCATCCATAATATAAATTTAATTAATCCTATTAATATTCCACCAACAAATATTAATTGTACCCAATATTCTTTTATAAAATTCATATTATACAGCCTCCAATTCAGCAACAGTTTTAATATTAGTAAAATCGCTTCTTTTGCCAAGAATCCAATTTCTTGCTGTATCATCTTTTACTATAATTTCACAATCAACAGGCACATAGGAAAACATTCCATTAGTATTTATTAATTTATCAGTAAATTCAAAATTTCTTATATCTAAATGTTTTAAACTATAACAACTATAAAAAATCATAGTCATTGTAGTTACATTTGATGTATTCCAATTACTTAAATCTAAACTTTCTAACGAATGACAATTATAAAACATATTTCCCATATTAATTACATTATCAGTACACCAACTTGATATATCAATATTTTTCAAATTTTCACAGTTTGAAAAAGCACTTCCCAAATATGTTGCTTTACTCATATCCCATGAACTTATTTCAAGTGTAGTTAATGCAGTAGCACCTTCAAATATATTTGCTATGCTAGTTACTTTGCTAGTATTAAAATGTTCTAAATTTAAAGCAGTCAAACTTCTACAATTCCTAAACATACTTCCTATATAACTAACAGAACTGGTATCCCAACCACTAACATCAATTTCTGATAAATCATAGCAATACCAAAACATACATCCTAATGATACATTTTCACTCGCTGTAAATTTCCAATTTTTTAAATTTAATTTTTTCAATTTTGTACAACTATAAAACATTTCATAACAAGTCTTTACAGATGATACATCCCAATCACTTAAATCAAGTTCAGTTAATTTAGGGCATGAATTAAACATGTCACTCATAGATACAACTTTACTAGAATCCCAACCACTCAAATTTAAACTTGATAATTTATAACATTCATTAAATAATCCTCCAAATGAGGTAACATTTGATGTATCCCAATGAGAAAGGTCTAGAGTAGTTATATTTTTACATTTATAAAAAAAATTAAATAAAGAAGTTAAGTTAATAGTATTTAATCTTTTGACTTCATCATTTAAATCTGTTCCCTCATAACTCTCAAAGCCTATAAAACCTCTTGGTTCATACAATGTTTTTATTTCAGCGATTTTTGGAACTAAAGAAGTAAATGTTTCTTCATAACTAGCTTGTACATCTTTAGAAACAAGATTATCTACTAATAATTGTTTATCAACTTGTAATTGTTCTAATTGTTTTTCAATAGTAGCCATTAATTTGTTTCCTCCTCAACTGTTACAAGTGTTTCTAATATAGTGTTTATATTTCCTACTATACTATCTACATATTTTTTTGTAGCAGGATGATAAGCACTCGTAGGTGTATATGTTAAAGTATTATTTTTTGTAATTATATCTAAATAACTTCCACCACTTGTATTTAATTTTGACTTTCCATCTGTTCCTTTTATTTGTGTTACTTTACCATTACTAACAGTAACTTCAATATATGTTCTTTCAAACCCCATTACTACTGCTCCACCCTGTACATAGATATGCTTATCTATTTCCGAATACCATTTTAAAGTACCACTATATGTTGATATATCTTCTATATTTTGATATTGTGAAGGTTCAATAAATAACATACCTGCACTCCAATAAGAAGTATTTGGATTGATTAAACGAACAATTACATCTTTTGTTTTTAAATAGGGTAAAATATTTTGAATTTTTTCTTTATTAGAAGCTAACTTATATGTGCTATCACTTTCTAAATGCACCATAATTACATTACTTATTTCATTGATAGCATTGACCAAATTGCTTTTATCAATTGTACTTAATTTTTCAGGTTCACCTGTTATTGTTTTTATTTTTTCTTCATCAATATCAGAACTAATAACATTATCTTCTATTTTAATTCCTTCTCCTGCTACATATTGAATAGCACCATCTTTACCCGGTTTACCATGTATTGCAGGTATATGAACCCATTTTCCATTAGAATTTTTAATTCTTAATAGCGACATTTTTTACCTCCATTCTTTTTAACTAAGTTGTGTTATAACCCATCCTTTAGTTTCTGCTATAGCATAACAATCTTTATAGATGTTATAAGTGGATTTTAAAACCTTTAATGTATATACCTGTTCTTCTTCTGTAACATCTGCCAAATTTTCACATAATTCTCTCATTGATTCTATACTTAATGACCTTAAACTACATAGATGTAAGCTTTGTTTAAAACCCTTTGGTAAATGTAAAATTTCTAATGAATCCAATCTATTTAATAAGTATTCAGAGCACTCTTTTATTTTTGGAAGTGATAAGCTTAATAAAGAGTTTGGTGTGGAAGTAGTATAACTTGATTGAGATATAAGACCTTTTTCAACATACTCTAATTCAGGTAGTTCTAATTCTAGTAATCCACATGGAATATTAAAACTTGTATGTTCTATTCTCTTTAATTTTGGCATATATAAATATTTACATTCTGTATTAACAAAGCAACTTGTAGATGATGGAATTAATTCTAGTTCTGGTAAACTAATTACTTCTGTTTTCACACCAAATAGAAAATATCTACCATTAATTTCTTTAAGATTATTAAAATTCCATTCTTTACAAGTAACCGCTGTACCTGCATAATCTGCATTATTAGAAGTGCCACTATCGGAACCAGCTTTGACTATGTGTTTTATGATTGGATTTGGATCCTGTATTTTACAGAACCCACAAAGTCCACCAAAGCTTTTTGTTGAAATATAATCTTTAAAAACTTCTTCATTTATTTTTAAATACTTTAAATGGATGCCCCATCCTTGTACATAAGAATTGTTAGATCCAGAATTATATGTTGAACCATAATGACCAGAAAATGAACCTAAATATACATATTTTACAGGAGATCTATAAAAGACATAAGAACTAATTGTATAATATGGTGCTATTATTGTATTTAAAGATGTTGAAGGATAAGAAGTATTTATTTTTAAATGTGTAACAAGTTTATTATCCATTGTCAATCTTTTTAAATTATTCCATTTATCATAAGTACTATTTTCTAAATGTATTTCAGCCGAACTATAACTATTGTCTATATTTTTTTTGCCTTCTTCTGTAAATGGATCAATAAAATGTAAATGTTTAAGTTTAGGAGCTTTATTACTACCAAAAACACCATGACCATATCTTGTTGCTGATACTATAAGTTCTAATACATCTGTATAGTTTGGTCCTGCTTGACTTGCGACATCTGGATTTGTTGGAGATTTATATAAAATAAACCATCTATATTTATTATTAATATCTTTACTTTTATCCCAAGTATGTAAAAATTCTTTATTATCTTGATTCAAATCATATACAGCACCATCAGAAGTTATTATTCTTCCTATAGTATTAGATTGATTAACATCATTAGGTCCTCTTATAAGACCAATTTCAAAGCTATTTTCAATTCTAGTATCAACACTATAACCACCTTTAAATGTTATATCATCTCGTTCATTATCTAATAATGCAAACATCGTTGGAGATAATATTTTAATAATTTTTTTTCCGGTAGTAGAACTTTCTATAGTTTCCACTTCTATATCATCAAATGTTTTATATATAGATAATGAATCTATCCAGTCTGTTGGTCTTTTCCAAACTTCCGGATCATCTTCGGGATTATCATAATATTTAATACCATTTGTTAATGTATAATTAGGTTGCGAATTTGGTATAGTTATTAAAGTATTACCTATATCATAAAAAGAATCATTTTCATTAACTAAATAGCCTTTATTTTCAAGTGTATTTATAATATTTTTTCTACCTGCTTCTATTTTTTCAAATGTTTTTAATAATTCACTAGCCATATTATCCCTCCATTTCTAAATAAAATTTTATTAATGCTTCAGTTTTATCTATTTCTGATTGCTCATAATCGGCTTCATTTATCACTTTTGGATACTTTAAATAGTCGCTTATTCTCATATAATCTTCAATCGTTGGTTTAAGTTGCAAAATTCTTTCAGGAAATTTTTTAACTTGTATAACATCAGTAGTTTCATCCATACATCTTATGGCATTTGCTATATCAATTAAAGTAGTATTTTTAATAAGATATTGTGTATTCATTAAAACACTTCCTTTTCTGCATATACTGCAGTCATATCATCGCTAATATCTATCCATACATTTATTGTTGGATCTTCTGGTTCTACTTCACCAATATATACACCACTATTTCCTGTTTCACCTTTTAAACTAGAAAGCCATTCTACTTCTGATAATGTTCCACCATTTTGCATATACACTTCATAAGCTGACAATCCACGAGGACCTATTTGTTCTACATCTACTTCTAGTTCTACTGTTTCTTCTATATCTACTGCATAAGTATCTAAATCATCCATCTAATCACTTCCTTTAATAGGTGCTTCAGGATATAAAATAAATTTCTTTGCACCATCATCATCAAACCCTAGAATAGTTAAATCACCATTATATTCAATTTCATACCAAT
>JAZQIU010000013.1:0-1899 GCA_045541255.1 Bacilli bacterium | reverse complement strand
CAAACGGCACGACTGAGGACACCCAGCCTTTAGGCGGGTGACCGAAGAAGAGCCGAAAAGCCCACCTGACGAGACGGACGATGAACATTAGACGAACGATGATTGCAGCACACCCTCAAGGCGAAGAACATATGAAAAAGGCGCGCGCAATGCCCGAGGGACGAGGGCACACGGACGTAGGACGTGATTAAGCCCACAGAGACCGACAAACGCCCGAACCAAGCCGATTATGCAGGGAGCAACAAAACGAGGGCACAGGAGGCCAGCAAGCAACGCGTAGCACAAACCACATGGCGATAAATAAGCGCGACCTTTAGGGCGCAACCGATTAGAGAACGCGCCTTTGGGCGCGGGCGGTTTCCCCTCGGGGTGTGCGAGGGGTTAGGGGAGTGGGTGGGGGTTATGGTGGGTGGCGGAGTCCGTAGGCTGCAAGCGCATGGGGAGCCCGTAGGCTTCGCCCGATGGCCAGACGGACGTTGAATGACCGATGGGCGCGGGGCTGTGCGGGCTCGCGCCCTGATGCCTGCATTAGCGGGATTCCCCTTTCGATGATAGCCGTAGAGCGTTGAATCTCTCTGCTCTTGATGATGGTAAATGCACTAAGGGCTGAAATTGCAGGCATCGCGCCCCTGCAGGCTGGCGAAATCCCTGAACGCCCCTTTAGGGTTAAAAGCGTTCAGGGATTTCGCCTGCCTGCAGGATCAAGGCGCGTTGCCTGCCTGCCCTTAGTGCATCTACCATTATCAAGAGCCATGATAGCCGTAGAGCGATGAATGACTAAGGGGATTTCTGCTAATGCAGGCATTAGGGTAGTGAGCACGCGCGCCCCGCGCCCCCTCCAATAGCCCGATGGCGACGATTGGAGCCCGTAGGCATCAAGCGCATTTGGGAGTCCGTAGGCTTCGCCCAATGGCCAGACGGACGATGAATGACCGATGGGCGCGGGGCTGTGCGTACTCGCGCCCTGATGCCTGCATTAGCGGGATTCCCCTTGCGATGATTGCCGTAGAGCGTTGAACAACACAGCTCTTGATGATGGTAAATGCACTAAGGGCTGAAATTGCAGGCATCGCGCCCCTGCAGGCTGACGAATCCCCGAAACGCCCCGTAAGGGTTAAAGGCGTTTCGGGGATTCGCCTGCCTGCAGGATCAAGGCGCGTTGCCTGCCTGCCCTTAGTGCATTTACCATTATCAAGAGCCATGATAGCCGTAGAGCGATGAATGACCAGGGGGATTTCTGCTAATGCAGGGGTGAGGGTAGTGAGTTCGCGCGCCCCGCGCCCCCATCAACAGCCTAAGAGCGTTGACTGGAGCCCGTAGGCAGTAACGTCACCACGAGTAAGTGCCAACGTGTCGCCCGACACTCAGGCGGCTGCAAGTCGCCTGAGTGTCGGGCGACACGTTGGCACCAAGCGATGAACGTTAGGGGGCGATGGGACGAGCAGGGGCCTCGATGAAAAAGAGCGATGGGCGTTAAGTGGCGATGGGAAACCAATGCGCGCGACCGGAGGGCGGCAGGGGACGAGAGACAACGCCCACCGAACGAGAAAGCGTCACCACGAGCACCCCCGACACAAAGAGCGAGGGGGAGCGGCACCCGGGCGGAGGACGCGCGCCAACCACGTTTCAGCGGAGGCGAAAGCCGACGCCCCAACAAAAGGAAGGGAACAACAACAAAAGACCATGACGGAGCCACAAAAAAGAATCAGGAGCTATCTAAACCCCTGATACCTTTTATCAGCCTATTATTCTTTTATCTCACATTCTCTGTTTCATCATTTCGGGTCATTAGTAGTCCACTGAATTGAAATACTTTCGCCCTCTCTGCTATAATGGCGCACAAGGTCATAGATGTCCTTATCTGACATGAGGGCGAAAACATTAGTCAACACCGCATTT
>JAZQIU010000012.1:0-7711 GCA_045541255.1 Bacilli bacterium | reverse complement strand
CATTATACATAGCTGGAATTCATATGAGATATTAGATATTAAGTATAAACGTCAAATAACAAATAACTATTATACATATCAAACAAATATAAAGATAAATAATGTAAAAGCACTAATACCAACTACAAAAAATAAAGAACTAAGTACTAGTGATTATATAGTAATAACTTTAAATGTTAACATCTTACATGACTTAAATAATGATAAATACACAGTAAAAGGTCTAGATATACCAAAGAATAGTTAATTTCTTTGGTTTTTTTATAAAAAAACTTAATTTTTTTGTTGACATTCTTTTTCAAAATGCTATAATTAAAGAGCAATGCCTGATTAGCTCAGTCGGTAGAGCGCACGGCTGTTAACCGTTAGGTCGTAGGTTCGAGTCCTACAACAGGCGCCATTAAGAAATTACAAGTCATAGACTTGTTTTTTTATGTCTAAAAATTTACAACTTATTTTAGTCAGTAGATTTTTATAATAATATTATGATATATTTATATTGTAAAAGGAGTAGAACAAATTATGAAAAAAGAAAAAAAACAAAATGAATTTATAGATCCTAACGATATAAAACCAAGAAAATGGTTGTTAGTTTTATTAATTATAATTGCATTAATAATAATAGTAATTTTAATTAATAAAATAGTTACTGATAGAAAAAATAGAGAAGATAAAAAAGAGTCATTAGGAATTTTTGATGTTATAAAAGATAGTCCTATTAATGAAGTAGTAGATGATGTTAATAAAACTTCTTTTAATAATACTTTTGAATTTTATGTAGGAACAAAATATGGTTCAAGTGTATCAAGATTAATAGATGATATTATAATAAATAATAAAAAAGTAACTAATCATCAATTAACTGTAATTTTTGGAGAAACTAGTACAACAGATCCAGAAACAATAAAAAATATGAAACAAAATATGAGTGATTGGGATAAATATGAAGTTTCTGTAGATTATGATGAAAAAGGATATGCTAATAAAATCACAATAGAATTAATAGAAAAATATAAAAATACTGCTTCTATATCTAGTTTTAACGCTTTATACAAAGGATACAATGGTACAAAAATAGGATTACAAGTAGAACAATTATTAGATTATATAGTAACTAATAATCAAACTAATAGTGAACATATACTTACAGTTGTATTTGGAAAAACAACTACTACAGATGTTGAAACAATAAGAAAATTAAAAAATAAATTAAGTGATTGGACAGAATATGAAGTATCTTTATCTTATGATGAAGAGGGGTACATTTATCAAATAACTATAGAAAAGTAGTGAGGTGAACTAAATGGAAAAAATGGATATCGTATATATAATACTAACAGTAATACTAGTTATAATATTTATAATATTTGCTAAATATAATAAATTAATAAAATTACAAAATAATGTGAAAAAAGCAAAAGCTAACATAGAAATATATCTACATAAAAGATTTGAATTAATTCCTAACTTAGTAGAATGTGTTAAATCATATTCTAACTATGAAGGAGATACTTTAGAAAATATTGTGTCATTAAGAAATAATTTTAATAAACACAAAGATTTAAGTATTAAAGAAGCTGGAAAAATGAATGATAGTTTAAATAAATATTTAGCTATTGTTGAAAACTATCCTGAATTGAAAGCAAATACTCAATACATGAGTTTGCAAACTGAATTAAGAAGTATAGAAGATGAATTAGAATATGCGAGATATAAATATAATGATGAAGTAACTAAATATAATACTTCAATAGAGAGTGTACCAACTAATATAATCGCAAGCATATTTGCATTCAAAAAAGCCGAATTATTTAAAACCGATAATAGAGAAAATGTAAAAATAAAAATATAATAAATTGTTCACATATTTTGTGAACTTTTTTATTTGTTTTTAAATATAAAAACTCACCTAATTAGATGAGTTCTCTTCTTCGTTACTTAATTCACTTAAACATTTATTAAATTTATCATAAGCTTTTTCAATTTTAGTTTCTTCAGCAGTTTCTAATTGATACCAACCTTTTTTAAAAGATAATTCAAATAACTCTGCTTGAATTTTACTGCTTGATTCTAACAAACCAAAAAACAATTTATAAATATTCTTATTACTAGCTTCATTTAAAGCAGTAGCATAGTTACTAACCAAATGTTTATAAGATAATAATACATCATTTAAAATATCACTATCATTCATTTTTAAACCTTTTTTAACAGGTGTTTTAATATTTTTTACAGTTTCTCCCATAACAATCTCCTATTCTAACGTACTCAAGATGTCATTATAATTTTTCATTAATTCTTTATAGGCTTTATCAAAAGTTTTAACAACATCTTCATCCTTAATATCACTAAAATAATTATTAATTTTTTTAATTAAAATAAAATTCCAATTTAACATATCCTCTAAATATGATAAATCTTTAGTACTAATTATATTTGGTACACTTTTCATAAAATCCCTCCAATATTATTATGTAGTTAAATCTTACAAATATACGATTTTCAACAATTTATTTCAAATATCTTGAAAAATAAAAATAATATGTTATAATACATTTAGAATAGAGAGGAATAAGTATTATGAAAGAATTACTATTTGATAGTTTAATAGAAAAAGAAGCTTTAGAAAATATTTTGGCATTAAATCAAATTAGAAAATGTGATGCTGAAATAGAAAAATATACAGAAGAAATTAAAGAACAAACTGAAGAAATGATGAAAATTTTAAAAGATGAAGATATAGATGAAGGATATGTTGAAAAAATTCATAAATATAAAAATCTTTTAGTTAATATAGATGGAGATACTGGAAGAATAGCAGAATTAAATCAACTTATAGAAGAAAATGAAACAAGAATTAGCGAATTCCAACAAAAAATAAAAGAAATAGAAGATAGACTAGAAGAATTAAAGAAAGAGATATTCGAAACTAACGATCCTTCTAAAGTTATAGAATGCCAAAATGAAATTGAAAATAATAATGTTAGATTAAATGATTTAAATGATATTTTAAATGGATTAATAAGTGATAACACACCATTACTAATAGAAAAAGAATATTTGGCTGCTAAAAATAGTGATTTTGATTTTAATGTTCCTAGTTATAATAAAAAAGAAATTAGTGCAGATTTAGAAAGTATTACAAGTGAATTTAATAGTGCTATAGAAAAATTAGATTTACCAGTAAGAGAAAATATAGAATTCTGTCAAAAGAAAATTAGAAACAGAGAAATTGAAATAGAAAAATTTAATGAAAGAAAAAATCAAGTTATAGATGCATATCCAAATTCAATTACATTTGACTTAGATGGTGCATATAATGATATAGCAAATTTATTAGAAGAATTAGAATTAAACCATGGATGCATCTGTGTTCCTGAAAAAAATATTTTTGATGAAGAAGAAAAAGTTGAAGAAGAAATCGAAACTCCAACAGTTGAAGAAAAAGAAGAAGTTGTTGTTGAAGAACCAAAAGAATTAAAAGATGAAATGGTTTTATTAGAAAATGAAGAAAATGAAGAAGAAATAGTAGAAGAACCAGTTGCTGAAGAAATAGTTGTTGAAGAACAAGCAGCTGTTGAAGAAACAAGAACTGAAGAAACTCCAGTAGAAGAAGAATCTACTGATAATGATGAAATTGGGTCAGTGTCATATGTTTTATCTGATGGAGAATCATTAGTTAATATTGCTGAAAAAGTTTATCCAAGTAAAGATAATTGGGAAGCAATTTATTATTTCAATAAAGAAACAATAGATAAATACTTAGTATCTAATGGAATTAGTAATGATTTTGATACAATTAAGGAATTAGCAAATGATACAAACTTATTTACAGGAATTAAGTTAGAAATTCCAACAGATTATAACTATAAAATCTAAAGCAATCGACAAAAGATTGCTTTTTTTGTGGAAAAAATTGGTATAAGAGCAAATTTGACATCTCATAATAATTATGGTAATATATAGAGGTTCGACTGGGGAGGAGAACAAAAAATGAAAACAAATGTAGCTCATAATAGAGCTCTTAAACACATTGTGTGTTGTTTAATTTTATTGTTAATATTCGTAATAACAATAACTAAAGTAGATGCTAAAAATGAAAGTGATTTAACTGTTGCAAGCGATACAGCTGACGTTGTACCCCTGCGCCCGCAGTTAAAAGATAATCTATTAAAATTTCAAATATTAAATATAGAGGAAAGTAGTAACATTATATATGATACACCTAGAGTTATAGAAAAAAATATTGAGTATTATATTAATGAAAACCAAAATACTTTAATGTTTTTCTCTAAAGCCTTTGGATTTGATATTGAATTTGTCAAAGAAGACTTAATTAAAAGAGCAGAAACTATAGGGGAGTTAGGTTTTGAACCAACTAATATTGGTTCAATAAAAAATAAAAATAACGAATTGAAAACATATAAGAATATTGAATATGGAATAGTCGAATACTTTTATGAATTATGTAAAAGTTACCCAGAAAAAAGAAATAAAAATGTGGTACCATATACAGGTGGTAGTGATTATGTTGAAAAACTAATAACATACTACACTGGAATATATTCTAATGTTGATACTTCTATTGCATTAAGTATTGGTGCAGCAGAAAGTGGTTATTATAAAGTGAAGTATATGTTAAAGAAAAATAACGTATATGGTGGCATGTCAAATAAAGGACTAATTAGATATGAAAATATCGAAATTGGAGTATTAAAATATGTAAGGCTATTATCAAAAAATTATTTTGGTAAAGGATTAACTACAGTAAATTCCATTGGTAGAGTATATTGTCCTATAATTAATGAATATGGACAAAAAGTTGCTAGTCCACATTGGATTAATTTAGTTAATACTGCTAGAAATAAATATAATAGTTATACACAAGATATAACAATTGAAGATATAATGAACTATTAGAAATACATTAACTTGTATTTCTTTTTTTTATATTTTATAATGAAAATGGTGATAATATGGAATTTATAAAAGATATAGAAATCAAAAATAAAAAAGTATTATTAAGATGTGATTTAAATGTAACTATAAAAAATGGAGAAATTTTAGATGACACAAAAATACTAAAAAGTTTAAATACTATAAATTATTTATTAGAAAATAATAATAGTATTATAATATTAAGTCATTTAGGAAAAGTAAAAAGTGAAGAAGATAAAGAAAAAAATACTTTATATCCAGTTTATTTAAAATTAAAAGAATTATTAAATATTAATATATATTTTTCTAAAAATACAAAAGGTAGTGAATTAGAAGAATTAGTAAATAAATTAGGAGAAAAAGAAATTGTTTTAGTAGAAAATACAAGACATGAAGATTATCCAGAAAAATTAGAAAGTTCTTGTAATATGGAGTTAGCTGAGTATTGGGCCAAACTAGCTGATGTATTTGTAAACGATGCATTTGGTACTAGTCATAGAAATCATGCATCTAATTACGGAATAAAAAAATTCATTCCATCTTATTATGGTTTACTTATACATGAAGAAAAAACAAAATTAGATGAATTAATCAATAATCCTGAAAGACCTTTCTTAGTTATTATGGGTGGAGCAAAAGTAGATGATAAATTAAAACTTATTAAAGAGTTATTGAAAGTTTGCGACAAACTTATAGTTGGCGGTGGAATAGCAAATACATTTATGTATGCTGAAGGTTATAATGTAGGAAACTCTTTGGTAAATTTAGAAAATATAGATGAAATTAAAGTATTATTATCAACTTATAAAGAAAAGATAATAACTCCAATAGATTTTTATGTAAGTAATAATGATAAAAAAGAATATAGAAAATTAGAAGAAGTTCAAGAAGATGATATTATTTATGATATAGGAGAAGAAAGTTTAAATGAATATAAAACTATAATCACTAATTCTAAAACAATTTTTATAAATGGAACTGTAGGCCTATACGAAAATGAAGACTATGCTTTTGGAACGAAATCATTATTAAACTTACTTAAAGAAAGTGATGTTAAAACATTTGTAGGTGGAGGAGATGCTGTTTCAGCTACTAACAAATTAGGATTTGAAGATGCTTTCTATTACAAATCAACAGGCGGGGGAGCCACTTTAGAATATATAATAGATAAATCTTTAAGTGCATTGGAGGACTAAATGATATTAATACTTAACAATAAAGCAAATTTAACATTAGAAGAAATTAAATATTATGAAAAGAAATTAAGAAAATATAATGTAATAGTTTGTCCATCTATGTGTTATCTGCCATTATTTCAAAAAGGGAAATATTTCTTAGGCTCACAAGATATAAGTGAATTTGTAGAAGAAAATAGAACAGGAGAAACAAACGGAAAACAACTAAAATCATTAAATGTAAAATATTGTTTAATAGGACATAGTGAAAGAAGAATACACAATAAAGAAACAAATGATATATTATTAAATAAAATAATTAGATGCTTTGAAAATAATATAGTTCCTTTATATTGTATAGGAGAGAGTAACAACGAAAATAAAGAATTAGAAATAAAACAAGAATTAGATTTAATTCTAGATAACTTCAAAGACAAAGAAATTTATATTATTTATGAACCATTAAATAATATTGGAAATGAAAATCCTAATTTAAATTCATTAGAAGAAACAATTAATTTTATAAAACAATATATAAAAGAGAAGAATAGTAATTCAATTAAATTTATTTATGGCGGTGGAGTAAATAAAGATAATATAGAATTGTTAACTAAAATAAAAGAATTAGATGGATTAATAATTTCAACAAATAGTTTAAAAGTAGAATCATTAAAAACTTTATACAAAAAGACAAGAAAATAAATTTTTGTCTTTTTTATATTTTTAGTGTATAATAGTCACAAGTGAAGAGGAAATTATATGGAACAAGAATTAAAAATAGGAGATATATACGAAGTTCACTGTTATAAACATAACGGCAAGATAGACAGAGTATGCGATGAAGCGATGATTCTTGATGTTACTGACGATTATATAGTTTGTGGAAATTATAGAACAAATTTAACAGAGAGCAATGGAAAATCTCACAGAACAAAAGAAGCAGCAATATTATTCTTTTACAAAAAAAGATGGTTTAATATTCTAGCTCAATTAAAAAAATATGGATTATTCTATTACTGTAATATAGCATCACCATTTTTAATCGATGAAAAAATAATAAAATATATCGATTATGATTTAGATTTAAGAGTATTTCCAGATGGTTCATTTAAAATCTTAGATAAGAATGAATATAAATACCATAAGAAGATAATGCATTATCCAAAAGAAATAGATGATATATTAAAGTATGAATTATCAAACTTAATTGAAATGGAAAGAAAAAAAGAATTTCCATTTAACAAAGAAATAATAGATGAGTATTATGAAAAATATTTAAAATTAAGAAAGGAAAAAGAAGAAAATCAAAAAAATTAAAAAATTTCAAAAAAGCACTTGATTTTCTTTTTTTTATGGTGTATTATCTTAATTGTGCTTACAAAAAGAGCGCAATAAAAAAGTAATTATCAAAAATTAAAAAAAGTGCTTGACACTAAAAAATAAATTTGATATATTACTAATGCACTTGCAAAAAAGAGTGTGAAATGATCTTTGAAAACTAAGTAAAAAGAATTTGAGTAAATACAGCTAGTATCAATTCGAATAAAATTGAAATATATTTTTATTGAGAGTTTGATCCTGGCTCAGGATGAACGCTG
>JAZQIU010000011.1:0-47177 GCA_045541255.1 Bacilli bacterium | reverse complement strand
AAATGAATAAAGAATATATAAAAGAACTGTTTAATGAATATCAACAGAATTTTATAGATAGTGGTTATGATATGGAAACACCAGAAGATTTAGAAGATTTTATGGAATCTATTATAATTTCAAATATGGAATATGATTTTCATATATATCCAGATGTTAATAAATTATTTAATAAAAACCATAACAAAGAAAATGCAAAAGAAGAAGTTGATTTAGAAAGATAATTTTTTTAATGTTTTAGTTTACTATCGTGAACTTAAAAAAGAAAAGGAGAAAATAAAAATGAAAAAATATAATTATGTATTATTAGCAGAAATTCTTAGAATGAGAAGAATTTCATGTGGAGTAAGTTTAAGACAATTAGCAAACGAAGTGGGTATCAGTCATACTGAATTAGCAAGAATGGAGAATGGTAGCAGGTCAAATTATAATTTATTAACTATAATAAAAATCTGTAATACTCTCAGCATGGATTTTGTAAAGTTATTAAAAATAACGGGTTATTTGCCTGTTGAAGATGGAGATTTGGATGAAACAACTTTATCAAATATTGAATCTTTTAATAAATTAGAAGAGGAATTTCCTAAAGGGAAAGATGAAGAAGGATGTATAGTTTTGGAGATTAAAATAAATGAGTAAAATGGATGAATTAATAAATAAATATTATATTGCAATTTTAGAATATGAATATTATTTAAGTTTATCTAATAAAAGTAAAATTAATACTATTAACATTCCTAATGAAAATAAAGAAATATATTTACAAATATACAAAGCTATGGATGAAATACAAGATAGAGATTATATGCCGTGGCGATTATTAAAAGGAGATTTAAAAACAGAATTGACTAAAATCTTTAAAGAGAATAGAGACTCTATCCAACATTATTTAAGAATATGTGATATAGTTTGGGATGAGTTTTATTCTATGTTAGAGGACGATTTAACAAATCATTTTAATACTTTAGGAAAGAATATAAATGATTATAAAGTTAAAGAAGAAATAACAAATATTGTTTTTGATATTTCTTCTACGACTAAATTGGATAAAAAAATATACTCAGAAAACACATTAAGATTTCAAAATATAGTTTCTAAATTTTCTAATATTGAAGATGAATATTATAAAATCATAAAAAAAGATGAAAAAGAACAAGAGGAGGAATTAGAAAAATAATGGATACTTTAATTATAAGTAAAGAGGACAATATTTTGCATATTTTTAATAAAGGATACATAATTGATTATACTTTTTATGATTGTAAAGGTCACAATTTGGATGGTGGTGTATTAGAAAGTTCAAATGAAAAATTTAATACTAACAAGATTAAAGATGAAATAATAAGTATGTTTAAAGAAACTATTAAGTTTACAGAACCTTATATGATTTTAGAAGGTGAAAAAGCAGATAATTTGTTAGAATTAATTGAAATGGAAGATTATAAAAATACTCAGTTAAAGGTTAATAGTTCTTTATCTCCTATTAAAAATCATACATATATAGAAATAGAAAGATAAAAAAATATGGCATCTATACAAGTGTCATTATTAGATTATTTTAGTGATAGTGAAAATTTTACGTTAAAAGAAGCTGAGTATGTAGTACAACAAGTTTTGGATTTAAATGTTAAAGAACCATCTATCAGAGCAAGAATTTATGAAGGAATAGAAAAAGGATTATTTAAAAAAGTTTCTAGGGGTGTATATAAGACTTCTAAGAATGGATGTGAATGTTTATTAATCAATGGAGATGGTAGAGATTTATCTATGATACCTAGTAATTCAGTTGATGCAATTATTACAGACCATCCTTATCAGTTATCCACAAATAAAGGCGGGAATCGTGATTTTACTAGTTCCTATTCGTGTTTTCAATATAATGAAAAAGACTTCCAAGAAAAGTTCCGTGTTTTAAAACAGGGAGCTTTTTTAGTTGAGTTTTTACCTGAGGAATCTGGGGGGAATTGGGAATATCTTAATAAAATTAAAAATATGGCAAAAGAATCAGGATTCCTATATTATGCAAAAGTTAGTTGGATTAAAGGCAATCAAATAAATAATACTGGTAGAAAATCTAGTAATTGTGAAGATATTTTATTTTTGTCAAAAGGTAAAGCCAGAGAGTTAAGACTTGATACAAAAAAGAATATGAGAGAGTTATCCGAAGCAGGAATAAATGCTAAAGGTTTGTCTTCTGAACAAATTAAAAATATTCTAAAAGATAATAATTTACCAGTACATTACATGAGTGGTACTAATGGTATGCTACCGACTTCTTTTATATATGAACCACCTTCTAAACAAGAAAGAATAAATCAATCACAGAAACCCAAAGAATTATATTCAGCGATAGAAAAATACATTACGAAGGAATTTGAATGGGTGTTAGATCAATTCGCTGGTTCGTGTGCTTTAGGAGAAGCATCATTAGAAATTAATAGAAATTCAATTCTATTTGAAATAGATTCTGATATGGTAGATGAAGTAAAAAAATATTATGATAAAAACTCTTTAACATTTGAATTAATAGAAAAATCAGATGATTTTGATTTGGAAATGGATAGGTGATTATGAAAACAAAAATCTTATATGAAATAACAAATTTTTGTAAAGAATGTAGTTCTCACAATTGTTGTCCTGAAGAAGACTGTGTTCTATTTAGAATAGAAAAATTAGTTTTAAAAGAAAAAAACAATAAAAAGAAAAGGAGAAAAAAATGAGAAAACAATATGATGATTTTACGCAAATGAAGTTGAAAGAAATGTGCAAATCTATAAGTGATATGACTTATACTTATTTAGATCCTGAAACACAATTACCTACAAAAGTACCAGCATCACATTATGAAAAAATATTAGACCAAGTTAAAGAACAATACATGGGAGAAATAACTAGCAGACAGTTTTTAACTATTATGTATAATCAATTAACGGCATTAAAAAAAGAAGATGATAAGTATTTTCAACAAGCGTTATTGTGTATGGATTTGGGTATTAATCCAAAAGATATGAGAGTTGATGAACAATTAGCGTTATCAATGACGTATGATTTTATATATGATAGACAAAAGAATATGAAAAAAGATTATCATTTTTTAGATACAGAAGTTATAAATGCTTTTAAAGAAACTAAAGATAATCCAGTTATCCAAGCCCAAGCAATTAGAATGACAACAGATTATGAAGAATCACAAGAGCAAACAGAAACTATTGATAGAGATGATGACTATGATAGAGATTTTGATTATTAGGGTGAAATATGAAAAAATATGATATTGAAATTGAAGAAGTATTAAGAAGAGTAATTGAAAATGTTGAGGCAAACGATATAGGTGAAGCGATCAGCAAAGTTGAAGAACAATATGATAAAGAAGAAATAGTTTTAGATAGTTCCGACTTTGTTGAAAAAAGTTTTAATAATTTATATAGTAAAAAATTAGATAAAGATATGGATTTTTCCATTAAGTATGATTCAGAGGCAGGATTGTTATTTATTAATGCTGAAGGGTATAGAAATGCAGAATATGTTTGTGATTCAGCACGTGATATATGTAGATGTCTTGAATTATATGTTAGTGATTATGTAGAAGAATATGAAATAACTGCTGATGTAGGAAACAAAGATTATGAAGAAGAATTAGAAAGGGAATGAGATGAATAATAACTTTAAAGATTTTCTAAATGATTCAAATGCAAATGACCAAGTTTTTAAAACAAATTATAATTATGTTAAAATTCATAAGGAAAAATATGATGATAGATTTATCATAATATATTCTAAAAGAGAATCAAAAAATTTAAAACAATCAGATTATGTTGTATCTGGTTATTATGATTCACTAGATAAAATTCTATATAACAGCACTTATGAAATTGATGATTTGATTCCAAAAGATAATTCTATGTCATTAAATTATTTTGAAAAAATCACAGACAAAATATGCAAGGAAATAGATTTGTATATGGCAGATTATGTAATATCTAACGCAGAAGAATTTAGAAAGTTGGGAAACGAAAAATTTAAAGATATGGAAAATTGGAGAAAAAACGCTGCAACAAAACAAGTAGAAGGTTGTTTTATAGATAATGATGATTCTGTTTTAAAAATGCTGAATACAGGTAGTAGTTATAAACTAAGATATTTAGAAGAATTTAATAATAAAACTTTAATAGTTAATTACTTAAATAATCCAAAAGAAGTAGTAGAAAAGTATGCTTTGGATTTTATTGATGAAGCTAAAGAAAGTTTAGGTGCTGATTTGTTGGTATATGAATTTCAATTAGAATATTTAGATAAGATTAGAAAAAATTACAACAATGAATTTGCACATATTTATACAAACAGAAATATTTTAAATGCTTTAAAAGGCATTGAAGCTAAAAGTATAAATATAACTATTAAATATAATAACAATGAATTAACATTTAAATATGACTATAATAGATTATTATCAGAACTAAAAAATGCAACTTATAAAGGATATGAATATGGTTCTAATTATAAAAAAGTAAGAGAATTTTTAGAAGATAATAATGTAAAAAATGAGAATGGATATAAAGAAGATAGTTTTGTTTTTCAAAACATTACATCTATTACTTATGGAAAAAAAATATTATATACAAATGATATTTCTAAACAAGAAAAAGAAATTGAAAACGATGATTTTGATTTAGAAAGATAATTTTTTAATTTGAATGTTTACAGTATAAAAAATAAGAAAAGGAGAAATGATAATTATGTTAAATCAAGCAGTTTTTGTTGGTAGATTAGTAGCAGATCCGATAGTTCATGAAACAGATAAGGGTAATGTTTCAAATATTACCCTTGCAGTTCCTAGACCATATAAAAATGAACACGGAGAATATGAAGCGGATTTTATTGATTTTGTTTTATGGAAAGGTGTTGCTGAAAATACATCAGAATATTGTAAAAAAGGAGATATTCTTGGTATTAAAGCGAGGGTTCAAAGTGAGTTTAAAGAACAGGATGGTGAAAGAAAAAAAGTATTTAGTATTGTTGCTGAAAAAGTATCTTTTTTAACTTCTAATCGTAATAAAGAACACGAGATGTCTAATGATGATATAGAAGAGGAAATGGATAGATAAATATGATAATTGATGATGTAGAGATTGAAATAGTATATAGAAAAGAGGAAGGAATTGTTTATATAGGAACACCAACTTCTTCAGGTGTTAAGTATGAGTGTAATACAATAGAACAATTAAAAAAATCAATTATTACTTATATTGAAGACTATATTGATTATGAAAAAAAATCTTCTAAAGATGAATTTGAAATAGAAAAATAAAAATGATATGGGAGGAGAAAATATATTGAATAACAAACCACTAGAGAAAAAAATAGAGAGAATAGAACAATTAAAAAATAAAGAATTAGAAAAGATTGCAACTATAAATCAAATTCTTTCTGAATATGATAAACAATTAAAAGTTCTATATGATTTTAGAAAAGAACAAGAGAAAATATATCAAAGGCAACAAGAATTAGATTTGAAAATTCAAGAGCAATAATCATGAATAAAAGAATATTTGTAGATATGGATGGTACTTTGGCTAAATGGAATACTGTTTCTTTAGATACCTTATATGAACAATATTATTATAAAAATTTAGAACCTAATAGTAATTTACTATCAAATATAAAAAAATTAATTGAAAGAGGACAGGATGTTTTTATTCTGTCTTCTTTTCTTAATGATAGTAAATATGCTTTAGAAGAAAAGAATCAATGGTTAGATTTACATTTACCAGAAATAAAAAAAGATAAAAGAATTTTTGTGAAATATGGTGATAATAAGTCTGATTATATCCCTAATGGAATTAATCAAAATGATTATTTAATAGATGATTATACAAAGAATCTTTTAGACTGGAATATTGCAGGAGGAACAGGAATTAAATATTTAAACGGTATAAATCATACGAATAAAACTTGGAAAGGATTAATGCTAGAAGACAACAATTTAGAAAATAGTTTAGATACTATTTTTAACAATAACAAAGATAATAACACCTTAAATTATGAACTAGATATTTGTGATGAAATGTATTAAGAAAGGGGACAATATGAAGATAATTGTTAATAGATATGATAATAAAAAAGGTTTAGAGAATGTTCTATGGTATGGTGGCGTAGTTGCATCAATAGAGTGTGATGATAAAAGCAAATACGAATTATCAGCAAGAGGAATTGTTAGTTGTAAACTTATTGCAAAAAAAGATTTTGTTTTAGAAGAGGAGTTAGAAGAGTATGATGATTTTGATGAATCTACTGAAGATTATGAACGTGTATATAAGCAATCATTTTATCGTAAAGGAGAAGTTGTCGCTTGGTTAAAAGACAAAGGAGAAACAGGATTGTTTTATCATGGAATGAAAGATTATATAAAAGATGATGAACATTTAGTTTCAATATTAACAGATAATGATGAAAATTATGAATTAGTTTTTGATAATAACAATTGGATAGAATTATCATATTATAATCCAGACGGTGAGGTAGAATATGATGTTGTTTTAGATGATGATGATATTTGTAATGCAATTAAATCAGTTATGGAAGAAATAAGATCAAACGATAACTTTAAAAGAAAAGAATATTCTATTTATTGTAGGTCTGCACTTTATTCTGAAGAAGCAATTGAAAGACAAATACAAAATAATTTAACTGAAATAAAAAGAAAATATCCTAATTTAAAACAAGAAGATATTAATATATATGTTGATAATGGTTTTAGTGGTTTAGAATTAAATAATCCAGCTTTTTCATATTTATTAGAAGATTTAAAAACAAATAATATGAAGGATATTTATACCACAAGCATTGATAGAATATCAAGAAATATTATTAATGTAATGCAAATTCAAAATGATTTTAAAGACTTAAATACAGATATATATTGTTCAAAAGAAAAAATATATTTAAAAGATGCTTTTTCAAATATGGAAAAAGATTTGGAGATAGATTATGAAAAATAATTATTTTAAAGCGAAACAAAAACTAATAGATATGTATATAAAAAGTTTAGAGGAAGGAAATATTCCCTGGGAAAAAATGTGGATGTCATCTGCTCCATATAATCCAGTTAAAGGAACTAAATATAGAGGTGTCAATAATTTATTATTATCATATATTGCATCAGAAAGAGGTTATAAAGATAATAGATGGTGTACTTATAAAAATATAAAAGATAATAAATGGAAATTAGTAGATGCTAAAGGGATGGGTGTTCATGTAGAATATGTTTTAATGAAAAATATTCACGATAAAAAGAATTATAAGTTTGAAGAATATAAAAAAATTATTTCTGAAGATCCAACATTAGAAAAAAATTTTAGACCCAATACATTGCACTATGTTGTCTTTAATGCTGACCATATTGAAGGGATACCAAAGAATAACGAGATACAAAAAGAAGAGATAATTGATAATGAATTGGTTAATAAAATCATTAACAATTTAGGTGTTAAATATAAAGAAGAAGGAGATGAGGCATACTACAATGTAGTAGAAGATAAAGTGGTTATACCAGAAGCAAAAAAATTCAAAAATAACTATGCTTATTATTCAACTCAACTTCATGAATTAGCTCATTCAACAGGTCATGAATCTCGTCTTGATAGAGATTTAAAAAATAAATTTGGTACTCCTGAATATGCAAAAGAGGAATTAAGAGCAGAAATTAGTTCTTCTTTTCTTATGCAAAAGTTTGGTCTTGAATATGATGAAAAACATTTAGAAAATCATAAAGCATATGTAAAAAATTGGTTAGATATTTTAAAAGAAAAGCCACAAGAATTATTTTCGGCAATAAAAGATTCAAACAAAATAGTTTCTTATCTTGAAGATAAATGCATTGATAAGGATAAGACAATAGAACAAGGTTTTAAAATAGAAATGGAGATGGAATATGAATAATATAATAGATGTTTATGACAATTTAGCTACTTCAATAGAAGAAATTGAAGAATTTAGAATTTATGATTTTATATATTATTTAGGAATAAATAGTGTAGATAAAGATATACCAAAAGAAGAAATAGAAAGATTAATAAATATATGTAAAGAAAGTTCGGATAATTTTATTGATACTTTTAAATTGGCTAGAGCTTTAACTTCAATTGTATATAAAGAAAGATGTATGTCTTTAGATGAGTTGGAACGTGTTCCTTCTGAATCAATCAAACATTTTTATTCAGAAGAAAAAATGTTTGAAATGAGATATTATTTTGAAACATATGATGAAATAATAATTTCTCCAAAAGAGATAATGGCAGGTGTATCTTATACTATTGCTCGTGTTGTTCATAATGGTTATTGTGCAGAATTACATTATTGTAGCGATACAGGAGCAACAATAGAATACGGAACTAAAATATCTCATGATAGATGGGAAAATGAAATAGAAGATGCTAGTTGGTTTAACAAAGATTTATCAGATGATTATATTTTAAATAGATTAAATTGTTTATACGATGAAGAATTTTCTGATAATAAATTATCTGATGAAAGAGCAAAAGAGTTAAATTTAATTGATAATATTTTATCTAAACACAAAGTTGATGATATTGATTTATATATAAATGATAATGGTGATTTACTAGCGTTTGATGATTCAAATTATTGGAAGAATAAGGAGTTTTATGATTTTATGTTTAATGAGTTATTTGTTTATAATCGTGATGGTAAAGTAGAATTAATAGATGATTCTGATTACAAACAATTAGATGAATATAGAAAACAATATGAAGAAAAGATAAATGAAATAGAAATGGAGATAGAACATGAGTAGAACTAAAGCATTAAAACAATTAGCAAAAGAATTTTATAAATATGATTGTAATATTTATGATTTTTGTTATTATCTAGGATTAACAAATGTTAAAGAGAATATTAGTAATAAAGACTTAGAAATACTATTAGATAAGTGCGAAGAATTAAGAGGAGAATATACTGATCCGATTGAAGTAGGTCAATCATTAGCAAATGCAATATATGAAGATAAAAGTATTAAAATAAATCAATTGAAGGACTTAGATTGTGAAAAATTTAATGATTGGTATATTGATGGTAGAGAAGTAGGAAATGAATTAGAAATAGAAATGGAGAGAGAATAAATGAACGTTATATTTGGTTATAAAACTATGCCTGAATGGCATAAAAACAATTTAAAAAATTATTATATTTTAGATGGTATTTATACAGTATCACCTGATATATCAGAAGAGGATGCACAATTTATTTTTGATATTTGTAAAGATATTAAGAATGAAAAAGTGAATCCTTTTTCTATTGCACATTATTTAACTGAACATTATCTTAATGGAGATATTTTTAAAGAAGAATTACAAAAAGCAGCGTCAGGTGAAATAATATCAGCAGTTTATTATGATGATTTAAATTATTTACCTCTATTAAATGATAGAAATGAAATTGAACATTCATAGTTAATTCAGACGTTTTTTCTAGCATTTCGTGCATATTTAAGGTTGGATAATTGACTTTTTTTAATAAAAATGTTAGAGTATAAGGCAATTTAGGGGGGAATAATGAATAATATTTATTTTAGTGAGTTATTTAAATTAGCAGAAGACTTTGATAAGTTTTGGAATAGAAAATTCTATGAAGTAAACGTTAGGGGAAGCAGAATATATAAAAACTTTAACGATTATTATCAAAAACATCTTGAAAGTAAAAAACAAGAACAAGAAAAATATAATAATCCAGATAGAGAAATTTCTGAAGAAAGAAGAAAAGAGATTAGAGCTGCAATTACTAATGAAAAGACAATAAAAAAAGAAGGGCTAGATTTTATCGTATTTACTCATAAAATGAAGAGATATAAGGATATGAATTCTTTAGAAGACCTTTTTTCAGGAAAGACCAAACCAAAAGAATACCTTATTTATAATACAAGTGTTATTATTAGTTATGAAGAAAAAGTTGGAGATCATTATGAAAGTGGTTCTATTGAAGGTACATTTTGTTCAATTGCAAAAACCAAACCAAAATCAGATAGACAATTTAAAGAAACCTGTGAATTAATTGAAAATTCATCAATGGAAGAATTAATGGAAATATTAAGAAAAGATTTCAAAAAAAGCAAAATTGCATGGAAAAAACGATTTGAAGAAGAACTTGAAGAAAAGAAAAAAATGAAAGAAGAAAATAAAAAAGAACTAGAAGAAATAAGAAGAAAGAGAGAATTAGAAAAAGAAAAAAAATAATTTCTCTCTTTTTTTGTTGTAAAAAAAGGAAAGAGGAAATATATGAAAAATAAAAAAGAAATAAAAAAAGAAATGAAAAAATTAATTAGAGAAGTAAATGAATCACCATTAAATCGCTTTGAATTAAGTTATTATAATGGTTTAAAATACGAAGAATTAGATGAAACAATGGAAGGGGTTAAATATAAAATAAACTTTCATAAAAGGTTGATTAAAGCATTAAAAAAAGAAATAAAATCTTCTAAAACTAGCAACAAAGATTTAGAAAATGCAAAAGATTATATAAGTGAATTAGAGTATTCAAATAAAGCAGCATTTGAAATAATTAAGATAATAAAATCAAAAAAATTATATTATGAATTAAAAAAAGAATACAAAAATTATTCAAAAAAAGATAAAAAAAATACAAAACTGTCGGAGACTATTTGCAGGTCTTAGGAGTTCGTCCTAACAAGCTGATGGGTGTGTCAACACCATGCTTGATAGAAAAAATAAGACTATTGAATAACCTCAGTTGTAATTTTGAATTTGGAAAGGAGCTAAGATGGAATTTAAGTCAATGGAGAAGTGGCGAGTTCAAAGAGATTTAAATTTAACTGAAGTACAATTAGAGGAAGTTATACGAAGAGCAGGAAGAAGGCATCCAATGGAAGATTGGGTGCATCTTCGTGTATCTGGAAATGGTGAAGTAATAGAATATTTAAAATTAGAATTTGTTTATTGGTTGAAGGAAGTTTATTTTAACAAAGAAAAATTTTATCTTGATCTTGAAATAGAATTTTTTGAAAAACAAATTAGAAGATTAGAATCAGAATTAAATATATCTCCTTATGAATTTAAATATGAAGACACATCATTAAAAGATTTACGTTCATACTTTAATAAAAGTAAAAATGCAATTGGTAGAGCAGTCAATGAAATGAAAAAGCAAACTAATAATTCATATAAGTATTTAAAAGATGGTAGAGTTATGATTAATAAAGAAGGAGTTAAATGGTTGGCTGAAAAATATTTTCGTAGAGCATACTTAAAAGATTTAGAATTATATAAACTTGAATTACAAGAAAGAAAGATAAAGTTGGATGAATTCAACAGAAGAAAGATATAGCAAATTAAGAAGACAAAAAATTAATGTTATGCTTAACGAAGAAGAAAGAAGAATCATAACTGAGAAAGCTATTAAATATGGATTTGGTGATTGTCTTGCTGAATATATAAGAGCAGCGTGTATATATGAAAATATATATATTGAAGATGTTGAAGGTAAACAAGAGATATGTAAGATTATAAGTAAGTTTATAGAAACATTAAGAGAAATTTTAAAGGAACAAAAAAAGATATTAAATAACTATATGATAGATAAAGCAGATATTGAAGTTATTAGTAATCAAAATATTATCATTATTAAAATGATAAATAAGTTATCTAATTTATTAATATCTATTTTATCGGTTAATACAGAAAAGAAAATTCAACAAAGATTAGGTATGATTGAAAAGTATAAAGTTGATGAAATTTTCTATAAGAAAATTATGAATAATAATTATCAACATTTTATTGTAAGACCTTCTAATTTAAATAGACCTAATCAAAAACCTGTATATATAGTTTATTTAAATAATCATACTTATACTTATTCATTAGATGATATAAACCAAGAAGATTTAATTCAAAAGATAAACAATTGTAGAGATGTAGCAATGCAAAAGGATTTGTTAATATCATTTTATAGAGAAGGTAGTATTTTAAATTTTGGACTCATTATGGAATTTCAAGATAAAACAGCAGCAAAAGAATTCGCTAGTGAAATTAATTCACAATTCTTTTCATTAGAAGGTGATGCTTATACCAACAACAGCTAGATGGTCGGTTCATGGTGTCCAAGGTAGAATAGATTGTATTAATTATATTAAGGATTCTAAAAAGACAAGAGAAGGAACATTAATAACTGGAGTTAATTGTTCCTCTCAATTTGCTGCTTATGAAATGAAAGTTAATAATGATAAATTTCATATAACAGAAGATAATGATAGTCGTACTTGCTATCATGGTTATCAATCTTTTGATCCGAAGGAAAAAGGATTAACTCCAGAGAAGGTTCATGAGATGGGAGTTGAATTAGTAAAAAGATTATATCCTGAATTTCAAGTATTAGTCACTACACACGTTGATAGGTCGCATATACACAATCATTATGTTATTAATGCTGTTAATATGAAGGGGAGAAAATTAGAGGATAGACTTGCTAATCCGATTGAAGGTTTGTATGGACTAAGAGATATGAGCGATAAGATTGCATTAGAATATGGATTAAAAATAATTGAGGACGCTCCAAAAATTGGAAGATTTGGTAGAAGTAAATATTTATATAATGAGGCAACTAAGACTTGGCGACAACAGATTATAGAAAAGATTGATTATTTGAAAACAAGGTGTTTTTCTTTTGATGAGTTATTAGAAAGACTAGCGTATGATGGTTATCAAATTAAACCAGGGAAAAATATTCGTATCCGTCCTTATGGTAAAGAAAGATTTGTTAGCATTAAAACATTAGGTGAAGGATATAGTGAAGAAGATTTAAAAGAATTCTTTAAACAAAAAAGAAAAAATCAAACTGTAATTGATTTTGAAAAATATAAATTAGGTGATGAAGATAGTGAGATTTTATCTTTATATAATGAACTAGCAATCAGATCAAAACAATCTATTTTATATAGTATGAAAGATTTAGATGCTAACAGCGAGTATTTTAAATATTATAATTCAAGATATTTGGAAATTAGGCGTTATCATCAATTAGTGGATACAATTAATTTTTTAAATGAGAATAAAATTTTTGGTTATGAAACTTTAGAAGAACAAATAGAAAAAGTAAAGCAAGATATTATTAAAAAAGAATCAGAGTATCATGAATTATTTTCTAATAATGAAACATTACAATTAAGAGTGCCTTTATGTAATTTATATTTAGAATATTTGGATATATATGAATCATATATAGAACAGCAAGAATTATCATCATCATATTTAGAACCATCTAAAGAGATAAAAAATTTTTTAGATGTTAAAGAACAATTAGGTGTTCAATCATTAGAGGAGGTTAAAGATATTTTAGCAGAAGCAAATAGATTAAAAGTTAAGACAAATAAAAGCTATGCTTATTTAACTTATTTAAAAACCAAAGCTAGTGAGTTAGAAAAAATAAAAGGAATATCTTTAGAAAGTGAAAAAGGATATATTAAAAGTGTATCAATTAGCAAAAATATGATAGATGAATCTCGTTCAACTAAAGAAGAATATTGTATAAGAATTCCGTACAGCGAATATTATATGTATGTTCCTAAAAGTAATATAGCTTGGATTAGTTTTGATAAGAGAGGTATTTTATATTTAGTAGATGATAAAGAATATATTTTATACGACAAATATAACGAAGAAAGAAGACGTGCATCTGGAGAAGAAATAGAAAATATTTCAAAAGAAGAAAAACAAAAAGTTAATGAATATTATAAAACAAAGTGAGGAGAAAAATATGAGAAAGAAAAAATTAGAAATTAAAATAGAAATTGATTTAGAAACAAAATTTTTTAAGGTTGTTGATTTTAACTATGAAGGTGATGGAGGAGCAATGTCAGGAGATTATAAAGATAAACAACATTTTTTAGAGATGTTCAACGATTATTGTGAAGAATATATATGTTTTGACTTGAAAGACAATAGGAGCGAATTAGAATATGAATAGTTTAGAAACTAAGGAAAGAAAATCATTTTATAAATCAAAGTGCAATACAGACGCCTTGAAAAATTTAATTGTAGCAGGAAGAGAATTAAAGAATGTTTCTCAAAGAGAACTTGCTAGAAGAATAGGTTTAAGTAATACAACAATAAATGATCTTGAAAGAGGTAATATTCAGAAACCAGGTGTAGAGATTTTAATTAATATTTCTGAAGAGTTAGAAATTTCTATAAACATGTTATTAAAAGCTGCAGGTTATGGAAAACTATTAACATTATTAAATAATGATAATTCAAAAATAATTGAAGAATAGGAGATGAAAATTTGAGTTATATAAATAAAGCAAAATATATGATTAAAGGTTTAAAAGAAAAACCAATATATTTATATACACAAGAAGAAGGTACGGAATATGAAAAGTATATAAAAGAAAGTATTGGTGAATTTGATAAAGTGTATCATGAATTATATTCTCCTGATATACACGTGGATATTTTAATAATACCACCAACAGAAAATCAAAATTATTATAAATTAGTGACAATGGGTATGGGAGCATACAAAATGAATGTTCCTGATATTATAAAAGACAAGGGATATGAACGTGCAGAACTTGTAATGTATTTACCACCAGATTGGAATCTTAAATTTAAAACAGAAGAAGATGGTTGGGTTATTAGACAATTAAAGTTAATTGCAAGAACTGCTATTGAAGAAAATAGTTGGGTTGGATTTGGTCATACTTTTTCTGGAGATGTTGAAGCAACAATTCCGTTTGCCAATAATACAAAGTTGTCAAGTACAGTATTGTTATATGCACTAGATAAAGAGTATGAACAATTACATTTTCATCTTCCTAATAAAGATAGAATCAATTTTTATCAAGTATTTCCGTTGTATAAGGAAGAATTAGAATATAAACAAAAATATGGAACAGAAGCATTAATGAGATTATTTGATGATAAAGATATTATTCCGATAGTTAATATTAACAGGAAAAATTATTGTGAAAATATAGAACTTGATAAAAATAATGATGAAATTGAAGAAGACTTAGAAAGATAATCATAAAACTGTGCTATAATATAACTAACAGAAAAATAGTAATTTGTTGAAATAATATGTAAATTTTATGATATAATTTTTATAGTAGATGTTGTGTTTATTGGAGTGATGTATATGAGTAAAAAAATAAATAAAATTGCTATGTGGTTAGTAATTATAGTATTAGGAGTTGGATTAGTAACTACATTAATTCTTTTAAATCAGCGAAAAAACAATGTAGAAGAATATAAAAAACAAGTAGATAATTTGAATCAAGAAATAAAACAATATGAAGAAGATATAAGTGAATGTAAAACGCAAATATCATCTTATGAAATAAAAGAAACTGAAAATAACCAAATAATTACAGAATTAAAAGAACGTATAAAAGAATTAGAAAATGTAATTAAACAAAATGAGACTGCATTTAAACAATATCAATCTGCTATAAGTGAGTATCAAAATAATATAAAGACAAGAGAAGAAACTATTACTAAAATCCAAAAACAACTAGAAAGTGTTGCTAATGAAAATCAAGAACTTGCAAGAAAAAACGTAGAATATCAACAACAAATTGTTGAATTAAAGAAACAAATAGAGGGATATAAATTAGAAAATGAAACTCAAAAAGCAACAATTGCAGAATTAGAAACACAAATAGAATTAAACAAAAAAATTATTGAAGAAAATAATGAGAAAATCACAAAATTAGAAAATGAAAATATTGTTAACGAAAAAGTTATTGAAGAGGCTACTAATACAATAACTGAACTGGAAGATAAAGTAGAGCTTTACAAAGGTTCAATTTTAAATATGGAAGCATATATAATTGATCTTGAAACTAAGATTGAGAGACTAGAAAATGCACTTCAACCATAACGAACATAAGAGTAAAACAAATTACAATTTATCAAGCAGATCCATAATAAGATTTGCTTTTTCTATGATATAATATAATTGACAAATAATTTTATGTTTTGTTGATTGGAGGAGTATATGAAAAAATGGTTAAAAATTATTCTTGGGGTTATTGGTGCATTTGTACTACTTTTAGTTATTGATTTAGTTTGTATATTTACAGTACATAGACCTTTATTAGCTATTAAAGAAGATAATGGCGATTCGGTTAATTTTGTATATAGAGGGGTGTTATATGATACATTATACTGCCACGAATATTCAACACCACAAATAAAACCAAAAGGAACAAAAATTAGTTGTGCTGTGGAACGAGTTGATATTGGTAAAGTTATAAAGTTAGAAGATAAAACAAAAGAAATCAAGGATTTTGCCTGTGATTCGGCATTAGAAAAATTTTACGAAGATGATATGTATAAATATTCTTGGAGTTGTATAAAAAATGATTATATGGTAGTCAAGTATGAAAGTGGTTTTGAAGAAACTATTAGTAATGGTTTAAAATATGGAACAATAACAATTAATGATTTAGATGAGTTTGATATAGATTATATTAAAGAAGAAAATACGATTACTTTAAGTGATGTTAATACAAAAATACAAGAATACTTTGGTAAAGAAGATATTGATAGAACTAATTTAGGATATAATTATGTTGATGAAGAAATTGAAGCTGTAGTTGTTGGTTTAATAGATAATAGCCCAGAAAAACAAAATGAATTTATGCACAATGTGTTCTCAAGTTGTTGTGGTTCAACATATATCAAATATGTTCAATCAAAATCAATGATAAAATTTGTTAAGACAGATCCAATTACAACATCAAATAATAATTAAGGAGGCAGTAATGAATTCTCATAAGAAAAAAATGACAGCACCAATTATTATTACAATAATTATAGTTTTATATTATGTTATTTATTTTGGAATTTTAATAACATTGATAGAAGGAATATGGAAATATTTATTAGGCATTATTCCTATGCTATTGTCATTATTAATGATTAAAGTTTGCATAGAAAGAATAAATGAAATAAAGAAAGGTGAAGAAGATGATATTAGTAAATACTGATTATATTAGTGGTAAGGAATTTGAAATGCTAGGACTTGTTAAGGGAAGTACAATTCAATCCAAACATGTTGGTAAAGATATTGCACAAAGTTTTAAAACTTTAGTAGGAGGAGAACTTAAATCATATAATGAAATGATGAATGATGCGAGAGCTCTTGCAACAAAAAGAATGGTTGAAGAAGCAGAATCTCTTAAGGCAGATGCAATTGTTAATATACGCTATGCTTCGTCTGCAGTTATGCAAGGTGCAGCTGAAGTAATTGTTTATGGAACAGCAGTTAAATTTGTTAAATAGTAATTGAGAGGTGGTTATTAATGAAAATTAAAAAAGCATTTAAAATAAGTATAATTGTTTTGTTAATATTTATTATTCTGCTTTGTTTAAATGTTCTTGTTCAGAAAAAATTTATTAAAACTTATACTTATACAGAACTTGAAAATAGAGGATATACTGTACAAGATGTTAGTGAAATAAAAATTAATCATTCTTATTTAAATAAAATTCTTAGTTATAATGAATGGAGAATATCTGTAGAATTTGATAAAGAACCTGATATTTTATTCTGGTTTACTTATAAAAATAATAAGATTGTTTTTCAAGGTGTAAGTTCTGAACCTATGCTTGATAAGGATGAAATTCGTGATTATTCAAAAAGATATAAAGATGGAACATTATTAGAAAAATAGTATATGGAGTGATAGAAAATGAAAAATTTAAAATTATTTTTTTCAGCATTGACAGTAGCATTTGCAATATTGGGTTTAACTAAAGCTGTTTCTACTAATATTACAATGCCTATAATGTTTGTTTGTTTATCAACTACGATGTTTATAACATCAAAAGAATATAAAGATAAAAAGCAAAAAAATACATCAGTTTATTTCTTATTATTGGGAATATTTTTGTTGATAGTTACTGCTTATAATGTTGCTTCAATGATATGGGGAATTTAAAAAAAACAAATTACAATTTATAGAGCAGATTAAAATTATTATCTGCTTTTTTCGTGGTATAATATTAGAGAAGATTTAATAGAAGAAGTGATGTGAATAGCAAAAATTAGGGTGGTGAGTATATGGATAAAACTTATATGTGCATAGATTTAAAAAGTTTTTATGCTTCAGTAGAATGTAGAGAGAGAAATTTAGATCCGTTAGACACTAACCTTGTTGTTGCAGATGAAGAGAGAACAGATAAAACGATTTGTTTGGCTGTTTCACCATCATTAAAATCTTACGGTATATCAGGAAGAGCGAGATTATTTGAAGCTAAACAAAAAGTAAGAGAAGTAAACTATCAAAGAAAAAAGGATAATCATTATAAACCATTTATTGGTAAATCTTATATAAATTCAGAACTAATTAAGGACAATAGTTTAGAATTAGATTTTATAAAAGCTGTTCCTCGTATGAAATTGTATATGAAATATAGTACAGATATATACAATATATATTTAAAATATATTGCACCAGAAGATATTTTAGTTTATTCAATTGATGAAGTATTTTGTGATATTACGAATTATTTAAAATTTTATAAAATGACAGCTGAAGAACTTGTTATGAAAATGATTGAAGATGTTTACAACACAACAGGTATTACAGCGACGGCTGGAATTGGTACTAATATGTTTCTGGCAAAAGTTGCAATGGATATTACTGCAAAAAAAATGCAACCTAATGAATTTGGCGTTAGAATTGCAACTTTAGATGAAAGAAAATTTAAAGAACAATTATGGAATCATAAACCACTAACAGATTTTTGGAGAATAGGTAAAGGTTATGCAAAAAAATTAGAAGATAATAAAATGTATACAATGGGTGATGTTGCAAGGATGTCAATAAATAATGAAGATTTACTTTTTAAATTGTTTGGTGTAAATGCAGAATTTTTAATAGATCATGCTTGGGGTTATGAACCGTGCACTATTGAACAAGCAAAAAGTTATAAACCAACATCAAACAGCATCAGTTCAGGACAAGTATTACATTGTCCTTATGATTATAAAAAGACAAAACTTATTGTAAAAGAAATGGTAGATAATCTCGTTCTTGATTTAGTAGAAAAAAAATTAAAAGCAAGTCAATTTGTATTAACAATAGGTTATGATATAGATAATTTAACAAATCCTAAAATTAGTAAATTATATAATGGTGAAATAACAACTGATATGTATGGGAGAAAGATTCCTAAACACGCACACGGTACTATTAATATTGACCACAAAACTTCATCAACAACAATAATAATGAATGAAGTTTTAAAGTTGTATGATAGAATAACAAATCCTATTTTATTAGTTAGAAGAATTAATTTAGTTGCAAGTAATGTAGTAAGTGAGGATAAGGTAGAGAATAAACCACAAAGGCAACAATTAGATTTGTTTACGAATTATCAGGAACAAGATGAGTTAAATAAAAAACAAATAGAACGTGAAAAAGAAGATGCTAAAATTCAAAAAACAATCTTAGAATTAAAAAGAAGATATGGAAAAAATGCAATATTAAAAGGAATGAATTTAGAGGAAGGAGCAACTGCAATTGAAAGAAATCGTGAAGTAGGAGGTCATAAAGGATAATGAATGATTACACAGATATTATAGATTTAAATAGACCATTATCTAAACATGCAAATTTAGGAGTTGAATCACGTGCAGCACAATTTGCTCCTTTTGCAGCTTTAACTGGATATGATGCAGAAATAAGAGAAACTGCTAGATTAACAGACAAAAAAATAGAAGTTGATGATGGACTGAAAGATTTATTAAATTCAAAATTAGCATATTTGAATGAAAATATAAAAGAACGAAATGAAATAACAATTACTTTCTTCGTAAAAGATAAAACAAAAGAAGGTGGTAGTTATGAAACAGTTAATGGTATTATTAAAAAAATAGATCCAATAGAAGGAATAATAAAATTAGAAAACAAGAATATTATATTAATGCAAGATATTTTAAGTATAACTGGTGATATATTTAAAAATATGTATGATTCATACGAATAGTAATTTGTATGAATTTTTTAATTATTGAAAGGAGAAATTTATGAGTACAGATTATATTAGAAGTTTATTAATTATGTTTAACAATAGAAGTCTTTATGAAATAGAAACGGCATTAGCAATATATGAATTTATGGATAAAGATGTTAAGGATGTATCTGATGATGAAATTTTAAAAGTATATGATTTAATTCGTTCACAGAATGAAATATATAATGATTATATTAAAGAAGAGATAATTAAAATTGAAAAAGAATATGATAGACAAAAACAAGAAAAAGAACAAGAAGATTTAGAAAAATAAGATATTATGTAGAATTATATGGTATAATTAAATTATCAGAAAAATACAGGAGGTGAATCTGAATGAAAAAATCTGAAATCATTGAAGCATTAGCAAGTAAAACTGGTTTTACTAAAGCAGATGTTACTAAAGTATATGAAGGAACTTTTGAATTGTTTAAAGAAGAACTAGCAAAAGGTAATGATGTAGCAATAGCTGGATTTGGAACTTTCACAGTTAAAGAGAAACCAGCAAGAGATGGAATAAATCCGTTAACAAAAGCACCATTACACATTCCTGCTAGAAAAGCAGTAGGATTTAAAGCCGGAAAAGCATTAAAAGAAACTGTTAATAATTAATTTAATCAAAAGTGATTTAAGGTTAGTATTGAGAATACTAATCTTTTTTTGTTAAAGGAAAGGAGAATATGATGATTAAATTATCTAAATTGTTAGGGGAAAAGAGTGGAATATCTACTGAAGAATTTAAATCTAAAATAACAAAAACTTATATTAAAGAAATTATGTTAGAATATATAGAAGAATTAGCAGATGAGAAATGTATAGAAGAATGTAAAGTTAGTTTTAACTACAATATGTTAAGAAGAGATTTATCATTAGATGAAGCAATAGATATTATTTCTGGTGAAACATCACAAAAGATTTATGAATGCGTTAATGAATTAATTGATTTTGATGAAATACAGAGAGAACCAGATTGTGAGATAGAAGAAGATGAAATGGAGAAATAAAAAATGAAAAAAATAAAAATTTTCTTATTATTTTTATTACTATTTATATTTGGTTTTAGTTTATATAGGATTAAAACTATAAAAAAAGAATTAAATACTTCTGAAGAAATAAAAGAAGAATTAATTGAATTGATAGAAATACCTGAAACTCCTTCTGAAGAACCAAATTTTGAAGTTAATTTTGAAGAATTAAAAAAAATAAATCCTGATGTTGTAGGATGGATAGCAATAGAAGGGACACAAGTAAATTATCCCATTGTCCAATCAAAAGATAATTCGTATTATCTTAATCATTCATTTGATAAAAAATGGAATTCATTAGGCAGTATATTTATGGATTATAGATCTACAAATGATTTTTCTGATTACAACACTTTTATTTATGGTCATCACACAAAAAATGGAAGTATGTTTGGAGAATTATATAAATATATGGATGTTTCTTTTTATAAGGAAAATCCTTTCTTTTATATATATACTCCTAATGGAAATTATAAAATAGAAATAATAAGCGCTTATTTAGATAAAGCATCTTCCAATTCATATAATCAATCTTTTGAATCCATAGAGATGTATGATGATTATATTAATTTAATAACTGAAAAAAGTAGATATAAAACAAATGTTAATGTTGATTATAAAACAGATAAACTTATTACACTATATTCATGTTCGCATGAAACAAATAGAGAAAAAAATGACCGTTACTTTATACATGGTGTAATTAGAAACAAAAATGTTTAAATATACTAAAAAAATGTTATAATATTTATAGGAATAGGTGATGTTATGGGTAAGACATATTCAAGTATATGTAATGAATGTAATAAACTCTATAATTATGATGTTGGAATTGGCTCTGCTTATAGTATTGATAATTTGCTCAATATAAACAGTGAATTTAATTTGTCTAATTTATTTGCAGAAAGGAATCGCAAAGAAGACCTCATAAATATATTAAAATCAGGTTGCTACAAGTTAGAAGACGATTATGGGCATAAAATGTGTATATGCGATACCTGTGGGGCAATTTACTCAAGATTTATATTTAAATTATATAATAGTGATAATGAAATTTTTTCTCCAAAATATAAATGTCATACCTGCAGAAGAAAATTAAGGGTTTTAGAGAATGACGAAATATTAAATCAAAAATTTATATGTCAAAGTTGTAAAAAAGAAATAAGTTTTTATTTAAGCAGTGAATGGAACTAGTAATAGTTCTTTTTTTATTATTAAAATGATTTTTTTTGTTTAAAATTTTGAAAAAAGTACCAATATTAAGATAGGAGATGATAATAATGTCTGTTATGTGTGTAACAAGTTTTAACAAACAAGGCGAAGAAATAAAAACAAAAGATGTAGTTTTAAATAATGAAAATGTATATAAAATTTTGAGAAAGTATATTCAAAAACCAACCAATTATCAAAAACCAAAAGTTGTTGAGCAAAAAAAACAAACTGTTAAAGCATAGTAGATAACTTTCATAGTTTGCTACTATTTTTTTATTTTAAGAAGTAAAGCCGTTTATTTTTTTTCAAAAATGTGCTATGTTTAATATGTATAAATAAATTATTTGTCGCTTAAGACTCTGCAGTTTTAGACATAGCCAAGAATAGGAGGATTATGAAAAGAAAGGCTGGTCTTTATTGTAGAGTATCAACAGATATTCAAATGGAAGGTTATTCTATTGAAGCCCAACAAGAATTTTTAGAAGGGTATTGCAAATTACATGAAATAGATGAATATGAATTTTATATAGATGGTGGTTATTCAGGTAGCAATCTTGAAAGACCTGATATCCAAAGATTAGTTGAAGATGTTGAAGATGGAAAAATTGATGTAGTTATAGTTTTTAAACTTGATAGATTATCAAGAAGCCAAAGGGATACATTATATTTGATTGAAGAAATCTTTAATCCAAATCAATGTGGCTTTGTATCAATTAAAGAAAATTTTGATACAAATACTCCATTTGGAAAAGCAATGGTTGGTATTCTTTCTGTTTTTGCTCAGTTAGAACGTGAAACAATATTAGAAAGAACAAGAATAGGAAGAAGAAAAAGAGCTGAAGAAGGATTATGGTATGGAACAGGTAATTTACCATACGCTTATGATTATGATGAAAAGACTGGAATCTTGATACCAAATCCTGAGAGAAGAAAAAATGCTTTAGAAATGAAAGATTTATATTTACAAGGTGTTCCTATGACACAAGTTGGTGAAGCATATGGATTACAAGATCAAACAGTTAGAAAACTTTTCACATCACCAGTAAATTTAGGAAAAATTCCATATAAGGATGAAATTTTTGAAGGTAAGCATGAAGCCATTTATGATCAAGAAACTTATGATAAATTACAAGAAAAAATGCTTGAAAATTCTGTCACAGGAAAACATGCAAATTATTTATTAGCAGGAAAAATTGTATGTGGTCATTGTGGTGCTAAATATCGTTATCAAAAAGCTGGAACATCTAGCGTAAGACTTTATTGCTACTCACAACAATCAACTAAAAAATATTTAATTAAAGATGCTAATTGCCACAATCGCAGATATTATGATTATGAAATTGAAGATTATGTAATTAAAGACTTAATGGAAATGGCACTAGATGATAGTAAATTTAGACATAATATGAATATGTCTGATGTTACGGTATCATCTGCTAAAAGAGAAAGAATAACCCAAATAGATAAACAAATAATAAATTTGCTTGATTTTATTTCAGACGGAATAGCAGTAGAAGAAACAAAAGAAAAAATTAAAAAATTACAATTAGAAAAAGAAAAATTACAAAATGATTTGTCAAATGAAAAAGCTAAAGAAAGAAAAAGTGAAAGTTTAAAAGAATCCATATCAGATATTAATTATGCTTGGAGGACAATGACTTTCAATGAAAAGAGAAATATTATAAAAGAAGTTATAGATAAAATAGTAGTAAATGGCAATAATATACAAATATACTACAATGTATAACTTTATCTTATACAAAGTAGTATATTTTTTATAAATGTTTTAGACCAGCCGAACGCTATTCCACTTATATTAGGCGAAGTAAAAAGATTTATTAGAGACTCAACTCAAGTACGTATTGCCAGAAGTATTAGAGATAATGCATATAAAATATTACAATTTAAAGATGAATATCAAACTAAATATGGTAAAGAACCAACAAATGAAGAAATCTGTAAATCATTAGAAATGACAGATTACGATTTACAATTATCTTTAGATTCACTTAAAGAACCGATGTCTATATTTGAACCAATTTATAATGATGGTGGGGATACAATTTATTTAGCAGACCAAATAGCAGATATAAAAAATAATAATGAAGATAGAGATAATATTATAAGTTTAAGAAGAGCATTAATGAAGATAAAAACAAGAGAAAGAAATATACTAACAGATAGATATATTGTAGGAAAAACACAAAGTGAAATAGCCGAAGAGCTAGGGGTAAGCCAAGCACAAGTATCACGTATAGAAAAAACAGCTATTAATAATGTTAAAAGATTAATGAGGTAAATATAATTTAATGGTGGTTACAATGAAAATAAGTGATTTACAAGATAAAACAATTATAAATATTAACAATGGAAAAGAACTTGGAAAAATAAGTGATTTAGAAATAGATAATAACGGAGTTATAATAAATTACTATGCCTTATCAAAAAAAGGTATATTTAATATTTTTAATTCAAATGAAGAAATAATATTTAAGACAAAAGATATAAAAAAAATAGGCGAGGATGTAATACTTGTCCAAATAGATTAAATCGTTTATAATGTATAAAGGTGATGGAGATGTCTAAAAAAATATATATACTTGCAATTACTATATTCATAATAGACCAAATATCAAAATCTATCATAAGTACATATTTAAAATTAAATCAAAGTATAGAAGTAATAAAAGATTTCTTTTATTTGAGATATATAAATAATACAGGAGCATCTTGGGGAATATTATCAAATTCCAAAATATTATTAATAATACTTAGTTTAATTGCAATAATAATTTTAATAAGATATATGTATAGTTTTAAAGAAACAAAATTAAATTTTATTGGTTTTGGATTTTTATTAGGAGGAATACTTGGAAATTTATCCGATAGATTATTGCATGGATATGTAAAAGATTTTTTAGATTTTATAATATTTAATTATGATTTTCCTGTATTTAATATAGCTGATATATTTATTGTATTGGGAGTTATAATATTAATAATATCTATAATAAGAGGAGAAGATAAAAATGGAAGTAGTAGTAAATGAATCTAGTAATGAAAGAATTGATAAATATTTAAGTATTAATACAGAATTATCTAGAACACTTATATCAAAAATGATTAGTGAAGAATATATATTAGTAAACAATAAAAAAACAAAATCAAACTATAAAGTTAAAGATGGAGATATTATCACAGTAGATGAGTCTTTTAAACAAGAAACAGATGTAGTTCCAGAAAAAATGGATTTAGATATAGTGTATGAAGATGAAGATATTATTATAATAAATAAACCATCAGGAATGGTAGTTCATCCAGGAAATGGCAACTACTCTGGAACTTTAGTAAACGGTTTAATGTATTATACAAATAATTTAAGTGATATAAATGGAGAAATTAGACCTGGAATAGTTCATAGAATAGATAAAGATACATCAGGCCTTATTATAATAGCGAAAAATAATAAATCACATGAAATATTAAGCGAATATTTTCAAAATAAAACAATTACTAGAACCTATATAGCTCTTATCAAAGGAGAATTAAATACAAATTCTGCAACTATAGACGCTCCAATAGGTAGAAGCGAAAATGATAGAAAAAAAATGGCAGTAACTGCAAAGAATTCTAAAAATGCAGTAACACACCTAACAGTATTAAAAAGATATAAAGGATATACACTCGTTCGACTTAAATTAGATACAGGTAGAACGCATCAAATTAGAGTACACATGTCTTATATAGGACATCCTGTATATAATGATCCTGTTTATACAAACGACAAATGTAGTGATTTTGGTCAATTCTTGCATTCTTATTCAATGGATTTTATTCATCCGATAACAAAAGAAGAAATGCATTTTGAATGTGAAATACCAGAATATTTTTCTAGTCATTTAGAATACTTAGAAGAAATCTAAGTATTTTTTGTTGCAGATATTAAATATATTTTTTATAATATAAACTTGAAAGAAGGTAATTTATGCATCATATTTATAGAGTACATTGTTTTACCAAAACATGTAAAAATTGTAATAAAGCAGTATTTGTAAAGAATAGCTTTTGGGGAGATAGATTATATGTGTGTTCACCTATACCAAAAAAACATAAAGAAAAAGATGGTAGAGATTGTGGAGAATTTAGATGTAGTGATTATGGAGAGTTTTCTTTATGCCAAAATTGTAGTGGTGGAGCACATGTAAAGAGATTAAAAAGATATTAAATAATTATAGAAATATAATTATTTTTTTATTCTATATAAAATAATTATCATACTGATTAAAAGTACAAAACTTAAAATAAAAAAATTATAATAAAACAAACATAAATTAAAAGATTGATTAAGAATATAAATTAATAATAATTTATATATAAAATCATTATTTACTAAATCATATTTAATAACTTTAAAAATATATCTAGTAAACAATAAATAAAAAATAAATGAAATTAATATAAATATAAAACTATAAAAATTTAAATTGCTAAAATAAATTATTGATAAGGAAATATTCCAAGGAATAAAAAGAATTAAAAAAGATAAGATTTTTTTCAAAATAAGCCTCCTTTACTTAAATAAAAGTTTGTTATAAAATATATATATGCAGGAAGGTGAGATTCGTGAATGAAGCAATTTCAGTAACTGAAAAAGATGAATTAATAATGAAACTTGTACATTATTTTGTAACTAAAGAAAACTATGCACCTATAATGGTTAATGGTGTAAAAAATGAAATTTGGTTAGAAAATTTAGATGCACATTATAAAATAGTTAGAATAAACTCTAATTATATTCATAATAAAGAACAATTTGAAATGGATTTATATAAAATAAATAATGTTAGTAAACAAATAAGCAAAAAAACTTTAACAAGAAAGTTAAAAACATTAAATATACTAACTGATACTAATGATACAGTAAAAACGGATAACACTAAAAATATAGATAATTATGTAATACAAAATAATAAAGATTTAGAAACAAAAAATGGTATAAAATCATTATTTCCGAAAATAGTAGAAGAGGAAATAAAAGACTTACATGGTTTAGATTTCTTAATAAATGTATCCAATGATATAAATAAAAAAACTGAAACAGACAATAAATTTTATGAAAATGTATTTAAACCAAAAAAAATAATAGTAACTAAAGCTTTAATATTAATTAATGTTATTGTTTATATAATCGCTTTATTAAATAACAAATTCGATTTATATACAATGTTTGCTCTTAATGGGAGTTTAGTTAAAAATGGAGAATTTTATAGACTTATCACATGTGGATTTTTACATGCAGACATAATACATTTAATATGTAATATGTATTCATTAAATATTATAGGAACTCAATTAGAAAACTTTATTGGTAAAAAGAAATTCTTATTTGTATATTTTATAAGCTTAATAACTGGTAGCATGTTATCTGGAGTTTTAAATACTGGATGGAGTGTTGGTGCTAGCGGTGCAATATTCGGTTTATTAGGCAGTTTATTATATTTTGGATATCATTATAGAATATATTTAGGAAGTGTAATGAGAAGTCAAATCATTCCAATAATTATATTAAATTTAGGCATAGGATTTATAATACCTAATATAGATATGTCTGCTCATATTGGTGGTTTAGTAGGTGGATTACTTGCAACAATGGTAACAGGAATAGAAAGAAAATCAACTAAAGCAGATAAAATAAATGGAATATTATGCTTAATTATATTATTTATATTTTTACTATTTTTACTATTGAATAAGTAATTTAAAATTAATCTAATTTGACAATCTTGCTACAATATGATAAAATGTAAATACCAATGGGGGTTGGGCATAAATACTTTTACATAAACAAAACTCCATTGTGGAGTTTTTTAACATTGACAAATATATAAATCAATGTTAGAATAACTTACAACTTTCAAAAAGTGCAGATTTAATTCTAGAAGGGGGATATGAAATATGTACGAAGAAACAAAAAGTTCTATTGATTGGAAAGGAATATTTTTAAAAGTTATTATTGCATTTTTAATAGTTTTAATAGCTGTTAAAGGTTATACTACATTAAAAGGTAATAATGATAAACAAGTTGTTAAAACAACAACTGAAACTACTGCAGAATCTAAGAGTTCATCAACATTTACTGCAAATATAGAAAAATTAAGAGATGCAGGAGAAAAGTATTATACTACTAATAAAGATAAGTTACCAACAACAGAAGGTACAACTACTATGGTTACTTTAAATGAATTAATTAATTCTGGAGTGATCACAACTTTATCTGATGAAGATGGTAAAACTTGTGATGGAGAAAGTAGTTATGTAACAGCTGTAAAAGAAGGAGAAAAAACTAAGATTAAAGCTAACTTAGTTTGTGGTAGCGCTTCAAGTTATTCATTAGTTTATATGGGTGAAAATGACTCAGAAACAACTAATGAAGAAACTACAACAACTACAAATACTGGTTCAACAACAACTACAAGTAGTTCATCAAGTAAAAAAACTACAACAACTTGTGGTACATCAACTTGTGGAACTGGTGTAACAGTAAATACTAACGTTTCACAAAAAGTTACTATTAATAGTGGTTCAACAGGTAATAAAACAAATAACAATACAAACAACACTACAAATAATACTGTTAATAAATATTATACAGTAAGTTTTGATAGTAATGGTGGAAGTAGAGAATATGCTTCTCAAACTGTTATAAAAAATGGAACAGCTTATAATCCAGGTTCAACAACTATAAGCGGTTATACATTTGCTGGTTGGTATTTAAATGGAAGTAGATATGACTTTAATACACCAGTAACTAGTAATATAACTTTAATCGCTAAATTCACAAAAAATTATGATTACGATTACGATTATGATTATGACTATGATTATGATAGAGATGAATTAATAACAACAACTACAACAAGTACAGTATATTCACTTGCTTGGTATGAAAAAGGTTCTACTGATATTAGTGTTAATCATACATTAAGAGTTCCAGAAATAATTGAAGAAAGAGATACTATTAAAGTTAAAATTGATAGTATTACAGTAAGTAGTGCATTAACTACTAGTACACAATTAAATTCATATAAGAATAAGTTTAATGATACATTTATATATACTCGTAATGGTTGGGAATATAAAAATCCTTTAACTTCTAATTTAGCAAAAATAAATAAGAGTTACGTAGATTTTTATCCAGCAACAACTAGATATGTAGATATTGAAGATGCTTTAGATGAAGGGTTTAACATTACTTGGGAAGCTGATCGTGTTACATCTCAATGTAAAACTTCATTTAATGTAACAGGACCAAATGGTGATGTTTCTTATAATAATTGTGGATATGGTATTGTATATAAAGTAACATGGAAATACCAATATTATAGATAAAAAGAAAGTAAAAATACTTTCTTTTTTTATGTAATAAAAAAGCATCTTTTGATGCTTTATTTTACTTCACTTTTTAATCCTACAACAACATATGGATCTTCTTCAGTACCAGTTCCTGTAACATTAGTGTTTTCACTTATGTTTATGACTAATTTAGCCATACCTGAATTACTAGCAGATGTTGGTAATATTGTAGTATTAATTTTATAAACTTGATTTGTATTTTCGCTATTAGCAGTTAATGTCCAATATGAATTAGGGAACTCTGCTAAATAATTATAATTTCTACAAGCAACAGATTTAGTATTTAAACAATTGCTATCTAAACTTGCTAACATATATTCATTTAATTGTAACAATCCCAAATATTGATTATCTAATTTTGTAGCACATTCTATACTTCCATCATTTATTGAAGTTTCTGTGTCTCTTTTACCAATACATAATGAAGTTTCTTTTATGTATCCTTTTATATTGTTACTAATAACTTCTTCATTATTATAAATGCTTTCTAACTCATCTTTAATTCTACTATTCAAACTATTATCATAAAAATTATTTATTCCTGTAGTAGCTAAAGTATTAGCGTTATATCTATCATCCCATACAACTGGATCTCTACGACCTGCTTCAATTAATCTTACAGAATTATCATTATTAATTTTTGTTATTCTCCATAATATTCCATCAAAAACTAAATAATTATTAACTTTATCTCCTCTGAAATAATGAGAATCTCCAATAACATATAATCCATTACCGCTTGTAACAACGTTTTCTAATAATGTTTCTCTTAAATTACCAGATATATAAGTATCATTTGGCATTGTACAACTTAAACTTGGCGAATACATATAGTAATTATTATTGTTTTCGATAGTTAGTGTACCAGAACAATTAGTATTTTTATCTAATAATTTATCTAAATTTTTTATTATTCCTTTATTAACTAAGTCTGCTATAGAGATAGTAGTAACTCCACCTTTACTAGGTAATTCTTCTTTGTGAATAGAATAATAGTTTTTTGCTTTATTAACTATTAACAATTCTAGTTTTGATGGTTCATATTTTGAAGAACAAGATGACATCATAAATAAGAATAGAAATAAAATAACAAAGCAACCTAATACTATGAATATAATCTTTTTTAATTTCTCATCCATTTAATCAACTCCTAAAAAAAGTATAGCATGTGAACATTTTTATTTCAATAATTGAATGTTAACTATTTAATTATTTTTATAATTATGATATTATTTATATAGGATGTGAAAATATGACAAAAAATAAAGATGAAATAAAAATACCTAAAACAAAAATACAAAAATTAAAATTAAAACATAAAAAACTATATATAATAGTAGCTGCTTTATTAGTTGTTTTGTTTGGATTATTTTTATTAACAGGAAATAATGATAAAAAAGAAACAAATAAACAAAAACCAGCAACTACAACACAAAAATTAGAAGAGAAAAAAGAAGTTAAAATAGTTAATAAAAATTCTAAAGCTAGACCATATGCAGTAATGATAAATAACGTTAGTACTGCAAGACCTTTACAAAGTGGATTACAAGATGCTTTCATTATATATGAAATAATAGTTGAAGGTGGAATAACAAGATATTTAGCTTTATTCCAAGATGCTACTACAGAAAGAATAGGTTCAATAAGAAGTGCAAGACATTATTATTTAGATTATGCATTGGAAAATGACGCTATTTATGTACATCATGGAAATTCTCCACAAGCTAAAAGTGATTTTTCAGCACTTAATGTAGATAGAATAGAAGTAAATACATCTTCTACTGGATGGAGAGATAAAACTTTAAAAGTATCAAGCGAACATACCTTATTTACTAGTATAGAAAAATTAGCAAAAGGACTAAAAAATAAACGTACAGAAAGAAATAAAGAATGGTTATTAAATTATTCTGCAGATGAAATAAAATTAAATGAAATGGAAGGTAGTGTAAACGCAACATCAGTTAAAATTCCATATTCTAATAACACAACTTCATCATATAAATATAATGCTGAAGAAAAAGTATATTATAGATTTGTAAATAATAAAGAGCATACAGATTATGTTACAAAAAAACAATATACATTTAAAAATATAATAACTTACAAAGTAAAAAATTATACTTTAAATGATGCAGAAAATAAAGGACGTCAAGGATTAGAAAATGTTGGTAGTGGAACAGGATATTATATTTCTAATGGCTATGCTGTTAAAATAAATTGGAAAAAAGATTGTAGAGAATGTCAAACTATTTATACATATCCTAATGGCGAAAAAATAAAAGTAAATGATGGTAATACATTTATACAAATTCAACCAACAAATAAAGAATTAGTAATAGAATAAAAGGGTGATAAAATGAATGTAATTTTAGAAAACTATTTGATTATTGTATTAGTCGGATTATTCTTTGTTTTTGCTCTTGTTGGGTATTTAATTGATATGTTAAGAAGTGGTAATACCCAAAAAAAAGAGGATATTCCTAATATTAAACCAGTTGAATTAGCAAATATAAATGATAATACTAACAATATTGAAATACCAACAATAATAGATTCAAAAGAAGAAAATACAAATCCAGATGAGTTATTAGAAAATTACGATAAAGGATCAAATTAAAATGTAAAGAAGATTTTATAATCTTCTTTTTTATAGATTATATAGAAAAATTTTGATATAATAGAATATATTATAAAGGAGTGATAAAATGACATTCACAGCAATATGGAATGTAGTAACAAAAATAATCGACATATGTTTAGTATGGGTTATGTTTTACTTTATTTTCAAAAATATAAAAAACAATGTAAAGATGGTACTTATATTTAAAGGAGTATTAATAATTATACTAATTAAAATTATCAGTAATATTTTAGATTTATATACAATTGGTTTATTATTAGAATATGTATTATCATGGGGACCAATTGCATTAATAGTAATTTTCCAACCAGAAATAAGAAATGTACTTGAAAGTATAGGAAGAAGTCAATTATTAGGAAGACATAAGGTTTTAACAGTTGATGAAAGAGAAAAAATAGTATTTGAGATAATGAATTCTATTGAATATTTAAAGAAGAACAGAATTGGTGCATTAATAGTATTAGAAAGAAATATGTCTTTACAAGAATATATTGAACCTGCTAATAAAATCTATTCAGATATTACAGGTCCATTGTTAGATGCAATATTCTTACCTCCAAACCCATTGCATGATGGTGGAGTTATTATTCAAGGAGATAAATTAACTTGTGCAGGTGCTGTATTTAAAACTAGTATGAATCCTAATGTTAACAAAAAATTAGGTACAAGACATAGAGCCGCATTAGGAGTAGCAGAAGAAACAGATGCAATAGCATTAGTAGTTTCTGAAGAAACAGGTAGAATATCAATTGCAGTAGATAATCATTTACATTACAATCTTACATTAGAAGAATTCAAAATGAAATTACTTGAAGAATTAAAACCAAAAACAGAAGTATTCTACGATGCAGATGAGGAGGATGAAATAGATGAATAAGATATTAAAACCTATTATCTCATTGTTAAAAATTATATATAATATTCTTGATAAATTAATAGTAACTCCAATAAGTAAATTGATTTATAGATTAAGTAAATTAGGAAAAAGCAATAATGGTAAATTAGAAAGAATATTAAATAGACCAATAGTATTATTATATGTTTCGTTACTATGTGCTATAGCTGTATTCTATTTAGTTGATAGCAAAGTAATATCTTTGGTAGATAATGAAGCTGAAGTTATAACAGGACAACCAGTAAATATTATATATAACGAAGAAAATTATGTGGTTGAAGGAGTGCCTGAAACAGTAGATATTACTCTGATTGGTTCAAAAAGTAATTTATACTTAGCAAAACAAATAGGTGATCATAAAATCGTATTGGATTTAACAGATTATGAACCAGGAACATATAAAGTTAAACTTAAATATAATCATTCAATGAACAATGTAAGTTATAAATTAGATCCTGGATCTGTATCTATTAAAATTAGTGAAAAAGAAAGTGAAGTATTTAATTTATCTTATGATTTAGTTAATGAAAATAAATTAGATAAGAAATTAAATATAGGAAATGTAACTCTTAATAAGAGTGAAGTTATTGTTAAAGGTTCTAGAGAAACATTAAATACAATCTCAAATGTTAAAGCATTAGTTGATGTAGAAGCTGCTGGCTTAACTAACAAAGGTGAATATGAAATAGATTCTATTAAATTAGTTGCATACGATCATAATGGAAACAAAGTTAATAATGTTGAAATGGTTCCAAATAGTATAAGTGCAAAAGTAAAAGTAGAATCATACTCTGTAGAATTACCAGTTAAAGTAGTAACATCAGGAAACATAACTACAGGATACGCTTTAAATAGTATTAATTCATCAGTAACAAAAGTTACAGTTTATGGAGATCAAGAAGTCTTAGACTCATTAAGTTCAATAGAAGCACCTATAGATGTAACTGGATTAAGTACTGATAAAACATTTAGTGGAGTAACATTAACAAAACCAGCTGGAGTTAGATATATGAGTGATACAACTACAAGTGTAACAGTAACTTTAGACCAAGAAGCAAGCAAAGAATTCTCAGGAATAGTAATTGAATCTAGAAATGTTGCTGAAGGATATTCGGTATCAGCTTTAACTGAAAATGATAGAACTATAACAGTTATTGCAAAAGGCGTTAGTAGTGCATTAGAAAATTTAGAAGCTTCTAAAATAAAAGCATATATTGATTTATCTGGATATACAGCAGGAACTTATGAAGTTGAAGTTAAATTAGGCACAGATGATTCTCGATATACTTTAGTATCTACAACAAGTAAAGTTAATATAAAAATATCAAAAAGTAGTTAATACTACTTTTTTTTAATGTTTTATGATAAAATCATACTAGGTGGTACTATGAATAAAGGATTTACACTTGTAGAACTTATTGCAGTTATAGTGATTTTAGCGTTATTAGCAATAATAACAACACCTGCATATGATTCAGTAAGTGTTAATATAAGGACAAGAAATTATGAATCTAAAAAAAGTTCAATCAAAGCACAAACCTTATCATATGTTGAAAAATATATGAAAAATGATGTATATGATGGTCCTGGTAGTAATAAAAGAATCTGTTTTACAGTAAATTATTTAATACAAAATGGAATAATAACAAGTGACAGTGATATAGAAGAATATATTTTAAATGATATAACAAATAAAAAGTATGAAGGAGAAACGCCATATATAGAAATATATTATGATACTAGTACTTTAAAATTAAAAGCGAATATGCCAGAAAATGATGATAGTTTTTCACTATCATGTTCAACAACATATTAAGTTAAAAAGGTGATAAATATGAAAAAAATAATTTTATTAATTATGGATGGATTTGGATATAGAGAAGAACCACATGGAAATGCAATAATAGATGCACATATGAATACATTTACAGAATTATGGAATAAATATCCTCATAGTATATTGCAAGCAAGCGGGGCATATGTGGGTTTACCAGATGACCAATTTGGTAATAGTGAAGTTTGTCACACTGCTATTGGAGTAGGTAAAAAAGTAAAACAAGATATTACAGTAATAAATGAAATAGTAGATAATGGAAAAATAAAAGAAAGTGAAGAATTATTAAAACTTATAGAACATGTAAAAGAAAATAATTCAACATTGCATTTAATGGGATTATTAAGTGATGGTGGCGTACATTCTGACATAAAATATATGACAAAATTAATTCCAATATTAAAAGAAATGGGCATAGAAAAAGTAATATTCCATGCAATAACAGATGGTAGAGATACAGATTCAATGTGCGCTTTAAAATATATAGACCAAATGAATGAAGTATTAAATGAAAATAATATAGGTCATATTGGTACTGTTTGTGGAAGATTTTATGCAATGGATAGAGATAACAAATGGGAAAGAACAAGAGTTTATACCGATATGTTAGTGAATGGAAAAGGTTTAAAAATTTTAAATGCAGATGTTGCAATAAAGAATTGTTATAAAAGAGGTTTAACTGACGAATTTTTACCACCACTCATACTAAATCCTGAATTTAAAATTAATGAACATGATGGATTATTATGGTTGAACTTTAGATCTGATAGAGCAAGACAAATCTTAAAAAGTTTAACAGATTTATCGTTTGATGAATATCCTATAGGACATGTTAATAATTTAAAAGTTGTTACAATGTTTGAAGTTCCAGAAATAGAATCTCCTACATTATTAAAAAAAGAATTAGATAATATATATAGTATAGGAAGATACTTTAGTGATTTAGGAATGACACAAGCAAGAGTAGCAGAAACTGAAAAATATGCACATGTTACATACTTCTTTAATGGAGGAATTGAAGATAAATTAAAGCTTTGTGATAATTTTAAAATAGAAAGTCCTAAAGTTGCTACATACGACATGCAACCAGAAATGAGTATTGAAGGTGTAACGAAACAAGTATTAAAATGTATTGATAAAGACTATGACTTTATATTAGTTAATTTTGCTAATCCTGACATGGTAGGCCATACTGGAAATTATGAAGCCGCTGTTAAAGCTTTAGAACATGTAGATGAATCGCTAAAGAAAATATATAATTATGCTTTAGAAAATTTTTATGATTTAATTATTACAAGTGATCATGGAAATATAGATACAATGATTGATTCACATGGAATTCCTGTAACAACTCATTCAATGAGTCCTGTTCCTTTTATATTTTGTGATGAAAATATAAAATTAAAAGAATATGGAGATATTACCATGATAGCACCAACACTATTAAAATATATGGATATAAGAATACCGGAAGAAATGGCAGGTACTCCATTATTATTTCAAAGGGAGGATTAATGATGATTGATACTAGCGTTTTAAGAGAAAATGATATAAGGGGAGTTTATGGCGAAAATATCACAGAAACTTTAGCTGAAAGAGTAGGTATTGCTTTTGGTACTTATTTAATAGAAAAAGGCCAAAACAAATGTGTTGTTGGTTATGATAATAGAGTTAGTGGTGAAAAATTAGTTGAAAGTTTAATTAGAGGTTTAGTTAGTACTGGAATTAATGTAAAGTTTATAGGAATTGTTACAACTCCAATACTTAACTATGCAACAATATGTCTTAATATAGAAGCAGGTATTATGGTTACAGCAAGTCATAATCCTGCAAACGAAAATGGTTTTAAAATATTTGGAGAAAAATTCTTACATTTAAAAAGAAATGAATTAGAAATAGTTTACGAATATATAAAAAATCCAAAACATCTAAATACAAAAGGAACAATAGAATATATAAATATAATTGAACAATATATAAATATGTTAGAAACTTATATTTTAAAAGGAACAAGAAAATTAAAAGTTGCAATAGATACTGGTAACGGAACAACAAGCCTTTTTATAAAAGATATAATTTCTAAATTTAATATAGAACCAATCTTCCTAAATGTAGAAAGTGATGGGAATTTTCCAGTACATAATCCAGATCCTAACAACGATAAAAATCTAGAAGAATTAAAAAGAATTGTTATAGAAAAAAAATGTGATTTTGGAGTTGCTTATGATGGTGATGGAGATAGGGTTGGTATAGTTGATGAAATAGGTAATACAATAGAAAGTGATAAATTAATTGCAATATTTTCAAGAAACATTATTCCAAAAACTCTCAATAAAAAAGTTATTATAGATGTTAAATGTTCAAATGCATTAGTAGAAGACATAAAAAGAATTGGTGGAGAACCAATAATGGTAAAAAATGGTAGTGCTTTTATTGAAACTGAGTTATCTACAAAAAATGTTTTAGTAGGTGGTGAATATTCAGGACATATATTCTTTCGAGATAAATTCTATGGATTTGATGATGGCATATATGCTAGTTTAAGATTTTATGAAATATTATCAAATACTAACAAAAAATCTTCTGAATTACTAGATGGTTATGCATATTATTTTAATACTCCGGAACTAAAAATAGCTACTTCAGATGAAAAGAAATGGAATATAGTAGAAAAAGTAAAAGATTATGTTAAATCAAAAGGGTATGAATATCTTGATATAGATGGGGTAAGAGTAATATTTGATGATGGATGGGCTTTAATTAGATGTAGTAATACAGGACCAAATCTAACTCTCAGATTTGAAGCTAAAACAAATGAAAGATTAATAGAAATAAAAAATGAATTTAAAAATTTAATAAATAAGTTAGTGTAAAGAAAATGTATTCATATATACATTTTTTTTAAATCATGCTATAATTAAATTGCCTAGATGATTGGTATATCATATAAAACCGACTAAGTGTGATTAATGGGAATCTAATTAATAAGTGGTGTAGAAAACTAGTCCATTAAGTGAACTAGGATCCTAAAATTTATTATGTGATGCCCACCTGCGAGAGAGCGGGATTTTATCACATATACTGATTTCTAGGTTTTATTGTGGGTGTTAATATGTTTGAAAGAATTATAAATTTAATAGGTGAAAAAAACTTTGATAAATTACAAAATAAGAAAGTATTAATTGTTGGTTGTGGTGGCGTAGGTGGTTATGCACTAGAAACTATAGTAAGAAGTGGAATTATTAATGTTGATATTGTAGATTTTGATAAAATAGACATCACTAATTTAAACAGACAAATTATTACTAACCAAGATAACATTGGAAAATTAAAAATAGAAGAAGCCCAAAATAGAGCATTGACTATTAATCCTAATGTTAATGTAAATATTTATCCAATATTTTTAGATAAAGATAATATTAATGATATTCTTTTAAATAATTATGATTATATAATAGATGCTTGTGATTCTATAGATACAAAAATAGAATTAATAAAACAAAGTTTAGAAAGAAATATAAAACTTATATCGTGTATGGGAACTGCAAAAAAAATTGATCCAACAAAGTTAAATATAACTACACTTGATAAGACAAATTATGATCCTCTAGCAAAAGTAATGAGAAAAAAAGTAAAAGACTTAAAACTAAATAGTAAAAAAATAAAAGTAGTATCATCTACTGAAATACCTTTAAAAAGCGAAATATTAGGAAGCTTTATGATGGTACCAGCAACAGCTGGAATACTTTGTGCTAAATATATTATAGAAGATATAATTAATAATTGATTATATCTTTTATTTAATATATAATACTTTTATTATTAAAGAAAATAAATTTAAAACAATAATAAATTATGATAAAATAATTAATGAACGGGTGATACTTATGAATAATAAAGTAAGAAATTTTTCAATTATAGCTCACATAGATCATGGTAAAAGTACTTTAGCTGATAGAATATTAGAACTTACTAATAGTGTTAGTTCACATGATATGAAAGCTCAATTATTAGATTCAATGGATATTGAAAGAGAAAGAGGAATTACAATTAAATTAAATGCTGTAGAACTTTTATATAACTATAAAGGGGAAGAATATACTTTACATTTAATTGATACTCCAGGACACGTAGATTTTTCTTATGAAGTATCACGTAGTCTTGCCGCTTGTGAAGGAGCAATATTAATTGTTGATGCTGCACAAGGTATTGAAGCTCAAACGCTTGCAAATCTTTATTTAGCGTTAAATAATAATCTAACAATTATACCAGTTATAAATAAAATAGATTTACCAAATGCTGATATAGAAAAAGTAACAAATGAATTAGAAAATGTTTTAGGATTTAAACGCGATGAAATAGTTCTTTGTAGTGGTAAAACTGGAATAGGAGTAGATAAATTATTAGATGCAATTGTAGAACGTATTCCAGCTCCAATAATTGATGAAAAAGCTAAAACTAAAGCTTTAATATTTGATTCATATTTTGATCCATATAGAGGAGTAATATTATCAGTAAAAGTAGATACTGGTACTATTAAAGTAAAAGATAAAATAAAATTTATGGCTACTGATTCAGTTTACGAAGTAGTAGAACTGGGAGTAAATACTCCAAAAGAAAAGAAACTTAATATGTTAACTAGTGGTCAAGTTGGATGGATAAATGCGTCAATAAAAAGTATAGATGATGTAAATGTAGGAGATACAATAACTTTAGAAAATAATCCTGCTGATACTCCATTAGATGGTTATAAACCGATGAAACCTATGGTATATAGTGGACTATTCCCAATTGAACCAAATAAATTTGAAGCATTACGTGAAGCGCTAGAAAAATTAAAATTAAATGATGCTGCATTAACATATGAACCAGTAACAAGTATTGCCTTAGGATTTGGTTTTAGAACAGGGTTCTTAGGACTATTACATATGGAAATTATTGAAGAAAGAATAGAAAGAGAATTTGGTATAGAAATAATTGCAACGAGTCCAAGTGTTGTATATGAGGTTACAAAAACTAATGGTGAAATGCTACAAATACATGCTCCAAATGAATTACCAGATAGAGCGCTTATCTCTTCTATAAAAGAACCATATGTAAGTGCAAATATATTTGTACCAAGCGATTACATCGGACCAATAATGGACTTATGTAGTGAAAAACGTGGTATATATAAAATGTTAGAATACATAGATAAAACTAGAGTAAATATACATTATGAACTACCTTTAAGTGAAATAGTATATGATTTCTTCGATAAATTAAAATCTTATACAAAAGGATATGCTTCTTTCGATTATGAATTAAGTGAATATAAAGAAAGTGACTTAGTAAAAATGGATATCCTTATAAATGGAGAAGTTATCGATGCATTAAGTTCTATAGTTCATAAATCAGTTTCTTATACAAGAGGAAGAGAAACAGTAGAAAATTTAAAAGAAATTATACCAAGACAATTATTCCAAGTACCAATACAAGCAAGTGTAGGTTCAAAAGTTATTGCACGTGAAAATATTAGTGCTATGAGAAAAAATGTACTTGCAAAATGTTATGGTGGAGATATATCTAGAAAAAGAAAATTATTAGAAGCTCAAAAAGAAGGCAAAAAAAGAATGAAAATGGTAGGTAATGTAGAAATACCACCTGAAGCATTTTTATCCGTATTAAAGACAAATAAATAATAGTGAGGTAGTATGAAGTACGAAAATTTTAATAAAGAAATAGAATTAATAACAGATGAACGTTTAAAAAATAATGCAAAAATAATATTAAATAATCTTCCTGATTATTTCTTTCAAGTACAAGCAGCCTCTACTGGTAAATACCATCCTTCATATGCTCTTGGAGAAAAAGGTTTAATAAGACATACTAAAGCTGCAATATGTATTGCAAATAACTTATTTAATATATATAAATTTGAAGAAAATACAAAAGATATAATATTAATAAGTATTTTAATACATGATGGATTAAAACACGGATTTGAATACCAACAATATTCTAAATTTGAGCATCCATTACTTATTGGACAACTTCTAAATAATATCAAAAGTGAATTAACTTTAACAGAAGAAGAAATAAAAGAAATATCTACTAATGTAAGTAGTCATATGGGTAAATATAATACTAATAATTACTCAGATATTATTTTACCTTTACCAACTACAGTCACTCAAAAATTTATCCATATGTGTGATTATTTAGCTAGTAGAAAACAAATACATTTTCACTTTGATGATAATAATGATATTATTGAATAAAAAAAAGTTCTATAAATTTATAGAACTTTTTTAAATGCTTTCTAAAGCTAGTAATATCATGTCATTCAAATTCTTTTCTTTATCTTCTTCACTTACAATTCTATCATCATAAGCACTATCAACTATAGTCATTAAACAAGCTGCTTCTTTACCGCACAAATTAGCTACATGGAATAATCCGAATGCTTCCATTTCATTAGCTAATAAATCAATATGCTTAGGCATCTTTTCAAATATATGATTTACATCAGCATAAACAGTAAATACATCAGCAGTCATTATAGTACCATAATTAACTTTTAAATTTAATTTTTTAGCAGTTTTTAAAATATCATCATTTAAACTTTCACTTGATTCAATAACGTTATTAACATTTTTGCCCCAAACATATGCAAAACTTGAAGGAGAATAAGAATTTTTAGCAAGTACTAAATCCATTAATTTAATATTCTTTTTTAAACTTCCTCCAGAACCAATTCTAATTATTTTCTTTACATCATAAAATGTATATAACTCATAGCTATATATACCAATACTAGGTATACCCATACCACTACCTATAACAGTAACACGTTTATCTTTGTAGTAACCAGTATATCCTAACATATTTCTAACATCATTAATAAGTATTACATCAGTTAAAAAAGTTTCAGCAATATATTTAGCTCGCAAAGGATCACCAGGCATTAATACAACATCTGCTACTTCATCTTTTTTTGCTTCTATATGTATTGGTTTCATATTATCACCTAGTATAATTATATCAACAAATATGTTATAATTTCATTATAATTTTAAGTATGTTTACACATACTAATTGTGAGGTGTAAATAATGATTTATAAAACTTATAACAATAAAACTTATAATATTTATACAATAAAAACTGATAAGTTTAAAACTTGTCACATGGAAATAATATTTAGAAATAATATTAATAGAAATGATATAACAAAAAGAAGTTTTATTACAGAAATGATAGTAGAAAATTCTAAAAAACATAAGACAAGAAGAGACATGATAATTGAATTAGAAAATTTATATAATTCTTATTTTTATGGAGTAACAAATAGAATAGGAAGTAGTATACTTACTAGTTTTTGTTTTGATTTTATAGACCCTAAATTAATTAATGAAGATGTAGAACAATTTATAAAATTTCCTATAGAAACTATACTTAATCCTAATATAAATAATAATGAATTTGACTTAACAACTTTTGAATATGTTAAAACTAGAATAAAAAATGATATAGAATCATTAATAGAAGATCCTAAAAACTATAGTATAAATAAACTTTTAACAAATATGTGTCCTGATACTGAAAGTAGTATAAATATTAATGGATATATTGAAGATTTAGAATTAATAACACCAACTAATTTATATGAATATTACATAAATATGTTAGAACATGATTATGTAGATATTTATATTATTGGAAATCTAGATATGGATAATGTTTCAAAAATAATAAAAGATAATTTAAAAATAAATATATTTAAAAACCATAAAATTGAATATGAAATAAATAATAAATCAATCACCAAACCTAAAAAAGTAGTTAAAAACTTTAACTTTAGTCAAGAAAATTTATGTATAGGTCTTAATATTGAAAATATGACACCTTATGAAAGAAATTATGTAGGTCATATTTATAATATGATATTAGGCGGTGGTTCTTTAGAAACAAAACTTTATAATAGATTAAGAAATGAAAACTCTCTTTGTTATAACTGTGTAAGTATTTATCAAAAATTTGATAATTTACTTATATTACATACTGCTATTTCTAAAGAAAACGAAAGCCTTGCAATTAAACTAATGAAAAAAGCTTTATTAGACATGGAACAAGGTAATATTACTGAAGAAGAAATTGAAAATGCAAAAAAACTAATAACAACAACTCTTAATATGACCGAAGATGTACCAGGTAGAATAGTAGATAATTATATATTTAAAAATTTATATGGATTAGATGATTTAGAAATAAGAATAAAAAATTATAATAGTATTACAAAAAAAGAAATAGTAGATTTTGCAAAAAAAATAAAAATTAATACAATACTATGTGTAAGAGATGGTGAAAATGAAAACAATTAATATATCAAAAACGAACGAAACTTTATATTTTGAAAAATTAGACAATGGTTTAGAAATTTATATAGTCCCTAATAATAATCAAAAAAATTTTTATATAACATTTAATACAAGATTTGGTTCAAATAATACTGAATTTAAAATAAATAATGAAACTAACTTTAAAAAAGTACCAAATGGAATAGCTCATTATTTAGAACATTTAATGTTTAATATGGAAGACGGTTCTGCTTTTGATTACTTTTCAAAATTAGGAGCAAGTGTTAATGCATTTACAACATATGATTTGACTTGTTATGAAGTTTATTCATCTACTTATTTTAAAGAAAATTTAAATTATTTATTAGACTATGTACAAACTCCATACTTTACTGAAGAATTAGTTAATGGTGAAAGAGGAATAATAACTGAAGAAATAAAAATGTATGACAATAATCCTACAACTGAATTAACTTATAGTGCATTTAAAAATATTTTTGTAAAAGATAATAGAAAGAATTTAATAAGTGGAACTAAAGAAGATATAAATAAAATAACAGTTAAAGATATATTTACTTGTTATAATACATTTTATAATCCTTCTAATATGTTCATAATTATTACTGGAAAAGTTAATCCATACGAAGCCATAGCTATAATAGAAGAAAATCAAAAAAATAAAAAATTTAATAATGTTTCTATTACAAATAAACAAATATTAGAACCATCAAAAGTTAATGAAAAATATAAGAGTATCGAAATGAACGTAGAGATAAATAAAGTTAGTGTATCATATAAAATACCTAAAAAGAATTTTAAAAAATTAAATTTAACTGATTTAGAATTAAATTCATATATTTCTATTTTATTTAACATATTATATGATTCCACAAGTCATATTCAAGATAAACTTATATCATCAAAAGTTATTCAAAATGGTATTAACATAAATAAAACTTTTACTAAAGATTATATTGTAATAAGTTTAACAACTGAAACTGAATATCCAGAAACCTTGATTAAAATGATAAGGGAAGAATTAAAAAATATGAATATAGAAGAAGATGACTTATTAAGAAAATTAAAAGTATATAAATCAAACTATATTTTACATTTTGATGATATAGAAGCAGTTAATAGTAATATCCAAGATAATATTATTGGGTATAATAAATTTATTGATAATTATATGAACTTATATGAGAAGATAAATTTTAAAACATTAAAAGAAGTTTCAAAACAAATAAAAAATAAAACTGAATCAATTCTTATTATAAAACCTAAAACAAAAGATGAAAAACAATCATAAAAAATGATTGTTTTTTTAATTAATTAAAAAGGAAATACAAAAAAAAGAACTATATATATAGTGAAAGGAGAAAGATATGAAAAAAATATTTAATACAAAAACATTAATAATAATTATAGGAGGTATATTGCTATTTATAGGTTTAATTATTTATTCTTTAAAAGATGAAAATAAAATATCAAATGATATAGTATCTTTAGAAACTACAACAAGTACAAGTAGTAATAAAGAAAAAAAATATATTGATATAAAAGGTAGTGTGAAAAATCCTGGAGTATATGAATTTAATGATAATGATAGAGTAATAGATGCAATAAAATTAGCAGGCGGTTTAAAAAAAGATGCCAATACTAGTAATATAAATTTAAGTAAAAAGTTAGAAAGTGAAATGGTTATTTATGTTTATAATAATAATGAAATAAAAAATTCAAAAAATAGTTTAAGTTGTGAAACAACTTGTTCTACTGAAATTATTGAAATTAATAATTGTGTAGAAAATACTGATACAGAAAAGAAAAAATCTTTAATAAATATTAATACAGCAACAATAGAAGAATTACAAACTTTAGAAGGTATAGGTGAATCAAAAGCACAAAGTATTGTTAATTATAGAAACGAAGTTGGCAAATTTAACTCCATAGAAGATATTAAAAATGTATCAGGGATAGGAGATTCTTTATTTATTCAAATTAAAGATAAAATAACAATATGAAAAAAATATTAGTATTATTATCAATATTTGCATTTACATCAGGAAATAATAAAGAATATTGTGACATAAAAGGTAACGTAAAAAATCCTGGAGTATATGAAATAAAAGAAAATTACACTATACAAGATATAATAAATGATGCAGGTGGTTTTAAAAAAAATTCTTATACTAATAATATAAATTTAAGTAAAAAAGTAAAAGATGAAATGGTTATATATATATTTTCAAAAAATGAAATAGAAAAGTATAAACAAGAAAAAACATGTAATTGTAATCCTATTTATAAATATAAAACTTGTAAAGAAACAAAAACTACTATTCCAATTACTATACAAACTAAAACAACATTAACAACTACTACAACAACATCTAAAGTAATGACTAACACCGCAATAACTACAACTAAACAGCAAAATCAAAAAGTAAATATCAATACTGCAACAATAGAAGAATTAATGACTTTAAATGGATTAGGAGAATCAAAGGCAAAAAGTATAATTGAATATAGGACAAATAATACTTTATTTAACAATATAGAAGATTTATTAAATGTAAAAGGAATAGGGCAAAAAATATTTGATGGTATTAAAGAATTTATCGAAGTATAAATATTTTATATTTGTTTTAATTATATTTATATCATTAATAAGAACAAATATAAATGTTAAATCAAAATATGATATTAATGATACATTTTTCAAAGGCACTATTATAGATTATAAAATAAAAAAAGATTATATAACATTCACAATAAAAACTAAAGAAAATATTAAGTGTAATTATTATTTGAAAAGTAAAGAAAAAATAAATTTAAATTATGGAGATAAAATATATTTAAAAGGTACTTTAAAAGAACCATCTAACAATACTATTCCCAATACTTTTAATTATAAAAAATATCTAAATAACAACGGTATATATTTTATATTAAATGTAGAAAAAATAGTAAGTATTGAAAAAACAAATAATATATTTTATAAAATAAAAAATAATATTAAAGATAGAATAAATAAATTAGATAAAACAGGATATTTAAATGCTTTTATATTAGGTAATAAAAATTATATAGATGAAAGTACTTATAACAATTATAAAACAAATGGAATAATCCATATATTTTCTATTTCAGGAATGCATATAAGTATTTTATCAACAATTATTTTAACTATTCTTAATAAGATAAAAAAGAATAAATATAATATTTTGATAGTAATAAGTTTTTTAATATTTTACTTAGTATTAACAAATTATCAAGCAAGTATAGTTAGAAGTATTGTATTTTTTACGCTTTTACAAATATTTAAACTGACTAAATTCAACTTATCAACAAAAGATACACTTTTATACGCAATAATTTTAATTTTAATAATATATCCAAATTTTATTTATAATATTGGTTTTCTTTATAGTTCTATAATAAGCTACACATTAATTTCTTATTCAGATAAATTTAAAAAGAACTATATATTAAATTTATTATTAGTATCGTTGATAAGTTTCTTAGTTAGTTTACCAATAACTGTAAATAATAATTATATAATTAATATATTAAGCGTATTAATTAATTTAATATTTGTACCATTAGTCTCTTTTATTTTATATCCCTTATCCTTAATAACTTTTATCTTTCCGTTTTTATCATATATATTTGTATTTTGTTATTAGATATATAGAATAATACTTCTTCTCTTTTCATAATATCACCTAATTCAATAAATCACTAATTTTCATATTATAAAATTCATTT
>JAZQIU010000010.1:0-26993 GCA_045541255.1 Bacilli bacterium | reverse complement strand
TAACCAAAACTACCCTTGTAGGAGGATAAATCTAATCAATAAAATGATAATTACTTGATATAAAACTATTACTAAGAATAATCTTTTACCCATAAAAATCAAACCTTTCTAACATATTTATTAGAAGGTAGACACCAAACTAAATGTTCTGTTGCTTTATTATAAATAAATTATTTTTATTAACAAGGCATTCGTCAAAACTAGACAAAACTTATCAAAAAAATAAATATACTAAAACAAAAGCCATAGCCATTCCAACTAAATCAGCAAACAAACCAACACCTAGAGCATATCTAGTTTTTTTAATACCTACACTGCCAAAATATAATGCTAAAACATAAAAAGTAGTATCAGTAGAACCTTGTAAAGTACTTGCTAGTCTTCCCATCAAAGAGTCAGGTCCAAAATTTTCAAAAATATTATTCATAATAGCTAAACTAGCATTACCTGATACAGGTCTAAAAAAAGCCATAGTAAAAATATCAGTACTTAAATTATACTTATCTAAAAAAGGTGTTAAAAAAGAAAAAATATATTCAACAAAACCACTTGATATCAAAAGATTTACAGCAAATATCATAGCAATAATATTAGGAAAAATCGATAAACATGTTTTTAATCCTTCATAAACGCCTTTTAAAAATGAATCATATATATTAACATGTTTTTTATATCCATATATAACAATAATTAAAACTATTAAAGGTAATATTAATATACTAAGTATCCCCATTTTTTCTCCTTATAAAATAATCTAATACCAATCCAGATATGCTTGAACAAAATGTAGCTAATATACATGTTGGTATTATTTCAGTAGGATTTATACTTCCATACATTGCTCTCATAGAAATAATAGTTGTAGGTATAATTGTTACACCGCCTGTATTTAATACTAAAAAAGTTATCATAGAACTACTAGCCGTATCACGTTTTTCATTTACTTTCTGTAATTCTTGCATTGCCTTTAAACCACAAGGAGTTGCTGCACTTCCTAACCCTGCCATGTTTATTGCAACATTACTAGCAATTAGCCCTAAAGCTTCATTATCAGCAGAAATCTTTGGAAATAATTTTTTTAAAATAAAACTTAATTTTTTAGCAATTAATTTTAATAATCCACTATCTTCTGCAATTTGCATTAACCCCATCCATAATGCTAACATAGGTAACATTTCTAGCATTAAATCTAAAGCAACCTTACCACTAGTTATAACTTCATTGTTAATTAAATCAATTTTACCATTAAATATTCCAAAAACTATCCCAATAATTATAAATACTCCCCATACAATATTTACCATTTAACTCCCCTAACTTATTCCCAAAAAATTCTTTATTTTATCAAAAAAACTAACTTTTTCTTTTTTATTATCTATCTTAATTTTGTCTCTTATATAAATATATTCTTTTATTAAAACATCTTCATCTAACTTTACCATTACATATCCAACTATATCACTAACATTATCTTTATATAAAACTACTTCTTTATTTATTTTTTTATACTCATTACTAGTTAAAGTTAAAAATATATCACTTTTTATATAAAAATTTTTATTATTAAATTTCTCATTATCTTTATCCAAAACTTTATAGTTCTTATATTCTTTAAAATATTTATTATATAAATCTTCGTGATCTTTAAAATCATTTGGATCATTCAGAGTAACAACTACTAAATTCATATTATCTTTACTAGCAGTAGTAACTAAAGTTCGTCGTGCTTTTTCAGTAAAACCAGTTTTACCACCTGTACAATATTGATAACTCTTAAGAAGTTTATTTTTATTATGCCATAAATATGTTTTATAGTTAGTTTTAACTAGTCTTTTCTGAGTATTTACAATTTCTTTAAACTTAGAATTTTTCATTGCTTCACTCATTAAAAGTGCCATATCATAACTTGTACTCATATTTCCTACACCATTATTATTTTCTAATCCGCTAGAATTAATAAACGTAGTTTTCTTCATACCAATACTTTTAGCAGTCTCATTCATTAACTCTACAAAACCTTCCATAGAACCTCCAACATAGTTAGCGATTTGAATAGCAGCATCATTACCACTTCTAAGCATAAGTCCATATAATAAATTTTCTAAACTCATCTCTTCTCCAACTTCAACATATATCCCACTACCATAACTTTTTAATACACTTTCATCAATTGTTACTATATCTTTTATATTTGAATTGTTTAAAGTAACCAAACTAGTCATTATCTTTGAAATAGATGCAATAAGTCTTACCTCATTTTGATTATAACTATATAAAACTCTCTTAGTATCCATATCCATAACAGTAACACTACTAGCACTTAAACTATATACTCTAATAGGAAACAATAATAATATAAATATTAAAACTAACTTTTTCACACCATCACCTATAAAATTGTATGAAAAAAAGGACTTAGTTAGTCCTATTCATTCATTATTTAATATCTAAATAATATTTTTAAAAGTTGATTAATTACATTCATATTTAAAAATACAATTAATAAACTACTTACTAAAAATGGTCCAAAAGGTAGCATATTATCTTTATTTTTAAATGTTATATATAAAGCATATGGAAACGCTAAAAACGACGCTAACACAATATAAAGTATCCCCAATTTAATTCCAACTAACATACCAGCAACAAAAGATAATTTAATATCCCCACCACCTAATGCTTCTTGTTTAAAAGCTAAATAACCAAATAATCTTAATAAATAAGCAACACCAAATATAACTAATCCACTAACTAATGACATTAACGCACTAATAATACCAACATCATACCATTTAATTAAAAATATTAATATTGCGCTTACTACTAATGGACTATCGTTAATAATCATATATTTAGAATCACTAACAAATATAATAATTACTAAACTAGCTACAATTATTGCTAAAAAGAAATTTGGAGATATTCCAAATACTTTATAACATAATGCAAATAATGCACCACTTAGTAATTCCATTAAAAAGTATATAGAACCAATTGGTTCCTTACACTTCTTACATAATCCACCCAAAAATATATAACTTAATATTGGAATATTTTCATACCATCTTAATACGTGTCCACATTTTTCACAATGACTACCAGGTTTAACTATAGATCTTTCCTCTGGTAACCTAGTACCAACAACACCATAAAATGAACCAAATATAGCACCAATAATAAATATTAAATATAACATAAAACCACCTAACTTATTTGTCCATATAAACTAAACATTGGTATTATAACAGACAATACTACACCACCAACTACAACAGCTAAGAATACTATCATCAATGGTTCTATTAAAGACTTTAAAGAATTTATTATATTTTTATGTTCTTCTTGATAATAAACACTAACTTTACTCATCATTTCAGCAAGTTCTCCAGTAGACTCTCCAGTAACTATCATATAATAAGCAACATCTGGAATAGCCCAATTATCTTTAAAACTTGTACTTATCTTTTCACCAACAGCTATATTATTAATAGTATTATACATTATTTCTTTATATATCTCATTATTAGTAATCTTTGTCAATATTTCAATACTATCAGTTATGAATACATTATTTTTTAATAATGATGAAAATGTTTTAGTAAATATTGTCATTTCATTATAAATAATAATATTACCAAACAAAGGTAACTTCATTGCAAAATTTTGTAATGCATGCTTTACTAACTTAACATTCTTATATAAATAAACTATTATCATAACAACAATACATACACCTAAAACAATGAACATTATATTATTTTTTAAAAAATCACTCGCAGCTAAAACAAATAAAGTTAAACCATTTAATTCTACTCCTGCTGACTCATATATCCCTTGGAATTGAGGAACAACATAAATTAAAATAAAAGTTACAACAGCAATAGAGAAAATCATAACTGCAGTTGGATAAGTCAAAGCACTTATCATTTGTTTACGAGTTGCTTCTATTTCATTATAATAATTAGACATATCATCTAATGTTTCTTCTAATTCCCCTGTTGCTTCTGCTGCTTTTATCATATTAACTAATAAAGAAGGAAATGCACTACCTTGTTTATCTAGTGCTTCACTAAAACTTTCTCCCATAATTAATTGATAAACTATAGCATCAAACAATCTCTTTTTATAAGGATCTTTTTTACCCATTTGCATTCCTAAAATTCTCATTGAATCTGTTAAAGGAATACCACTTTTTAAATAAGTAGATAATTGTGTTAACCAAAATATTAAATCCTTAGTTTTTAATCTACGTTTTGCAAATTGCTTTTGACCGTATAATAATTCTATATATTTATTAGTTTCTAATTTATAAACAGTATATCCTTCAGACTCCAAAAAGTTAAAAACTTCTTGTTTAGTAAACGCAACTAAATACCCTACAGAATCATGTCCTTCACTATCCTTAGCTTGATATCTATAAGTATTTGGATATTCTGTTCTTACACTATCTTGTTTATTTATTTCACTAAGCAAAATATCTCTTTCTTTTAATTTCTTTTCATTTAATTTTTTTTGCTTTAAAGTTTCCTCTTTTTTTATCTTTTTTACTTCTGATCTTTTTAACGCTTGAGCTTCTTTTTGCTCTTTATTCTTCTTAATTTTATCATCAATAGAATCCATCTCTAAATTAACAGCTTTTATAACTTCTTTTTTATCTTTCTTTCTCCTATTATCTGCATAACCTCTATAAATTGAAGAAGAAAACAAGTTATATATAAACATAAACGGATAACCCATAGCATATAAAGTATAATAACAACCTAAACAAAAGTATTTAAAAGGAGATAATAATATTAAAAACAAATTATTACTTTTTTTCTTCTTTGCCATATTTACTCTCCTTCTATTCTAACATTTTAATTATAACATATATTCCTTAAGAACTGTCAATTATTTTTAATATTTACATATAATTAAATGAGTGTGATCTTTATGAATAATTCTGGAACATCTTTATCAAAAATTTTAAATGGAATAAATAGTACTTTAAATATAGCAAATAAAGCTATACCTTTATACCAACAAACAAAACCAATGATTCAATCAGTTAAACAAACCTATAATACTATAAAAAATAACAAAAACGATTTTTCTAATATGATTAAATTAATGAAAATTAAAAATGCTATAAAAAAAGATATGAGTAATAGTTTAACAACAAATACACCAAGTATTAACAAAAAAATAAAAAACTCAACTTACTCAAATATAAATAATCCTAAATTTTTTATATAAAAAAGACTAGAATTAAACTAATTCTAATCTTACCATTAAAGCATCGTCTCCGATTCTTTCTTTTAATTTAATAATACGAGTATATCCTCCGTTACGATCAGCATATTTTGGAGCTAATTCGTTAAATACTTTATTTACAACTTCTTTATCATTATGTAAGAAAGCTAATGCTTGTCTTCTAGATATTAAAGTACCTTTTTTTCCATAAGTAACCATTTTATCAACAAACTTACGAGCTTCTTTAGCTCTAGCTTCAGTTGTTACAACATATCCATGATTAATTACATCTTTAGTTAAACCAGCTAAAATGCTTCTTCTAATACGGGATTCTCTTCCTAATTTTCTATATGCCATAATCATTCACTCCTTAATCACGGAACTTAAGTCCCATTTCTTTTACTTTATCTAAAACTTCTTTTAGAGATTTCTTTCCTAAATTACGTATTTTAGTTACTTCAACTTCTTTTTTATCAATTAAATCTTGCATTGTATTAATACCAGCTCTTTTTAAGCAGTTATATGCTCTAACGCTAAATTCAATTTCTTCAATTGGAGTTTCTAAAGTTTTTGTAATTGTATCTACCTTTTTCTCAGCTATGATACCAGTAATATCTGAAATTTGATTTAAATCTGCTACTATATTTAAGTGTTCAATTAATATTTTACTTGATAAAGCCATAGCTTCTTCAGGAGTAATTGAACCATTTGTATATACATCCATTATTAACTTATCAAAATTTTCATTTTGTCCAACACGAGCACTTTCAACTTCATAAGATACTCTTTCAATTGGTGAATATAATGAATCTATAGGAATAACACCAACACTAGCATTATCTAATAATTCTTTATTTTGTTTTGCATCAACATATCCACGACCATTGCCAACAGTCATTTCTATATCAATTTTACCACCTTCAACTAAGTTACAAATAACTAAGTCTGGATTAATAATTTCTATATCAGCATCATGTTCTATCATACCAGCAGTAACTACACCAACTTCATTAGCAGTAAGTCTCATTACTTTATTTTCTTTAGTATGATTCTTTAATACTAAGCTTTTTAAATTGATAATAATTGTTGTTACATCTTCTCTAATTCCATCAATTTTTTGGAATTCATGTAATACACCATCAATTTTAACACTTGTTATTGCACTTCCAGGTAAACTAGAAAGCATAACTCTTCTTAATGCATTTCCAATAGTAGTACCGAATCCTCTTTCAAGAGGTTCTAATTCAAATCTTCCATAACTATTTTTTTCAACATATTCAGTTATTTTATATTCTGGTTTTTCAAAATTCATAACTTTTCCTCCTTAATTTCTTGGACGTTTAGGTGGTCTACAACCATTATGTGGAACTGGTGTTTCATCATTTATTGCTGTAATTTCAAGTCCAGCAGCTTGTAATGAACGAATAGCATTTTCTCTTCCGCCACCCATTCCTCTAACGAATACTTCAACTTTTTTAACTCCAGCTTCTCCTGCAGCACGACCAGCTTGTTCAGCAGCCATTCCAGCAGCAAATGGAGTTTTCTTTTTAGAACCTTTATAACCAATTGTACCAGCAGAAGCCCAACTAATTACATTACCTTCAACATCTGTAATTGATACAACAGTATTATTGTATGTTGAATGAATATGTGCTTGACCTTCTGGAATATTTTTCTTTACTTTTCTTTTTCTTCTATTATAAGCCATAATTCTTTCCTCCTATTTACTACTTACCAACTTTTTTCTTGTTAGCAACTACTTTTCCTCTACCTTTACGAGTTCTAGCGTTTCTACTAGTTCTTTGTCCACGAACTGGTAAACCTTTTTTATGTCTAATACCTTCGTAAGAACCAATTTCCATTTTATTTTTAATATTCATATTTACTTCACGACGAAGTTCACCTTCAACTAAATATTTGTCAACTTCTTTTCTTAAAGCATTTTCTTCAGCTTCAGTTAAATCTGCAACTTTTTTACCACATTCAACTTTAGCATCATTACAAATAGTTTCTGCTAAACTTCTACCAATACCATAAATACGAGTAAGTCCAGTTTGAATATTTTTATCTTTTGGTAATTCAATATTTTTAATACGTGCCATATTTACCTCCTATTAACCTTGTCTTTGTTTGTGTTTTGGATTTTCACAAATTACCATAACTTTACCTTTTCTTCTAATAATTCTACATTTAGCACAAATTTTCTTTACTGATGGTCTAACCTTCATTTAAATCTCCTACTTTCCTCTATAAGTTATACGCCCACGTGTTATATCATAAGGTGAAAGCTCTACTGTAACTCTATCACCTGGTAAGACACGAATCATATTCATTCGCATTTTACCAGAAACGTGAGCCATTACAATAGAACCGTTATCCAATTCTACTTTATAATCATCTTTTATTGCATCTATTACTTTACCTTCGAATTCTAACGTAGCTTCTTTAGCCATTGTTCACTCTCCTGTTAATATTTCATATCCATCATCACGAACAACTATTGTATGTTCAAAATGAGCACTCGGTTTATTATCACGAGTTACAATAGTCCAATCGTCTTCAAGGACATATATTTTTCTGGTTCCTAGATTTAACATTGGTTCAACTGCCAATGTCATTCCAGACTTTAATGTTAATCCTGTATTATATTTTCCATAGTTTGGAACATCTGGTTCTTCATGAAGTGAAGTCCCTATTCCATGTCCAACTAATTCTTGTACAACACCAAGATTATGTTTTTTTGCATATTGTTCAATTCTTGCTCCTATATTACCTAACTTAGCACCATCTTTGATTTCTTTCAAACCTACAAATAATGCTTTTTCAGTATGATGTAATAAGTATTCTTTTTCGCGACTTACCTTTCCTACTGGATAAGTCCAAGCAGAATCTGAATGATAACCATCTTTAACTACTCCAATATCTATTGAAACTATATCTCCTTCATTAAGCACTCGTTTACCAGGTATACCATGAACAATTTCTTCGTTAACTGATATACAAACACTTTTAGGAAAATCATATAAATTTAAGAACCCAGGCTCGCCACCTAAACTTCTAATAAATTTATCTGCTTCTTCATTTAAATACTCAGTAGTAATTCCCGGTTTAATTAATGACTTTAAATGTTGATGAGTCAAATAATTAATATGTCCGGCTTCTTTCATTTTAGTAATCTCTTCTTCACTTTTAATAGTTACCATTACAATATCACTTTCTTTACTTCTTCAAATGTTTCATTTGGAGTATTTACTTTATCTATTATTACTAATAAACCATTTGATTTATAGTAATCTAATAAAGGTTGTGTTTGACTTATATAAGTATCAAATCTAATCTTAAATGATTCTTCATTATCATCACTTCGACCAATTAATTCAACACCACAATCATCACAAACATTTGTAACCTTAGGCATTTTCTCTTCAATATACTTATTATAAATCTTATTACATTTTGGACAACTAACACGTCCTAATGCTCTTTTCATTGCTGTTTCACTATCTACATCTAAATATATAACAGCATCTATACTTAAACTTAATGATTTTAATACGTTTTCTAATATATTAGCTTGTTCAATATTTCTTGGATATCCATCCAATATAAATGGACCATTAATAGTTGATAATTTATCACTAAGTAACTTTGTAACAATTTCATCATCAACAAATTTACCTTGACTTAATAAGTCTTTAATATAATTACTTAACTCACTACCATCATTTTGTTTAGAACGTAATAAATCACCTGTAGATATATGATTATAACCAAATTCACTTACTAATAATTCACTTTGAGTTCCTTTGCCAGCAGCTGGAGGCGCAATGAAAATAATATTTTTCATTATCTTCTGCGTCTCTTTCTACTACCTTTGTAGCTTCTACTAACAATTGAACTTTCTAATTGTTTATAAGTTTCTAACGCAACTCCTACAACAATTAATAATCCAGTACCACCTAAAGTAACTGTACTTGATAAATGTGGTATTTTACTCATTAATATTGGTAATGCTGCTAAAACAATTAAGAATAATGAACCAACTACAGTAAGTTTAGTTATAACACTTTTTAAATAAGCAGCAGTTTTTTCACCAGGTTTAACACCAGGAATATAACTTCTATTCTTATCTAAATTTTCACTCATTTCTTCAGGATTCAATTCCATTAATGTATAAACATAACCAAAAGCAAATATTAATACTACATAAAGAATAAATCCTGTTAAACTTGTATAGTTAATGTAATTATTAACAAAATTTTTAAATGCTTCATTATTTACAACTTGAGCTACCAATGAAGGTATACCTACAAATGCAGAAGCAAATATTACAGGCATAACACCAGCACTATTCAACTTAATAGGAATATAAGATTGTTCTGCGTTATATGAACTGCTTGTTCTATTACTATATTGTATTGGTATTCTTCTTTGAGCAGTTTCAATGAAAATTACTCCAACAATAATTAGAACATATACTATAACGAATAGAATAAATAAACTTGTACCAGCTAAAGTACTAAAATTACCAGCTAATACTAAATCATTAAATGCTGTTATAAACATCCCTGGTAAAGCTTGTACTATACCAGCCATGATTATTAAAGACATACCGTTTCCAATTCCCTTATTTGTAACCTCATCAGCAAGCCATATTAATAATGAACTTCCTGCTGTAATTATTAGGGTTGTCTTTAATACAGTTAAAGATCCCATACCTTTCAAATAAGCATAACTGAATAAATATCCTTGAACAAAAGCAAATAATATTCCTAAATATCTATTAATTCTATTAATCTTTTGTCTTCCTGTTGCCCCTTGTTCTTTTAATTCTTTAAAATATGGTAATATATCCATTTGTAATAATTGAGTTATGATTGATGCAGAAATATATGGTGCAACACCTAACGCAAATATTGAAAATGATTTTAAACTACCACCACTCATAAGACTTAAAAGTTCTAAGAACCCTAAATCACTTGTGATTGCCTTAGCACCTGGAACCATAATATTAGTACCAAGTATGAATATAGCCAAAACAGCTAAAGTGAATAGAATTCTTTTTCTTAAATCTTTATTATTAGGACTAAATAGTCCCTTAAGATTAGAAAACATTAAATCACCTCAGCAGTTCCGCCAGCACTCTCTATCTTAGTTACAGCAGCAGATGAGAATCTATGAGCTTTAACTGTAACTTTCTTTTCTAATGTACCATTTCCTAGTACCTTAATTCCACTTAATTGTTTTTTAACAATACCTTTTTCTTTTAAAACTTCAGGAGTAATTACATCTCCATCATTGAATTTATTTAAATCAGTTAAATTGATTGTAGCAAATTCAGTTCTAAATCTTGCATTATTAAATCCTCTTTTTGGAATTCTTCTATATAATGGGCTTTGTCCACCTTCAAACCAAGCTGAAATACTAGCACCACTTCTAGATTTTTGTCCATTTTCTCCACGAGTTGAAGTTTTACCCATTCCTGAACCTGGTCCACGTCCAACTCTTTTTCTTGACTTAGCTTCAGGAGTTTTACATAAATTTTCTAACTTCATACTATAACTCCTCAACTTTCTTTCCACGTAATTCTGCAATGTGTTCTGCAGTACGTTCTGATTTTAAAGCTTCTAATGTAGCTTTTGCCATATTAATTTTTGTATTAGAACCAAGTGATTTAGATACTATATCTTTAATACCAGCTAATTCTAAAATAACACGAACAGCACCACCAGCTATAACCCCAGTACCTTCTTTAGCAGGTTTAATTAAAACTCTAGCTTTTCCACATTCTCCAATTGCATCATGTGGTATAGTTCTATTATCAACGATAGCAACTTTGCATAGATTTTTATTTGCTGCTTGGATACCTTTTTTAATAGCTTCTGGAACTTCGTTAGCTTTACCTGTTCCAATTCCAACAAGTCCTTTTCCATCTCCTACAGCCATTGTAGCAGAGAAACGGAAATGACGACCTCCCTTAGTAACTTTAGTTACACGAGAGATAGAAACAACTCTTTCTTCAAGAAGTTTCTTTTTAGAGTCCATATTTTTTTCTTGTCTTGCCATAAACTATCCTCCCACTTAAAATTCTAATCCATTTTCACGTGCAGCGTCAGCTAAAGCTTCTACACGTCCATGATATTGGTATCCACCTCTATCAAATACTACTTTAGTGATTCCAACTTTTTTAGCTTTTTCAGCTATGTCTTTACCAACTAATTTAGCACCTTCAACGTTTCCACCATTTTTAATCTTTAAACTTTGACTTGAAGAACTAACTAAGGTAATTCCTTTTTCGTCATCGATTAATTGAGCAAAAATGTTTGAATTAGATCTGAAAACGTTTAATCTTGGGCATGCTTCAGTACCAGCAACTTTATTACGAACACGAGCATGTCTTATTTTTCTTTGTTCATTTCTTGATTCCTTCTTAATCATACTTAAATCTCCTTACCTTATTTAGCAGCTTTCTTTCCTTCTTTACGTCTAATATGTTCACCCTTATATCTAATACCTTTACCTTTATATGGTTCTGGTTTTCTAAGTTTTCTTATATTAGCAGCAAATTCAGAAACCTTTTGCTTATCTATACCACTTATAGATATTTCTGTTGCATTAACTTGTTCAACAGTTAAATCTGCAGGAGCTTCAACAACAACTGGATGTGAGAACCCTGCATTAACGTTGATTTTGTTTCCTTGAACATTAAATCTATAACCTACACCAACTATTTCTAATTCCTTTTTATATCCTTCACTAACACCAACAATCATATTACTGATTAAAGCATTAGTTGTTCCATGTAAACTTTTAATAATTTTTAAATCATTTGGTCTTGATATTTCTACTACATTTTCATTAACAGTTATAGTTAAATCTTTATTAAATTCATTACTTAATTCACCTTTAGGACCTTTAACAGTTACTACATTATTTTCTACAGTAACAGTTACTCCTGCAGGAATAGTAATTTTTCTATTTCCTATTCTACTCATAGCATGTTTTTCCTTACCAAATATAGGCAAGTACTTCTCCTCCTAGTTTTTGTTTTCTAGCATCTCTATCAGTCATAATTCCATTAGAAGTAGAAATAATAGCAATTCCTAATCCATTTAAAACTCTAGGAAGTTCATCATGTTTAGCATATACTCTTAAACCAGATTTACTAATTCTTTTTAATCCAGTTATAACTCTTTCTTTCTTACCTTCAGAATATTTAAGAGTTAAAGTAATTGTATCACCATTAGTATTTTTTGAAACTTTATAATCACTAATATAACCTTCTTCTTTCAATATTCTTGAAAGTTCTTCAGTCATTTTAGAACCTAAAACTTCAACAGTGTCATATTTCATTTGATTTGCATTACGAATTCTTGTAAGCATATCAGCAATTCTATCTTGTACCATAATTACCCTTCCTTTCTACCAACTAGCTTTTTTTACACCAGGTATTTGTCCTTGATTTGCAAGTTCTCTAAAACAAATACGGCATAGACCAAATTTTCTTAATACTCCGTGAGGACGTCCACATCTTTCACAACGAGTATAAGCTCTTACCTTGAACTTAGGTGTACGTTTATTTTTAACTTTCATACTTGTTTTTGCCATAACCGTTACCTACTTTCTAAATGGCATTCCGAATCCACTTAATAATTCAAAAGCTTCTTCGTTAGTTTTTGCAGTTGTAACAAAAACTATATCCATTCCTCTTAATTTTACAATATTATCATAATCAATTTCAGGGAAAATTAATTGTTCTTTAATACCTAAAGTATAGTTTCCAAAACCATCAAATGCTTTTGATGAAACTCCTCTAAAGTCTCTTACACGAGGTAATGCAACTTTAATTAATTTTTCCATAAAATTATACATAGCTTCACCTCTTAAAGTTACTTTAACTCCAATAGGTTGTCCTTCTCTTAATTTAAATCCAGCTATAGATTTTTTTGCTTTAGTTATAATTGGTTTTTGACCAGTAATAACTTCTAAGTCTTTAGCAGCTGCTTCTATAAATTTTGAATCATGACTAGCTTCTCCAACACCTATATTAACAACAATTTTATCTAACTTAGGAACTTGCATAATTGATTTATAACCAAATTTTTCCATTAAGTTATTTTTAATTTCATTATTATATAATTCTTTAAATGTACTCATTATTTTTCACCTACTTCTTTCTTAGTAGATTTTTTTGTAGTAGTTTTCTTTTCAGTAGTTTTTTTAGTTTCTTTTCCTTCGATAACTTTTACATTAGATACATGAATAGGTGCTTCTACACTAAGTATTCCACCAGTTTCATTCATTTGGCTAGGTTTCATATGTTTTTTAACAATATTGATACCTTCAACAACAACTTTATCTTTCTTTTTTAGAGTAACAAGAACTTTACCTTCTTTTCCTCTATCTTTTCCAGCTAAAATTTTAACTTTGTCTCCAACTCTAACTTTCATATATCCTCCTATAATACTTCAGGTGCAAGTGAGATAATCTTCATATAATCTTTATCACGAAGTTCTCTTGCAACTGGTCCTAGAACACGTGTTCCAATTGGACTCTTATCTTCTTTTACTAATACACATGCATTGTCATCGAATCTTATGTAAGAACCATCTTTACGTCTAACACCTTCAACGCTTCTTACGATAACTGCTTTAACTACTTTACCTTTTTTAATATTTGAATTTGGTATAGCTTTCTTAACTGATGCTACTACTACATCACCAATATTACCATACTTTCTATGACTTCCGCCTAATACACGGATAACCATTAATTCTCTTGCACCAGAGTTATCTGCTACTTTTAATCTAGTTTGTTGTTGTATCATAATAACCCTCCTTACAAGATCACAGCTTCTTTAACAATTTCTACTAGTTCATATCTCTTAGTTTTTGATAATGGACGAGTCATTGCTATTCTTACTGTGTCCCCTTCTTTAGCTTTATTATTTTCATCGTGTGCACGATATTTTTTTGAATATTTAACCATTTTACCATATAAAGGATGTTTTCTGTGAGTTTCAACTAAAACAGTAATAGTCTTATCATTTTTATCACTTACTACACGACCAACAAGTTCTGTTCTTTTAGTTTCTTTCATTAATTCTCACTCCCATCATTTAATTTTTCAGTTAAAACTGTTTTTAATCTTGCTACATCTTTTCTTAAAGCGTTAATTCTATGAGGTTTATCTAAAGTACCAGTAGCTTGTTTCATTCTTAATTCAAATAATTCAGTTTTATTTTCAGCGATTTTTTTATTAATATCTTCAACAGACATTTTTCTAATTTCACTAGCCTTCATTTTTAACCTCTCCTTCTCTCATTACGAATTTTGTTTTAACACTTAGCTTATGACTAGCAAGTCTTAAAGCTTCACGAGCAACTTCTTCGCTAACTCCAGCAATTTCAAACATGATTTTACCTTCTTTAACTACTGCTACCCATTCATTTACGTTACCTTTACCTTTACCTTGACGAGTTTCTAAAGGTTTTTGAGTTCTTGCTAAGTGAGGGAAAATATTAATCCATACTTTTCCTCCACGTTTCATATAACGTGTCATAGCGATACGAGCTGCTTCGATTTGACGAGCACTTATGTATCCACCTTCTTTAGCTTGAAGACCGAAATCTCCAAATTGTAAAGTTAAGTTCCCTTTAGCTTTTCCATCATAAGTAAGTCTATGAGGCTTACGATATTTAGTTCTTTTTGGCATTAGTGGCATTACCATCAGCCTCCTTTACCTTTTTCTTATTACCAAGGATTTCTCCTTTGTAAATCCAAACTTTAACACCTATTTTTCCATAAGTTGTATCAGCTTCACTAGTTGCATAATCTATATTAGCTCTAATAGTGTGTAGTGGAACAGTACCTTCAGTATATCCTTCAGTACGAGCCATTTCAGCACCTGCTAATCTTCCTGAAACTGCAGTTTTAATACCTTTAGCTCCAGCTTTCATTGTATTTTTGATAGCCTTCTTTTGAACATTACGGAAGTTTGCTCTATTTTCAATTTGTTTAGCAATTGAATCAGCAACTAATTGCGCATTCAAATCAGGATTTTTTTCTTCAATAATAGTTACATAAACATCTTCGTTTGAAACTTTCTTTAAAGATTTTCTTAATTTTTCGATATCTTCTCCACCACGACCAATTATAACACCAGGTTTAGCAGTATGAATTTTAACTTCAACTTTATCTTTTCTTCTTTCGATTTCAACACTACTTACAGCAGCATCAGATAAAGTCTTTAATAAATATTCACGAATTTTGATATCATTATTTAATTTAACGGCATAATCTTTATCAGCAAACCAATTACTTTGCCATGATTTATTTACGCCAAGTCTTAATCCATTAGGATTTACCTTTTGTCCCATCGTTATGCCTCCTTAACTCCGTCACTAACCTTAACAGTTATATGACTTGTTCTTTTATCTCTTCTATCTACTTTTGAACGAGAACCAATCTTAGATCTCTTTAATACAGGACCTGGATTGATAAAACATTCAGATATAACTAAATCTTCATATTTCATATTAAAGTTATTAGTAGCGTTTGCAACAGCACTATTTAAAACTTTAATTATTAATCTACTAGATTTTGTATTTGTATTTTTTAATATTGCTTGAGCTTCACTTGCTTTCTTTCCTCTTATTAAATCAAGAGTCATTCTAGCTTTTCTTGGAGCTACCATAGCAGATTTATGTATTGCAAATGTTTCCATCTATTTACCTCCTACTTTTGTCCTGCATGTCCGCCGAATTTACGAGTTAATGCAAATTCGCCTAATTTGTGTCCTACCATATCTTCAGTTATATATACTGGAATAAAATCTTTTCCATTATGAACTGCGATAGTATGTCCTACAAATTCTGGAAAGATTGTTGAACGACGAGACCAAGTTTTAACAACTTCTTTTTTATTTGATTCATTTAATTTTTCGATCTTTTTCATTAAACTAGTGTCAACGAAAGGACCTTTTTTAATACTTCTTGCCATTTAAACACTCTCCTATTTCTTTCTCTTGCTTACGATAAATTTATCAGAAGCTTTCTTATTTTTACGAGTTTTTAATCCAAGAGCTGGTTTACCCCAAGGAGTAACAGGCCCTTTTCTTCCTATTGGTGTACGACCTTCACCACCACCATGAGGGTGATCGTTAGGGTTCATAACAGAACCACGGTTTGTTGGTCTAATACCCATATGACGACTACGTCCAGCTTTACCGATGTTAACTAATTCATAATCTTCATTACCAACTACACCGATAGTAGCCATACAAGTTCCTAAAACTAATCTAGTTTCACCACTTTGTAAACGTATTAATACATATTTTTCTTCACGACCTAATATTTGAGCACTAGCACCAGCAGAACGAGCAAGTTCAGCACCCTTACCAGGTTTTAATTCAACATTGTGAATAACAGTACCAACTGGAATGTTTTTTAACATCATAGCATTACCAACTTTGATATCTACTGCTTCTCCACTTTCAACGATTGCACCAACTTTTAAATCTTTTGGAGCGATAATATATCTTTTTTCTCCATCCTTATAAGTTAATAATGCAATGTTAGCACTACGATTTGGATCATATTCGATACTAGTTACTCTAGCAGGAACTCCAAATTTATTTCTTTTAAAATCTATTAAACGATATTTTCTTTTAGCTCCACCACCAATGTGTTGAACAGTCATTCTACCAGTATTATTTCTACCACCAGTCTTAGTCTTTTTAACTAATAAACTTTTAGTAGCTTTAACACCTGTTAACTCTTCGTTCGCTAAAGTACTCATACCTCTACGACCATTAGTCGTTGGTTTATATTTCTTTATAGCCATATTTTACACCGCCTTACATTTCTATAGCTTGACCGTCAACTAAAGTAACGATAGCTTTCTTATAAGTCTTAGTTTTTCCAGTGTATCTACCAACTCTTTTATCTTTTGCTTTAGTATTTAATGTATTTACACTTTTTACTTTTACTCCAAATAATTCTTCAACAGCTTTCTTTATTTGAGTTTTATTAGCAGTATGAACAACTTTGAAAACATAAGTTTTTCCATCGCTTGCTAACATTTGACTTTTTTCAGTTATAACTGGTGCAATAATAATTTCACTATTCATCATTATTTAAGCACCTCCTCTATATATTTAACAGCAGCTTCTTCCATTACCACTGTATCAGCATTAACGATATCGTATACATTTATTTGATTAGCCATTATAACAGCAGCATAACCTAAGTTTCTAGTTGCTAAATATAAGTTTTCAGCATCATTTGCAGTAACAAATAATACTTTACCAGCTAATTTTAAGTTTACGATTAAATCTTTAGCATCTTTAGTTTTAGCACTTGCTAATTCTAAATTATCAACTATAACTAATTCATTATTTTTAACTTTGTAAGTTAAAGCAGAACGTATAGCAATTCCTCTTTCTTTTCTATTCATCTTAAATGAATAACTTCTTGGAGTAACACCAAATACAACTCCACCACCTCTATAATGAGGAGCACGAATAGTACCTTGTCTTGCGTTACCAGTACCTTTTTGTCTATATGGTTTTCTTCCTCCACCACTAACTTCACTACGAGTCTTAGTTTTGTGAGTTCCTTGTCTTAATGATGCTAATTGTAAATCAATTGCTTTCTTAACAATTGCATCATTAGTTTCAATATTCCAAATACTATCATTAAGTTTTAAATCACTAGTTTTTTCACCTTTAAGGTTTATAATATCTAATTTAGCCATTTTAAATCTCCTTTCATACTGAATTAAGCTTCAGTAGTTTCCTCGATTTCTGCATTTTCAGTAGCTTCTACAGTTTCAGTAGTTTCTTCTACTTCTTCTACTACATCAACAACTGTTTCTTCTACTTCATATTTAACTAATTCTTTAGGGTTAACTTTTCCATTTCCCTTAACAGCAGATTTGATTAAAACTAATGAATTTTTTGCTCCTGGAACATTTCCACTAACTAAGATATAGTTATCAACTAAGTTAATATCAATAATTTCAAGATTTTGAATAGTAACTGTTTCACTTCCCATGTGTCCAGCTAATTTTTTACCCTTTAATACTCTCATTGGTCTCATAGTTCCCATTGACCCTGGTCTTCTATGATATCTTGAACCATGTGTTTCTGGTCCACGAGATTGGTTATGACGTTTAATAACACCAGCAAAACCTTTACCTTTACTAGTACCAGTAACATCAACCTTTTCTCCTATTTCAAATGTGTCGGCTTTTATAGTGCTTCCTAGTTCATATTGAGTTACATCTTCAACTCTTATTTCTTTTAAGAAGCGCTTAGGAGCAACACCCGCTTTTTTAGCATGTCCTATTTCTGCTTTAGTAGCATGTTTTTCCTTTTTATCAACAATTCCTAATTGAACAGCATTATAACCATCGTTTTCAACAGTTTTAACTTGAGTTATAACATTCGGTTCAACTGCAATTACTGTAACAGGAATAACTCTACCATCTGTCGTAAATTTTTCGGTCATACCGATTTTACGTCCTAAGATTCCTTTCATTTTCTTACCTCCAATTATTTAGTTTCAATTTTAATGTCAACACCACTTGGAACATCTAAGTGAGTTAAAGCATCAATAACTTCCTTACTAGGATTCTTTATATCAATAAGTCTTTTATGAGTACGCATTTCAAATTGTTCTCTACTATCTTTATATTTATGAACCGCTCTTAATACAGTATATCTTTGTATTTCTGTAGGAAGAGGGATAGGTCCAGATATTTCTCCACCTATTCTTTTGATTGTAGTAACAATCTTTGCAGCTGTATCATCAAGTACTTTATGATCATAAGCTTTTAATCTAATTCTTACTTTTGACATTTTTCATGTCCTCCCTTCGTTTATATCAATGTATAAACATGACTCCGTTACGAATTCCCTGTTAACTAGTTTTATTTAGCAACTCCACCTAGTGTATCAGCCACCTCGCACATCATAGCCAGATAAATACATAATCCATTATATACTAACTTTATACTAATTTCAACCCCTAAATTACATTTTTTTAATTTTTTTAATAATTATCACTTTTTGTAAATTTGAGCCACTTTTATAAAAAGTTATAGCTCTACTATTTTAATCTAATTCTTTATCACATTTAAAAACCATGTTATAATTAATTATAGAGGTGCAGTATGAAAATAAGTATTATAATACCTTCTTATAATGAAGAAGGAAATATATTAGAATTAAATAAAAAACTAACAAATGCTTTAAAAGATTTAGATTATGAACTTATATATATAAATGATGGTTCAACTGATTCTACAATAGAAAAAATAAAAAAAGTATTTGAAAATGACAAAGAACACATAAAATATATATCATTTAGCAAAAATTTTGGAAAAGATGCTGCTATATATGCAGGTCTTAAAAATGCCACTGGCGATTACACTTGCATTATAGATTCAGATTTACAACAAAATCCAAAATATATATTAAGTATGTACGACTATTTAAATAATCATGAAAATGTAGACCAAATAGCTATGGTTATGAAAAATAGAAATAAAGAAAGTTTTATTAATAGAGTATTCAAAAAAAACTTCTATAAAATAATAAATAAATTATCAGATACAAAATTAGTAGATGGCGCTAGTGACTTTAGAATGTTTAGAAAAAATGTAAAAAACGCAATATTAAGTTTAAGTGAAAAAAACAGATTTACTAAAGGAATATTTTCTTGGATAGGTTTTAATACTGAATATATGTATTATAATGTAGAAAAAAGACATAGCGGAAAATCTAAATATAATAGTAAAGAACAAATAAAATATGCATTAACCGGAATAACAAACTTTACTACAAAACCATTATCTCTTGCAACTTTAATTGGAATAATAATTTCTATATTCGCTTTTTTATACATAGTTATAACTATATTACAAGTTTTAATATTTGGTAAAGATGTCCCAGGATATGCATCATTATTAGTAGTAAGTTTATTTATGGGAGGTATTCAATTAATATTTATAGGCATAATAGGAACTTATATAGGAAAATCTTATATAGAAACAAAAAATAGACCTATATATATAGAAAAAGAAACTAAAGGATTCGATGAGGAAATACTTTAGTTTCTTTAATTTATAGCACTCTCTGTAACTTTATTAACTTTTATTGTTGGAATAGAAGCATCGTTTATAACTTGTTCATAATTACCTTCTTCAGTAGTAAAAGTTAACTTAATTTGATTAAATAACTTAATTTCTGGATTTAAAGAATCTCCATCCTCAAATTTATCTGACAAAAATTTTAATGAATAATTTAAAGATTGATTATATTCCATAGATTCTTCATCCGATACATTTTCTAAATCAAATTCATAAGTAATAACATTATTTTCATATTTCATATTTTCACTATCTATTGTTATCAAATCAAAATAATCATTAATATTTATTTCTATTTTCAAATTTTTTATTTTTGTTTCTTCTTGAATTTTACTAGTAATACCATCAAAAATATTTTCTACATTAGAAGAATTTGATAAATAATAACAACTACCACCATTTTCTGGACAATTATTACTAGCTATAGAACTTAAACAAGTTGTTGCTGGTGAATAAGCAACCGCAATAAACTTATTAACCTTTTCTTTTATACCAGCAACAATATTATTTTGATTTGCAGAAGAAACACAAGTAGTTCCATTATTATTATTACCAGCATCAGATAATAAAACTACATAAGTAAAATAATCACTTTTATCTTTTATTTCATAATCACTAATCGCTTTACTATAAGCATCATAATAATTATTATCTACTCCACTAATATATGTAATTGAATTAATATAAGTTAATAAATTAGATTTATAGGCTTTATCTATCCATATATTCGACTTACCACCTACCATATATGAAAAATTATCAGCAAAATATCCAAAATCTATAAACCCTATATAAGAATTATCAATTTCAAATATTTTTTCAACCATACCAGAAATAGCTGATAATGCATTACGAGTTTTATCATTAGCAACCATACTACCCGATTTATCTAACATAATTAATACATACACAGGTTTATATATTTCTTTAAATAAAGTAATATCAAAATTTAATGTTGATTCAAAAATGTTTTTATCTACTGGAGATTGTTTTGTAATTTGATTAATACTATACTCATCACTTATATTTTCATTTTTAGAAATTTCTAAACTACTATTATTTACTTCTTCATCCATGACAATAACCGTATATTCACATTTACTAACATCATCAATTTTCTCATAACTTTCTATAACGCCATCTTTATTTAAAATAACTTTTAGTATATCCGAATCATCATAAATATTTAAATCTTTATCACTTAATATACCAGATGCTTTTATATTAGAAAATTTTATACAGCTTATTTTTTCATCGTTATCACTATAAAAATATTTATAATTACTTTCATTTTCTTTTAAAGAATAATAAAAATTTATTTCTTCTTCTATATTTAATTCTTCAACTTCTTTTTCTTTAGAAAAACTAATTATTGAAATAGTTCCAATTAAACCAATCAACACTAAAGAAATTATTGTTTCAACTAAAGTAAATCCCTTTTTAAACATATATCCACCTACACAACATGAAATCTTCTATTTTACATAATAATATTAGCAAAAATATAATTATTAATCAAATAAAAAACTCAAAATATTTTTTTGAGTTTTATTCATCTTGAAAGAAGTCATCGAAATATTGATCATCAGTTATAGAACTATCATTTATTATATTAGAATCTAATTCTTTCTTTTCCTCTTTTTTACCTTCTTCAATAACTGCATTCTCATTCATTATATCATTAAATGTTTTAATGTTATTTTGAACTGAATCTTCTAATTTTTCTTCTTTTTTACTATCTAAATCTAATAAATCAATATTATCTTTTTTATCATTATTTAAAGTATCTAAATCCACTTTAAATTCTTCAATAACATCATTTGTATTCTTATTATCGAAAACTTCTATTGGTTTATTCTTTTCTTTTTCCTTTTCTAATCTTTCTTCTTCTTCAAGTTCTGCAATTTTTGCGTCAATCTTCTTTAAAAGCTCATCAACATCGACTTCTCCTCCACCCTCAAAAGGATTTGGAAAATCGTTTTTCATCATATCATTGTTTCCTGGAGCAAAAGGATTTGGAGACATAAATGGATTAGGATTAGCAAAAGGATTTGGTGCCATGCCACTAGGCATAGGATTAGAATTTAAATTATTCATTACACGTTCTTTTTTTCTTTTATTTACGAAATCTTTTAAATCAAATAAACCTATTTCGCCTTTTGCTCTTTCAAAAAATTCTGCTTTTGGAAAATTATTTCCCCAATCAATTTCATAACTAGGTTTCATCTTAGTCTTAAATGGATTTAATCTAGTTCTCATTATAATAGCTTCATTCATTTTCATTTTTTGTAAATCACTTACAGTAACTAATGGAGTTGAAGCTGTTTTATCTTTTTCCTTACTCTTCTTCTCTCCACACAATTTACTTATTTCTTCTAATGCTGCCAACTCTGTTGTTAATAAATAAATCATATTACCACAGTTACTTCTAATTGTTTCTGCATCTTCTTTTCCATAAACATCATTTAAAGCAGCAAAATTTTGAATAATAAATGTAAAACGTATTTGTCTACTACGAGCTGCTGTAACCATAGTTGTTACATCTTTTAATGGAGGCATATTTTGAAATTCATCAAGTATAAAGTTAGTTCTTACCGGTAACTTTCCACCACATTCTTGTGCAACATCAATTAATGTTTCATAACATTGTTTAATAAATATTGTTGCTAACGCATGATATGTTGTTTTCTCATCATGAATTACCATAAATACTGCTGTAGGTTGTTTACCAATATCTCTCATATTAAAGTCACTTTTAGACAACATTTCTGATAATTGTTCACGACTTGCAAACAATCTTATCTTTTGTCTAAATACTGCAAGTATTCCACCTTTAGTATCTGTTGGAGAGTTAATTGTATTACTTGCAAATATATATGGTGTACTTGATTCTCCTTTTATATTAAAATACTCTTTAATATAATTTGATGGTGGACATTTTTCTTCACCTACAGTTGTAACATAACTTATAGAATTTAAATTAACTTCTTCTTCTTTAGCATCTTCAAATAAACCTAACGTAACTCCAGCAAAATAATCTGATGCACTTTTTTCCCAGAAAGGATCTTGTGCTTTTTTATCTTGAACTATATTTAATGCAACGTCATCAACTAACTCTGTTGCTTTATCTGTATTACCTGCTTTATATAATTGATATGGCAAAGTTAAAGGATTCCAACAATTTCCCTTTTGAGGTTCACGGAAATTTAAAACAATTATATTATATCCTCTATCTCGTAACATATTAGAATGATTTTTATAAATTTCACCTTTAGGATCTGTTATAACCATACTTTCTTTTGCTTTAGCCAAACTATATACCAAAGGATCAACTACACTTGTTGTTTTACCACTACCGGTTGCCCCTATAACTAAAGTATGATTTTCACCATTATCTACCCATAAATCTTTACCATCATTTACTAATACTGTTCCAGCTGCTTCAGAATCCTTATTAGCTATAGGAACTTTTACTACCTTTGGAGCAGTTTTAATTTCTTTTTCTTTAGACCAACGAGCATAACCTTTTTCATCTTTTTCTCCAATACTTAAACCAAATCCCTTACCCTTTTCTCTTTCAAAAATATAAGATGATACACTAGCAAATATTGCGATTAAAACAACAAAAAATAATAAGAAAGTACCAAGTATATATCTAGAGCCAAATCCAGCAAAAGGATTAAAACCAATAAACTCTCCTTCATTTATAATATTTACAGCATTACTTACTGCAATACTACAAAGAAATAATAAAAATATACAAAATACTATAAATATAATTAAGTCCTTTGAACTAACATTAAATTTCATGATTACACTCCTTCATTTACCCATATTATAAAACAAACATTATTTTTTTTCCATCATTTATTAGACTTTTTTACCTTTTCATAAATAACTAATACTGATATCAATATACCGATACCCAAAACACCTAGAATAATATAAATAATATTTTCACTATTATTATTTAAAACTTTATTTACTTCATTTGATTCTGAATTATCAAAAGTAATATTTATAACCTTATCTTTATAATTATTTTTATTAATATTCCAATAAAGTATATCATTTTCTACTTTATCTGCATTAGAACTTTCTACTTTCTTATCAGTTTTAAAACTTATAACAATTTCCTCCAAATCATTATAATTTAAAAATATATCTTTAATATCATAGGCTTTGAAAAAATTATCATTTATAATAAAATTATCAAATAAACTATGTACAATAAAAGATTTTTTATAATCATTAATTACATTATATGAATAATTTAATTTCAAACCATAAATACCATCTTTATTAATTATAAATTTATTATAAATAGAATACTTATTAATGATTTCATCATTACTCATATCACCAGTTTCAATATTATAATCTACAATAAATAATGAATTATTATAATACTCATTAACTAAACTTTTAAAGTTATTATCATTAAAAGAAGATACTACATTTAATGATTCGCTTAAATTATTATCTTCATATATGATACTATATTCTGCTTTACAACCTGTTAAAAATATAAAACAAACTAATAAAATAATTTTTTTCATATATTATCTATCCTTCATATCTATATATCGTAATATAATCATGTGTAGAATCCATAAAATGTACATGCCCACCAAAATTACTTGTTTGTAATACTTTGGAAGTAGGATATTGAGTTTTTACTGAACCCCATCCAAATGTAGATGATTCATCAACATAAATCTCTGCATGTCTACCTTTTGTACTGTATAAACTACCCGCATGTGATATAAGAATATCACCAGTTTGTAAAGTGCCAACTGTATCGCTAGAATATGCTTTCCAACCAAGTTGCGATACACTTTGTGCCCAAGAACCATTAGGATCAACCATTTCCCCAGAATGAGATATAGGTACATCAGTACCAGAGACATAAGACATATAAGCAACAGCAAACCCAGAACAATCAGCTCTAACTTTTGAAGTACTAAATGGACTTTCAACATACAAAGTCTGATCATATTTAGCTACATTTTGAATATACCAATTAGCCACTTCTTCTAAACTAGCAGCTAAATTACCACTAGCTCCACACATTACCTTTCCTGAACCACTTATATTTGATGTAATTAAACTATTTAATGATTTATAAGTCTCATTATCATAATGTACACCATCATTTGTCCCAATACTTGTTAAACTACTATAACTATCTATATAATTATTAGGAAAATTATCAGCCAACTTTTTATTAAATGCTTCTATATCAGCATTAGTTACAGTATAACCATTACTTACAGCCTTAGTTTCATCTACAGGATTAACTGATAAAACATAAAATTGTGTACTCGGATATTTACTAATCAAAGATTTATAAGCAGTAATATAATTATCTATATTATATAAATCATTTACACCTAAACCTAATACAATTACTGCATCAGACTTTTCTTGTATTTTAGCTTCAATATTTGCTAATGCAGTACTATTAAACCAATCATAACCTTTTCCAGATTCTGCAATATAATTTATATTTTGATTTTCCAATGAAGACTGCATTCCTACTGTTCTAGAATCACCTACATAAAGTAATTTGTTTTCTATTTCTTCAGCACTACATTTTCTTTTTCCAATATTTGTGCCACTAATACTAGTACCATTAGTAAGAGATAAATTATGATTATCATCAGCAGCAAATATTGTTGTTACCATTAATAAAAATAATAAAGCAACACCACAACCAACTGCAATTTTTAATTTCAAAGCCGGTGGCATCTTAGCCCACATATTTCCAATTAAATCTCCATTAGTAGAAGTGGCCTTATTAATACCGGTTTTTAATCCAGTTAATTTTGAACCATTTCCACCACCATTTTTTAAAGATGCAGCATTACCAACTGTATTTGTTAAACCACTATCATTTGCAGAATTAATAGCATTTTGTACATGTGAACCCATAGGAGAATTTTCTAAACCTTTATTAAAAACTTTTGCAGCATTTTTTGTTAATTGGCCACCAGTTAATTTATCAATACCTTTTGCCGCTTTAGCATACATATTTGCAACAGGAATATGTTCTGCAACCTCCAAACCTACTTTCAAAGCATTTTGGGTAGATTCAGTATTATGCTCAATATTATCTTCATTTCCCCTAGCTCTATATGCTCCCATAAATTCACCACCTAACTACTTTTTTATTTAATAACTATAGTATATTCATCTAAATAAACTTCATAATTCATAATCGATTTTTCTCTTATTATATACTGATTACCACTCTTATCATATATATTAAAAACTTTGTCACCACTCATTTTACTTACGCTATATTTATCAACTTCCATAGAATAAGTTGATATAGTAATAAAGTTATTAACATATTCTTTATATTTATCTAAACTTCCAAATCTTTTTTCTCTATACTCTTTATTCAAACTATTATAAGCTTCTTCAATATCACTTAGCATATTATTTTTATAATCATTTAAAACTTTTCTTGATTTACTATAATAATACCCACCAATTGTACTACTTTGATAATGATTTATCTTAATCGTATCATTATTTTTTACAGGCAAATATATTATAACACCTTTTTGAATTTCGGTAAGTGAAGTCAATGAAGTGGATTCT
>JAZQIU010000009.1:0-6675 GCA_045541255.1 Bacilli bacterium | reverse complement strand
TTGCATCAGAGATAAATACATAGAAATAGAATTTGGAAATTTTAAAAACAAATTAAAAAACCTTATTACAACAATTAAAGATGATACCGATAAAGTTGTTGCAGATGCAAAAGAAGTAGTAACCGTACAATTGACAGAAGAATTAAATGAGGCTACATCAAAAATTTGGGGTACTTTAGGTGATAGTTATGTAATATATGAAGGTAATAGAATTTTAATAGTAGATAGATTGCCAAAAGAAGAAGCTACCAATGTAATGATGATTAATTCACAAGGCATTGGTTTTTCTAATTCAGGGATAAATGGTGTATTCACATCAGCTTGGTTAATTGATGGTACATTAGATATGCAAAATATTAATGTAATAAATATGACTGCAAGCCTTGTAAAAGGTGGTGTATTTAAAGTCGGCTCACAATTAAATGAAGCTGGAAGGATAGAAATATATGATATTGCTAATACATTGATAGGGACATTCGATGAAAATGGTATTTGTGTTTATGGTAAAGATGGAAGTAAAGTAATAATTAATCCAGATGAATTTGCTGGGTATGATTTTAAAAATAATAAAGTATTTTGGATGAATGGTGATGAATTTCATATGAAGAAATCAGTAATCGAAGAAGAAATAACTTTATGTAATAAAGCAAGGTGGTTGGGTATAGAAACTACAGACAATACAGGTATAGGAATAGTTCCTTTAACATAGGAGGTTAGAATGGAAACATTATTTAGTTCTAGACAATGGTGTAGTAGCCCAAAGGGTTACTGGACGATAGAATATGAACACCAACGATCAGGTTCTGATATGCAATATAGGTTTAAATATACTGTATGGATAAATTCTGGTGGTTGGTTTTATAATGCTATAAAAATGCCTTTATATCTTAATGGCACTAATGTAGCAACTTTACAAGTAAAAACATATAATTCTGGTGAAAAAGGGTGGACATATTCTGGTACTACAGGTTGGTATACTGTTAGTAATAAAACTTCAGGCACAACATCATTTTATGCTGAATTAGTAGATACTGGTGGATATGCCCAAGCTAATTGGAATAAATATGATACATCTGCAACATTCAATCTTACGGTTGACCCGGCTAAAAGTGTGTTAGGTGGTATTTCAAATTTTACAATAGGTAATGCAATACCAATTACTATAACAAAATATTCAAGTTCTTTTAGGGATGATATGGTTATAAAATATGGAAGCACTACAGTAAAAACAATAAGTGGTGTAACAAATGGCTCAAATATTAGTTTTACATCAGCAGAACTTAACACAATATATTCACTAATGAGTACCGTTAATAGTGGTACTTTTTCTTTTACAATAACAACATATAATGGAAGTACATCTGTAGGTAGTAGCTCACAAAGTGCAACGGGAAGTATAACCGGGGCTAATCCAACTATTTCATCATCAAACATATCATATAAAGATAATAACAGCACCACAGTAGCAGTAACTGGGAATGATCAATATTTAGTACAGAATCTGTCTAGATTATTGGTGACAATAAGTTCAGCAACCGGTAATAAAGGAGCATCTATCACAAAATATGAAGCTACTATAAATGGTGTTACAAAAACTTTGACAAGTGCTGGTAACCTAGATTATGGAGTTATAAATTCAGGAAGTAATTTAACTTTAACAGTTAAGGTTACCGATAGCAGGGGGAATACTGCAACAGCAACTAAGACTGTATTGTTTTTACCGTGGTCATTACCAACAGGAATAATTACTTTAAAAAGAAAGAACAATTATGAAGATGAAACATATTTAAAAGTACAGGCTTCTTTTTCAAGCATTAATTCAAAAAATTCTGTAACAATAAAATATCAATATAAGCAAACAACAGCTAGTACATATTCTTCTTTAACTACAATAAATAATAATACTCAAGTAACATTATCTTTAACCAAAAATTCAGCATGGGATTTTAAAATAACAATAACAGATAAATTTGGGACGACAACTTATAATGCTGTTTTATCTCGAGGGAGGTTTATATTTTTTGTAGATACCCAAAAATTATCTGTGGGTATAAACTGTTTCCCTGTTAATAGTGAATCATTAGAAATTAATGGCATCCAAGTTTTAGAATATGATGTAGTGGATAGTTGGTAACATGAGCAAAGCAATCAGGTTTAGAAATAGGAATAATGAGCCAATTTATGTTTGCCCATATTTTCCGGTAGGTAGTATTTATTTGTCTGTTAATAATACAAATCCAGGGACAATATTTGGTGGTACTTGGGAACAAATAAAAGATAGATTTTTATTAAGCTGTGGGAATACATACCCAGCTGGAAGCACTGGGGGTTCTATATCTCACAATCATGGTTTTAGAATAGGTTATTACCCGTATTATGGTTCTTTAATTGGTGAAGACACTAGAGGTATAATGGCTTACGATTATGGAACATCAACTTGGAAATATGGTGAAAGTGATGCTGGATTGCCAGGTAGTGGGACAGGTAATTCTTCAATTGTAGATAAATCTGTTAGTAAAAGCTCTGCTAAATATAGTACATATGCAACAACAACTTCTACTAATCATTTACCCCCTTATATTGCTATATATGTATGGAAAAGGGTATCGTAATGTCAAAAACAATAAAGTTTAAAAATAATACATATTTAGATAGTAAAGGTATTACACATAACAGGCAATTGTTAAGTGATATTTTAGATCATTGGGTTTTAGAAGAAGATGGGTACAAAAGATATAATGTAAATATGTCTGGTTACCAAGGGTACTGGTGCAGAATAACAACACAAGTTTTTACTGGTAGGTTTTCACGGATGTATGGAAGAATTATGATTGACAATGATGGCTATGAGCCAGCAATGGCCGATATATGGATTTCTTATTATTCACAAAATGAGCCAACATCATCTTCACCTTTTAATTCACAAGCTGTAGTATTAAAGGCTACTGGTGGTTTTTCATACACTAATTCTATTGCTGTAACAATAGAAGGTAGGGGTACAGCATCATGTAGAGTATCATTGTGGGTACTTGAAAGATACAACTATAGTTCAATAAAAATATTTAGGATGTATGGTTCTTGTGATATAAGGAATTATGAAAGAAAAACATCTTTACCAGGTGAAATTATTTATTTAAATTAGGTGGTGTACTAATGAGCAAATCAATTAAGTTTAGAAATAATATATATTTAGACAGTAAATCTGTTACACATAACAGAAATTTATTAAGTGATATACTAAATAATTTAATATATGGGGGTAGCCCGGTACTGTATAACCCATCCCATTTATCTCAAATGACGAATGGAAATACAGCAACTATTATAGATACATCAAGGACCCATTTATTTTATAGTGATTGGAAAGATTATGCATCTTATGATAATAAATTTTCAGGTGTGTTAGGGGTATATTTGAAAGGTGTGGGTACAACTTCAACAGGTGGTGTAGCAATCATCTTTTTTTATGCCGGAAATATAGGTGTAAATATAAGAATAGATAATAACAGGTGGGGAGGTTGGAAATGGCTATGAGTAAAGCAATTAAATTTAGAAATAATATTTATATTGATAGTAATTCCATAGTGCATAATCGTCAAACCCTTACCAATTTTTTGGTCGATAAAATAATTAGTTTTGATTTATCTATTCATATATCTGCTACAGAAACTTGGTTTGATACCGGAATTAAAGGGAACCAATTAAGCTATGGAACATATATAATGCAAGTGTTTATTACATCTTGGAATGTAAATGCACAATATGGTGAGTATTTATCAGGGGTAGTTGCTTGGAGTAACCAAACTACTAATTCTGCTAATGCTGATGAAATACCTTTATCCAAAGCTGGACATGCTAGAAATAACCATAATATTAGGTTTAGAATTTTAAGACAAGGTGGAAGTAATGATTATATTAAATTACAAATATGCGACAGTATTGCTTGGGGAGGAGCAGGTGCAGTTAATATTAGGTTTAGAAAGATAATATAAGTTTTATATTAAAAAGGAGGAAGAAAAAAATGAAAGTAACGATAAATTATATTGTTAGTACTATACTAACAACAATAGTATATTATTTAGGGGGGTTAGATACTGCAATGAAAACATTATTAATCATGATGGTATTAGATTATGCTACAGGTATATGTAAATCGATAGTAAATAAAAAAATAAATAGCATTATAGGTGCTAAAGGTATTGTTAAAAAGGTAGGGTATTTAATTGTAGTTGCTCTATCTTTTTTGTTAGATCAAATTGTTGGTGATACCGGAGCAATAAGAAACTTAGTTGTCTATTTTTTTGTTGCTAATGAAGGAATTTCAATTATAGAAAATTGGGGTGCCATGGGGTTGCCTTTACCATCAAAAATTTTAGAAGTATTAGAACAATTAAAACATAGTAATGGAGGAAATGAAAATGGAAAATAACAAAATATTAAGTGTAGAAGAAATACCAAAAGAAGAAGCTATATCAATAGCAGAAGATTGTGAAGGGTTTAATGAGGAGGAATAATTATGGGTTATACTTTAAATAATATTAAAAAATGTCCTTTTAAAGGTTTAAATTCATCTTGGATAAGTTCAGATTATGGAAATAGAAGATTTTGGAATAATGTTACGGGAAAATATGTTGAAGATTTCCATAGTGGAATTGACATGACATCTGGTAGTGAAATAGTAGCTACTGCTAAAGGAAAAGTAACTGCCTGCAGGAATAGTGTTAAAGGATACACAGAAAGCCAAGCTTCAGGAAATTATGTTACTTTATATCATGGTAATAATATTTATACTACTTATTGCCATATGAAATATGGCAGTGTAAATGTAAAAGTAGGTGATATAGTAGAAAGTGGTGCAGTAATTGGAAAAAAAGGTACTACTGGATTTTCAACTGGTGAACACCTTCACTATGGTGTTAAAGTAAATGGTAGTTGGGTGGACCCAAAACCTTATTTGCTAGGCACTAAAGAATTGCCACAATATGGTGGTGTAACACCAACCCCATCATTACCGAATAAATTAAAATTTAAGTCTGGTGACGAAGTAATTTTTACGGGTACCCTATATAAAGATAGTTATGGTAATGGTGCTGGTCAAAACAGGAGCAACTTAAGGGCTAAAATATATCTAGTTAATCCAAAGGGAAGCCATCCATATAATATAAACAATGGTTTGGGATGGGTAAAAGAATCAGATTTAAAACTAATAGAAATGAAACCAGGAAATTATTATACCGTAGTAAGAGGTGATACTTTGTGGGGAATAGCACAAAAATTCTATGGTAATGGTAGTAGGTATCCAGAAATAGCAAAAGCTAATAATATTACTAATCCAGATCTAATTCATGCCGGTCAAAAAATATTAATACCATAAAAAAACCTAGCTATATTGCTAGGTCTTTTTTAATTGCCTTTTAATTTTTTATAAAATTCTTGGGTATAGTTAAACTCATCATTCATTTCTTTATAAACATTAGCTAATTCTATTTCTAGTTTTTCAAGTTCATCTTCCCATTTTTTGTGAGCTTTTTTAAAAAATTTCATTGGTTCTTCGTCTTCTTTATAAGCAATTTGTTGTGTAAGAAATTTTGCTCGTGTATCTAAAAATTGCATATGTAATTTATCACTTTTGTCAATATAATCCAATGAAACTTTAAAAACTTCCACTAATGCTTCTTCAGCACTTAACTTCTTATCTTTTTTTGCCATAAAGTCAACCTCCGGAATCATTATACCATACTTTTGGCAATTCGGCACCAAAGGTCACTTATTTTATGGGATTTTTTTGCCATAATATTATATGGAGTGATATTTATGGAAAAGCAATATGACTTCAATCCAAACATCAAAAGCATAATATGTCAAAATATAAAAAAGTATAGAAACGAAAAGAATATTAGATTAATGGATTTAGCAGAAGCCATTAATGTAACACCTGACCACTTGAAAAGGATTGAATCACCAAGTGATAGGAATAATATTTCTTTAAATACATTATATAAGATATCAGTTGTGCTTGATGTTAGCATGGAAAAATTTTTTGAAGAATAGAATTGGTTCAGCTGTTACTGAATCTTTTCTATTTTTATAGGGTCATCATTCGTTATTTTTAATGAATATTTTTCTTCCATGATTTTTTTTACCCTATCAATATCTAGTTCTTTATACCCAGGGAAACTAGAGCTTCTTAAATAATCAATTGCATCTATATATTCAAATTCTAATGTGCTGTCATCCCAAATGCAATCATTATTAAAAGCTGAAGCTAAAACAAATGGAAAAAAGTCATAAATAATTTCTTTACCTATATTCTGCATTACATATTGTTCATGTGGTTTTAATAATGTGGCAATTTCTGCATCGGATAAATTTTTCCGTTCTTTAGAACTTCTGATCATTATACACCTCCCAAGTATATTCTAAATTAATAATTTAAAATTAACAACTAACTTCAGTTAAATAAATGTTTTTTTCTAAAAATAATTTTTTTTGATATTTTAAGCCCTTATTTTATAAGGGTTTTTATTCGATTGTTTTTCAACATATCACCACATGGTGATTACGATCATATGGGAGAAGCAATTAACTTAGTAAATAATTTTAAGGTAGAAAAAGTAATATTAAATTGTGGAGAGTTTAATCAATTAGAACAAGATTTAATTAAAGTTTTAGATA
>JAZQIU010000008.1:0-9247 GCA_045541255.1 Bacilli bacterium | reverse complement strand
ATAGTATTTAAAGGTTTAGTTTTTTTAATCGTTATTTCTTTAATCTAAGTGTTTACAAAGTGTTTACACTAACATTAACAGATAAATTATAGTTTATTGTTACTAAAAACAAATATTATCAAGTTATGAAGTTAAAAAGTTACAATACTCTCAAGTAACTAAGTAACAAAGTAACATCCTATATCTCAATTTGACAAAATGACAAAAAATAGAGGTTATGACAAATCTTGACAAATCTTTGACAAAATAAAATAAAAAAAAGTGAGAAACCTACAATTTAACATCATCAAGTTTCTCATATTCATCAGGAAATTCTTTCCTAATAGCTTCATCGACAAGTTTTAAATCCTCAATCAATCTTTCTCTAAAATTAATAAGACCATCCTTCCGATAATCAGTATCTCGAATATCTCGATACACATTAGTTAATTTATCATCATCCACCGAATAGATAACATCTGAAAAATCCTCAGGTTTATAGAAAAGGAAATCTAAAAAGATATTATTACTTTCAGGTGAATAGTCCCATCTAATAGTCGAATATATCTTCCGATTTTCAACTAAATCATAGAAGATAAATGCTCCTTCATGAGAATTGTTATATGTTAGACTTTGATATTGCCCATTCCTGAAGACATCAAGATAATTATTCAAAGGAAATCTCACCATATAATACTCCAAATCTTTATTAGTCCATTCGACTAAGTTAGGATATAATGAATGCAATCCTACACATAGACTATTAAATGAATCGCAGACTCTATCTTTTCTCAATCGATAGAGGCAAAATTCTTTAGAATGTGCAAAGATACCCATAGGCACATTCTCTTCATTAAAATCGACTAAGTTATATAAGATATTATAATCATCCTCAAATCGACTAACTACATTGAAATCATCCTCAATATCATTATCAATATCGATGAAGGCAAATATCTCGCTAAAACAATGCAAATCATCTAAATCATCAGTCTTAGGAATTAACATGAAAACATTGAGATTATTATAATTCTTTCTTTCAAGGCAGACACTATCTAAAGTCTCATATGATAAATCTTTGAATCCTTTTGATAATGCACCATCCTCACCATAGACTCCTTCAAAATAATCTTTTAAATCATCGTAAGCTTCAATCGGTAATCTAAAAGCAATATTCTTAGTCTTGCCTTTGAGGTTTCTTTCTTTATGAAATGGTGATTTACTCATAGTAAACATTTTAAAGTCTGAAGTCATGATTAATCACCACCTTCTTTTGCTTTAGGATTGAGATTATAGATTTGGAATATATCCTCAAATTTGACTTCTTTTCCATCCAATTTATTATCAAGCAAAGATATTTCTCGATTTAATTTTTCAGTCATTAGATATTGATGATTCAGGATGAATTCCTTCAATGCTTTGTCGATTAAAACTTTGATAAATTGATTGGTATCTAAATTAAACTTGCATTCATCGACAGTTTTTTCTTTTATCAAATCATCAATAGTCCAATAAGTCAATCCATCGATTTTAAATTTAAATTCAATGTCTTTCAAACTTATCACCTTATTTTTCACATTTTGAGATTCATCATCTCTTTTGTTTGAGAATAACATAAAAAATCCTCAAGTCATATTTTTCTTTTTCTTTTGCCGACTTTTCTTTTTCTTTTATAATAATAATAATAATAAATTTTCAATAATAATATAATATATCTCAACGAAGATGACTATATAAAAAAACAGACATAACAGACATAATTATGTCTATTATGTCTAAAATTTCCCTGAGTCATCCTCGCAAGGTTAATCTTCATCAATGAGATAATCATGATTTTTGCAGATTTCTTTTAGTTTGTTTAATTCGACTCTCTTTGCCCTTGAAAGATTCTTTAAAAACTTCAATGTGATTGTCCCTTCTTTTTTATTGAATCTTTTTATTCTTTCAAGACATTCACCGATAATAATTTCATTCTTTCCATTTTCTGCCATTTCCTTATTCAAATCGTTAATAGCTTTGTTATACTGTTGTATTTTCACCTCTTCTTTTTGAATGATTTCACTTGATTTCCTTATTTCTCGGACATAATCTTCAATAAAGTAATCATTGCCGATATAATCAATCAAGAAATCTTCTATGACATTACTCAAACTTTTATGCTTTGTTTCTGCCTTTAATTTTGCTAAATCCCATATCTCTTCATCTATATGGATTGTACTTCTTTTTTTTGCCATTTTCACCACTTTTTTAAAAATTCAAGACAAAAAATTAGACATAACAATCTTGAGAATATTATGTTTTTTTCTCAGGATAGACATAACAATTTTGAAATCATTATGTTTTTTAATCTCAAAATCTTCAAAAAACATAACATTTTTGAAATTTAGACATAACTTCAAAAAACATAACATTTTTGAAAATCGTATGTTTTTTTCACATGATTTTGAAATCAGACATAACAATCTTGAGAATCGTATGTTTTTATTTTGAAATAGACATAACATTCTCTAATCATAGACATAACAATTAATATATAAAGGAAGTCCTCAAAAATAAGTATAAGTATACTTATTTCTGTTAGATGTTACTACCAATAACATCTAACTTCAATCTGTTTTTTTTATAATAATCATTATCTTATGAGTGTTATTCTAATGTTGTTTGCCCTTTTTTTCTTTGGATACCCTCTCTTAACATTTCATTTATTATTTTCTTTTGACTGCAATTCTCATTTAATGCTAATTGCTTTAAATCTTTTATAATGTCTTCATCGACATTAACAGTTATATTCTTAAATCCCATTAGTTAATCACCTTATGAAATTCAATATGACTATCTCTATAACTACTAATATATAAAATATTGCAATATTGCAATATTATTCTCAAAGCATCTCTCATTCCTTTCAGGTTAAAGACCATTTTTAAATCAATCCTCAATCAAGGATTATCACTTTAACATTAACAAACATCTTCAGATTCATCAAGTCATCAAGTAAATTATACTCAATGTTAAAAATAAGATTGTTTCTTTCTCAAATGTAGATAAAAGAGTCTTTTTAGATGCAAGTAATTTATCATAAAATAAGTTAGTCATGAGGACTTTCTTTCAATTGCATTCAATTCTCAGGAATGTTTCCTGAAGGAATTATTGCAGACACTATCCGATATACTAAATCTTTTTTTTTAGACTTTTGAAATTAACTTCATATGTTTCACTTACTGAATAGCATCTGCAATTAACAATATCACTTTAATTATTAATAAAAATTATCGGTGAGATTCAGGTGAGAGACATTCACCTTTTCTTTATAAAAATATAGAGAAAAGAATATAAGTTTATTACTTTAGATAGATTCACCATGAGATAAGAAGTCAATCATTGATAAGACTCTTTAATCCATGATGTAACCTCATTTAAAATTGGACTATCAATATCATAGTCATTTTTAATTGAGTCTATCATTGATAATACTGCATCGGAATCATCCTCAAGTGAAGGTTTCAAATAAATTTTCAAGTATCCTAATTTTTCATCATCGGAATAGAAGTCATCTTTGATAACCTGACTAATCGCAAAAAATACACTATGATTAATATTTGGAAATGCGATGCTATCCTCAGTCTTCATCACTATCTTCATTAACATCTCTTTATCTGCTTTGAGAGAGTCCAATTCTTTTAATAGTCTTTTGATTAAGATATTGTAACTCTCATTTTTAAACTTCAATGAATCTAATTCATTCACTACTTCATCATCGATTTTTATTTGTTTAAAAGTCATAGCTTAATCACCTCGAATCATTAATATCTCAAATCAAAGTCCTCGTATATATCAAAGACTCCTATAGGATTGAATTCATCATCAAAGATTGCACCATGACTTATAATTTCTTTTAATGTGAAAAATCCTAATTCTTTCTCATATCCATTGACTAATCCAAATAGATAATAATCATCATCAGGCAATTCTTTTCCACCTAAGACAAACCAATCCCATTTATTATTACTAAAATGTGCAATAGCTAATGGATTAATCTCATTATCTACTTTCTCGACTGAAGGCAATTCGATTCCTTTTTCTTTGAAAATACTCATGATAATTCACTTCCTTTAATTGATATTATCTCATAATTGATATTTAAAGGTTACTTCAAGTAACCTTCAAGGTTACCTAATTGAAAAGTGATATTCATTCTCTCTTTTTATCTCGCAAATCCTATCAGATATGAGACATCTGAAGGATATTATATGACAAGACCTTCAAAGTCAATCATTTACTCTATCAATCATTAACATTAACGATAAGACTTTGAGAAATCAATAGAAAATAGCTATTTGATATAGATGTCTCGATTGATTTATGCAATTCTTTTCAATAAGCAATCAAGCAATTAATCAATTAATTAATTAATGAATCAAGTCTTTTCCGATGTAATTTAAGGAAATGGACTTCATATCTTTCTCAGATTTGTTATCGCTGCAAAGCTCGGAAAATGAGTATTTTATCAAATCAAGACCATAACATTAGATTTAAACTAAATGGAAGATAAATATCAATATTTTCAGATGCGATATATTTTTGTAAGACATCATCAGGAAATGACTTTGAGAAATATAGTAGGTCTTATCACCTGAAGTCATTAATATCTCAAGTCCTTATTTTCAAAAAAATTTTCCGATGAATGAAATTGAATTCCATATTTTTTTGATGATGTCAATATTGAATGCAATTGAAAGAGAAATTTTTTTGTCAATCATCTTCATCATCAGGTGATGAAATTATTGAATGCAATTGAATTCAAGTAAAAAATATATGTCATTTTTGAAGGTCGAATTGCTCTCTCAAAAAGGAAGGAGAATGCTCTATTTGAGTGTAGAAACATCGATTTTTCAGACATATAGATGTCCCAAATAAGCACTTTCAGTTTGAAAGGTAGATTAATTAAATTAACTAATTGACTAATTATTCGACTACCTACATAACTAACTTTGATTAAATTAAAAATATCATGCAATTTAATGAAGGCAATTTTTAAACGATATGCGATTTTCAATTTTTTTAAGGAAAAGAAGCATTCTTTTTTGTTTCACATCGACATTGAATGCAATTGCAAGAGAAAATTTTTCTCACTTGAGGATGATGAATTCAATTTCCTTCAATAAAATATTATACTTATGACTATCATAAATAGTTATTGAAGGTGATGATGATGAAATATTTCAAGAGACAAATGAGAAAAAATTTCTATAAAGATAAATCATTGAAAGGTTACTCAATATCCATAGGCAAAAATGATGAAAATATTGATGAAAGTAAATTTGAAGATAATGTCTGCGATGTCATAGTCTGCTATGAAGATGACTTTGACAATATCCTTCAGGAAAATACTAATCTTCAAAATAAGGTGAAAGACCTTGAAGGCAAACTCGATAAAAAGACTCAAACAAATAAGGATTCTACATCATCACTTTATGAGAAAATCGATGAATTAACTCTTGAAAATAAAAAACTAAAAGAGGCACATTCTAATGAGTTACTTGATATAGATAAGAAGCATCAGGAAGACCTCAAGTCTAAAGATGATGAATATTCTAATAAAATCGATGTATTAAACAAAGAGTTATTATCTCAAAGTGAGGCAAATAAGAAGGAAGTCCTCGAATTAAAAGATGAATATATCCAATCTAACAAAGACCTTCAAAAAGAAATCGACTCATTAAAGCAGGAAATATCCGACATCAAAGATAAGCATCATCAAGAGATTAACAATCTCACTATCTACGATGAAGAGTATCATATGAAGCTTTCAGACCATGAAAAGAAGATAAATGAGATGCGAAGCAATTGCCTTAGATTGAGGACTATTGATAGTAACAATAATTTGAGGCAAATTGATAATCTTGAGAAATTAGGAAGACTTGATAAATTCAGGAATAGAGACAAAGAGATTTTAAGAGAAATGAGGCAATTTAATCAAAAGATAGTAGATGAAGATGCAATTGATGTCGAATTTAATTTAATCGATGAAGCTAATGCAAATAACAATAAAAGATAATGCACCTTCATCACCTAATCATTAATATTATACTACTATCTTATAAGAATAATCATTCTCTCGATAATCGCCTATCTTCAAAATTATAAAAAGGATTGGACTTCAGGATTGTTTCTTTGTCGGAAGAGTCTTTCATAAAACTATATTGATTATAATATTTCTCTTTCTCTTCAATGAATCCATCCTCTTTTGAAAGAAACTCTAAGACCTCGCCTTTAATCTCAAGATAAGCATCTTTCTCTCTTTTCAAACATTCAATTAGCTTCATATAGATATACAATAAATCAATATACTCTTTATTATCTTGATTACTCTCTATTTTATATTTTGCATCCATTATTTCCGATTCAATAAATTTATCATCATATATATCTTCAAATCTCTCTAAAGACTCGATGACAAATTCCAATGAGATAATCAATCGATAAATACTTAAGTCAAACTCATTAGTCAAATGATGATTATTTTTCAGGTGATAACTCTCAAGATATTTATCAAAGTCCTCATTCCTGAAATCATACTCTTCATCCAATGCTTCCAATATATGACTAAATTCATTTGATTGTCGGACATAACACATATAATATATCCTAAATAATGATTGTAAGGATTCAAATTCAGTTATAAGAGACACATATCCATTATGAAATACCTCATTAGCATAATAAACCTTAGACAATTTTAATCTTAAAGATTGCTTTAATGAGTCCAATGATAATAAATCCACCTGAGAAATAATATATTCATGATATGCTTCCATTAGATAATCCTTATCAATCAAATCAAAAGTCTCTACAATCTTATCACTATAGAAATCAATATCCTCATTCTCATTTGAGAGAAACATCTTTTTATTTAAGCTATTGATATATGATTTGATTTCAGGAAGTTTCAAACCTTTAATCTTATCAATCCTCTCTTTCTCTAATTGATTTATTTTTTTATTCATTCATCATCACCTAATCTTGAATAATAGGAAGGTAATTCTAATTTGAGATTTCTTATATTATATGAAGGTTTGGATTTGATATAGGACTCTTTATCGGAAGTGAAGCTATCAAAATGTTTCTTATTAATATCATATTGCAAAGACTTAAATAATTCAAAAGAATCGCCATCAATCAATTCTAAGATGTCTTTTTTTAAGTCTTTGTAACTATCAATCACTTTAAGACAAAAAGACATAGTTTCAATCTCTTTGAGTAATAAATCAAGATAACCTCTCTCTTTTAAGATTTTGATATGTTTATCTTTAATATTTTTGAAAATATACTCTTTCTCACTTTCAAAATTCTCTTTAGCAGATTCAATCCTATCAGGCAAATTATCACTTAAAAAAAGGTAATTATCACATATCTCAAAGATTCTAAGAAAATCATCTCTCATATCTTCAATAACTCTATCAAAAGACTCTAAAAGCATTTTATGATAAAAGTCATCTCTATAGAAATCATGATTTTCAGTTACTTTCATAAATGTATCTTCATCCAATTTTTCCCATAAATCATTATGTATCGCATCGGTTACACTACAACCGATATGATTAAAGCAATGAAAATAATAGATATGCAATATCTCTTCAAGATGACACTTTAACATGAATAAATGATAATTAAAATTATGGATGAAGTCTGAAATCGCAATATAACTTCCAATCCTTGAATTAATTCTCTCACATAGCAAATCGGCACTTAGATATGATATTTTTGATACACTTACCACCATAGGAATATTTGAATATCTCTCTTTTAAGATAAGACCTGCTTCAACTAACTTATCATTATAATAATTTTGTTTGTCATAGTCATTATCTGCTAAAGCAGTATAAATCTTATTATTTAAGCTATCGATATATGCTTCAGTCTCTTCAGGATTGAGATTCCTTATCTTTTCTTTTCTCTCTCTTTCTAATTGATTAATTGTTTGATTCATATAAATATCCACCTAAAAATTTAATTGTCTACATATATGAAGGATTGGATTAAGAGAGATTTCTCTCACCTGAAGCAATTAGATATAAAACTCCTTCAGGAAAATCACATCCTTCACATTTAGCATCCTAAATTATTCATCCTTCCAATAAGTAGACTCCTTGAATTTACAATTTCTCACATCATAAGAAGGTCTCATTGCAATAAACTCTTCTTTAGAATATGGAATTTCACCTAATTTTTCACATGATGAATTATACTCCCATTCTTTGAATTTAGCAAATCCATCATCGGAATTAACTAAGTCTAATGCTTTTTGCTTTAATTCAAGATACATCTCACATATCATATCAAACATTTTATAAATGTCTATCAAAGCAATATTCATATCAAAAAGTTTTCCATCCTTTAAAGATTTAAATAGCTTACTTTTCTCACTTTTTTTAATAATGTCATCTTTATTTCTCTTGAAATCTTCAATCATCTCATTTAAAGATTCCTTAGTATTTTCAATATCATCATCAATCAAAGCATCCACCATCTCAATAATTAATAGAATGGACTTTTTAGAATGTGAAATCATGTCATCTAAGCTATTCATTAACATTTCATTATTAGTTTCAAAATGAGACATCGCATAATCCTTAAAATCTTCATTATCGAATCCATAATTTAATTCTAATTCAATGAGTAAAGATTCGACCTCAAAAGGTGCAGTCTTGACATAGTTATGATAATAACATAACAAAGTCGAAGATAATAGATGACATTCACTATTCAATATGAGATTAGCAAATCCTAATAGCTTAGAATTGGAATATACTTGCATAATAATATCTTCAAGCCATTTTTCAAGCAGTTTATTTTCAGTTATATGCAATCGACTATCTAATGAGTAATTATATAAATTGGATTCATTATCAGATAGATTCAATAACTCTATTAATTTATTAGTAAAGAAATTTGCATTATCGACATCGCCTGAAAAGATATTCTCATAAAGTTTTTTAGTTATATTATCAGTATATCCTTCTAATTCTTTAGGACTTAAACTTTTGATTTTCTCGATTCTTTCTTTTTCTAATTTGTCATAAGTAGTCATTAGCTATCGCCTTCTTTTTTGAGGTCATTTAATTCTTTCCTTTTTGCTTTGACTTTCTCTAATAAATTGATTGTAACATCGGATTTCTTTTCATCAATATCGATAGGATTAGGACATCTCAAAGTGAAATCTCTCTGAAAAGAATTTTGAAGTAACTCATTAGCAGACTTCAACAAA
>JAZQIU010000007.1:0-26851 GCA_045541255.1 Bacilli bacterium | reverse complement strand
CGACATGGCTACGATCCGACTTAGGCCCTAAAAGAACTAGGATATACAGAAATAAATGTTGAAAATTTTGCCGAAGTATTAACAAAAATGGATGAAATTCAGTCTAGAAAAAAAGCAAGTTAAAAATCCTATAATATATATTATGTTAACTTCTATATTTTGGATAAAAAGATGATTAGTTGATAATCTTATATTTAAAGATATAATTACTCTTTCTTATATATTAAATATTTTTTATAATTTTAATAATATTTTTATTACTTTTAAAAATTTAAAACTACATCATATTAATTGTTTATTATTTATCAGATACAAATATATCACCTATAAACTTATCAAATATAACATCGTAACACTACTATTCCTCTCCCTACTTTATTAAAAATTAACGATAGGGGGCTTAATTTAAAAAATTAAGTAAATAATAAACTTATAATAAAAAATATAATTCCTATAAACATACCTATATAAATATATCTATTATTTTTTTCACTATATTTTATAGATTCTTTCAAAATATCATTTATAGCTAAACTTATCATAATTCCAGCAACTAATATAAATATTATATTTAATACATCTTCAGTAATATATTTATGTAGAAAAAAATAAGCAAGTATTGCACCTAATGGTTCAGATAAACCACTTATCAATGTAGTCTTAATTGCCCTCCCCCATGACTTAGTAGAGTAGTATATTGGAACTGCAATACAAATTCCTTCTGGTATATTATGTAAAGTTATAGCTAAAGCTATTTTAATACCTAAATTCAAATCATTTTCACTAGTTAAAAAAGTTATAATACCTTCGGGTAAATTATGCATAATTAATACTATTGCACTTATTATACCAAGCTTATATAAACTACTCCCCTGCTCTTCCAACTTATTAATTATACTATTAGATACTCTTATTAAAAAAACACCAATAACAAAACTAATTATAGATAAAAATAAACCTAAATATTTATATTTAAAAAATAAAGAAAAAAAAGAACTAGGTATTAAATCAAATATACTAATAAGTATCATAACAATAGCACTAAAACTTAAACTAATACTAATAAATCTATTTATATTTTTCACCTTAATAAATATAAATAGACATCCTAATAAAGTAGATAAACCTGCAAAACCACTAATCAAAAAAGCATATATATAATTATTCATAAATATCACTATTAAAATATATGCTATTAAATAAATTATTATTAAATCCAATATTTACCATTATAATAAAATAAAGTCAAACCATAATAATAGTGGGAGGTATATATTATGGATAACAAAAATAATGCAAGAAATAGTGCTAACGCAAGAAATTCTGCTAAAAATAGTGCTAGAAATTCAGCTCGCAATAATGCTAGTGCTAAAGCAAATAATTCTGCTAAAAATAGTGCTAGATCAAACGCTAGATAGTAAGAATAAAAAAGAACCATTAAGTTATGTGGTTCTTTTAATTTCTAGGAAAATATTCCATATAATCATTTTTTAGTTTTTGATTAGTCAAATGAGTATATATTTGGGTAGTACCAATATCACTATGCCCTAAGAATTCTTGTATTATTCTCAAGTCAGCACCATTTTCTAACATATGAGTAGCAATTGAATGTCTCAAAGTATGAGGAGAGACTTCTTTTTTTATACCTTTTTCTAATGTTATTTTTTTAATCATTTTAAATACTCCTTGGCGAGTCATCTTCTTACCATGATTATTTAAATAAAGGAAATTATTTTGTTCATTTTTCACTAGTAAATGCCTGTAATCTTTAACATAAACTTTTAAATAGTGTATTGCAACATCATTAATAGGAACAATTCTTTCTTTACTTCCCTTCCCCATTACTCTAATTACACAATCATTTAAATCTATATTTTTAAATTCTAAACCAATTAATTCACTTATTCTTAAACCACTAGAATATAAAAGTTCTAAAATAGACTTATTTCTAGCACTAAAAGCATCAGTAATTTCTATATCTAATAAAGTATCTAATTCTTCAACAGTTAAATATGTTGGTAAATGTTTAGCTAATTTAGGAGTATCTATAACATCAATAGGATTAGTTTTTATATTACCCAATTTAATATAATAATTATAAAATGCCTTATATGCACTTAAATAATTACTAATACTACTAGCCTCTAAATCAAGTGACACAATAAATTTTTCAACATCGTCACTAGTTAAATTTAATAAATCTTTACTTATAAATTTATTTAATTGGTTTAAATTATTTTCATATGTATTAATTGTATTTTTAGAATAATTTAAATCCATTTCCAAATATAATAAAAAATCATTTATATATACATCATTCATATTATCATCTCTATATACAATTATATATTAAATATAATTTTTTTTCTAGTTTTCTATATCTAACAAACCTTATAAATGTTATAATTATATATAAGGTGATGTTATGGAACTACTTGCTAATAAAATAAGACCAACAAAATTAAGTGACGTTATTGGACAAGAACATTTAATTGGAGAAGATAAAATATTATCAAATTTAATAAATAATAAGAAAATGTTTTCTATAATTTTATATGGTAAACCAGGTATTGGCAAAACTACAATTGCTAATGTTATTGTAAATGAATTAAATAAACCATACAGATTTCTAAATGCTACTACAAGTAAAGTTGCTGATTTTAATATAGTTATTGAAGAAGCCAAAATGATTGGTGAAATGATTGTTGTCATAGATGAAATACATCGTATGAATAAAGATAAACAAGATTTATTATTGCCATACATAGAATCAGGATTAGTCATTTTAATAGGTTTAACAACCTCAAATCCATACCATAAAATTAATCCTGCCATTCGTAGTAGATGCCAAATATTTGAACTTAAAGAATTAACTAATAAAGATATTATAAAAGGATTAAATAGAGCTATTACTTACTTAGAAGGAATAAAAATAAATGATAAAGCTTTAAATTTAATAGCAGGTTTAACAGGCGGAGATTTTAGAGCAGCTTTAAATCTATTAGAAACTTCTTACTACTCTACTAAAGATAAAAATATAACTGAAGACATTATTAAATCAATTAATTCAAAACCCATTTTGTTTGCAGATAAAAATGAAGATGGGCATTACGACCTATTAAGTGCTTTCCAAAAAAGTATTCGTGGTTCAGATCCAGATGCTGCAATATATTATTTAGCGAGATTAATAGAAATTGGTGACTTAGACAGTATATATAGACGAATGAGTGTAATAGCATATGAGGATATAGGCCTTGCCAACCCAGGAATGGGTCCTAAAGTACAAGCAGCAATTTCTGCCGCAGAACTAGTTGGATTACCTGAAGCTAGAATACCACTTTCTGTAGTTGTTTTAGAACTTGCTCTATCTCCAAAAAGTAATAGCGCTTATTTAGCTTTAGATGCGGCTTTAAATGATATCAGAAAAAATAATACAGGAAATGTTCCTGATCATATTAGAATACATACTACAACATATAAATATCCACACGATTACCCTAAATACTGGGTTAAACAACAATATTTACCAGATAATATTAAAAATAAAAAATATTACAAACCAAAAAGAAATAATTATGAAAATAATCTTAATAAAATAAATGAAGAAATGAGGAAATAAAATGGATAATATAGCTATTATAGGTACAGGTGCTTACGGTTTGGCTATCGCTTTAGCTCTTTTAAAGAAAAATAAACATATAAAAATGTGGGTTGAAAGCGAAGAAAGAGCTGAATTTCTAAATACCAACAGAAAAAATTCAGGAATATTACCAAATATAGAAATACCTAATTCTATAGAATTTTCTAGCAACTATGAATATGTAATAAAAGATACAAAAATCATTTTTATAGCTGTTGCAGCAAAATTTGTTAACCCAGTTACTAAAGAACTAAGTAAATACAATTTAAAAGATAAGCATTTTTGCATCCTTAGCAAAGGTATAGAACAAAATACTTGCGAATTTGTTACAGAAGTATTTAAAAGAAATATTAAAAGTAAAAATGTATCAGTAATATCAGGACCATCTTTTGCTATCGACTTAGCAAACAATCAACCAATAGGTTTATCCATAGCCTCAAAAAATAAAGATTCAATGAACTTAATAAAAAAAACTTTAGAAAACGATACATTAAAACTTAGACCTACAAATGATATAATTGGCGTAGAATTATGCGGAAGTATAAAAAACGTAATCGCTATTGCCGCTGGAATTTTAGAAGGTTTAGGTTATGCAGAATCAACTAGAAGCTTTTTAATTACTGAATCATTACACGATATTAAATCTTTAATATATGGACTAAGTGGCAATAAAAAAACGATTTTATCATTTGCTGGTGTTGGTGACTTATTACTAACTGCAACAAGTACAAAATCAAGAAATTATTCTTATGGTTTATTAATAGGACAAAAAAAATTAAAAGAAGCAGAAGAATATATAACTAACACAACAGTCGAAGGATATTATACTTTAAAATCTATATACACATTAGTAAGAAGAAAGAAAATAGATATGCCTATAATTAACTTAATATATCAAATAATAATAAACAAAAAAGAACCAGAAAAATTAGCAGAATTTTTAATAAAAAAAGCATAATCATTTATGCTTTTTATAATGGTTTTAATTCAGTTATCGAATAATTACTAAAATCTAATGTTTCTACCCTTTGAATTAAAGTTTCAAAATTCATTTCTTCTAAAACCTCAATCTTATCCAACGCTTCATACTTAAATGATACTATATTTTCAATTAAAGGTTCTAATATACTATACAAGTTATCATTTCTAGCTATTAAATCTATGATATATCCTTTTTTATATAATTCAAACAAATCTTCATAAAATTTGTATTCCTTATTTAACATAAATTTAGTAATTATATTAACAAACTCTTTACTGCTATTGGTATTAGCTTCTATTCTGACTACATGATAACCTTCTAGCATAGAACAAGAAAAAGCCATATTGCCTACTATAACACTTTCATTTAATAATTTCTTATTTAAGTTACTCATAATACCAAAATTCATTTTTAAAAATGAAAATAAATAAACATCTAAAATTAATTTTTCATAACCACTTAAATTCATCGTATTCAATTTAAATGACACAACAGTCCTGCCTATATTAGTATTACCTTTTACAATACACTTTTTCTTATTTACGTTTCTTTTATATAGATTTATAACTTTTTCTACCTTTTTTTGATTAAATGAAATAGAATTATATGTTTTTTGAATTAAATTAATTACATTATCTCTATCAAATCTACCTATAATTACTATTATTTCATTAGAAGGTTTATAAAAAGTTTCAAAACACATTTTTAAATCTTTACCACTTATTTTCTCAATATCTTTAATATCTCCTAATATACTTTTAAATTTTCTATTATTTAGCAAAGTACTTAAATTTGCATTATATAAACTTGAAAACTTATTATCTAAACTAGTTCTCTTTTCTTCTAAAATTGGTTTTCTAATATCTTCTATAACCTTTTCATCAAAAAGAGGACTATGTATGCCTTTAATCAATAATTCTAAATTTTCATCAAAATTCTCCACTGTATCTATATAAAATCTTGTACTATTTAAAGAAGTTAGTCCATTACTTCCTATACCCCTCTTTCCAAAACTTTCCATTAAATCTCCAAACTCAGTAGATTCTAATACAACATGTTCTAAAAAATGCGCCATTCCATTTATTACATTATACTTTTTATTATCAATAACAATTTCAGTATCTAATCCACCAAAGTTAACTATTAAATTTGCAATAGTAGTATGTTTAGTATTATCATTTAATAAATAAATGGTTAATCCATTATCTAACACGACTTTTTCAAGTTTTTTCATTATTTTCCCTCCAAAGTATAAACACATTTTATTTCTAATCTATTAGCACATTCTACTAAGTCATCAATACTAATATTTTTTAATATTTCTAAAACTGATTCACCATCTAAATCTGTCTTAAAATATTCATTTATGATTTTAGAAGATGTAACATAAAAACTATCCTTTTCTCTTTCAACATTTAAATAAAGTCTATGAAGAACATTATCTATATTTTCTTTCTGAATATTACCCTGTTTTATAGTATTTATAACACTTTCTATAATCATTTTTGCAATTTTTATATTATTCGCGTTAGTAACAGCTTTTACAAATAATAATCCATTTCTCATCATTATAGAACTACCACAAGAATATACTAAATTGTTATCTTTTCTTAAACTTTTAAGTAATAAATCACTTGAACTACTATTTAATAACATATTTATAAGATATAATTTATAAAAATCTTCTTCATTATAATTTTTAACACTATAAACCATATAAACAATACTTTGATAAAATTTAGAAATATCAGTTTTATTTATTAAGTCTTCTTTATGATAAAAATAATTATAATCTTTTAAAACTTTATAATCCTTTAAATTTAAGTCCTCAAAATAATTAAAAATAGTTTGTTCTACTTTTTCTTTATCTACATTACCATTTATAAATATTTTAGGTTTTATACCTTTAATATATTTATTAAAACATTTAATAACATCTTCTTTAGTTAAATTAGATAAATAATCTATATCTTTAAACTTTGATTTATTAATTATTCCCTCTTCATCAATTAAATTTAATACATTCTTTTCTGCAATAAAATCTATATTTTTGTAATTATTTAAATGCATTTCTATACAAAGTTTTTTCTCTCTTTCAAACAAAATATCATTATCTAAATTATTATCATAAATAGAATCCAAACAAAAATTTAAAGCATTATCTAAATATTTCTCTTTTACAACATTATCACTAGGTATTAATAAAGAAACATTAATAAAATATAAACCTTTTATACTTTGATTTAATATTCCAAAATTCATTATATATCTATTCATCTTCTCACGTGCAAAAAGGTCAATTTCAGGATACTTTCTATTAGTTTTAGACAACAACCTACAAAGCATAGTTAATGCCGCTAATTCATGCGTTTCACACTTAAATTGATATATAAAATTAATTAATGTTGTATGAAAACTTTCATTCTTAATATACTTCGTAATTACTCCCATTTCCTACACTCCTTATATTTATTATACTATATATTTAATTATTCAAAAAGAAAAAGACTATAAAAGTCTTTTTAGTAAGAGGTTAACAGTTTACATATTTCACGAGTACTTAGAACTTTGCCTTCACAAACTTTTTTATCATCTATAATTTAAGTTCTTTAACTCTTATATCTATATCACAGTTAATTTTCTTTATATTCTTGATTAACTTTGTTCCATTATGATTTTTACTTCCAACTATTTTTATCTCTATATTTTATTCCTCCTTCCATAATTTAATAATACATTAGAATTATGAATAAATTATGAATTTTATTAGAAGATATTATTAAATTAATAGTTAGTAATTATTACTTCCTCTACCTTACCACGTTTCTTACCATTAGAATTTATACTTCTTTTAGCCTCTATAACATGAAAATTATAATCTTTGTAAAGTTCTTTAATTAATATAGTATTATGATTAGATAACATAACTTTAACGCCTTTTTTATCTAACTCTCTAAATACTTTAGCAAGTCTTCGTTGTTCATCTTTGTTAAAACCATCTTCTGTATAACTATTAAATGTCGATGTATCTGAATCATATGGAGGATCAAAATATACAAAGTCCCCTTCTTTAGCAGCCGATACAGCATCTTCAAAATCTGTACAAAGTATACTAATATTATTTAAAGTTAAATAAGAATGTACATTAAGTAAATTTTCTCCATCATAAGTATTAACTTTTGTCTTTTTACCAAAAGGAACATTAAATTCGCCTTTGCTGTTTACTCTATATAAACCATTAAAACAAGCTTTATTTAAATAAATAGTTCTCGCTGCTCTCTTACTATCATTTAATCTATTAAACTTCTTTTTATTTCTATCTATATTACGCACTTCATAATAAAACTCTTCATCATGCTTTCTTTCAAATCTATTTAAATATCTACACATTTTAGAATATTTTTTTTCATTACATAAAACATTAAATACATTTATTAATTCCTCATTAGAATCATTTATAACGGCATTTTCAGGCGCTAAATCAAACAATAACGCTCCTCCGCCAACAAAAGGTTCATAATAAGTATTAAAATCTTCTGGCACAAGTTTTTTTAATTTATCTAAAATTTGTCTTTTCCCTCCAGCCCATTTAACAAATGGTTTTGCTTTTATCATGTTAATCAACTCCATAAAAATTATAACATAAAAAAGCATAATAACCTATGCTTTTAATCAACATTAACCCCTTTTTTAAATAATCTTAAATTAATAAAATACCAAATAATATAACTAATACTATATATTCCAATTGCCAAACAAATAACAACTTTTATCATACTCATATTTATCATTTCATTTGTAATAAATAAATTCATTAAATCTTTGTTAAATAACGATACTATAAAAATCATTAACAGCCCAAATGTTTGAGTAATCATATAAGCACCAAACCCAAACAATACAGAAAAGCCTGTTTTCATATTATTCATTTTATGCCCAAATATAATTCCAGTAAAACCTGCTTGTACTCCATTTAAAAACTCTAAAAAGAATATGAATAAGAATGAAACTACAACTTTAAACATAGTACTATCGTATATATCAACTAACGGTAATAAAATATTTTTTAACCATTCTATAGTTTCTTTAGAATAAAACATTATAGATAATGATATTCCTATTACTAAAACACTTAAAAATAATATAAATATAGAAGTCAATGTTTTAGATAAATATAAATCACTCTTACTAACAGGCAATGTATGAGTTAAATAAGACTCATCTCCATAAAAATTGCTTTTAAATCTAACCCATAAACGCATTAAACTATTTATTAATATACTTACCATCATAGATATAGCAGCACCTTTACATATTTCTCCTAATATGTTTACCACAAATGAATTATCTACACTCAAGAATACTCTAGTTAATATACTAAAAAATATAGCTAATATATAAAAAACTGATATAAATTTAAATATACTTTTAAAATCGTACTTTAATAACTTACTTAACATTTAAACATCCTCCTAAATATTTCATCAATAGATCCTTTTTCTTTTTTTCTTAATTCATCACTATCGCTACTTAAAATAATTTCTCCATCATTTATAAAAATTACTTCATCCAAAATTCTTTCAATATCACTTATTAAATGAGTAGATATAATAACACTAGCCCCTTCATTGAAGTTAGATAAAATAGTATCTAATATATAATCTCTAGTAGCAGGATCTACACCACCTAATGGTTCATCTAATATATACAAATCTGCTTTTCTAGACATTACCAATACTAATTGAACCTTTTCTTGCATACCTTTACTCATTTTAGATAATTTTAAATTTGCATCCAATTTTAAATCTTTAAGTAATTTTCTAGCTTTTTTAGAATCAAAATTATCATAAAATTCTTCAAAATATTTAATAACATTATCAACAGTCATCGATTTATCCAAATAAGTTCTTTCAGGTAAATAAGATATTATTTTTTTACTTTCTACCCCAACACTCTTTCCATTTACTAATACTTCTCCTGAATCTGCAGTTAATAAATTATTTATTAATTTTATTAAAGTAGATTTACCAGTACCATTCTTACCAAGTAACCCAATTATCTTTCCTCTAGGAATAATTAAGTTAATATTTTTTAATATTTTTTTATCTCCAAAACTTTTATTCACATTTCTAAATTCTAATAGTTCCATTATATTTCTCCTTTTATATATTCAATAATCTCATCTTTACTAACACCTATATCGTACATATTCTTTAAATAATCATTAGTTAAAGTTTTAGCATTTTGTTTTTTAGAATTATTTATTATTTTACTATCTTCAGTAACAAACCTTCCGTTAGTTCTTTCAGTATAAATTAAATTTAAATTTTCTAATTCAACTAAAGCTTTTTGTACAGTATTAGGATTAACTTTCATAATTAATGCTAATTCTCTAACAGAAGGTATCCTTTCTCCAGATTTAAATTCTCCAGAGATTATTTTATTTTTCATAATTTCTACCAATTGAAGATATATTGGTACATTATTATCAAAATTTATCCCCACTTATTGTATCACTTCCTTAATACAATAATACATTTTCTATTATATTTTGTCAATAAAAAAATAGAATATTTCTATTCTATACATTTCCACTAACAATATACTTAAAATTCTTTTTATACATATCCCATAAATTTGCTTTCTTAACGCTTTCTTTAACAGTTATATCAAATGATTTTATTTTTTTACCATCTTTATATAATTCTAAAGAACCCACTATATCCCCTACACTAACAGGGGCAGCAATTTCTTTAATTTTTAACTTATGATCATACTTTGCTTCACTTTCAATAGAAACTAAATCTACCACATTATCCACTAATTTTAATTCAACATATTCCTTCTTACCGTTATTCACTTTAACCGTACCCAACTTAATATCGCTATCAAAAATAGTTTTTAATTTATAATTATTAAAGCCATAATCTAACAATTCAATCGTTTCTTTACTACGTGTTTCACTTGTTTCACTTCCCATAACCACACTTATTAACCTCATATTATTTCTTTTAGCAGTAGCAGTCAAACAATACCCAGCATTTTTCGTAAACCCAGTTTTTAAACCATCCAAGCCATTATAATATCTAATAAGTTTATTAGTATTTACCATCCAAATACTACTACCATCATTTTTCTTTAAATATTCTTCATATATACTTGAATATTCTAATATTTTTTCATGTTTTAATAATTCCTTTGCTATAACAGCCATATCATTAGGACAAGAATAATGATTATCACTATCTAATCCATGAACATTTGCAAAATTAGTATTAGATAAGTCCAACTCTTTAACTTTTTCATTCATCATTTTTACAAACTTTTCTTCTGTTCCACCAACAAACTCAGCTAAAGCAACCGCAGAATCGTTTGCACTAGCTATGCAGACACTTTTTATTAAATCATCCACAGTCATAATTTCATTAGGTTGCAAATAAACTTGACTACCGCCCATATTAGAAGCATTCTCACTTATTGTAACTTTATCAGTTAACTTAATTTTACCATTATCAATTTTCTCCATAACTAGTAATAACGTCATCATTTTCGTCATGCTAGCAGGAGCAGCATGTTCTAAAGAATTTTCATCCATTAATATATTACCAGTAGAATATTCCATTAATATACTTCCAGCAGCATTCACATTCAAATTAAATATACAAAATAACAAAATAAATACTACAAACTTCTTCATAATTCACCTCTAATAAATTATATAAAGAAATTAAAATATTATGAAAAATAAAAAATCGATATAAATATCGATTAATTAAATTTAGTTAAAAGTCCATAAGCCATAGCAATATCAGTTGGTATCACATACTTAGCACCTATCTCTTCCGCTACAACCAACACAAACGCGCACATAGCTCTTGTAGCATACCACCAATTCGGATCAGTTACTCTATTTCTAATTTCATCTAATGATATTTTTTTATAATATTTTAGAGTATCTTCCTTTCTTGTCTCAATATCCATCATAATAGGAGACGCAACATCGTCATATAAAGTATTATTCACATATCTTACACCGGAAAATCTAGCAAACTTTTCATGAGCACCACCTGCTAATATCAAAATATTCGCTTTTTCTTTTGGTAAAATTAATCTATCTTTAACATATTTTTTAACAAGATCTAAATCAGTAGTAGCAATATCTTCAGCCAAATCAGGAAATTCTTGCATAATATCAATAACACCTATAGGAGTATTAACATTTTCAGTTATTTTTTCATCATAAATAGCGATTTCAGTAGAACCACCTCCACCGATAAATACACACACTTTTTCATTGACATATTTTGTTGCTCCTAAAACAGTCAATTCATTTTCTTCTTCTGGAGAAATTATATCAAAATTATATCCTGTTGTTTCTTTAAATCTATTCAAAAATTCATTTTTTTCTATTTCTGGTAAATTTCTAAAAATACTAGTACCACAAACATATATATCTTTAGAAATTTCTTTCAAAGATTTTATACTATCTATTAACTCTATAATATCATCTTCTCTAAGTTTACCATCTTCACTATAATGCTTTTTAAATTGAATAGTCTTACCTTCTAATTTTTCTAACTTTATTCCATCAAATCTATCAATCTTAGTACAAGTCGAACCCACTTCTACAATTATTTTATCCATTTTCATCACCACTCATAAAACAATTATTCTTTTTTAGTTTTTGTTTTATTATTAACATCTTTTTTAATTAAAGCATATACAATTGACGCTAAAGGTAAACCAATTAACATACCAGGTATACCAAACAAATTTCCACCAACAGTTACCGCAAGCAATGTCCAAATTGGAGACAAGCCTACTGATTTACCAACAACTTTAGGATAAATAACATTGCCTTCTATTTGTTGAATTATTAAAAATAGTCCAACAAATAACAACGCTTGTAAAGGATTCACAGTAGCGATTAATATAGCACCAATAACCATTGCAATTAAAGCCCCAAATATAGGTATTAAAGCAGTTACAGTTGTTAAAACCGAAATTAATAAAGCATAAGGAAACCTAAATACAGTTAAAATAACAAAAAATATACAACCTAATATTAAAGCTTCTAAACATTGTCCAGAAACAAATTTAGTAAAAGTATAATTACTTAATCTACCTATTTCCATCAATTTATCAACTTTTTTCTTAGGTAAATAAGCTCTTATAATTTTTTTACAACCTTCAATTAACTCTTCTTTTTGACTTAACATATATATAGCAAATATTAAACCAGTAAAAATTGTTATAATACTTGTAACAAAGTTAGTAACAAAACCAACAAATCCATTAGCTATATAATTTAATACATTAACTAAAATATTATTAACATTTGCTGTATCACTAAATATATCTTTTATTTTATCCTGCACTTGAGGAAAATCTTCTAACATTTTCATAATATAATTTTCTACATTTTGAAATATAGATGGAATATTTTTTATTAAAGTGTTAATATTATTGACTAATTCTGGAACCAATTCTAAAGCTATAAAAGTTAAACCTAATATAAATATAATTAAAGATATAGCAATAGAGATAGCTCTAGTAGGAAATTTTTTTCTTCTATTTTCTTGAAGTTTATTTAATAGATTTTCTATTTTAGTCATAAAAATATTTAAAACAAAAGCTAATACTATCCCTAAAACAAAAGGAAATATGGCATCTTTTATTCTAATTAAAATATTTAAAACAAATTCAAAATTAGATAACATTAAATATGCTATAACGCCAATTAAAATTAGCATAATTATTTTTTTATAATCATTTCTATTATTCATACATACTCTCCTATCTTATAATAAAATTATATAAAAGTTTTGACAAAAATACAATAAATAATAAAAAGAATAGCCACCTAACTATTCTTTTTACTAAATTTATCTATCACTAAATTTAGTAGATACCCTAATAAAATCCCAATCAAAGATATAACTAAATACCATACTGAATGAACTAATGCAGAATCATTATAATAAATAAATATTGAGGGTATAAATGATATAGAAGCAAACAAAGGATAATAAAATTTATATTTAAACTTACTAGAACCAATTATAATTGAACATATAAATGTTGCAACAATTATTAAAAACACCATCCCCATAGCATCAGTAGGGCCTGCAAACAAAGGAAAAATATAATACATAAACAATTGTAATATCAGAATTAAAAGATATTTTTTCACATAAACACTCCTTTACAAATTAGCGATTTCTCTTTTTAATTTTCTTGTTTTGCTTTCTATACAAACTCTTTCAGTTATAAAAAATAATAAAATTAAATTCAATGCAAAACTTCCCCCACTACTTAAGAATGGTAAAGGTACACCTGTTAAAGGAATTATTGCTAAAACTCCCAATAAATTAATTAACAAATGTGCCATTATTAAAGAAAATGTCCCATAAGCTAAAAGTGATCCAGTCAATGTATCTGCTTCTCTTGCTATTTTTAATATTCTAAATAACATAACCACAAAACCAATTATTATCAAAGACGAAATTATAGCCCCTAATTCCTCAACAACTATAGGAAATATAAAATCAGTGTACGCTTCAGGTAAATATAAATATTTTTGTTTACTATTCCCTAAACCTGCACCAAATAAGCCACCATTATTCATAGCGATAAAACCATTACAAACTTGATATCCAGTTTTCTCTGTATATCTAGTACAAGGATTGGCATACGTCAAACGACTTAGCTGTTCAGTAGTTAATACATTTTTTAAAATATCGCTACCAAAGAAAAATAAGGCACCACATACTATCGCAGCAACACCAGCAACTATTTTTAATTTTGAATAGTTTTTATCTCTCAAAGGTAAAGATAAAAACATAAAGAAACATATTATAGCTAATATCATAGCAGTTCCTAAATCTGGTTGAGCCGCTATCAACGCAACACAAATAACACCATATACAAAAGGCATCAAAAACTTATATCCTCTAAACATTTTAATGGGATTTCTAAAAGAAAATGCAATAAATAATATTGTCATAGTTTTAATAAATTCACTTGGCTGTATAGTTATTGGTCCTAATTGAAACCAACTTGTCGCACCATTTATAGTTTTACCAAAAAATAATGTAAATAATAACACTCCTATAGCTATATATGCAATAATCTTAGACATTTTCTTAAACAAATTTATTAAATTATTAGGAATGAATAATATTATAAAACCAGCAATATAAGCAAGTACTACAAAAAATAATTGTCTAACAAAAAAATAAGATTCATTTTGTCCATATTCTAATACTGCCGTCATACTTGAAGCACTAAATACCATTACTAAACCTAGTATTGTATATATTAAAATCAAAATAAATAAAAATTTATCCATATTTTTAAACTTACTTTTCATAGTGTCACCTTAATAATAATATAACACAAAAAAAACATATTTAAAATATGTTTAACTTTTTCCTATTTAATAATACAAAAACTTTACAATATTTATAACCCAATTTATAAATAATATTGCAATCAATATTTTATAATTTTTAACAACAAAAGCATAAAATTTATAAATATAATTTTTATTAAATACGTTAGAAATAAAATATAATGAATAAAAAACTATTAAACATATAATTAGTGGAACACTTAATAAATTTAATTTTAAAGCTAACAAAAAATTGCCATTTAAAATATATTTGAACGCTCTAGTCATTCCACATATAGAACAAGGTATATTAAATATTTCTTTAAATAAACATTTAGGTTCAAACAAAAAAATGATAATAGCAAGTAATATGCCACTTATCATTAATATATTTATTATTTTTTTATTATTCTCCAAGTGGTTTACCTTCAGCATCTTCACTAATAGAACCAGTTAAAATCATAATACCTTCTACCAAAGCCCAAGTTCCACTAACAAAGGATAAAGCTCCACAACTTAATACTGTTATCAATAATTGAGCAACCGCTTTATTGGTATAGCCCAAATAGAAATTATGAACACCAAAACTTCCTAAAAATATTCCTAACAACCCAGCTGCTATCTTACTTTTAGGTTCATTAGTATTTTTACTACTTATAACATTATCTACCTTTTTAGAAGAATTCACTTCTTTGCCACAATTCATGCAAAAACTAATATTATCTTCTAATTCTTGACCACAATTAGTACAAAATTTACTCATATAAATCACCTCTACAATAATATATTTATATTATAACATAAACTTCAATAATATAATACTTAATTTTAAATCAAAAAAGACTATAAAAGTCTTAGTCTTAACTATTCAATAAAAAATTAACAATAACAGGCCCCAACACTAATAAAAGTACTATCGGTATTATAAATACTACAGATATAACACTTATCTTCAAAGGCATTTTATTTATCTTCGCCTTTATATTTAATAATTTTCTATCTCTTAAGTATTCTATTTGATTATTCAAAGAATCTATAATGTTATTACCAAATATAGTTGACTGAGTAATATTTAATAAAACTGTATTTATTTCTTCGCTCGGTATTCTTTCTTTCATGCTTTCCAAACTTTCAATCAAACTTTTTCCTAATTTAACTTCATTTAAAGTTTTTTTAAATTCATCACTTATTTCACTATCTATAGATCTACAAGTTAATGCAATACCACCCTGTAAATTCTTTCCACTTTCTAAAGTTAATACTAATACTTGTAAAAAGAATATAGCCTCATAATTTAATTTTTCACTTCTTTTTTTTACTTTATAATCTAAATAATACTCAGCACCAAAATATGTTGCTAAAGCTAGTATTGGAGCATAAATATACCCTTTATTATTAAAAAGTAAGAACAATACAAATACTAATATAGTTATAATAACCCTGTAATTCATAAATTTAATAGGATTTAGTTTGTTATTTACTCCTAACAACTTACACTTTTTACTTATTCTATTTAAAGTCCTTTTTCTATAAATTTTACTATATACTTTATTATTCATTATACTTCCACCTTCATTACTCTCTTAACTACTAGGATATATAAACTATATAATAGTAATATTAAAAGTATAATTAACCTTCCTAAACCAGTTGTAAATAAAGGTATAAAGAATTGTTTATTTAACATAAATATAACTAAACATAAAAGCATAGGCATAATAATTAATAATCTAAACATAAATATACTACTACTTGTTAAAGAATCCATTTCATCTTTAATTTTCTTTTTATCATAAAAATTCTTCTCAATAGCACCAAATACTCTAACTATATTACCGCCAGTTTTATTTATTAATGATAAACTACTAGTAATATACTTAGCATCTTCTATTTTAACTCTATTATAAAACCTATCAAATACAGTCTCTAAACTTAAACCATACTTTATATCCATACTAATCTTTTTAAATTCATCTTTAATAGGCCCTTCTAGTTCACTTTCAACTATACTAACGGCTTGCATTATATTCATACCGCTTTTAAAAGCATTATTCATTATTATAATTGCACTCAATAAATCATTCTCTATTCTTTTTCTTTTTGTTTTATATTCTAATGAAAAATATACATCTATTATAAAGAAACTAACTATCATTATTAATAATAGAAACATAGAATTAAAATTAAATCTAATAACTGAACTAATTATATAAATTATTCCCAATATTAAACTTATTAAAAACTTAATACTTATATAATCTAACCCACTTTTTTTATCTTTTTCTTCATAACTAATATATTTTTCAAATACTTTACCATATTTTTTTAATACTTCACTTTTACTTATTAAAACACTTAACTTCTTAATTAATTTCCATATATATTGATATATTCTTTCAAAAAAAGGAATATCTTCATCTTTAGAACTAGTTAACGAATAATCTGCAAATCTATTTTCTAAATTCGCATAAAAAGATTGCTTCATAAAAATATATAATAATAACGCAATTATAAATATTAAACCAATTTGCACTATCAATAGCCAAACAAAACTAGCTCCCATTATTATCTTCCTTTCTATTTAAAATTACCAAATATATCTTCTACATCTTTTATACCATGAGCAACAATTTTATTATATACTTTTGGTCTTCTTGCTATTAATTTAAATTCCCCATTTACTTCACCATTATCTGTTATACCGTGTTGTACAAATTCAAATATTGGTTCTAATTTAATTTCATCATTTACTATACCAACTACTTCACTTATATTAGTGACTTTTCTTTTACCATCACTCATTCTTTCAATATTAACAACTATATCAATAGCATTTTCAATATATTCTCTTATTGCTCTAATAGGTATTTCTAAACCACTCATTAAAACCATTGTTTCTAATCTATTTAATGAATCAGTAACACCATTTGCATGAAGTGTAGTTAAAGAGCCATCATGCCCAGTATTCATAGCTTGTAACATATCAAAAGCTTCTTTGCCACGACATTCTCCAACTATAATACGATCAGGTCTCATACGCAAAGCATTTATAACTAAATCTCTTATAGTCACTTCATTACCAGCTTCATAGCTAACAGTTCTAGTTTCTAATGAAATAACATGATCTTGATGTAATCTTAATTCAGCTGCATCTTCTATAGTAATAATACGATCTAAATTATCAATAAAACCACTTAATATGTTTAATAAAGTTGTTTTACCACTACCAGTACCACCACAAACTATAATATTCAATTTCCCCTTAACTGCCGCACTTAAAAATCTAGCCATATAAGGTGTCAAAGTACCAATTCTTAATAATTCGTCTATAGAAACCATTTCATCTTTAAATTTACGTATTGTTATTACAGGTCCTTTAACACTTAAAGGGGGTATAACAGCATTTATTCTGGAACCATCACTCAATCTTGAATCCACCATTGGGTTAGCACTGTCTATAGTTCTTCCTAAAGGTTGAATTAACCTTTGTATAGTTCGAACTATATGTTCATCATTAATAAATGATACACTTTCATCTTTTATTATTCTACCATCTATTTCTATATAAACTTCATGTGGCCCATTAACCATTATTTCAGTTATATCTTTATCTTTTAATAACTCACTTAAAGGCCCACTACCATTTATCTCATCTTCTATCATATTGAAAATATGGCTTCTCTCTAAATTAGTTAAATCATATCCTTCAATACTTTTATCTATTTCATCATTTATAAAATCTTTTAAAGTTTGTCCTTCAGGAACTTCTTTATCTATTATATTTTCTATTATTTTAGTTCTAAGATTTTCTAATAAATCTTTATCTGGAAATACATCATAATCATTTAAAGTATCTTGATTAACTCTAGTTTTTTCTATTTCAAAAGCACTTATTAAACTCTTACTCATTTTCATCACCTATTACATCATTTATGATACTTTCCAATGTTTTATAATCTTTAGTATTAATATATTTTTTATTTAATGTAATAATATTCCCATCTAATATTAATTTATCAATATCTCTTATATAAAATTTATTACTAAGTTCATAATCAATATTACTTTTTATAATATCCTTTATATCATATAAATTAAAATACTCTCTATTTTCTCTTATACTATTATTTAATAGTACTTTATATTTATCTATTTCTAAATCTTTAAAAATACTTATTAAAGTTCTCATATTCTTAATATCAAAACTATCATTAGAAACTAAAAATAATACATTATCACTTTTATCTAATATACTTAAATTTATTTCATCCAAAATATGATTAGTATCTATTATAATCAAATCATAATTAAATTTTGCTTTATCTAATAATATTTCTATATAATTACTATCAATCTTATTTGATTTTCTAGGATCTTTAGGACTAGCTATAAAATCTATATAAGTATTATATTTTGTTATATAATCATTCAAATCTTTATACCTATTATTATTATAATCATCAACAAAATTATATATAGTCTTATTAACCGGTTTATTAAGAGCAAGCGCTATAGAACCTCCATATAAATCTGCATCAACTATTAAAACTTTTCTTTCTAAATTAGATGCAACCCCTGCTAAATTCATAGCAAGAACACTTTTACCTATACCACCTTTAACACCAAATAAGCATAATATATTGCCTTTATTTATAGCCATTTTTAACACCTACTTTGTATATTCAAATTCTAATTCATCTTCATAGTTATATGTAGCAGTTACTTTTAATCTAGCTACACTATTCTTTTTACCTTTAAAAGTTACTCCTAATATTTTTATTTCTCCATCTTCCCCATTTTTATTAATTAAAGAACTAAACAAATTAAAATACTTATGTTCATTTTCTACATAAACATCATAACTATTTGCCTCTATTACAAGCATATCAGTTTCATAACCTTTTCTTTCGTATGAACGTTTTATTTCTTCACTATAATCTTCAACATCTATTTCAGGATTATTCATCACTTCATTCAAAATATTTTCTGTAACTTTTTGATAAGCTTTTGTTGTAGTAAAATTAATTATAGTATCAACAACCACTAAAGTAATGATTAAAATAACAGGTATTAATACTATAAAAATAGTTCCACCTTTTCCATATTTATCCATTATATATTTTCCTCCCAACACTTATTTCGTTAGATTTAAAAATTTTATCTAAACCAGGTGTAATATAATTATACTTTTTATATAACTTAATATTTATATACTTATCTTCATAAGTAGTCTTTATTTCCAAATCTTTATCATTACTTTTAACAAAATTATTAATTTCTTCTTCCGATTCTTTATTTTTATACATATCACTTAAATCTGTAATAATATTTTCAAGTTTTGACTTATTAAAACTAATAACACCATAATCTATTACTGCCAATAATATAAAAATAAGTATAGGTAAAATTATAATAAATTCTACTAAAGCTTGACCTTTCTTACTCTTCATAATGCCATCCCCTATGATAAATAAATTATAACAAATAATCAAAAAAAAAGAAAGTATATTTGTAGTACTTTCTTTCAAGATTAATTTTTTCGTATTTGATTCATATAAAGTTTCGTATTCCTTTGAAACTGTAAAACTTTAGGACGCTCTTGAGGTGTACATTCTTGTTGAACTTTCTCAAGTAATATTCTTGCTTTTTCTAATTCTCTCAAACGTAAAAGATTCTTAATAATTGTAAGTTTACCATCAATATTAGTATCATCAAAATCAGCAACAGACAAAGATTCATCCACTTTAAAATCTTCCTCTTTCATTTTTATAGTTCTCATTCTTTTATTCTTAACCGTATCAATTGAATCATCGTCATTATTTATATATTTTGACTTTTTATATTGTTTATCAGATAGATATTTAAAATCTCTTAAAAATACATCATGGATTCTACCCATCATTTTAGCATAATTTTTTGATTCATTGATATTCTTTCTAATTTTTTCAATTTTAGCTAAAAACATATAAGCTTTTTCAACTTTAGCCCCACCTTGTTCTAAATAACTCAAAAAGTATTTTTTTGCTTCTGAAAAATTGCCAATTCTAAACATAATCTTTCCAATATAATAATCGCAAATCGGAAAATTAAATTCATTCTTTAATTCTAAATAAGATTCTAAAGAAAGGTCATACTGTTTTCTCAAATATTGATTTTTTGCAACTAATCTTTTAGAAATAAATTCATCTCGTTTATCTTGTTCTAATAATAAAAATGCAGTTTTTTCATTAACAATTCCTCTTAAATAATTAATCATATCTTGATTATTCTCAAATCCTTTAATAGTTGAAATCTTATCAAGAATCAACTCACCTTTAACATGAGAATCACATAAAATAATTTCTTCAATCTTTCTTAAAAAGCTTTCCGTTGAATAAGAACCTAATTTATATAAATACAACAATATATTTACATACATTTCATCAGATATTTCTTTTGATTTTTCACTTTCTAAATAAGTTCTATAATAAATGATTGCTTTATCTTTCAAATTTTTAACTAATTGAATTAGTGTATCAACTTCCATAGGATAATTAGTTTCATTTATTTTTACATTCATCATTTTTAACTTGTTTATACACTCTAAATAGTTTCTAGCATTAAAACATTTCAAAACTTCAAAATAAATATCTTTCAATTCATTATTATCATCTAAATTATTATAGCCCAATTTAGATATATAACTTACTGAAAAATCGCTTCTAACATACTCAGAAAAATCTTTACCTATTAAATCAATAGCATTCATAATTTTACTAACAAACTCAAAATTAACATCCACTGTGTTTATTTCTAAAAATCTTTCAAAACTATTTTTTGCCTTTTTAATATCGTTCATTTTTACATAACATTTATATAAATTATAATAAGCCGCAGGATTATCTTCTTTTAACTTAATCGCTTCATTTAAATAAAATACTGCCTTTTCCAAATTTCCATAAGCACTATATAATTTTCCCATATTAAAATAATAAAATAACATATCATTATCACGTATTTTTTTTAAATCACTAAAAGCATTTCTAAATTGAATATCGGTAATTTTTTTATATTTATAAAGACTACGTACATAATGTTTCATTTGCTTTTCTGTCATAAAACCACACCTAACAAATAATATTATACACTAAGACAAAACAATTACAAGTATATAAAAAAGACTAAGATTATTTTCTTAGTCCATTTTTTATTTTTCTAACTTTTCTTTAACTACAGCTTGTGCCACAGTCAAACTCGGGTAGCAATTTACCATTTATAAATAAATTGCTACTAGATGAGTTACTGCGTCCTTTTATATCTACTTCTATTATATCATTAATATAATTTAATTTCCATACAAATCCTTCATTTAAAACAATTATTTTATCAACAAAAGATTCAACTATTTCATCTGAAACATTTTCATCATCCCAATTTAATATTTTCTTTATACAATTCTTTAATTTTTTTATTCTATCAAGCAAAGTTTCTTTCGGAATATTTCTTTTTTGTTCTAATTCTTCATTTTCTTTTTTTAATTTCGTAATAACCTCTTCTATTTCAGTTTTCTTCTTAATATACTCTTCTTTTTTTATCATATCTCCACTCAAATACATCTCTAATAGTTTTTCTGCTTTTCTATTATTGCTTTCTATTTTATTTAAATTACTTTTGATAATATTGTCAATTTCATTATTATGATCTTCTTCTTTTATATTTTCATCTATCATTTTATTTGCCATATCAATTATAGATTCTTTATCTTCCCAAATCATATTAAACAAAACATTAGCTGTTAAATTTAATTTCCATTCTTGAACAATTGGTGTATCACATGCACCATCTATTTCAAGTCCTCGCTTTTGTCTTGCTCTAGCTGTTCCCATATTTTTTTGTTTATAACACTGATAACAAAAAGTTGTTTCTTCATTCTTTTTGTGATAAATTCTTTTATTATATGTGGAGCCACAATTACAAACAAGTTTTTTACTCCAAATACTCTTTGGATTTCCATATCCTGCTTTTTTCCTTTCTGGGATATGAGCAGAACGAACTTTAAATAATTCTTGAACTCTTTGAAAATCTTCTTTAGATATAAGAGGTTGATGTCTTCCTTCTACAATTATTTGCTCTACATCGCCTTTATTAATAATTGCCTTTTGTTCTAAAAAATCAGGAACAAAACTTTTTCTATATACAATAGTTCCACAATAAAATGGATTCTTTAAAATTCTTGTTATATATGATGCACTCCAGTTTTTTAAACCAGTCGATGTTAAACAACCTCTTTTTTCTAATTCGTATTTTATTGCAGTCGAGCCCATGCCATCTAAAAAAGATGAAAAAATAAATCTTACAATTTCTGCCTGTTCTTCGTTTACAATCATATCCTTTCCAACTTTATCATAACCCAATACATTACCTGTACCATAAAACACACCATTTTCAAAGGAAATTTTTTGACCAGCCTTAACTCTCTGAGAAGTTTTTTTACTTTCGTTTTGTGCTAAAGTAGCCATAATAGTTAATTTTAACTCACCATCTTCATCATTAAAAGTCCAGATATTATCTTCAGTAAAATACACTTCAACTCCTATTTTTTTTAAATTTCTTGTTTCTTGAAGTGTATCTACTGTATTTCTTGCAAATCGAGAAACCTCACGAGTAATAATTAAATCAAAACATCCATTTTTTGCATCTTCCATCATTCTTAAAAAATTTTTTCTTTTTTTGATAGATGTTCCAGTAATCCCTTCATCTATATATCTATCATAAAGTTCCCAATCTGGATGTTTTGCTAATATATCATCATAATATTGGACTTGGTTTTCTAGTGCTGAAAGTTGTGCTTCATGTTCAGTTGATACCCTTGCATATATAGCAACAATTCTTTTCATTTTTAACTCCTCCTTGTTTGTCAGTTTCAACTGACATTAAGTTTATAATAATTTACTGTCAATGTTAAAAGTACGATGTAAATTTAAAGCCAATATATCAAATTCCTTTTTAGTTATATAATTATTTCTATATAAAGTTTCAAACAAAGAAATGATTAACCTTGCGTTCATCATTTCTTTTTGTTTTTTACTAAGTTTAAATATGCCTTTTGTTTCATTCATCTAAATTTCCTTTCTCATTGTTTTTCGGTAAATCTAAAATCTATTTATAAAACAAAAAAAATCGTATTTCTACGATCTACATCTTTATAATTCCACTATTTTTGCATGAACATAATATCTATCATCTTTTGCGTGTCCTCTTTCATGCGAACAAGAATATAATGTCACTATTCTATCTTTGCTATAATCTATTTCAACATCACTTTTTATAACACTATAATTTTTCATTAACTCAATATATTCTTTAAATGCTTCTTCAGTCGTAAAATTCATTTGATAAGATTTGGATGATGCCTTATCTACATGAACACTAAATATTTCTAATTTATAATTTTTGTCCGGTGTATAAATATATATATCTTTATGATTATTATAAAATGATTGTTTCATATATTTTCCTAAATCTCCAAACATACTACCATTTGAAGTATAATGTCCATAAATAAATGTATTATACGATGACAAGTCCTTATTTGCAGTAGCATCCATATAAATACTTCCAGCATTATTATATTCTTTATAAAAAGAATGTTTTAAATAATAGGTATTATTAGTACCTTGCACTATTGGATAATTTATATTTGTATTTTCAATTTTTATCCATCCAACAAAATCTGAATTTATATTTATTAAATCTTGGAAATTTATTTCATCACTTTTTTCCTCAGCTATTTCAACTTCTTCGGGTATTTCAGCTATTTCAATTAATTCTTGCTGTTCTTCAATTATTTCCTTTTGTTCATTTTTAATTTTATAAGCATTATAAAAACAAAATGCTGATATTAGTATAAATAATAATATATATACTGCTTTAAATATTTTTTTTATCATATTTCAATCTCCTCTTCTTGTTCCATTTCTAATTCATTTCTTAATTCATCTCGTAATTCACTTTTATAAATGGATTCATATTGTTCCTCAATATCATAAACTCGATTTATAATTTCTTCTGTTACCTCTTTTTCATTATAGCCTAGCACATCATATATTAGAAGTGCTACATAAAATTCCCTATCGTATTTATCTTTTCTAAAATATTCTATATGTTTTTTTATCTCCTCAATATTTAACATTATTCTTCTCCTTTTTATTTTTCTATTTCTTCATTAATTAAATCTTTATTTTTAATAGTTTCTAAAACTTCTTTATATTTTTCTTCACTTATAATTGAACTATGACTAATTGAATATATTTTTTCAATATCAATAGTTTTTTCTATTAAATCTTTATAATTTCCATTAGTAACTTTTCTTGTTTCTTCAATATAATTATTTATTGTTGACCTTATTTCTTTAAAATCTTTATATTTGTTTATAAACTCGTATCTATCATTTAATAGCGTCAAAACATCAGGGATATAATTTAAAATACCATCAACATCTACATCATCATTTGTATTTTCAATATATTCCATTTTTAGTTTTAAATCATCAAAATGATTTATTAAATGTTCTCTTAACCCATAAGCACATTTTAATAAATTTGCAATATTCAAATTTGCAAAAGGGTTTACAGATTCTAATTTTTGTTCTTCCAACATTTCATAAATATCATCTATTCTTTTTGCAATTATATCGTCTATATCAATTTTACCTTTTATTAATTCTTCAATTTCATCTGAATATAAAAAATACTTATTATATAACTCATAAATAGTTTTGATAACCTCCGCTTGTTTTTGATCTACTACATACTTATTTTGATTTTCATTATACTTATAACCAAATATATTAATAACATTATTTTTCATTTTTCTTTTTCCTCTCTTTTTATTATTTTTCAATTTCAAAATCTATTTCATTATTTTTTTGTAGTTCCTGAACATCATCGTAATTTTTCCTGTCAACTTCATACTCATTAAAAACAAAATCTAATCTATTTTCTTTTGAATAAACTTTATATTTATTATAAATATCATCTAACATTAACTTGAATTTATTTTTGACTTCTTCTTTTGGTGTTTCAGAAGTAAAAGATATAGAATAGATCGCTACAGTTTCCCCCATTATTACCAAGTTACCATTTCTATCCTCTACGCTAATAGAAAATCCTCTAGGATAAACTTGACCACGCAAATTAAAAATCACTGCAAATTTATCTTCCTTTATTGCATAACCACCATACCCAAAATATTTCAAATCCTCTTCATCATATATATGAACATCATACCCCTCTTTTGACATATACTCATCAAATATTTTTTCTACAGCTTTTTCCTGTTCCAAAAATTTTTTAGAATTCATTTTTCTCCTTTCTTTTATCAAAATAAAAAGAGCTTTTCAGCTCAATAAATTGTAATTTGTAATATTTATCTATTATTGCATATTGGACATTTTGTTCCTTTATTTCTATTATTTATACTTGCTTCCCATTCATGTCCTTCTTTGCATTTCCACCATACTTTTTTTCCACTATTAGCAGTAACCATTGTTGGTTTTAAATTTTCGTTTTTATCGTAATTCCACTCTTTTACAAGTTCAGGATTGATGGTTTCTAAATCGTTAAATCCTTTCAGAACTTGCATGTTAGCACAAATAGGACAACCTGTACCTCTATTTCTATTATCTATACTTGCTTCCCATTCATGTCCTTTTTCACATTTCCACCATACTTTTTGGTGAGTTCCTGATGTAACCATATCTGGTTTTAAATCATCATTCTTTTCATAATTCCATTCTTTCGCAAGAATTGGATTTGTAGTAGCAAGATCATTATATCCTTTTAATACTTGTTTGTTA
>JAZQIU010000006.1:0-215332 GCA_045541255.1 Bacilli bacterium | reverse complement strand
TTATATATAATCCCATACTTAATTTTAGGTATAACATTTAGTAAAATATATATAAAAACAGACAATATAATATCAAATATTATTGCACACATATTACATAATACAATAAATGTAATTATACTAATACTATTTTAAAGCAGTATAAAAATGAATAAACAAAAGAAAAAAGAAAATAAAAAAAGAAATATTTTTATCTATATTTTATTCTTTATATCACTACTATTTTTATATGGATATTATATAGAACCTAATAATTTATCTATTAAAGAATACAAAATAGAAAATAAGAATATACCAGATTCTTTTGATGGTTTAAAAATAATACATATAAGCGACATACATTATAAAAGCACAGTAGACAATACTTATTTAAAAAAAATAGTTAAATTAATAAATAAACAAAATCCTGATATAGTAATATTTACCGGCGATTTTTTAGATAAAAGATTTACTTATTCAAATAAAGAAATAGAAGAAGCAAAAAAAGAATTAAATAAAATAGACTCTACATTAGGAAACTTTGCTGTATCTGGAAATCACGATATAATAAATAATCCTGAAAGTTTTAAAAATATTTTTAATGAAAACTTTACAATATTAGAAAATGAAGAAAAATTAATATATTATAAAGAATCTACTCCTATTTCTTTAGTAGGATTTAGTGATGCGCTAGAAACTAAAGTAAACTATGAAATATTAGAAAAAGAAAATAATTACTTTAGATTCATAATGTTACATGAACCAGATGAATATGAAAAAATAAAAGAATATGATTTTGATATTTTATTTTCTGGGCACTCACACAACGGACAAGTTAGATTACCATTAATAGGAACAATTTATACTCCTGTAGGCTCTAAAAAATATTATCAAGAATACTATAAGTTAGATAATAGAGAAATATTTATATCAAATGGTATAGGTACCTCAGGATTAAATGTAAGATTTTTATCTTCTCCAAGCATTAATCTTTATAGGATTTATGCCTATTAAAAAAAAATCTCCTTCACTATAATAATATGAAAGGAGATTTTTTATGTATTTTAATAATGCAAATCCAAATTTTAATAGCGATGATAGAATTTTCTTCCCATTTTTTCCATTCTTATTAGGAGGATTAGCTGGAGGAGCTATAGTTGGAGCATCAAGACCTAGACCAGTATATGTTAATCCACCACAGTATCCACCTTACCCACCATATAGTCCATATCCTCCATATAGACCTTATAATACAGGATATTATAACTATTCTTCAGGCGGATATTATTAAGTATCAATTTGATACTTTTTTATATTTAATAAAATTCCAAATAATATAAAATATGATATCAAACTACTCCCTCCATAAGAAACAAATGGTAAAGTAATACCAGTAATTGGTAATAACCCTACATCCATAAACATATGCTGAATTTGTTGATATAAAAACAATCCAAATAAACCTATAACAAAATATTTATGCTTCTTTAAACTATAAATATCTTTAAGCAACAAAATATCTAAATACAAAAACAATAGAACTACAATAATACCACCAATAAATCCAAACATCGTTAAAATATTCGCAAACATAAAATCAGTTATAGCTTCAGGTATATAAATCACATAATTACTACCATTTCCTATTACTCCTCCATTTCCAATACCAATTAAAGCATTGTTAATTTGAAAACCTTCACTACTCATAAAATTTATAATTCTATCAGTCCTATAAAAAAAACTAGTACCAAAAACTCTAACAAATAATTCACTTTGAAAATAATATAAATAAAAATAACTTACAATAACTATACCAATTAAACTCAATAAACCAATATAATATTTCCTCTTTAAACCCATAGAAATAAATATACTAAAATATATAACTAAATAAAATAATACAGTACCAGTATCAGGTTGTAAAAAAGTAAGAATACTAGGAACAATAACTATAAAAATACTTTTAATAAAACCATATTTACTATGAATATATTTATCCAAACATAAAAGTATAGCTATTTTAGCAAATTCACTTGGTTGTATACTAAATCCAAATAAACTAATCCAACTTTTACTACCATTAATAGTACTACCAAAAAATAATACATAAACCAATAAAAATAAAGTAAATATATAAAATAAAAAACTATACTTTTTTATATATTTTAAATTAATATTTTTAAATAAAAATAATAAAATTACTCCCATAATAATAAATATAATTTGCTTTTTTAAAAAATCATAATAATTAGTAACTATACTTTTAGAACAATTTATAGCAACTACTCCTAATATGCTTAATATAATAATTGGTATAAAATATTTAAAAAAATTCTTTTTCATATTTATATTTTGTAAAATAATCTAATAATTATTCATATATTACTATAGAGGTGTCTTTATGAAAAAATTACCAGTTCTTTATACTAATACTTTTGATAAAAAAATTGATAATTCTATAGAATATATAAAAATAAAAAATGAAAATATAGAAACTACTGATTTATCTAAATATGCTATAAATAAAAAAATTGAACAAATATTTAAATCAAAAAACTATATTTATAAAATAAAAGTCAATATATATTATAAAGATAAAACTATTACCGAAAATATAATAGGAAAAACAAAAAACAATCTAATAACTATAGATAATAAACTTATAAACATTGATGATATTTTAGATATAAAAAAAGTAGACTAAGTCTACTTTAATTACACTTATTATAAAAGTGTATTTTTTAATTTATTTATATCATTTATTCTTAATACTTTAGCCATTCCTATATATCTATAATTCTGCCAACCTAAACAACTTGAACCTTGTAATTCTCCAAATTCATTTAAACCATCTTTTTCATTATTTTCAACTCTACAACCAGGATTAGAACAATTATTACAACATTTATTTTTTAAATTTTTAATTATATAAAGTCTTTCTTCTGGCGCTAATTCTTCACACACTCTAATATAAAAATCTTCTGGTTTTTCTAATATTTTAGAAATTATAACATCTAATCTTGTACCTTGTTCAAATATTTCCATATCTTTTTTATAATTTTTCAACATATTTAAATATCTTTTTCTTTTTATTTTTGCCTTACTCACTTTATGCTAAACCTCCCCAATTAATATTAATTATAACATTAATTATTTTTTAATAATAGAGAATTAGTTCTAAATACTATATTTTTATTTAAATAATTTTCATCAGCTGTAACATCTTTTATAATATTAAATGAACTTTGTTTAAAATTATCATCATTACTTTCTAATATCATTTTTCCATCTTCAAAAATATCTAAATGAAATTGTATCTCATTATAAGTAAAATAATACCTAATTTTACTAACTGTATTTTTTATAGGTTTTGTACTAATTAACATATTATATATATTTTCATCAATCAAATTATCATAAACAATATAAGAAATTCCATTATCTTTTTTTAATTGAACAGTATAAAAATACTTAACACTATCTTTATATTCAACAACTCTTACCCTATGTTCATACTCGTCTTCAAACTCTAAATAATATTGAGTAATATCAACACAATTAGACGTATCTAATAAATTATCAAATATACATTTCTTTTCATCAAGTATATATTTAAATTGTTTTTTAATATTTTTAGAAAAATTATTGCTACATATTTCCAAAATTTTTCTTTGTTTATCTTCAAACTTGTCAAAACATCTAACTCTAACTAAATTTTTATGTAATTTCCAAGCATCATATGTCTTATTATCTAAATCTATCGCTTCTAATTCGTTCTCACTTCTTGCCTTATTATTATCTTTAGTATAAACATTTTTTTTAGCTGCTGTTTCTAAATGAATTACTAAATCATATTTATCTAAAATATCTATTTCATTTAAATTATATTTATCTAATAATTTATCAAAATCACTTTGTCCTATATAGGCTTTATTATCAATGATAGCTCTATCATATATTATTACTATATCTTTATCTATATTAAAATTTTTAGCAACATATTCAACTAACTGTTCTTTATCTAATTGATATTTTAAAATTACTTCCTGAAATTTATATAAGTCTAATTTATTATATCCAAATGGTTTTATGCCACTATTAATTAATTCTGTAGCACTTTCCTGAACTGTATATACAACATAACCTTTATTTATCAAATAATCTTGAATTAAATCTAAACTACTTGATTTTCCAGCACACGGACCACCAGTTAAAACTATTCTTTTTACAACTTTTCCCATTAATAAATCCTCCTAATTAATCTTTTATTTATATCCATTTCATGTACTGAACCATGAACAACACCAAACATACCCTTATCCATAGTAGGTTCAATATCATTTAATAGATAATAAAACATATTTATAACACCACGATGAGTAACTAATAATGTGTTATCAAAATCCTTTATCTTCGTTAAATAAATTTGCATTCGTTTAAATAAATCAATCATTGACTCTCCATTAGGATATTTATCATATATACCAAATTCATTAATTCTTATCTGTTCTCGAAAGCTTAATTTACTTTTTAAAATTCCAGTATAATCACCTTTATCTAATTCTCTCAACTTTTTACTAAGTTCAATTCCTAAATTTAATCTTTCATCAATTATACTAGCAGTTGTAACAGCTCTTTTAACATCACTTGAAATAATTTTGTTTATAACTAATTCATTATCAACAATAAATTTAGAAGTTTCTTCTATTTGTTTGCGACCAACACTTGTTAAATCAACATCACTCCATCCACCAATATAATTTTCATCATCCAAACCATGTCTAACTAGATATATCATACATCCTCCTTTATGTGTATTTTATACACATTTAATCTTAAAAAAATTATCTAAACTTATATAGTTTAGCAGGTTTTTTACCTTTATAATTTTTATACTTATTTGTATCAACTATTAAATTACTTAATATTAATTTTTTCCTAAAGTTTCTTCTGTCTAATTCATAACCATATATTATTTCATATACAGACTGTAACTCAGGAATGGTAAACATTCCAGAAAATAAAACTTTCAATATATCAGTACTATCTATTAACTCTCTTAATTTTTTTAAAGAAGTCTCAAATATTTCATTATGGTCATAAGCTAAGTCAGGAATATTATCTATAGTAAACCAATCTGCATTACTTGTCTTAAAAGTTTCCTTTAATATTTCCATTTTACTATTATCAACAATTCCGACATAACTAAGAGCTATCATTCGCATAATAGGTGAACGATCAATTTTACTAAACATAGAAGAAAAATATATATCTATATCTTTAATACCAGTTTTTTCAAAAATCTCTCGTTTTACCCCGACTTCAATTTCTTCATTATTATATAATGCACCACCTACTAAAGCCCACTTATCTTTAAAAGGTTCATTTTTTCTCTTAATTAATAAAACTTTAACTTTACCATCTTCAACAGTAAATATAGTAGTTATCAAATGTATACCTTGATTTTTATATAGAGGATTATTCTTTTCCACACTACCATCTCCAATTATATTATATGTGTATTTTATACGCTTGTCAACATATAAAATAAAAAAGTTTGTAATTTCTTACAAACTCTAATTTCTAAGTGGTGTCGCGTCGGGAACTCGAATCCCGGACCCTCTGATTAAAAGTCAGATGCTCTACCGACTGAGCTAACGCGACATAAACAATAAAAAAATAAGATGGCTGCCTCGGGTGGGTTCGAACCACCGGAATGTCAGAGTCAAAGTCTGATGCCTTACCACTTGGCTACGAGGCAATATTTTAAAAGTGGTGGAGGGACATGGATTTGAACCATGGAACCCGAAGGAACAGATTTACAGTCTGCCGCGTTTGACCACTTCGCTATCCCTCCATAATAAGTGGTGCCGACAGAGGGAGTCGAACCCCCAACCTACTGATTACAAGTCAGTTGCGCTGCCAGTTACGCTATGTCGGCAAATAAAATGGTGGGCGATATAGGACTCGAACCTATGACCCCCTGCTTGTAAGGCAGGTGCTCTAACCAACTGAGCTAATCGCCCGAGAGATATTTTCTCAAACATAAATTGGTGCCCAAGGCCGGACTTGAACCGGCACGAGGGTTAAATCTCGCAGGATTTTAAGTCCTGTGCGTCTACCTGTTCCGCCACTTGGGCAACACCAACTCGGTTGTCTTAATTAATTAAGACTATTTGAGTATACCCTAAAATTTTATTTAAATCAATACTTTTTTTTATTTTTTTGAAAAATTTTTAACAAAAAGAGAAAAAAAATAGCTATTTTTGAAAAAAAATGAAAAAATATAACTTTTTTTATAAATTTTGTTGACTATTTTTTCTTTTCTATGCTATAATCAATTTGTTCCTTGAAGGAACGAACGGAGAAATACCCAAGTCCGGTTGAAGGGACTGGTCTTGAAAACCAGGAGGTCGGCAACGGCGCGGGGGTTCGAATCCCTCTTTCTCCGCCAATTAAGTTTTATTTATCGCGGGATGGAGCAGCTCGGTAGCTCGCTGGGCTCATAACCCAGAGGCCGTAGGTTCAAATCCTACTCCCGCAACCATGATGGTCCGTTAGTCTAGAGGCCTATGACGTCTGCCTGTCACGCAGAAGATCACGGGTTCGAATCCCGTACGGACCGCCATTTTTTATTGGCTCCATAGCTCAGTCGGTAGAGCAGAGGACTGAAAATCCTTGTGTCGCTGGTTCAATTCCCGCTGGAGCCACCAGATTTGTATTTAAAACTCAAACTAATTGTTTGAGTTTTTTACTTGTTAATTTTTCTATATTTAAATTCTTTTATTATTGAAAACAAAAAATAAAAGTGATAACATACAATTAATAAAGGAGATAATAATATGAAACCATTTATTTATTCAAATATTAAAGATAATATTAATGATACAAAATTTGAAGTCGTTGAAACAAAAGGTAAAGGACATCCAGACAACATATGTGATACTTTAGCTGAAAAAATTTCTGCTTCATACTCTAAATATTGTTTAGAAAATTATGGAGTAATTTTAAGACACATGATTGATAAACTATCTATATTAGGTGGTGGTTCTAAAGTATACTTTGGAAAAGGAGAAATGACTCACCCTATCAGAATTTTAATTAATGGAAGATTTACATCTAAGTTTAACGGAACAACTATAGATTATATGAATATAGTTTCAAATACAATAAAAGAATATTTCAAAGAATTATTCCCATTATTAGACACTGACAATTTTTTAACGATAATAGATAACACACATCATAATGAAGGCCCTGGGGTGGTATATAACAATGAAGGGAATACTAATAACGAAAGAAAAAAATTCTTTGAAGCTATTTCAGAAGAAGATAGTAAAAGACATAATAATTACAATAGATGTAATGATACATCAACAACAGTTAGTTATTACCCAATGAGTAACTTAGAAAAATTAGTTTTAGATATTGAACAAAAATTAAATTCAAATGAATACAAAGAAAAATACCCATACATAGGAAATGATATAAAAGTAATGGGTATTAGAAAAGATAAAAATATAGAAATAACTTCTTGTGTACCATTAATTGCAAAATATACATTAAATAAAGAAGATTATTTTAATAAATTAGAGATAATAAAAAATTTAATTAATGAAATTTCAATAAATTATTTTCCTAATTCAAAAATCGAAATATATTTAAATACAAGAGATAATAAAGAAACTGATGACTACTACTTAACAGCTATCGGGAGCGCTGTAGAAAGCGGAGATGAAGGGGCTGTCGGAAGAGGAAATCGTTCAAGAGGAGTTATTCCTTTTTCAAGAAACTTTAGTATGGAAGCAGCATGCGGAAAAAATCCAGTTTACCATACAGGAAAATTATTTACTGTTATCGGTGATTTAATTAGTAAAGAAATATATAGCGAATTAGGAATCGAAAATACAGTATATTGCACTTCAAAAATGGGAGACTCAATTACTAATCCATGGAATATTGCTGTAGAAATTAACAAAGATTTAACACCTATTATAGAAAAAAAGATTACAGAAATTATAAATAACAATATAAACAATCACCAAAATATTACTTTAAGCATTATAAATAATGAAAATAAAATAAACAGTTATTAATTAACTGTTTTATTTTGTTTTCCAATACTTCTTATTATATTATCAGAAAAAATTATTCCTGATTCCTCATACAATGCAATAATTGAACTTAAATTACTTTTGCTTAACTTATCAATTATTTCATCATTAGCATGACACACAAATGAATATCCATTTATTAAATCTAATCCTTCACTACTCTCTTCTAAACTATTTCTTTCTTCAACTACAGTTTTAATAGTTTTACCTAATATAATTGCACCTGCACTTCCACCATATATTATACCGCCATGATTATAAAAAGATATTAGTTTTTCAGAAAAATTAGTTTTGTTTAATACATCTAACAAATGGAAGGTATTTCCACCACCAATATATACAGCTTGATACTTATCTAAAGAAACTTTTTCTAATACTGCATAAGTAGAAGGAATATTAATATTTATTTTTTTTGATTTATCAACATTTTTTAAAGTATTAGTTAACCATTCTAAACTGCTAGAAAAATCAGGATATTGTTTTTTATTTGCATGAGGAATGTATAAAATATTTGAATTATTTTCTAACAAAGACACAAATTCTTTATCCAATTCATAACTAGCTTTTTCATCTCCACCACCTGATAAAAAAATTATTCCTTTATTCATTTTGAATCTTCCCTTCTTAAAACTTTTCTCAAAACTATTTCATTAACTCCAGAACCTTTTAACCTCTTCAAAAATTCTTCTCTTGAAATATTTATATTGACACCCTTAACATTAGAAAATCCGCTTAATTCTAATGCATCAAGAATATATCTATTACCATTTCTATCCAACTCTTTTTTTATGATATCTTTAATATAATCCCTATCATAATTTGCAGTTTTTTGCCAATTAATCCAATAATTAATGCAATCGTCCATATATTTTTCTAATTTCGAATTAAGTACATCAATACCATAATCACTTATTATTTTTTTAGAAAAAAGTCTTATTCTATAACCAGCATCTTTATTCGATGGACTAACACCATTAATAACCAATAACACTATAGCAGATATTATCGCTTTTTTATCCACCTCTAACATACTAGTATCGCCATTAATATCATAATAAGACTTTTGTGGATTACAAACCCATCGTATTCTTTCTAAACCAAAACCCACATCACTGAATGTTTTTATATCTACTTTACTATCATTGGTTGAAACATAATTAAAATAAGTAGCATCACCTAATTCAGTATCCTTATAAATATAAAATGTTTTATATCCACCTAATTCAATTTCTCCCCATTTATCTGTATAATCTTTTGATCTAGTTGAAAAATATTTTTTTTCTAATCCTAAATCATAAAAACACTTTAACCAATCATCAACTAAAATATCATGGTCTTTTGAACTATTATTTATAGCAACTGTTGTACAATTATTAAAAGCTAAAGAATAACCCTCTCCAAGTGATTTAATAAATTGACTTCTCAAAACAGGTTGTCCTACATAATAAATATTATTTGGAGAAAGATTACCATTCATAACATTTCTTAAAATAGGTTGTATACCTGCTGTAGTAAAAATAGTATCAGTTCCACTATTAACAACACTAAAAGGATTCAAACATTCATATCCCTTGTTTGAAAAATATTCTTCTAAATAAGTTGGGTTCATCATAGTTTTATTAATTTCTTTTTTCATGTGTATTATTCTATCATAGGGAACTCTATTTTTCAATCTACAAAAAATAGAAACCTAATAGATTTCTATTCATCAGCTAAATTATCAAAATAGCCTTGTATAAATACTACTGGAGTACCTTTATCACCACTACCACTAGTTAAGTCACATAACGAGCCAATTAAATCTGTTAATCTTCTAGGTGTAGTTCCTTGAGATAACATATTACCTTTTAAATTATCATTTTTAATTTTTATTTCACCTTTTATAGCTTCTTTTAACTCATCACCTTTTAAATTAGCAAATTTATTATCAGAAATATATTTTAACTTAAGTTCATTAGGCGTTCCTTCTAAACCACTTGTATATGCTGGAGATACTACCGGATCAGCTAATTCCCAAATATGTCCTACCGGATCCTTAAACGCTCCATCTCCATAAACCATTACTTCAATAGTTTTACCAGTTTCTAATTTTAATCTCTCTTGAATTTTATTAACTAATTCTTTCCCTGTTCTAGGAAATAATTTTAACCTTTCTTCAGTTGCTTTATTTGAACCTAACAATCCATAGTCCGGATTAAATCCACTGCCATTATAAGAAGTAGTCAAAACATCATGTAACCCAAAAATGTTTTCTCCTCCGTTTTCAACTAACATTTTCTTAGTTTTAAAACGTGTATGAATATCACAACATAATACATCTTTTGTATAATTTAATATTTCCCTTGCATCATTAGCAAAAACAAATTCTATTTTACAATTTTCACTTTCAACTAACCCTTTATAAAAATCAACCATATTAATTCCAGTAAATGGATGAATAAAATCTCCAAAATTTTCTCTATACTCTTCTTCAGTAATAACATCGCTTAAAGTAAATTTACTATTATCAAACTTTTCTTCATCCAATATACCATTACCTACTTCATCACTTGGAAAACTTAACAACATAGTAATTTTATCCATACCACGAGCTATTCCTTTTAAAATCATAGAAAAACGATTACGACTTAATATAGGAAAAACAACTCCTATATTTTTACTAGGATACTTTTCTTTTAAAACTTCAGCAATATCATCTACTGTAACATAATTACCTTCGCTTATACCTACTACAGCTTCAGTTATTGCTACTACATCCCTATCTCTAAACTTAAAACCTTCCTCTTTTTGTGCTTCTAATAAAGAATCAACAACGATATTTGCCAAATCATCATTTTCTTTAATAATCGGCGTTCTAATACCTCTTACTACTGTACCAACAGTTCTCATACTTTACCTCCCTATAATGACTACCATTACAAGATAATTATATCATAAAAAATAAAAAACACTATTACTAGTGTTCCATTTCTTTTAAAGTGTAATCCATCCACTTTTCTAAATTTTCTTGTAAAGGTGAAAAACCTCTAACTGACTCTTTTACTTTTCTATTTTCATAAAATTCCTTATAATTTAATCCTTTTATAGAAAGTTTTAATCTATTATTTTCTGTATCAACTTCAATTACTTTAGCATAAATTCTTTCTCCAATATTAACATATTTGGTAATATTTGATATATAATTATTAGCAATTTCACTTATATGTATTAAACCATTATATTCATCAACTTTAACAAATATTCCATAAGGTTCAATACCAGTTACTTCTCCCTTTACAATACTTCCAACTATATAGTTTTCCATTATTGCACCTCTTCATGACGTATTATACCAAATTTTATTTACTAAGTAAAATTTTTTGATATAATAACTAAAGGTGATACATATGAATCAAGAAAATAATAATGAAAAAATCACAAAAAAAAGCAATGAAGAAATAATTAAAAGTATTATTGAAGATATAAGACCATATTTAAATAGTGATGGTGGCGATATAGAGTTCATAAAATATGAAGACAATTATGTCTTTGTTAAACTTTATGGAGCTTGTAGTCATTGTGGGTTTCAAGACTTTACTCTAAATGATAATATTTTAGAAATTATTAAAGAACAAATTCCAGAAGTAATAAGTGTAATAAATGTAGAAATCTAATTTTCTACATTTTTTATTTTATTTATCCACTCTACATTTAACATATTATACTTTTCTTTAAAAGTTAAGTATACTTTATTCAACATTTCTAAATATTTATCAACTACATTTAATACTCCAACTATATCACTATCTTTACCATCTTCTAAAATAATTTTATCAAAAACATCAAAATAAAATGTAGGATACATTAATCTAGAATACAGTAAATTGAACATCAAATTATTAACACTTAATCTATCTAATAACACTAACACATTATTAATTTCATAATCAGCACTTAACAAATAAGATTTAATATATTCAGCAATATCTCTAACATTATAATCAATAACAAAATTTAAAGGATTATTATAATCTATCAAATAACAAGGATAATTCATTCTATTATGAACAATCCCTACTATTTCTTTATCATTAAACTTTTTCTTACTTATATTAAAATATAAAATAGCATTCTCTGCCATCCCAGCAAACATACCAAAAGAATTTAACACGGTTTGATAATTATATCCTAACTCTCTTAGTTGTATTTCATAATAATCTAATCTTTTACTCCATAATTCAGCCCAATTATTAGGGGAAGTATCTACAGGATAAAACTTAAATTCTTCAAACTTTATTTCATACTTTAAAATACCTTTTATTTTTATCAAAGAATATTTTTTATTTTCTACATCACAAAACAATTTACCTTCTTTATTTAAAATAATTTCAAAACTATCAACATTATTATCTTTAATAAATTTATATACAGATTCTACAACTTTTATATCATTTAAAACCAAATAAAATATATATAAATCATTATTAAAATAAAAAAAATAATTATTACCATCCTTATTAATTTCATCCAACAAAATATTATAATAAGTATAAATAACATTTTTCATAATATCACTACTAAAATATATGAAAAAAACCTAAGTTTTATACTTAGGTCTTAATTATCCTAATACTTCATTTTCGTTTAAAGTACCATTATTATTAAATAAATTTGAAGCTGTATGTTCTAACGAATTATTATCTTGTTTTAATAACTCATTTTCTTCTCTATAAATATTAGCTAATTCTTCAAATAATTTTATTTTTCTTTCATTTAAAGCAATCTTTTTATCTAAATCTATGTCATTAAAATTATTATCTAGCTTATTATTTTCATTATTATCCATAACATTATTAGATACATTCTCTATCGGTTGACTAAATATATTTACATTTGAAATTTCATTAATAGGAGTAATTACATCATTTAATGGTGTATTAACTTCTTGTTCACTAATAGAAAATGGCATATTTGTAGTAGGTTGATCAAATATATTAGGTTCATTACTAACTTTAAAACCACTTTCTATTCCACTAGGTTTAATACTATTAATATTAAGTGCAGGTTCTTCTATAGTTGCATTTAAAGATGGAGTATCAACCACTTGAGCACTTTCGATTGGTTCAATCTTAGGAATTGAATCAAATGGATTAGTATTTACTTCTTCTACTGGAGTTGTATTTAAATTAACAGGTGTAGCTTCCATATTAAATGTATTTTGATTTTGGGGAATAGCACTCATTTGAATAGGTTCTGAAGAACTAACAGGAGTATCAACATTACCACCAAAACTTTGGGATAATAAATCTTTATTTAAAACTGTATCTCCATTGTTACTATCTACATTATTTTTATATGCAGTCTTAATAGCATTTATATTTGTATCATTTAACGCTATAGCTTTACCTTCATTTAACTTTAATGGATTAGCATATGCTAAAAATTGAATATCAATTGCACCACCTGTAATAATACCTTGCATAATTTTTTTCAAACTATTCCATTCATCAGGTGAAATATCATTTGATAAACCATTATTTTCTTCAGCAACATACATTTTTAATAAACCATCTTGAACTATTTCATTTTTAGTATAAAAAGCATATTTTTTTGCACCACTACTAAAATAACAAATTAATTCAACATTCATTGGTTGCTCATTTCTATCCAAAACAGTAATTTGACTATTCATACAAATCCCTCTCTATTCTAAAAATATTCTAACACAAAATAAATAAAAAAAAAAGATTAAATCTTTTTTAATACAAAATACTTACAACTATAAGCACAATTTTCTTTCAAATACTTTTCCTTATTTGATATTTTATTAAAACTTTTAGCTTTTTTATTCTTATCATCATAAAAACCTTTTAATCTTAATTTAGAATAAGCATAATCTCCCACTATATAATCAAAATCATAAAAATATTCTGTAAAAAGATTTTCAAACTCCTCCATTACAAAACAATCTCTAAAATTTTCAATTAACTCAAACTTAAACTCCCCAACACTTATCATATTAACTCCTTAAAAAATGTAATGCTATCATAATACCAATCATAATTTCTGTAGTCATAATACTCAATAACATCAATGTATCAACAAATCCATTCCCACTAGTTATAATTAAATTCTTAGGAATGAATTTTTTATTTCGCTTATTATCTTCTTTTTCTTTTTCTAATATTCTATTATTAATATTTTTAACTTTTTCTTCACTCATTTTTGAAATATCATCTTTATCTAATCCATATTTATCATAAGTTGAAGAACTTAATAAATCATTTCTAATAAGTTTAAACTTCATATTATTATTTAATAAAGCTTTTTTTCTATTCCAATACATAGGGATTATATTAACATCTTTAGTTATTAAACTATGTAAAGTAGCAAAATTATTATTCTTAGGATCAAAATATTTATCAAAGAACTCTAATTCTTCATCACTAAACTTATTAGTTTTATTTCTTTCTATTATCATATTAATAAGTATAATTTCTATCTTACTAGTTAAATCAGTTTTACCTACATTCTTTTCACTATTTAACCATTTAGAATAGTCATTCATCAAACTAATAAACTCTTCCATTTCGCTTACTTTTAAACCATACATAATTAAATTACTTTTAAAACTGTTTTCATTATCAATTCTATATGGATTAAGTATATTTATATCTCCATATATTTTACATAAACATCTAATTACATACACTTCAAAAATATGAGCTTTATCATAATCTTTACCATTCTTTATAAGTAAGTAATTACTTATACCATTACTAATACTATCATTTATAAAAATATTGTTCATAAGTAATCACCACCTACTATAAAAATTATAACACTAAAACTTTAACTATTCCATTTTATTTAACTAGTTTACACCACTATTTACTATACTTGAACTACTATCTATACTTCCGCCTAATATATTAGGTACCTCTCCATTAACAAGTTTGCTTGCTATTAAAAACTTATATTCTATATTATTTCTATCTTTCTCTATAGGAAGTTCAACAATTTCTTCTACTTTCATATTTATATATAATTTAATTAATGAATTATTAATTCCATAATTCTCCACTTCTACATCTACAAATGCGTCTACATTTTCTAAAAAACTAACTTTAACAGGAATCTTAGGTCCAAGACGAGCAAACAACGTATTGTTAGTAGCAACCCCAATAGGCATAAAAACAACTATACCATTATTACTTCTCAACATTTCTAAATTATGATAATTATTTATTTCTCCCATTTCAATTTTTTTTACATTACTTTCTAAATCATTAATTATGTTTTTTAGTAAAAAATTACACTTATTATTATCTATATCAACATTCACAATATTATTATTAACAATATTTAATTTTATATAATCATTAGTATCTAAATTTAAATACTTCTTTATACTGTCATTCATATAATATTTAGTTAATTCTTCTATCTTTATCATTGCACTATAAGATATACTCTTTCCTATTCTTGCTCCAAACAAACTAAAGAATAATACATCCAATATAATAACACTACAAATTACTAATCCTATCTTACTTTTCTTATTAAAATTTTTCTTTTTATAAAAACGTTTCATACTAAATATTATGTAAAAAAAAGAACTATATTAAAATAGTCCTAAATTGAAATAGTTATTTGCAAATATAACAGCTAATATTAATATTATGATTAAGAATACTATACCAACTACTTTTATAGCAATATTATTAGATTTTAAATCTTTTTCTAACTCTTTAAAATCATCATATTTTTCTTCAATACTTAAATCTTCTTCATCTAAATTTTCAGTAGTTTTCTCACTTATAATTTCTTTATCTAATTCCATAGTTTTATATACTGTTTCAGTATCGTTATCTTTTAAATCACTTAATATATCTAGTGCAGTAGTATTACCACTAACGTTTTCTTTATTCTTCATTTCTAAAGCGGTAATAGTGTTTATTAAATTAACTATATTTTCTTCATTATCTTCTAACTCTTCTTCATCATACTCTTCATTATCAATATTTAATTTTTTTAATATATCATATTGAGTATCATGAACTTTTTTTAATCTTTCTTTTTCATAATCAACATCTTGTGTTTTTTTAGCCTTTTCTAATATAGCGTTTATATCATATTCTTTAGTATCTTGTAATTTTTCTTCAACAGAATCATCTTCATACTCTCTAACATCTAAACTACGTTTTGGAATACTATCCCTATAACGTTTATCTAACATATCTCTAATTCTATCAACATCTATTTTATTTACATCCTCATCTATAACAGTAGCATTACTATGAATATCAAATTTTTCTATTTCAGCATTTTTAATTTGTTCATATAAATTTTTATTTTTTTCTGCTCTACTCTTTAAATTTGGAGTTTCAGTATATTTATCCATTCTTGAATTCATATAATCACCTATCATGTTAATAATAACATATATTTAGTCATTATTCTACAATTTTTTCGTTGATAAAATATATTTAATGATTTATAATTGAATTAAAGTTAGGAGGACTAATATGGGAAAAATTGAATTTATAGAAGAAAGATGTTTTGGCTGTGGAGCATGTTGGAGTGTTGCCCCTGAAAACTTTACATGTAATGATGAGGGTAGAACAACAATGATTAGCGATGAAGCGAATGAAGCTGCTATTGAAGCTAGTGAAATATGTCCAGCTAGTGCAATTATAGTTGAAGGAAACTGTGAATGCGAATGTTGTGAATGTGAAAATTGTAATTGCAGCGAAGAAACTAATGAATGCAATTGTAAACATGAATGTTCATGCGGAGAAAACTGTAATTGTACAGAAGAAGATAATTGTGGTTATTTAGATAAATGCAATTGCGGTGATGATTACAACTGTACAGATGGATGCAATTGCGGTTGTCAAAAATAATATATAAATAATTTAATCAAAAAAAGATTACCCATTTAAAGGTTAATCTTTTTTTTCATCTTTTGAAATTAATTTTAAATAATAATCTTTTTCTTCATCATCAAAATCTTTATAATCCCTTTTTCCAAGAAAAGATTCCATATAATTTAACATTGTGTTTGAATTAACATAGTTCCAAGTGTAATCAACATCATTATGCACTAATTTAAATAATGCTCCTCTCTCTTGCAAAAGTTTAACCATAGAAAGATTATCAGTTAAAATTGCATAATGCATTAATCCTCCATCAAGCACAATCTTATCTTGCCAATTTTTACGAACATAATAAGCTCCAAAATGTTCATTGCCATAAATTGGAATTCCTTCTTCATCATAATCGACTATATCAGAAATCATAGCATAATAATTCCAATAATTATAATCTATACTAGTATCAAATATACAATGATTTATATTAAAACTATCAGCAACACTTAAAATAGTATCTAATCCTTCTGTCCCAAAACATTGTAATGCTTTTATAATAATTTTTAAAGTATAATCATCCAAATTTTCATATACAGTATCAAAATTTTCCTTCGCATACTCTAAATATTTCTTTGGATCAAACCTTTTTTGAATATTATTCAAATAAAAATCTTTTAGAGAAGACACTTCATTATTAAATTTTCTTAATCTAACTAAAAAATTATCAAAAGAAACATTATTTAAATTTAAATAAGACATTATACTTTGATATTCTGTTTCTATACTAAGTTTTTGAATTTCTGTATTTAAATCTAATCTTTGATACAAAAAATCTAATGTTTTACTTAAAACAATATCATCAAGTCTTTTTTTACCTCTTTCTGTTTCTGGATACAAATTATCAAAAATAGATTTTAAGATTTTATCACTTAAAATAAATCCCTTATCTATTAATGCATCAAACAATTCTCTATGATGTTGATAAACATATTCTAGATGTATCTTTTCACCAAAACCAGAACAATATTCAGTTCTACGCTCCAAAACTGTTTTAATATCATCATTACAAACATCTTCCTTTGTCATTTTAGAAATTAATTTAGCTACTGCACTCTCTTTGCGAGTTCTAGTTAAAACTTTAGATTGATGAGCATAAATAAATTCATCTTTTGTATTAAAGTTTTGCATTGCATAATATAATACAGTTCTATTATCAAAATCCTTTTTTGACAAATCAACATTTTCTACTAAAAATTCAAATAATTCCATTTCTTGTTCAGTTAAATCGTCATCTTTATTATTACATAACAAATAATATAATATATTTCTACCTTTATTATCAATTTGATTTATATCAAATCCAATAGATAGCAAATATTTTAATGACTCTTTATCTTTACAATAAGGAACTAAACATATTTTTTTTCTTTTTTCTTTATTATCTATTCTATCCAACAATTTTTTATTAAAATCATTAACACTAAATCTATATAAACCAAAATTATATACTTCATTTTTTATATAATAATTCATAAATTTTATAAATAAATCATTCTCTTTATCATATTCTTTTATAAAATCAAAAAAACTATCATAATAATCACGATTGTGAAATATTTTTAATGAAAAAAATACAGTAAATAATTTATCAAAATCAAAATTATAATCATAATCTAATGCATATTTATAATATTTTTTTAATAATTTAGCTTCACCACTTATAAGAGAAAAAATTATTAAATCATTATAATTTATATTTGACTTATCTTTTACCTTATCAAATAATAAATCTACTATTTTTGTTCTTTCAATAATATCTGGAGTTTTATTCCATATATCAAATTTAACTTTATTATCTCTATAAAATGTTTTACCTTTAAAATAAATATCAAACAAATTATAGCAACGATTATTTTCCTTATAATTATCTTCACTCAATTTAGTTGCAAATTCTAAAGGAGATGACTCTCTCTCATATTTAATTAAATTAACTTCATCATTAACTAGTTTATTTGATATCATTTTAACATTATTATTCGTAATTATATCTAGATTTCCACATCCACCAATTATATTTAATTTACTATTTTCAATTCTATCAACATAATCTATAATTTCAGTATCTGGTTCTATTTTTGCTCCTTTACTTATTAAATAATTAACCATTTCATAATTATTATTTCGTATAGCAACTTTTAAAGGAGTTAAACGCGATAAAATAACTTCATCAGTTAAATAATTTACATCAGCACCTTTACGTAAAAATAAATCAACTATTTCAATACTGTTTGTTTCAACTGCTTCAATCAAATACATATTAACATCTATAAATTGAATATATTCTTTTATCAATTCAATATCATTAGATTTAATTATATATGGAATAATACTTTTATTTTCTATATCTAGTAATCTATACCTTTCATAATAAGGTTTTAATAATTCATTAAAATATTCTTCAGGTAAATTTTCTAATATTATTCTCAAATATTTTGACTTATCTTTATCTTGACAAACATTTATTACAACAGCAAACAAGTTTCTAAATTTTTCAAGTTTTGATGCACCTGCAAGCAAAGCTATATCTCTTAGTTCTATTTCATTATAAGTTTTAATCAAAGCCTCATAACCGCTAAGATTATTTTTTCTTATAAGGTATTCATTAGCAAGAAATTCATGAGTAGTATTATCTCGAAAATCTCTCAATTCAATACTATACTCATGTTTATTATATCCAAAAAGCCTCAATAATCTAACTTTTTCTTCAACTGACCATACATCACTTTCTAAAATATCTTGATACGGTATAGAATAGTGAACTTGCTCAAACCAACATTCTTTAACTTTTTTTAACTCGTTTTGCATATCGTTATAAACTCGTTCAAACTTATATATATCGTGTGGATAATCTTCAATCAGTTGGTTAAAAATTTTTTTATAATTTATCTTCATAAAATCCCCTACTTCACTAATTTTAGTTATTATTATAAAACAATATGTATCTCTATGCAATAAAATTCTAGCATATTTCCATTAAAAAATAAGTGATATTATAATCACTTATTTTATCCTGTTTCTTCAATAAAATCAGCAGATTTATGTGGTTCTTCAAATAATAAATCTCTATAATCTTGTTGTCTTAAAGCTTCATATACCATAATAGCAACTGTATTAGATAAATTTAATGCACGTACATTATCAGTCATTGGCATTCTCATACAATTATCTAAATATGGTTTTAATATATTAGTTGGTATTCCTGTTGATTCTTTACCAAATATAAAGTAAATATTTTCATCTTTGTTACTATAATCAAAACTCGTATGTGGTTTCTTACCATATCTAGTTAAAAAATAATACGTTCCTTTATTCTTACTAAAAAAGTCTTCTATATTTTCATAAACCTCATATTCACACTTTTCAATATAATTAACACCACTTCTTTTTATATATTTTTCGTCCAAACTAAAACCTAATGGTTTTATTAAATGTAATTTAGTATTAGTAGCAACACAAGTTCTCATTATATTTCCTGTATTACCAGGAATTTCAGGTTCAAACAAAACTACATTCAGCATTAATTAACCTCATATTCATCTAATAATTTTTCAAACTCACCACTATTTAAAATACTTGAACTACTATCAATAGTCTTAACATATTCTCCATCTTTATAATAAACAATAGCAGGTAATTTATTTATTTTACTATCTAAAATTTTATTTATTTCTTCTATATTATTTTCTTTATCTGTATAATCAATAAAAATAAAATTGTCTCTTAAATCATGATTTTTAATAACTTTTTTTAATTCAGTTTCTAACTTATAAACTTCTTCACTACCAGTTTTAGTTATTAATATAAATTGTTCACTATTAGGTTCTGTTAAAATATTATTTAAATCAGTTACATTAACTTCACTAACATAACCATCTAAATAACTACTTTCTAATTTTCTACTTTGATATTTTTTATTCATTTCAAATATAAAGAATGTAATAATTACTACTAAAACAAACATTATAACTAAATATAAATAATTTTTCTTAGGTATAACTCTATCATTTTTCTTCACAACCACATCCACCTTTCCATTAATTATATTTTAACATAACAAAAAAAATAAGTAAATTATATCAAGAAAAAAATCAAGATTAATAACCTTGACTTATATATTTTTCATATAACTCTTTAAATCTATTAAAATGAACTACTTCCCTTTGTCTTAAAAATAAAAGTGGTTGTATAACATCTTCATCTTTAGCTAAATTTAATAAATGTTCATATGTAGCTCTCGCTTTTTGTTCAGCAGCCATATCTTCAACTAAATCAGCAATAGGATCTCCTACACTATTTAAATATGCTGCAGTAAAAGGAACTCCATTAGAATCATTTGGATATATACCATATCCATGTTCGTTATATTGTGTACCTAATCCTGCTTCTTCTAATTCTTTAATAGTTGCCCCACTCATTAATTGGCTAACCATAGTAGCAATCATTTCACTGTGTCCTAATTCATTTTTACAATTATGTTGTCAGTTAAAGAGGCCACAATATAACCTTAAGCTCAAAGTTGTCCTTTAGGTATCGTCCGCCTTTATCTTTTTTATAAATTATCTTTTTTACTATAGCAGATAATAACTCGTTTTTTTCTTCGGCGGTTAATTGATTAGAATATTTACTTAATATGTCTTCTAATATAGGTATGGCTTTCTTTCTGTGATTAAATTCTTTAGTCTTATCTTTTACTTTAGATAATTCTTTTTTTTGATTTAATAGCGATTCTAGCTGCTCGTTTAATACGTTAGTTCTTTTAATAAATAAATCTTGAGAATAAGCTCCAGTCTCTACTAATTCGCACGCTTTTTCTATCTGTAAATGAGTTTTATCTATTTCGTGATCTATTAACTCTATAAGGTCCTTATTGTTGCTTATTTCTTGTTTTATGACTTCTTCGTAATTGTTTATATAAGTTTTATATTCTTCTTTTATTATTTTTAATGTTTTTAATATTCTTTCTTCTACAAGATCTAAATCACTAGACACACATTTACACCTAGGTCTACTACATATAAGAGTATCTACGTGTGGTGGTGTTATAGATTCTTCTACTGTAGTAATAGCTTTATCGAATTCTGTTGTCTCTATATTTAATAAAGCTTTTAAATCATACCATAAAGCAGCATGTGGTAGCGTAAACTTTTCGTCAGTAGTACAAAACCAATGGTCTACGCAGCATTTAGAGACGTGTAAAGCACGCGCTATATCATTTAGACTATAATTACCTTTATGTTCTCTTAAAAGCAGTCTTAATTTAGTTTTATCTATATCATAGACACGTTTAGGTGTAGCTTTTATATCTTTCTTTAAATAATATGGTCGTCTTGTCATATTATTACCGCAGTAAGCACACTCGACTAATCCTACTAACGGATTTTTTAATTCTTTATTATATGGAACAGTTTTAATTTTATTCTTTTCGAACTTTTCCAGGATTTTTACTCGTGTATCTTCTTTTAATATACTATTATCATAATGTTTACCTTTAACAAGTAGAAAATCATTATTATTAGGATTTTTCTTTACTATATGGCCGTTTACTAATGTTTTAACAGTTTTTCTTCTGTCCCAGGTAACATAACCGTAAACAGTAGGACTCTGTAAAATATTACGTACCATGTTAGCGGTCCACTCTTTAGATTTTCTAGGTTTTATTTTTAAATAGTTTAAATAGTGCGATATATTAGTTGCTCTCATATCATTTATAATAATTTTAATTGTTTCTCCTGGATTAAATAAATCGTTAGGAATATGTATTTTATCTATTTCTATTTTATGAGCTTCTGCTATACTTTCTAGGGTATCATTTTCTTTTATTATATAATCGATACTTTTACTATTGACAGTTAATTTTAGAATCGTATTTATTTTTAGATCTAAATTACATGTAGTTATTACTTTTTTATAAGTACCGAAAGTTTTAGCTATTGTACTGACTGTATCGTTATCTTTTACTATATACGTAGTATTTAGCCCATTTAGGAATAAATCCGCCATTAACCTTATTACTTTAGACTCTGTGTCATTTTCTATTAACATAAATCCTTTTTCATTTGGTATTTTAATCTTATTAGAGCCATAAGGTAATACAGAGCCAACATAATTACCGTCTTTAACACTTCTTACACGTCCACGAGCTAATATTCGTTTAGTATACTTTAAATACTTTCTAGACTGATATAATCCGTCTTCAAAATAAGATAAATCGTCCTCATTATCTAAATTATATATTTTCATAGGTGTTACGATTTTAGTCTCAGTATATTGGAACGTTTGAGCTATTATTCCCTGGTCTATAGTATTCCCACGTGCTAGACGTTCTATTTCTATACATACAACACCTTTTTTGTTATCGTCTTCTATTAAAGATAATACCTCTTGCATAACTGGACGATCCTCGATAGTGTCTCCAGATACAACCTCTCTAAATATATTATGCTCTGGTATAGGTTTACCTAATATACTTATTATAAATTCTTGTAATTCTTTCTCATGACGTTGTAGAGTCTTTTCTATTGGCTCGTCTTTATAGTAATCCATATCTTTACGTGATTTTCTTAAATATATTATTAACATATCTAATATTTCGTCAACGCTAAGATTTAAAGGTATATTCATTATTTTTAAAAATGTTTCTAAATTCATATTATAGCACTTTCTTTCTTTTTAATTCTATGCTATAATTGTATAGAAAAACCTATACAATTATAGTTGGTAGTTTTCTTCTATTCTTGTCTCAAGTGTGATAGCTTTTGTGGTTTTTCATTTTGACGCTTCATGTTCGCTGCACGAAGCGTCTTTTTTTATGTCTGAAATGTATTATTTTATTAAATAATTATATATTTTTAACATTTAAGGCCTTTAAAACGACATTTCACGTCAAAATTGGTATTTTTAATGGTAATAAATGGTAAAATGAAATATTAAAATTTATAATAGGCCCCTAAGGAGGGGGTTATATGAATAAAAGATTTGATCTATTATATAAGCTACTACTTAAACGCAATATAAATATAGATCTATTTATTGAATTACTTAAGTATATCTCAAAGTAGATATACTTTTTTATTTTTTATCAATAATAAATTCTTTATTCTTTTCTATAAACTTCATAAGTTTGTCAAAATTTTCTTCTGACAAATCTTCTCCTTCAAAAAAATTATTTTCTTTTAATGCTGCTCTTAATTTTTCTTTAATATTGTATGACGCTTTTTTTTCTTCCCAGTCTAACATATAGTTAGCGTCAACATTTAATACTTTACATAATAACATTATTGTATCTGCGTCTGGTTTATGACTTCCACTTTCCCAGTCGCTAATCGTATTATGCGACACACCAATTTTAGCTGCTAAATCTTTTTGTGTCATATTATTATCTTTTCTTGCAGTTCTTATATTATCACTTAAAGCCATAACTTACCTCCATTTCATATAAAATTTTAGCACAAAAAAAATGTATAGTAAATAAATAATTTCGAAAAAATCGAAAAAATTACGTTTTATGTATTGACATTTCGATTAAATCGAATTAAAATGTATTTAGAGTTCGACAATATCGAAGTCTAGAAAGGAGAAATATATATGTCAGAATCTAAAAAATTAGAAGTTGGAAAGAAAATTAAACTACTTTTAGTAAAAAACGATATAAATCAGAATCAAGTAGCTAAATTTCTTGGAGTAAGCGATTCCTTATTTTCTGATAAATTAAACGGTAAAGTAAAAATAACCGTCGACGAATTATATAACATTTTACATTATCTAAATAATGAATTAAATATTGACGTAGACGCAAATTACTTTTTACCGCTTTTAACACCAGACGAAATATCAAACACTAACTAACATAAAATTTAATGAGGTGTTGAAATGAAAAAAATCAAAAGCTATCACACGTGGTCGGTGGTCAACCTATGATCACACTAAAAAATATTAAGCTAGGACAGACACAAATCGAAGTTTGTATTGAATCAATACCTACAGAAGAAGAAATAAAAAATCAATTAACTAAAGTATATGACGTTGTAAATAATATAGCTCGTAAAGCAGAAAAACGCGGCGTTGATACTTCTAAATGGTTTTATACAGATAAACAAATACAAGCTATGAAAGAAAGTAACGAATATAAATTTATTTAACTTTCTCTACTGTGTAAGGACAAGCTAATCAATTAAAAAGAACGGAAGGAAAAAAGATTATGAAAAAAAGATATAGATTAAAGAAATGGGTAAAAGTTACCCTAAATATATTATTAACAATTATTATTTGTTTAATACTTGGGTTAATGTTTAAGAAAGGAATAAACGATTTTGAAGAAATAGCAAGACAATGCGATCAAGACAGAGGTTATTATTGTACTTACTATGAAGTTCGACAATATTCGTTAGGTAAATAATTATGAGGACAAGACATAAAAAAAGATTTATGAATTGGTCTAGAATCCATAAATCAAAATGTAAACTTTCTTATAATTTACTCTCTAATTATACCATACTTTGGGGGTAAAAGTCAAAAATGGGAAGATTGGAGGTAAAGACATGAAGAATAGCTTTATTATTTATTATGATTACGCCGAACACTTTGCGCTATTATCAGACGAAGAATTAGGCCGCCTTATAAGAGCTATGTTTCTTTACGATAAAGACGGTACTTTACCTCAATTCGACGGTATGCTAAAAATGGCTTTCAGTTTTATAAAAACTCAATTAGATATAGATAAAGAAAAATTTGAGAAAGTCTGCGAGCGTAATCGAAATAATATTAAAAAAAGGTGGAATACGAAAAATACCACTGGTACAAATGGTATACCAGATAATACGAAAAATACCGATAATGATAATGAAAATGATAATGACAATGATAATGATAATGAAAATGATAATGATAATGATAATGAAAATGATAATAAAAGTGTGTGTGATAAAAACGCGCGCGCGAAAAATTTTAATTGTCATTTAGGAAGTAGTTATAAATCAGAATCATGTTTTTACTGCATGAAGAAAGATAAATGTCCTAATGCAGAGTCAGCAGATTTTAAATTTAACCACCCAGACGAGTCATTTGTCGAGTGGAACAAAAGAAAAACGGACTCTATGAATCAAATCATAGAAGACCTTAAATCCAGGGGGAAGCCAGTTAAAATGGAATTGTTTGATTATGACTGGTTAAATGATAGAGATTAAATATAGAAAAGGAAGGAATTTATTATATGAAAAATACTATTACTCAACAAGATATAGACAATATCTTAGCCAACACTTTAATTAAAGCAGAACAATTTGGAGATAAAACAACAGTTTTAATGGCTACACTTCCTAACGGATTTGTAATTGTAGAAAGTTCAAGCTGCATTGATCCTGCTAATTTTGACATGAAAGTCGGAGAACAAATTTGCATGGAAAGAATCGTTAATAAAATTTGGGAGCTAGAAGGTTATAAATTACAAAGTAGCTTAAATAATAAGGAGGAAAATTAAATATGAAAATAACAAGTGTAAAAGTAAAAAAAATTGAAGAAGAAAACTCTCGCTTAGTTGGAGTTGCAACTGCGGTAATTGATAAGGTATTTATTATCAATGATATTAAGATTATTAAAGGCGACGAAAAATTATTTTTAGCTATGCCTAGCTCTAAAATGCCAGACGGCTCTTATAAAGATATAGCGCACCCTCTTAATCCAGACTGCCGCAAAATGTTTGAAGACATTATATTAAAAGAATTTGAAAATGTTAATAACTAATGAATTATGGCGACGTATAGAATATGATCCTCGTTATGAGGTATCTAATTATGGTCGTTTTAGAAAGAAAAACCCTAAAAATGGTTATAGATATTTAAAGCCATTTCGAAAGAAAAATTTATTTCTAGTAAAGATTAAAGATAAAGATTTTAATTGTGCTAGATTAGTCGCTAATGCTTTTATTCAACCTCTTACTACTAAAGATAGAGTCTATCACAAGAATAAAGTCGAAAGTGATAATTATTATAGGAATTTAGAAGTTATAGGATTACGAGAATTGGGAAAACGTACAGGCCATATATCAAAGTCTCAACGTGTTGTAGAAGTAAAAGACGACGAAATAATAAGAGACTGGCCTTCTGCTCGTAAAGCTGCTAAAGACTTATTTATTTCTTATCAGACAGTAATGGACTACTGTAATAAAAAAGTAAAAAAACCTATGTATTACCTTATGTGGGAAGACGACTATTTCGATATGGTGTTTGAGCCGTTTAAATGGGAAGGAAAAAGAAGGAGGTAAATTATGTTATTTATATTAGGTTTAATAATTGGAATATTAGCTACTTATTGTCTAATAGCTCCAGATTCAGAAGCAAAAGATATTCTTATTGAAGATTATAAGAAAGGTATTGATATTCACAATAAACGTGAAATAAGACTTATATTTATAAATCAGTCTACTAAAGATTATGTTAGACAACAATTAGATATTCTTAAAAAAAATCAAAATTATAAAACACAAGAAGACGGTAATTATGCAGCCGCTAGATATGCAGCATTTAAAGAAGTTGAAATAACTATAAATCACTTAGAAAAGAACTCACAAGATTTTAACGTTTAGGAGTGATATTATGCCTAGAGTGTTTAGAGTTAAATTTGGCCGTAAAACAGTTAGACCGTTTAAAGAGCCAGATTTAAACAATATGCTAGTTATCTGTAAAAAGAAACGCAACGAAGCTGAGGAAAAAGAAAACGAAGAACAAGCTTATTTATGGGATCGTAATTACATGATATTACACTTAGGTAGAAATTTGGCTTTTCGTATAGAAGACGAATTACAATTAAAAACTGATAATTTTAAAAATGGTGGAATTTATACCAGGGAATTTAAGACAGGTAAAGAACAGTCTTTTGAATTACACCCTTCTTTAATAAAAGATATAGAAGATTATATCAATAGAAACGGACTTGTCGAAGGCGAATATTTATTTAAAAGCCGTAAAGGTGTAAATAAACCTATTACGCGTCAGAGAGCATGGCAGATAATAAAAGAACTAGCCGAAGAAGTTAAAATCAGTTATGTTGTTGGCTGCCACTCTCTCCGCAAACATTTTGCTAGACAGTATTACGAAAAGACTGGCGATTTAATAGGATTAAAAGAAATGTTAAATCACTCTAGCGAAACAGTTACTTTGAGATATATTTGTTGGGAACAAGACGACAAAGATATTAAAAGAAAAAGTTTTTACTTAGGAGGTTAATCATGTTAAAGAAAAATAAAACTATCGACGTTGTTAATATAAGAACTCAAGTAAAAGAAAATAAGCTTAAATTTTATATACAGAATAAATTTATTTATTGTGAAAATACAACGACTAAAGAACGTGTTATTGTTGGCGAGGTTACTAATGGAAGTTAAAAAGATACTATTAAAAGATATAGCTAAGATCCAACGTCTCGAAATGCAAATATTCGCAGAAGAAGACGGCTTCCCAGTAGATTATAGAGTTGTTAAGAATAAAGAAAGAGCTATATACAATATTCTAAATAAAATAACTAAAGACTGGAAAGAATGGGAAAAAATAAGAAGTTGCATTTATAAAAATATGTGGAATCAAGAAGACATAACTTATAAGCCAATATGTAACGCATTAAGAGAATTAGGTTACGAAATTATAGAGGGCTAATATGGGAATATTAGATAATTGTACTGACTTATGGTATCTAATGAGCGATTTCTTTCACGAGAATAAATGTAATACTGGTTTTATAGATCCTAAAGACAATGATTATTATTCTTTCAAGAAAAAAGATTATATATTCGGTATTAGAAGATTAAATAAAACAAGTTATAAATTAAGAGTATTAAATATTAGTAAAGAATTAGATATAAATTATCAATTAAAAACATTACAAGAAGTTAAAGATACTATATTAAAGTATTTTTAAAAAACTAATAACAATTTTACAAAATGAAAATCTGTAAATTGAGTAAAAAAATATCGTCTTCCTGGAAACAGGAAAATGGTTATAAAATCTAGGAAAAATTACTCTTTTAGGTATTGGCTCGTGAATTTAACAGAATTATGTCATTTAGTAAAATTCATATAGTAAGGATTTTAGGAGGATTTATGAAAATCGAAAGAAAAAAAACATATCAAGAAGAATATAACGAATTCTGGAAAGCTATTGTTGAAAATGAAGACGGTACTTTGAATAAAGACCAGGTTATGAGAGAATTATCAGATTACAGTATGGTAATAGAAAATTGTACGTCAGCATATTCAACTATGACTAATCAAAGAATAAGTAAACCTAATACATGTTTTTTTGAAGTAGAAGCTATTTTTAATGAGAAGTATATTCAAAATGATATTGCAGCAGAAGATTTAATAAAAAATGTAATAACAAAAGATATGAATTATGAAGAAATTATAAAAGAAATAAGAGATTATTTCGGCTATTATGATTAGAGGTGTTGAAATGCTTGTATTACCAATTAAAAAGAAATGGTTTGATATGATACTTAGCGGAGAAAAAAAAGAAGAATATCGAGATATAAAACCGTATTATGATAGTCGCTTCTATCACATAAAAGCTATTCCGCAAGAAAAGACACAAGCTGATTCTCTAGCTGAGTTTAAACTTTCTGTAGAAACAGTAGAATATGTAATATTTAGAAATGGCTACTCTAAAAATAGTCCTAGTATCAAATGTAAGGTTGATATTACTACTGGAAAAGGTAAAGAAGCTTGGGGAGCAGATCCTAATAAAGATTATTTTATTTTAAAAATATTAAGTGTGGAGGTGTTGAAATGATTAAAAAAATAAAATGTCATATTTGTAATTATAAATTTCATATTGAAAAATCTAAAGTAATAAAAGTAACAGAAAACAAAGGATTATCTGGTATAGCAACTGGAGCAAGTATCTATAACGCTATAGACTGCCCTAATTGTGGTTGTCAAAAAATATTATGGACTAGATTACCAGAAGTTAGTAATGTCAGTAAAAAATAAAATAATTGGTTTTTGTGATAAAAAACAAAAAAGAATAAATACTTTAGAGCTTCAAGTTGAAACACTAGAAAATATCATAAAAGACGAATTGTATAAGGAATTTATGGCTAAACTTGGAGAGCCAGCTGAAATACAAAGAGTCAAAAAAGAAAATAAGCGATTAAGATTACAAGTTAAATCGTTAAAAGAAATTATAAAAAACAATTAAGGTGGTGCTAGTGTGAACTTAAAAGAAATGCAGCGTTTATCAAATGCCTTATCTGAGATTAGAGTTAAATGTCCCTGTAGTCATACTCTATTTTTCCCAGCGTATGCTCCAGATATACAAATCTGTAATCATTGTGGGAATAAAGTCTATAGAAATGAACGCGTAAAATTTAAAGATATATTATCGAAGAAAATTAAAGCAAAGGAGGTAAATTATGGCTAAAGCTTATAATAACAACTGGAGTGTTAAACCTTTATCTGTTAATTTTAATCATAAACAATGGCGTCAAGACTTCGGCGCGTATGTTAGAGACCACCTTTACTGGGGCCCTAAAGTTCGTGTAAGTAAATCAAGAGCTATAGGTAAAGGTCCTAATCTTTACGCTAAAGGTGTTAAACAGTTCGAAGTATATAACGGAATTGGTGGCGAAGTATCAGTACAATATCAAAATAACAACGAAGTTCTTTATACTACGCATGAAGAATTATTAAATAATTATTTCGCAGAAAGAGGTTTTAAACAAAATGGAAAATAAATTACATTGTTCTGAGTGTGGGACAGTTATAGAAAATGATTATTTCAAATGTTTAGATAACTTATTACAAGTTAAATTCTTTGACACAGAAGAAGAAAATTGTTTTTGTTCTCAAGAGTGTTTTTGTAAGTACATGTCGTTAGAACAGATAGAAGCTGACGAAGACGAAGACGAAATTTAAGGACAAATGCGAAGGTTGCGGAAAATTTGATTTTCTTAAAGGTCATAATGGTTTATGTCTATGTGAAAATTGCATAAAAAATTATAATCCACCTATTGAAAAGAAACCTAAAAAAATGAAACAATTAACTATATTCGATTTGGAGGTGTAACTATGGTTTGGCTAGGAATTAGTATTATATTCGCTTCAATTATTATCTACGCTGGATTACAAAACGCAGTCGAAATACTAAATAACAAAAATAAAAAATAAATAGAAACGGAGGACCTTAAATATGGCTGAAAATATCGAAGCAGCCAACGAAGAAAAATCACAAGTCATTATTGACTACGCCGAAATATCAAAATACGTCATAGATTCACTCATAAAATTAGGTGTTTTAAGAAAACCTAACTCAACGTATAAAAGTACAGAGTCTTTATTGTATAAATACAACGATTTAAAAAAATCAGTAAAAGACCGTGAAGAAGAAATACAAGAAATAGCTAATTACGGATTAAGAAGAAGATCTACAAGTATTTTAAAAATGCCAGAAGGTAGCGGAGCCAACGACCGTGATATAGAGCAAGAAATAATCGACGGTCTTACTAGAGACATAAAAAAGACGCAGCTCGTAATTAACCGTATTGACAGAGTCGTTGCTAAATATAAAAACGATCCATACGGAGAAATTATTAAATTAAAATATTTCGAGCAAAAGACGCAACAAGAAATAGCCGATTTCTTCGAGAAAGATCCTACTACGATATGGAGAAACACACAGAGACTTATTAACGAAATTAAGGTTTATTTCTTCCCTAATGACGTTATAGAAGAACTTAAGTCTTGACAAAATGCAATAACCCACGCAATTATGGTGTTGTTGACATAGCAATTTTTAACAATTATAATGTGTATAATATGAAATATTTGGAAAGTTGAAAAGCGCGTTTTAAGACGTGCTTTTTTCTATGCTATTTTTGAGGTGGTTTTATGGCTAGAGATTTCGCTAAAGCGTTTTATCAGTCTACTGCATGGCGTAAGACTAGAGACTATATTTTTACTAAAGAACATGGTATCTGTCAACGCTGCCACGGACAGTATGGGCCAGGCGCTATAGTACACCATAAGATATACCTAACACCTTCCAATATTCATAACCCAGCTATTACGTTGGGAGAGGACAACTTAGAGTTACTATGTAGAGTATGCCATGCTTTAGAGCATGAGTCAGAACTGCCAACAGATAAAGGCCTTATGTTCGACGACGAAGGAAACCTAGTAGAAAGGAGCGTTGCTTATGAGTATCACGATATATACTAACTATCTTGTAGTGTCTTATGACATAGACTTCCCAGGAAGCAAAGAGGAACTAGCTAAAGCTTTAGACGAAGGACCTGTCTTACTAAATGTTTATGACAAAGCCGCTCGTAAAGTTAGTGGTACTATCTTTGTTAATCCTATCAACGCTGTGCTAATTGAAATAAAAGACACCCCCCTATCATAAAAAAAGGTTGCCTTTTAATGAACCGCGCTTGAGTCCTTTCTCGAACCGCTTCGGTCGTGTGAGGGGGGTGTAGTCAAAGGTGGTGGTAAAATGGAAAAAGAAGACGTTAATTCTAAAGAATTAAAAGAAGTACCAGATTTATCTAAAGAGTTAAAAAAACTTAAAAAAATATTTAAAAATATCTCAAAAGATAAAAAGGATTTGGTACAAAAACTTATCGAAAGTGCAGCTTTTATGACAGTAGAACTTACTAAGCTAGAGAATTATATTAGCGAGTATGGAGTATCGGAAACTTACCAGAACGGAAAGGACCAATACGGAACTAAAATGTCTACAGAAGCTAGCGCTTATAACACAATGATAAAAAACTATACGTCGATCATAAAGCAATTATGTGAATTATTGCCAGAAGGTTTACCTAACACTAAGGAAGGTAACGCTTTAATGAATTTTGCTACGAAACCTAAAGGACGTTAGTGTATGAATTACATACGCGAGTATAATTCTAAAATACAGTCTGGCGAAATTAAAACAAGTCGCAGAGTTAAATCAGTTTATGCTCGATTAGTCAATGAAATGGACGACGAAAAGTCGCCTTTTTATTTTGACGAAGCAGCGGCTATGAGACCGATAGAATTTACCGAGACTTTTTGTAAACAGTCCCAGGGAGAGTTAGGCGCAGACCTTAAACTCGAGTTATTTCAGAAAGCTTATATACAAGCTTTATTCGGATTCTTAGACAAAGAGACAGGATTTCGTAGATATAACGAAACAATGTTTTTAGTTGGCCGTAAAAATGGTAAAACTACACTTTTGTCTTCTATTGCGCTTTATCTGTTAATTGCTGATTATGAAGGTGCAGCCGAGATTTACTCGGTAGCTACAAAAAAGGATCAAGCTAAAAAATGTTTAACAGAAGCAGTCAACATGGTTAAGCAAAGTCCAGAGTTAAGAGCCGTATTAAAAAAACGTAGAAATGATTTATACTTTGGTGCTACTTCTTCTATCTTCGAAGCTTTAGCGTCAGACTCTAATACGTTAGACGGTCTTAATAGCCACGCGGTTATTATAGACGAATTACACGCTATCAAAGATAGAAATTTGTACGAAGTTATGAAGCAGTCTATGTCAGCACGTAGACAACCGTTACTTGTAATGATTACTACTGCTGGTACTGTTCGTGAGTGTATCTTCGACGACAAATACGAGTACGCTTGTAGAATTGCCGACGGAGAAATCACAGACGACCACTTTCTACCTATTCTCTACGAATTAGATAATCGCAGCGAGTGGACGGATCCAGCATGTTGGGCTAAAGCTAATCCAGGATTAGGAACTATTAAAAGTTATAGCACTTTGTCGAGATTTGTCGAAACTGCTAAAAACGATCCGAAAGAATTACCAGGTGTTTTATGTAAAGATTTTAATATTCGTGAAAACGATAGCAACGCATGGTTAAGTTTTGAGGAGATAAATAATACTGAGACTTTTAATATAGACGATTTAAAAAATACATACGCTATCGGTGGCTGCGACTTATCAGCTACTACTGACTTAACGTGTTCTACTTTACTAATTCGTAAAGCTAATGACGAGAAAGTATATGTAATACAACATTACTTTTTACCGCAAGCTAAAATCGATAAACTTGACGAAAAAAACACTCAAGAAGCCCCATACAAAATATGGCGCGATAAAGGTTTACTTACAGTATGCGACGGTAACAGAGTTAATTATTCTCAAGTTACAGAGTGGTTTATGCAAATGCAGCAAGAATATAAAATCGATCCTATTTTTGTTGGTTACGACAGAGCTTTAGCTGGTTACTGGGTAGACGAAATGCAGACGAACGGTTTTCAAATGGAAGCCGTCGCTCAAGGACCTTTTACATGGTCTCAACCTATGCGTGAAATGGGCGCCGCACTTGCAGATAAAAAAGTTAATTATAATAACAACCCTATCTTAAAGTGGTGTTTATCTAATACCGCAGTTAAAAAAAGCGGATTAAATAATATTCAACCTATCAAAATAAATGAACGTCGAAGAATTGACGGAGCCGTATCTCTATTAAATGCTTGGGTATTATATGTCAAGTATTATGAAGATTTTATGTATAATGTGGGGTGATTAAATGAAACATAGAAGCTTATTTAAAACTATATTCGGCGAAAAAGAAAAGCCGACACAAAATGACGCTACTGGCTTTAATATGTATAGCTTATTAAATACGTTTAACTCTACTTTCTATACCAATACTGGTAATGCGTGGGACATGGACGTTGTTAGAAGTTCTGTTGACGCATATTGTAGAAATTTTGCAAAATTAAAAGCTAAACATGTTAGAGACGGAAAGACTGGAAAATCAAAGATAGAAAAATTATTAAATTACAGACCTAATCCACAAATGGAAGCTTATAGCTTTTATTATAAAATTGCTGCTAATTTAAAATTAACAAACAATGCTTTTATTTACCCAGAATTTTCAACAAGTGGCGAAATAGTCGCCTTCTGGCCTTTAATGTCTAATCGATTAGAATTATTAGAAAAGAACGGACAACTATTTATTAGATTTACTTTTAATACAGGAAAACAAAAAGTCGTACCATACGACAATATTATTCACTTGAGAGGACATTTCTTCGACCACGACATTTTTGGTAGTAAAAATACTGCTTTAAGACCAGCGTTAGATACTGCTAATGTCATAAATCAGGGAGTGTCTAATTCGGCTAAGTTAATAAATAGTATACGTGGTATCTTATCAGCTAAAATATCACAAAAAGACGAAGATTTAGCAAAAGCTAGAGATAAGTTTGTTGAAAATAACTTTAGGATTTCTTCTAATGGTAGCGGTGTTATTGTAACTGATACGAAAATGGAATATACGCCTATTAACGAGAAATCAGTACCTATTAACTCAGACCAATTATCATATACAAAAAATGCTATTTATGATTATTTCGGTGTAAATGAAAGTATAGTACAAAATAAATTTGACGAAAATCAATGGACTGCCTTTTATGAGGGAGGTATTGAGCCAGTAGCAATACAAATGTCTCAATGTTTTACTAATGCTTTATTTACAGAAAATGAGCGTAATTTTGGAAATGAAATTATGTTCGAAGCTAATAGATTACAGTACGCGTCTACTAGCACTAAAGTAACAGTAGTTAAAGAACTTTCTCCTATGGGTGTCTTAATGAAAGACGATATAAGAGAAATATTTAACATGTCGCCTTTACCTAATGGCGAAGGTAAGAAAATCTTACAGTCTCTAAACTGGATCAATGCTGAAAAAGCAGACGAATATCAGTCTAATAAAACAACTACTCCGCCTACGGAGCCACCTAAAGAGGAGCCGCCTACTACGGAGCCAGTTAATGTGAATCCAGACGGAGATATAAAAGATAAAGCCAATGAAAATAAAGGAGGTGTCGAAAATGGCGAATAACGAAAATAAAGAAATTAAGGTTAAGAAACTTAATAGTTTTATTAGTGTCGAGCTCTTAAAGAAAATGAAAGAAAAAGAGCCAGATACAAAATTTATTTTACCTAATGGAAAGGAGGCCGTTTTAAATGACAAAAAAGAACAACCTAATAAATAAATCTGGTCGCGAAATTCGTTCTTTTAGTTCTTTTGAATTAAAAGAATTAAGAAGCGATAACGGAGATACACAAGATTACGTACATGGTGTCCCAGTTGTTTTTAATACCCCCACTTGTATATACGAGTATGAGGGAGTAAAGTTCTATGAAGTAATAGACCGCCATGCCTTTGATAATTGCGATATGTCTGACGTTATATTTAATTATAATCACGGTGGACGTGTTGCAGCTAGACTTAGAAATAATACTCTAAAACTAGCTTTAAATGACGTCTGTATGGAAATGGACGCATTTCTTGGGGGTACTAATTTTGGTAGAGACCTTTTAGAAGATATAAGAGGTGGCTACATAGATAAAATGAGTTTTGCCTTTGTTGTAGCAGCTGACGGCGAAGAATACGATCCAGCTACTCATACTAGGACAATAACTCGAATTAAAAAGCTATACGACGTATCAGCGGTTGATATACCAGCGTATGATACAACAAGTATCTCGGCTAGGGATTTCTTTTCGGTGGAGTACGAAAAAGAAAAAAGAGCTTTGGAGCAAGCTAAACTACGTGAGATATGTATAGCAAAATCTAAAATCTAAGAAGTTCGATAAGGAGGAAAAGAAAATGAACGAAAAAAGATTAAAAGAAATTCAAGCTAGAAAAGCTGAAATTAGAAGTCTTTTAGAAGACACATCTAAAGACGTTAATATTGAAGAAATCAATACAGAATTAGACGCTTTAAACGCAGAACAAAAATCACTAGAAAAAAGAGCAGAATTAGCTAAAAGTATTGAAGCTGGAGAAGTTGATCCAGATAATACAGAAGCTGCACCAGGAGCAGACGAAGAAGAAGAAGGAGGAGAAAATAATATGGACGAAAAAGAAAAAAGAAATTCTATGTCTAAAGAAGTTAGATCATTTTTAAAATACATGATTACTGGAGGTAGAGAAACAAGAGGTGTTACTCTAAACAACGGTCAAGCAGTTGTACCAGAAGAATTAGATAATGAAATCATAACAGAAATGCGCGAAGTATCTGACGTAATGAACTTCATTAACTTAAAAAATGTTAGAGGTAATTTACGTGTTGGTAACTTATCAGCTATCGGAGCTAATAAAGATAAAGACGGAGACGCTATCGTAGAAAATGGTGGAGTTACTGGAGAAGTTACTTTCGGATCATATAGAACTAGCGCTAAAATTGAATTAGGTGTTGGTTTAGACGCTGAAAGTTTAGACGCATTTAAAGAAATTGTTGTATCTGAATTAGCTTTAGCTTTAGCTATTGAATTAGAAGCTCAAGTTATGAAAGGTACAGGAACTAATGAAGCAGAAGGTTTATTCACAAAAGAATTACCAGAAACTCAAAAAGTTACTGCTACTATTGAGACTTTAGGTCATCAAAAATTAGCAGCATTAAAAGGAAAAATCCGTCGTGCTTATGGTAAACGTGCTAGTTACGTAGTAAATACTGATACTTTCCATAACTATATTGAAGGTATGGTTGGAGAAGATAAACACCCTATCTATAATTCAGATAGTGAATTATTGTTAAAGAAACCTGTTATCATTTCTGACGAAGCACCTAAAGGAAAAATCTTATTCGGTTATGGTAAAAGATATTGGTACAACTACAATGTTGCTCCACAAGTTGCTAGTTCAGAACACGAAAAATTTAGCGAAGGTTTAATAGTACATAGAGCTCTATCATTTGGAGACGGCCACGTTATGGATACTAAAGCTTTCGCAGTATTAGAAATTACTGACATAGCTGAAACTACTGAGGTAGAAGCATAATGAGTAAGTATAAGTTAAAAGTTTTACAAAACTTTAAAGACAAATATACTTCTAAATCTTACGTGGCTAATCAAGTTATCGAAGTTGAAGAAGAAAGAGCTTTCGAGTTACTTTCTTCTGATCTTCACTTGGTAAAATATGTTTCTCGTGAAGAAGCAAAAAATGGTAATTCTAATGCTGAAATAAAAGCTTTAAAAGAAGAAATTACTACTCTTAAAGCTGATAATGACGCAGTTGTAGCAGAAAATGAAGCTTTAAAAGAAGAAATCACTACTCTTAAAACAGAAAATGAAGATTTAAAAGGTAAAGTTGCTGCTACTGACGCTACTGATTCAAGTTCAGAAAATAGCGACGATAAAAATAAAAATAAATAATAAAAATAATGATTAAGGAGTGATATTATGGAAGAAAATAAAATCAGTACAGAGTTTTTAACAGAAGCTCGCGGATTTCTTCGTATTGCAGCTGACGATACTGTAATAAATAATGAAATCACTACTCTTATTAAAGCTTGTCAAAAAGACTTAATAAAAAACGGTATTACTCCTACTATGGCGGCTAAGATAGAGACGGACAGTTTAATAAAAATGGCTGTCCTTCTTTACTTAAAAGCTGAGTTTGGATTAGATAATAAGAATTATGAAAAGTTTAGAACGTCTTACGAGACGTTAAGAACTGAATTAGCTTTAACAGACGAATATATAAACGATTCTAAAGAAAGTGAGGCGTCTTAAAATGTGGTGTGATATTCTCTATTTACTAGAAGAAATCGAAACATTTGATAAGCTTAATCGTCCCCACCGTTCTTATAAAGAAACTAAAGTTTACGCAAATAAAATATCAGTAAAAAGAACTGAATTCTACCAGGCGCAAGCTGCTGGCTTTAAACCAGAAAAATGTTTTGAAGTCAGAACAGTTGAATTTAACGAAGATACACATACTCACGTCAAATATAATGACGTAGTTTATAAAATACTACGTTCTTATGAAAAAGACTCCGAAATAACAGAGTTGACTTTGACAGGATTAGCTAATAATCATGAGTAGTAATTCTAGCTCCGTTAAATTTATAGATACTTCTCACGAAGTTAAAACTACTATGGTAAAACTCTCTAAATCTGCGTTACGAGCTTCTGCTAAAGTAGCTGGTAAAGCTATTAGAGAAAACACTAAGAAATATACTGCTCGACTTTCTAAGCAAGTTGGCTACTGGGCTAAAATCGACCGTAATACAGGACAACCAGAATTACAGATCGGTTATTACTCAAAAGCAACCGCTAAGAAGAAAGGAAAGCCACTCTCTCACGCTAATCCTATGTGGATCGAGTTCGGTGTAAATCCACATATTATTAGTATTAAAAATGCTAAGACTCTTACAGACGGTAATATCGATTATGGTAAATCGGTACAACACCCAGGTCTTAGAGGAGAAAGTACATTAAGAAATAGTGTTGTTGAAAACATAGAAGCTATAAGAGCCGCACAAGAGCAATATTTAGCCGAACTAAATAAGACTATTGTTGAAGCTGGCGGAAAAATTGAAGAAAGCGAGGAGGTCGAAGATGCCTAATGATACAGAGTTCTTTATAGGACTACAAGAATTCTTAAAATCTAAAAATATTATTGATATTTATTATGAGGAAGCTAGCAAAAAAGCTAAATTCCCCTACGGTGTAATAAGCGATCCTGTTAATTCTAATTTAAGATATGGTGTTTTAACTTATTTTGATATAAATATATGGTCTAATGAACCTAATATAGGATTAGAACTTGAAAATAAATTACAAGAACTAATTACTATATTAGACGGTCATATTTTCCCTAAAGAAAGAGCCGTTATTTATTTTGAAAGTAAGAAACCTGTATCTGATCCAGAATTCGAACTAATAAAAAAGAAAATAACATTTAGTGTAAGAATATTTTAAAGGAGGTATTACAAATGTTAAGAGTTTTTACTGAAAACGACGTTAAGAAAATTCAAATCGACGAAGGTATTGTCGTATTCAACATGGGACAAGAAGACGAGTTAATCGTTGGACCTACTCGTGGTGGTGCTGAATTAACAATAACACCAGAAATAAGAGACATTGAATTCGACGGTCGTCGTGGAAAAACTGCAGGTATGCAAGTTATAGACGGCGAAGACGCAGCTATTAAGATAATATCTTTATGTTGTAGTCAAGAGTTATTACAAAGAGGTTTACCTAACTCTGTTTTAGATAAAGAATCTGGTGTAATAACTCAGGGTAATTTCGGTGTTATTAGCACAGAAAAATACCTTAAGACTATTGACGTAATTACTCAAATGTTAGACGGTACTTATAAAGTATTAACATTTAATTACGGATTACATGAAGGAGCATTTACTTATAAAGCAGCTCCTAAAGCTGAAAACGAACATAATCTTGAAATTATACCACACTACACTATTGACGATAGTAGTAGATTATATAAAATTGAAGATTATGATACATGTCCTATAACAACTGGAGAATAAAAAATAAATAATTTATTCTCCTTTTTGTTTTCTATTTGAGCGATAACAAAAGGGAGAATAATAGAAAGAAGGAAATTATGAAAACAGAATATTTATTATTATTAAGTGAAATATTAGATAAAATGGAAATCGCCGAAGAATTAAAAACTATGGAAGTTAATACAGGCGACGAAAAAAAGGATCGTGAAGAATTAGGAAAACAACTAATCGCTTTACTAATGACTAAATTATATAAGTGTAAAAAAGAAGTTTATTCGTTTGTAGCTATGTATAAAGGTTATTTAAAAAGCGAAGAAGATTACGATACAGAGGAAGAATATAAAGCAGCTTTAAAAGAAGCTATTAAAAAAGCTAAAAGTGAAAATATATTTGATATTTTTAAAGAAATCTCTAAACTTGACGGTGTTAAGGATTTTTTATCTATAGCGTAGGTATCGGTACTGCGGAGGTCCTACGAATAATTTATAAGCATTACGGAGGCATTGATAAATTAAGTAAAGTGTCTCCTTTTTTATTGTCTAAATGTTTAGAAAATGCAATAAAAAAAGAGACAGAACTTCCTAAACTAATCAATGAAATTGTCAAAAACATTACTGGTAAAAGTTTTGTAAAAGAATTTGATCCTCCTACTAAGAAAATGCGAAGCGCAGAAGAAATTATGAAAGATTACGGCTTAGGAGGTGTTAAAAATGGCTAGTATATTTAGTTTATATGGCTCTATCTTTATTGACAACGAAAAAGCTAATCAAGCTATAGACAATACCACTAAAAAAGGTAAAGATTCCGAAAAGAGCTTTGCTTCTTCTTTAGGATCAATAGTTAGCTCTGCTGCTAAAGTTGGGACCGCAATAGTCGGTGCAACTACTGCGGTAGTTAGTGGTGTCTCTGCTATGGCTATGAGCGTGGCTGATAGTGCTGGAGCTCTAGACGATACGGCTAAAAAAGTCGGAACAACTGCAGAAGAATATCAGAAATGGGCCTATGCTGCTAAATTAGGCGGTATGGAGTCCGCAACACTCGAAAAAGCTATGATTAAACAACAAAAGGCCTTTGCTGACGCTAAAGAAGGAAGTAAGACCATGTGTGAAGCTTATAAGCGTTTAGGTATAAATATAAACGAAATCGGCTCAAGTGGAGACGCCTTTAACGAGGTTATGGCTGCACTTGCAGATATGGAAGACGAAACTACTAGAAACGCTTTAGCAAACGATATATTCGGTAAGTCTTACGCTGAGCTAGCTCCATTATTGGCCGAAGGTAGCGACGGAATAAATAAATTAAAACAAGAAGCCGTTGATTTAGGCGGTGTTATGAGTAATGACGCAGTAGCAGCTGGTGCGGAATTTGGGGACGTCATAGATAGATTAAAAACAGGATTTACAGGTATGTTTAACTCTTTAATCGGTCAACTATTTCCAGTATTGCAACAGTTCGTACAGTTAATATTAGATAATTTACCTACGATACAGGCGTTAATAGGAACACTAGCACCAATACTTATAAATCTATTGTCTTCTTTATTACCGCCGCTTATGGATTTAGTAAATGCTATTTTCCCTATACTTATTGATTTAATAAATCAACTCTTACCTTTTATAACCCAGGTCATAGAGTCGATTCTACCAGTAATAGTGGATCTAATAAATATGTTATTACCGCCATTATTACAGATAATACAGTTAATTTTACCTTTATTGCTTAGTCTTATTCAACCATTATTACCATTACTACAACCAATATTACAATTATTACAACCATTTATAGATTTACTTATGGCGTTATTAACTCCACTTATAGAGTTATTAAATATGATCTTACCTCCAATAATAAATTTATTGACTATGATTATTAACGCTATACTTCCACCTCTACAGGGTGCGCTTAATATTACTGCAAGTATATTAACTAATACTTTCGGTCGTGCTTTCTCAGCACTAACACCTATCATAGAAGGATTAAAAAAATACTTAAATGGAATAATAAATTTTATAACTGGTATATTTACTGGTAATTGGAAAAAAGCATGGCAGGGAGTAAAAGATATATTCAGCGGTATTATTTCTACCATAACAGGAATATTTAAAGCTCCTATTAACTTTATAATAGACGGAATAAATACTTTTATTAAAGGATTAAATAAAATAAAGATTCCAGACTGGGTACCTGGTGTTGGAGGTAAAGGATTAAATATTTCTTTAATCAAGAAACTTCGTGTCGGTATGGATTACGTACCTTATGACGAAATGCCAGCGCTACTACATAAAGGAGAACGTGTTTTAACTGCTGACGAAAATAAAGAGTATGTATCTCAACAGTCTGCAGTAACTAACAACGAGGTAAACAATAACTTTAGTTTAACTATTAACTCTACTGAGCCATTGTCTCCAGCTGAAACTGCTCGACAAACAAGAAAAGCTTTACAAGAGTATAACCTAAAATATGGAAAGGCGTGATTATATGGAAAGAACTTTAATATTTGAAAACTACAAAGGCGATCTAATCACTTTTACATATAAGCCACCTTTCCTATTAGGAATATGCGACGGCTTTCATGACGTTATAGGTAGTGTTAATAGTGTTAAATCTGCGTATGGTGTCGGCGCTACTTGGACTGGTACGAGTATTGATAAAAGAGATTTACAAATTAAAGGTACTATAACAGAAAACGTACAAGAAAATAGATTATTACTATTCGATATGTTCCCTCTTAATAGTGAAGGTACTTTATATTATTATGAAGGAAATATTGAAAGAAAAATCACTTGTGTTGTTGAAAAAGTAACTATTCCAGAAAAGAAAGGTTACACTAGAGATTTTACTATTTCTCTAGTATGTCCTAATCCGCGTTTTTCGGCTATTGCAGCTACAGTATTGTCTATGGCTACATGGACGCCAGCGTTTAAATTTGCGTTAAAGATTCCACAAGAAACAGGTATTAAATTTGGTACTAAAAATACTACTTCTATGGGTACTACAGAAAATACTACGGATTTTGATTATGGTATGACTATTAGATTTAAAGCTAATGATACTGTAACTAATCCATATCTATTTAATGTTAATACTCGTGAGATAATCCAGATAGAAAAAGTTATGTCTCCAGGAGATCAGATTATTATTACTACTCATATAGATAATAAAAATGTTATTTATATAAGTGCTGCTACTGGAGAAGAAGAAAACATAAATTACTTAATGGCTTATGGTAGTAAGTATTTACAAGTACCTAGTGGAACTAATACCTTTAGAAGTGGCGCAGATAGTGGCGAGGACAATTTAGAGACTACCGTTGAATTCTTACCAGAATATGAGGCGGTATAATGGAAACTATATCTTTAAATGTATATGATAGAGACTTAAAGTTTTTAGGTGTTATAGATAGCTACGGCTCTCTACGTTGGAGAAGAAAATATTTCGAGACTGGAGAATTTGAATTAAGCTTAAATTTAACACCTAATAATCTTAGGTTATTAAATTATGATAACATTATTGTTCGAAGTGATTTAACAGAAAACGACGAAGTTGGAATAATTGAGTCTTGGAAGTTTAACGACGACGGAGATAAAGTTACTATATCAGTTTATGGTAGTTTTTTATTATCATTGTTAAAAAGAAGAATTATAAAGAAACGTGTTACTTATAGTGGCGATTATATTGGAGCTTTTAGAAAGCTATTAAACAATATGACGCCTTTTTCTTTACTAGATATTACTTCTAGCGATATAACAAGTGATAAAGTTGATTTTCAATGTACTTATAAAAATGTATATGAATTTCACGAAAAACTTTCTCGTGCTTCTAATATAGGTGGAAAAATTATCTTAGACTTAGCTAATAAACGTTATAAATACGTTAATTATGTAGGAAAAGATAGAACAGACTCTCAAAAAGTTAATACTAGATATGAATTCAGCGAAGATAAATCAAATCTTGATTCAGCTGAATATACATACAGTAGAAAAAATATGATTACTGACGTATTAGTTGGTGGTACTGGCGAAGATACGGCTCGTATTTTAAGAACAGTAACTAACGTAACAACTGATACGCACGATTTTGATATTAGAGAGGCGTTTGTAGACGCAAAAAGCGAAAGCAATACAGATTTAACTACAGACCAATATAACGCAATTTTAGACAACTTAGGCAAAGAAAAACTAACTAATCCAACTGAAAGTTTTGAGGCAACAATACACTCTACCCATTATAGAAAATATTGGGATTTAGGAGATATTGTTAATATTAAAAAAGAAAGTTGGAACACTACTCAAAGACAAAGAATTACTGAGGTAGAAGAAGTTATCGAAAAAGGTAAACATGATATAATACCTACTTATGGTAATCCTATCGCAGAAAAATTTGTAAATGAATAAAAGAAAGGACGGAAGTTATGGAAAAATATAGTTTTTTTAATGACATAAACGACGACAGAGTTTACTTTGCGGAAGACTTTGCTCGTCATTTAAAGAAATACTTTACTAATGGTATTTTTAATAATGAGTTAAGAGTCATAGCTAATAATGATATGACTATAACTATTCAAGAAGGCGACGCCAATATAGAAGGTTATCGCTATTCTAATACTGGGGATTTAATTAAAACTGTTGAAACTGCTGACGGTACATTAAAAAGAATCGATAATGTTGTTATTAGATTAGATTTAACAAATAGGTTAATATCAGCTCAAATAATCAAAGGAACATTTAGCGATAATCCGTCAGCTCCAGCTTTAGTTAGATCCTCTACCGTATATGATATTAAAATTGCTGAAATTTATGTTAATAATGGTGCTACTTCTATTACACAGTCAGCGATTAAAGATACTAGATTTGAAGAATCAGTTTGTGGAGTTGTTGCTTCTACCGTTGAAACATTAAACACAGAAGAAATATACGACCAACTATATACTAAATTCGAAGAATATATACAAACAACTGAGGACACTTTCTCTGAGTGGTTTAATAAAATCAAGAATCAATTAGACTCTGACGCTGCTGGAAAACTTGCTAATCAAATATATGAAATCGTAAAAAATGGCCTTAAAAGCTATGAAACTACTTTAACGTTAGATAATTGGGCGTTAAATAGTGATACAAAATTGTATGAATATGATATAATTGATAGTGATATTACGTCTAATACGCTAGTTAATGGTATTTTAGATTTAGCTAATCAAGTTAAACTAAATGACGCATGTATAAACTCTTATGACGGCGGATTTAAAATCTTAACAAGTGCTAAACCTCTTGAAGATATTACGATAACTATTACATATCAATTATCTAATATGGAATTGGAGGGTTAATATGTTAGGTGTAATAAATGTTCGAGAAAAGAAATCGAACAATTTAAGTAAAGTATACGGAGTAAGACGTAAAATAAGTTCTGCTTCGTCTGCTTGGGAAAGAATTGAGGACGCCGTAGGTTTAGTAGCTAACGCTCAAGTTGGTACTACTGCAGTAAGAAACGACTTTGATAGTATTTACCCATGGAGTGATATAATCACTTGTAATTATGATAATACTAATAAAAAGATAGTTGCTTATTATGGCGACGCTAATTTTTCCTTTACAGGTAGTAACGGTCAAGTAATGACAATAATACCAGAATTCTATTATAAGAGGTATGTGTCTTACGGTTACGAATATGTACTTATCTCTAAAGATAATTTAAGTGGCTTTACTAGAAGTAAAGAATTTATGATCGGACGTTATACTATGTCTGGATCAAGCGACGGAGTTTATAGTCGTAGTGGTTATGCTCCTTTAGTAAGTAAAACTATAGCAGACTTTAGAACATACGCTAAAAATCTAGGTAGTGGCTGGCACCAATTAGACTGGCATTATTTCCTAATTCAATTATTATATTTAGTTGAATATGCTGATTATAATTCTCAGTCAAAATTAGGACCAGGTTATACTAACGGAAGCAATACTGCTGCTTTAAATAGTGGTGGCTGCAATAGTTTAGGTATGAAATCTGGAAGTGCTACAGGTACTGATAAAGGATCTGTTATCTATCGTGGAATTGAAGATATATTCGGTAATATATGGCAATTCTTAGACGGTGTTAATATATCAGAATATGAAGCTTATATCTGTTATAATCCTACTTCTTACGCAAGCGACGTCTTTGACGGAGATTATGAGAAAGTTGGCTATGTAAATAGTTCTACTGGTGGTAGTTATATTACAGAGTTAGGTTACGATTCTAAGAATCCGTTAGTTGCTTTCCCTACTAAAGTAGGTGGTAGTAGTGATACTTACACTACAGATTATTACTGGTGTAATCCAGGAAATAGAATCGCTCTTGTCGGCGGTTGTTGGGTGGACTCTAGTTATTGTGGCTTGTGGTGTCTTAATGCTAACAACGCGTCTTCGCTTACGTGGGAGGTCAGCGGAGCTCGACTTCTTAAAACCAGTTAGCGGGGGTTTGGGGGCGGCCAGCCTCCCATAAATAAAAATAATTATTATACCGACTGTAGTCGGAGCCGCTAAATTTATTTTTTAGGGCATGGTGTGTAATGTTCGCGTTGGTCTACTGATTCCGCTCTTGTCGGCGGTCTTTGGCGTATTGATAATCGTTCTGGATTATTTAGTTATTTGCTGCTGCTAGATTCTTCTGAGTCAGTAGCCGACGTCGGAGCTCGACCACTTATATTAAAATGGGATTTGGTGTGTATAGTTCGTGCTAACTCTCAGCGTTCGCTCTTGTCGGCGGCAATTGGAATAATGCGCTTCGTTGTGGCTTGTGGTGTTGGCACTTTGAAGAGCTTTCTTCGGCTAATGGTACAGGCGTCGGAGCTCGACTACTTATATTAAAATTTGGGATTTGGTGTGTATGGCTCCGTATTTCTGTTACTGCTTTTTGTCGGCGGTAGCTTCTGGGACGTCAGTTGTAGTGGCTTGTGGGCTCTTACTATTGAAAACGCGTCTTCGGAATCTTGGAACAACGTCGGAGCTCGACCGCTTATATCAAAATTAGGGATTTGATGTGTGCGCTTCGAACGTTTAGTCTTTATTCGCTCTTGTCGGCGGTAGATGGAACAATACCTCTCAAGCTGGCTTGTGGTATTGGAACTTTAATGACGCGTCTTCGTTATCGAATATCAACGTCGGAGCTCGACTACTTATTTTAAAATTGGGATTTGGTGTGTGGCCTCTGGTCGTGTAGTTATTCTTTTATACTCTTGTCGGCGGTAATTGGGCTGACGCCCTTATGTGTGGCTTGTGGTATTGGAACCTTAACGAAGCGTCTTCGAATTACAACGCTACGATCGGAGCTCGACCACTTATATTAAAATGGGATTTGGTGTGTGTGCTCGTAGTTTTCACGATTTGTACTTGTCGGCGGTCGTTGGCTCAATGGTACTAATTGTGGCTTGTGGTGTTATACGCTGAATGATACGTCTTCGAATTATAACGGCAACTACGGAGCTCGACCACTTATATTAAAATAGGGACTTGGTGTGTGTGTTTCGTTATCTTAAGCGATTAGCTCGTGTCGGCGGTTGTTGGGTAGACTCTAGTTATTGTGGCTTGTGGTGTCTTAATGCTAACAACGCGTCTTCGAATACGTGGGAGAACAACGGAGCTCGACTACTTATCATTAAATCCTTACACATCATTTTCCATAGCGCTTGCTAAAAATTAGTCGTTCTGGGTGGGTTTAGTAGGTTTATCTTCATTATGAAATTTCTCGAAAGACCTGCAGGCAAATATAAGAATTTTAAAAGGACCAGGAATTATGAAAAGAAAAGGTAACATTTATGAAAATATCACAAATTTAAACAATATTGAATCTGCTATTTATAAAGCTGCTAAAGGTAAAGGATCTAGAAAGACAGTTGAGAAAATACTCGACTCTCCTACATACTACGCTTTACAAATCCAAAAAGCATTAAAAGATAAAACGTATAGACCTAGTCCATACGTTGAAATGAAAATAAGAGACGGTGCTAATAAAAAAGAAAGAATTATCTTTAAGCCGCGCTTTTACCCAGACCAGGTTATTCACTGGGCTTTAATGCTGCAGATAGAGCCGCTTATTATGCGTGGCATGTATGAGTTTTCTTGCGCTAGTATCAAAAATAGAGGTATTATGCGTGGCATGAGACATTTAAAAAAGATATTAGTAGCTGATAGAAAATATACTAAATATTGTTTAAAAATAGATATTAAGAAATTTTACCCTAGTATTGACAAAGAGATTCTAAAAAATAAATTTCGTAAGATTATAAAAGATAAAGACACTTTATTTCTTATTGATCTAATTATTGACAGTAGCCAGGAAGGTCTACCTATAGGCAATTTTACGAGTCAATGGTTTGCGAATTTTTATTTACAGGATCTAGATCATTTTATAAAAGAACAATTAAAAGTTAAACATTATATAAGATACATGGACGACATGGTATTATTCTCGAACAACAAAAAAGAATTAAGAAAAATCAAAATAGAAATCGACAACTTCTTAAGTAAAGAAAAGTTACGTATTAAAGAAAACTGGCAACTTTTCAAAACAGAGTCTAGGCCTATTGATTTCTTAGGTTATCGTTTCTATCGTGGGTATACTACTCTTAGAAGAAGCAATTTCTTAAGAATTAAAAGGCGTGCTAAGAAAATGGCTAAGAAAGATCATATAACCTATCACGACGCAGCAGCCATGCTTAGTTACAGCGGTTGGTTAAAACATTGTAATTCATTTAATTATCAACAAAAATACATAAAACCGTATGTTAATTACAAATTGTGTAAGGAGGTTATAAGAAATGAAAGTAAAAAAGGTAGAAAGCACAATAAGACCTGGTAACTTTAGAATTGGAGAATTAAAAGGCAACCTAATTGAGGTTGCTTTTTTTGACGACATAGAAGAAGTTACTAGAACAGAAGAAGACGGTACAGAATATACTTTATATTCTTATTACGTATATAAAATGCAGATTATCAACAGAGACGATTTAGAAGCTTATTTAAACGATAATATTGATACATGGCTACAATTAGCTAAAAACAATTTTATCGCAGAAAAAGCAGCAGAAATAAGAGCAATAAGAGACAAATTACTTGCTGAAAGTGATAAACATGTCCTTATTGATAGATTAGGTATAGCCGTACCAGAAGAAATTAACGCCGTAACTATGTTATCGGTAATAAAAGATTTATTTAGCTCACTTGGAAACGTTTTAAATGGTAATTGGTCTAGATATAGACAACAATTAAGAGATATTACTAAACAAAAGAATTTTCCATTTGAAGTAGATTTCCCTACTAATCCAGAAGAAAGTAAAGAAAATAACGAATAATGGAAAGTTCGACTATGATTTCAATAGGTTTAGTTTTTACTATTCTAGGCGGTATTATAGGTTATGCTACTTATTTAATGAATAGTAGAAAAAACGTTAAACAAGAGACTAAAGAGGACGTGGCTATGTCTACTAAGCTAGACACAAAATTAGATATGATTAGTAAAAATATTGACGAGATACGTTTAGATAATAAAGACTTTAATAAAACAATACACCAACTAGGCGAGAGATTATCTGCGGTAGAATCGTCTACTAAATCAGCGCACCATAGAATAGACAATTTAGAAGAATTACACAGAAAGTGAGGAGTTTAAATTGGAAAATAATTTATTAACTATTCTAATGTTATTAGCGGTGCTAGGAGCACTTTATTTAACTAATACCGTATTAGGTGCGGTATTAGGTAGTCAAGCTACTAAATTCGAGTGGAAAAAGATAGGAAAAGGAACGTTAAAAGCGTTTCTTTTTTGTTTATGTTTTATAACATATTGCTTCTGCTTAGAAGTATTACCTATCATTTTAGCAAGAATCGAGATTACTGTTCCTAATGACATAATAACATTTTTAGAAATTGTAGGAATAACTTTAACGGCGTATAGAAAATATGCTTTAGACTGTTATTCAAAAATAAAAGATATTTTAGGTATCAACTCTGTCGACTCAGAGTTAGATATAGATAAAGATAAGGAGGAAAACTAACATGGAAGAAAAAAACACTCAAGAACAAATAATTGAAGTTGAGTACAACAAAGAATTAGTCGAAGAATATAAAAATAATTATATTCAAGACGTCGAAGGTATGGGCGCTGGCGAAGACGCTGAGCCATACGGAGTACAAACAAATTTCAACACAGATACTGTCAATGAACTTTTAGGGGAAGGAGCTGAAATTGATGACGAATATAAGAACAACTAAGCCAGGAGCTGGTAATAAATATTTTATTCGTAAAGCTAACGGTGGTTACTCTACATGTATTCAAGGAAAGCCAACAGACGCTAATTGTAATGTTTTAGCTAACTGTGTAGGTTATGCTTGCGGTGCATTTAATGAGGAGTGCAATTTAGGGTATGAAAAATACTGGTTAAATTGTAACGCTGAGAACTTTATAGAAAGAGCTATCGCGTTAGGATTATCAGTTGTAAAAGAGCCAGTTGTCGGTGGTATTATGGTATGGCAAAAAGGCGCTACTTTATCTGGTAATGACGGTGCAGGACACGTTGCTATCTGTACTAAGAAAAATAGCGATACTCAAGTTAAAACTGCTGAGAGTGGTTACGGAAGTACGGCTTTCTGGACTGCTACACGTAATAAAGGTAATGGTAACTGGGGTGCTGGTAGTGGCTATACTTATAGAGGTTGTATTGTAAATCCTGTTATAGGAATTATAAACAATACACCAACTACTAATAATGATATAGCTAATAAATCTGTTGACGAATTAGCTAAGGAAGTTATAGCTGGTAAATATGGTAACGGAGAAGACCGTAAAAAAGCGTTAGGTAGCAGATATAGTGAAGTTCAAGCTAGAGTTAATGAAATGTTAAGTTCTAATAATTCTAAGCCAGCAGCAACACCTAAACCACAACCTACAGTAGATATTTTAACTTTAGTTAAGAAAACTATTAGAGGAGATTTCGGTAATGGCGACGCTCGTAAAAAAGCGTTAGGATCTAATTATGCAGAAGTTCAAAGACAAGTTAATCTTAACTTTAAAAATGGTACTACTCGTTGGGACAATATTAAATTATATTAGTAAAATTTAAAAGAACTAGCTTCGGCTAGTCCTTTTTTTTTGCTCTTTTTTCCTTATTTTATTTATTGCTTTTATAACTGATATGCTTATTGTAGTAGTTCTTCAGTAGCAATATCATTTAATAATGCTTTACCCTCTTCAGTAGGCATACTAAACTTTTGTGAATAATATCTTAACGCTGCAGCAATCTCCCCATTAGAACCACCAAATTGAGTTATGATATATTTTGCCATCTTTAAATCTTTTTTCTTTATATCTACTGGATAAGGAAGTTTTTTATCATACTTAAACATATTTACCTCCATCCCAAGGCCATGGTTCTTCTATCCATGTATACTTTCCTTTAGTATCATTAATAAGTTCTAAAACTTGATATTTTTCTTCATATTTCTTTTTTAAACTTTCAAGTTCTAAACAATATTTTTTGAAAATTTCATAACATTTCATATCATTAGGATATACATCTAAATATAAATTTAAATCATTTATAATAAAATCTAATTCTTGAATACGTAATAACATTTTTTGTTGTTCACTATAAGCATTAATTTTTTTAGGTTTAAAATTTTTATACGGTTTATACAAATCACTAAATATATTGCCTAAATAAAAACCATTCTCTAAATCTAAATTATCACTTTTATTCATATTATTATAATTCTTAAATTCATTATTCTTTATATCATACTTATTTAAATTAAAATAATCTAAATTCATATCATAAAAATCATTATTATTGTTTTTGAATTCAAATAACATAATTTACCCTCCAACTTATACTATGTTATTTAAATTTTTTATACTAGGCCAATTTAACAAATAATGAAAAAAATAAATTTATTATAAAAAACAAACTAAATCCTATAGTTACAAATTTAGGTATATGTGGCTCTAACTTTTTATAAAGAGGATGAATCAAATACAATACACTTATAGATAAAACTCCCCATAATAAAGAACTTTCTAAACTAACATATTTTCCAACATTATATTTAAACTTATCATAATTCCAATAAACTTTATTAAATACCTTCTCTATTAACATACCACCTATAAATTCTAATATAGTTAAAACTAAAACATATAAAAAAAACTCTACAAATATTTTTAAAAATTTATTTTTTATTTTTATTCTTTTATGGATATTTAATATAACCAATACTGCTATTCCATATATAGGTGTAAATAAAGTACCCATAAAACCACTTATATATGACTCATTAATAAAATTCATTATTATTCGTTCAAACAGATTACCAAATATTGAATAAAATAAAAATATATTAAAAATATTATACATATTATCACCTCTATTAGTATAAGTAAAAAAATAAACTTCATACTAATAATGGTGATTTCTATGACTCTTCTATTTACTTGTTTGAAAATATTTTTTGCTCGAATTCTAGATGTATGTATAAGTACAGTTAGAACTACATTTGTATTAAGAGGTAAAACAGTTATAGTAGCTATATTAGCATTTTTTGAAATAACTATTTGGTTCTTAGTAGCAAGAGAAGCACTTAATACAGAATTAAATTTTTTTATAGTACTTAGTTATTCAGGAGGTTATACTACCGGAACAATACTTGGTACTTTAATAACTCATAAATTTATAAAAACTAATATGGAATTAATAGTAATATCTAATAAAATTAAAACAACAAAAAAAATTAAAGATGCTGACTTTGGAGTTACAATATTAAATAAAGATAAAAATCAAACTGTACTACTAATAGAAACCGATAAAAAAAGATTAGAAGAACTTACTAATCTTTTACATAAATTAGATAATAAAGCATTTATAACTATAAAAGAAACTAGAACTATTATTAATGGTTATAATGTAATTTAAATATAATCTATTACACCTTTTCTTTTAAATAAAACTTTTCTAAATAAATCAACAGGTATAACAGTTAATGCCATAACAAATACAATTAACAACTCTTTAATAGATAAACCATATGTTCTAAATAAACTACCACCATAATATATTAAATACATTTGAACTATACTTATTAAACTAAAGAGAATAATAAATACTTTATTCTTTTTTAAATTACTTAATAAATTAAGCCTTGTAGTTCTTGCATTAAAAGCATTAAATATTCCCATAAATATAAATAGAGCAAAGAAACCAGTCATAAAATAAATATTATTGCTATCTACCCTAAACATATTTTTTATAAAGTTGTTAGAAAGATAAAACAGACAAACTAAAGAAGAAAATACTCCAGTTAAAATGATTTCCGCATACATATATTTATTAATTATAGTTTCATTGCGTTTTTTAGGAAATTCTTTTAAATATTCATCTAATGGAGGTTCATAACTAAATGCCAAACCAGCTAAAGTATCCATTATCATATTTATCCACAGCATTTGAATTACTGTTATAGGAGTAGATATACCTATTATTGGACCAATTATACTTAATACTAAAGCACAACAATTTACAGTTAATTGATATATAACAAACTTTCTAATATTCTTAAAAATTGTACGACCATAAAGTACAGCATTACCTATAGATATCAAATTATTATCTAAAATAACAATATCACTACTTTCTTTTGCAATTTCCGTTCCACTTCCCATTGCAAACCCTACATCAGCTATTTTTAAAGCAGGAGCATCATTAACTCCATCTCCTGTCATACCAACAACTAGATCTATACTTTGACATATTTTAACTAATCTACTTTTATCAGTTGGTAAAGCACGCGCAACAATTCTCAAATTAGGTATTATTTTTGCAATACTATTATCATTCATCTTTTCCAAATCATCATGAGTTAATATTATATCATTTATACTATTAATTAAACCTATTTCTCTACCTATTGATGTAGCAGTAGACTTATCATCTCCAGTAATCATAACAGTTTGAATATGAGCATCATTAACTAATTTTATTCCATCCCTTGCATTATCTCTAATTTCATCTTTTATAACAACAAAACCAATAAAACATATCCCACTAAGATTGCTATTATTATTTTTATATCCAACGCTAATCACTCTTAAACCTTCTTTAGTTTTAGCTTTAACAATATCATATAATTTATTTTTATCTCTTAATATCTGTTTATACCCTAAATCATCTAAATAATAATCAGAATTTTCAATAATAACTTCATTAGCACCCTTAAAATAAAACATATTTTTATTTACAAGTTTAGTTACTGAATATTTATTTTTACTATTAAATAAAACCACATTTTCATAATCTTCATTCTTTTCTCTTTTAATATAATTCATTATAGCTTGATCTGTAGTATTACCACCTATTACTTCTCCATTACTATAATTACTTTGATTATTATAAAGTAAACTTTCTAAAAATATATTTTTATACTTTAAATTATTTTCTACTACACCCTTATAATTTAAAAGTTCTATAACACTTAACTTACCATTAGTTATAGTACCAGTTTTATCAGTAAATAAAATATTTATACTACCTGCTGTTTCTATTCCAACCATTTTTCTAACTAACACATTACTTTTTAACATTCTTTTAACGTTACTAGATAATACTAATGCAACCATCATAGGCAATCCTTCAGGAACAGCAACTATTATAACAGTTACACATAAAGTCATCGAATAAATTAAATAATCTATCATTAATTTAGGATTAGTTATAGTATCCATTATTAAAGATAAATCAAAATTATTTTTTAAAACTATTACTGAAAACAAATAACTTATTACTACTAATATACTACCTATATAACCTATTTTACTTATTGTACTAGCTAAAGTATGTAATCTACTTCTCAAAGGACTATCAATAGTTTTAGACATAACTTCAACTTCTATATTTCCATATATAGTATTTTTACCTACTCTCGTTATTCTTAAAATACATTCTCCATCACAAATTATACTTCCCTTTAAAATCTCACTTCCTAAGTTCTTTTCTACCTCTTTAGTTTCACCATTCAATGCAGATTCATCAACCAAAACTCCACCCTTAAGAACTATAGCATCCGCCGGAACTAAATCTCCACTTTCTAAAATAACTATATCATTTACTACAATCTCATTAATATTAATTTTTATTAAATTTCCATTTCTCTTAACTTTTACCAATATATTGCTACTTTCATCCTGTAATCTTTTAAATGCCTTCTCACTACCATATTCACTTATAGTAGATATAAAAGATGCTAAAAATATCGCTATAAGAATACCTAAAGTTTCAAACCAATCAGCATCATGAAATAAAAATACTATTTTAACGGAAAGAGCAATTAAAAGAATTTTAATAATAGGATCACCTAATGATTCTATCAAAAGAGATAAAAAACTATTTTTTTTAGTATTATTAACATTATTAGTGCCATACTTTTTTCTAGATTGTTTTACTTCTTCATCATTTAGTCCATTTAGTCCCATAACTATTGTCCTCCTAAATAAACTTATGACATAAAATTTATAATAAAACATATTCGCTTTAATTCGACAAAATACATTTTACATAATAGATACTACTTATATCAAAGTACATTTTCAATATCTAAAATATACAATTATTTCCTATACAATAATATATATAAGAGTTATTAATGAGGTGAATTTTATGGAAAATTTAAAGAAAATTAGAGAAAAGAAAAAGATTACTCAAGTTAGACTTAGTATAGCAGCTGAAGTTAGCCAAGAAACTATTTCAGCATATGAATCAGGAAAAGCTTATCCATCAGTTGAAACACTTATTAAAATAGCTGACTTTTTAGGAACATCTACTGATTATTTATTGGGTAGAATTAACGATGATATGCCATTATTAAGCATTAAGAAAAATGGTTTTGATGTTACAGATTTAATGTTATTAGATACATTTGATAAAATGACTAAAGATAAGAAAAATAAAGTTATCGGTTATATAGATGGTTTAAATAGTTAAAATTTTTACAACAAATAAAAATCAACTTTTAATAAGTTGATTTTTTATAATCTTTCTAATATATCCATTATATTCGGTACCATTTGTTTTTTTCTAGATAAAACTCCATCTAAAATTATACCTTGATATATATTATTTAAACCATAAGCTTCCTTCATTATATAATCAGCACTATCATTATATAAAATATAAGAGCTTTTATCCAAAATGTTTGTAACATATAAAGCACTAACCTTATATCCATTTTTAATACTTATCTCATTCAACGCTTCTATATATTCATCTTTTTTACTTTCTATATCACAAAAATCTACAGTAAGAATTTGACCGATACTAAATTTATACCCATTAACATTATAAGTTTTATAATCTCTATAAATAATATCTTCTACACTAAATCCAGTTAAATCCATACCGCTTTTTAAAAGTTTTATACCATAACTATTATAATCTATATTATTTTGTTTAGATAATTCATTAACAACAAATTTATCATGATAAGTAGTGGTTGGACTATTAAGCAATAGTGTATCAGACAAAATACCGCTTAACATTAATCCTGCAATATCATTTGGAATAGTTACATTATTTTCTTTATATAAATAATAAATAATTGTATTTACACTACCTACAGCCATATTTCTAAAATTAATAGGTTTATTAGTATTTATATCACTTATATTATGATGATCCACAACCTCTAATATTTCAGCTTCTTCTAATCCATCAACACTCTGTTTACTCTCATTATGATCTACCAATATAACTTTATATTTGTTATATTCGCTTGTATCAATAAGTCTTAAAAGACCATAACATATACCTTTTTTATTAACAATAGGATAATTAGTATGCTTAGTCTTATTAGATATCTCTATAAAGTCCGTCATATAATCTTCTACATCTAAACATATACAATTTTCATTTCTCTTAATAGTATTTATTTTATTAGTTAACCCTAATAACCTACTAGTTTCAAAACTACTATATGGAGTACAAATAATATTAACATTATTCGCTTTTGCTATTAATAATTGTTCGGGATTTAACTCTTGATTACCAATTAATATAATTAATTTAACTTTATTTTCTATAGAATAATCTATAATTGCTTGTCTATCACCAACGATAACTATACTATTATTATCTAATTTAATTTGATTTATAAAAGTATTATCATCAAAAGTAGCAGCAACAATATTACCTTTTATTTCTTCGTTAACTCTTACATAATTTATACTATTTAAAGTACTAACAATATTATCAAATGTTGTATCTAAATAATTCGTAGTATGATCTATCATAGCACGTGCTATTTCTTTCAATGAAACATAACCAACAAACTTTTTATTATTATCTACTAAAGGAATACCTGTTATATTTTTATCATTCATAGAATAATATGTATCATAAATACTTGAATCTTCTTTTATAAAATAATCTTTGTGATAAGTAATATCTTTAATTTTTACTTTAACATCTTCTAATAAACTTGGAGTTTTCACATTGAAATAGTCTAAAGCAAATTTTGTTTCATTATTTATTTCACCTAGTATTCTCGGTTCAGTATTAAATCCTAATTGATTTTTTAAATAACTTAAACATATTGCACCACATACACTATCAGTATCTGGATTTTTATGACCAAAAATAGCTATCTTTTTCACTCTAAACAACTCCCTTGTACATTAATAATTTTATTACAATTTATATTTATAGTCAATTAAAAAGAAAGTATCAAGTTTACTCACTTTTTAATTCAAATAATATATCTCTTAGTTCCATAGCACGTTCAAAATCCATATTCTTAGCTGCTTCTCTCATCTCTTCTTCTATTCTAATTAACATATCCTGTTTTTCTTTTTTACTCATTTTAACATCTTCTATTTTGTCATCAACTTCATTACTAATAACTTCTTTAATTGATTTAATAATTGTCTTAGGAACTATTCCATGTTCTTTATTATATTTATCTTGAATACTACGTCTTCTTTCAGTCTCTTTAATACTTTTATCCATCGCTTCACTTATAGTATCTGCATACATAATAACATGCCCTTTTTCGTTTCTGGCACATCTACCTATAGTTTGAATAAGGCTTCGCTCACTTCTTAAGAAGCCTTGTTTATCAGCATCCATAATAGCAATCAAACTAACTTCTGGTATATCAATACCTTCACGCAATAAGTTAATACCGACTACTACATCATAAACACCTAAACGTAATTCTCTAATTATTTTCATTCTCTCCAAAGTCTTAACTTCACTATGTAAATAAGCTACTTTTATGCCTATTCCTTTTAAATAATTAGTTAATTCTTCTGCCATTCTAATAGTTAATGTAGTAATTAAAACTCTTTCATTTAATTCAATACGTTTATTAATTTCCCCAATCAAATCATCTATTTGACCTTCTGTTTTTCTTACATCAATTGTAGGATCCAACAATCCAGTAGGTCTAATAATTTGCTCAGCAAAATTATTATCAACTAAATCCAATTCATAATCTCCTGGAGTTGCCGAAACATATATAACTTGATTAATCTTATCCTCAAATTCATTAAACTTTAATGGTCTATTATCTAATGCACTTGGTAAACGGAAACCATAATCAACTAAAGTTTGTTTTCTCATTCTATCTCCATTATACATTCCTCTTACTTGAGGAACAGTTACATGAGACTCATCTATTACTAATAAGAAATCATCAGGAAAGAAATCGATTAAACAATTAGGAGTTTCTCCTTCTTCTCTTAACGCTAAATGTCTAGAATAGTTTTCAACACCATGACAAAAACCAGTTTCTTTTAACATTTCTATATCATATAAAGTTCTTTCTCTTAAACGTTGTTCTTCTAATAACTTATTATTTTCTTTTAAATACTTTAATCTTTCTTCTAATTCATTTTGTATTCTTTCAATAGCAATTTTTAATTTATCTTCACTTGTAACAAAATGACTCGCAGGAAATATTGTAATACTTTTCTTTTTATTTTTTACTACTCCAGTCAAAATATCAAATTCACTTATAGTTTCTACTTCATCACCAAATAACTCTATACGTATACCATTTTTCTTTTCACCGATAGGAATAATATCGATTATATCTCCATTAACCCTAAATGTTCCCCTATGAAAATCTAGTTGATTTCTTTCATAAGTCATATCTATAAGTTTTTTTAATAATTCATCACGTTTTATAATATCCCCTAAATTAATTATTAACATCTTTTCTTTATAATCTTCTACATCGCCAATACCATATATACATGATACGCTTGCTACAACAATAGTATCTCGATTACGCAATAAAGAAGCAGTTGCACTATGTCTTAATTCATCTATTTCATCATTTATACTAGCATCTTTTTCTATATATGTATCACTACTAGGAACATAAGCTTCTGGTTGATAATAATCATAATATGAAACAAAGTATTCTACATGATTTTCTGGAAACAATTCTTTTAATTCACCATATAATTGCCCTGCTAATGTCTTATTATGAGCTAAAACCAAAGTTGGTTTATTAACTTTCTCTATAACATTTGCAATTGTAAAAGTTTTACCAGTACCCGTTGCTCCTAATAATACCTGATGTTTTTTCCCGTTATTTAAACCATTAACTAACTCATTTATTGCTTTTGGTTGATCACCATTAGGTTCATATTTTGATACTAACTTAAACATAAAACCACCTCTCATATATATTTATAATACCACAAAAGATTATAAATATTATTCTAATGATAATATTTTTAATTTTTCTTTATCAAATGTAACTTTATAAAAATATTCTCCTATCCCTTCATCAAAAACTCCGCCTATTTTTTTATAAAAGGAAATAGCTGTATCATTATTTTTTGAAACATTATTAGCATATAAATTAGCATTAGGATAAAACTCAACTAAATCTTTCATAATTCTTTTTAACAATAAAGTACCTACACCTAAACACCTTAAGTGTTTTTTTACTTTTAAATAATCAAACAAAACATTTGATTCAATCAAAAATAAATCTACACTTCCTAAAGGATAGTCACCTAAAAAACACATAGCTTTTGAATAAAAAGAATTCCCTACACCAGTAGAAAAACCAGTTGAAACTTTAACATCATCAAAATTCGTCATAACAATATATCGTATAAATGCACTAATAAAATCTAATTCTTTATTATTATAAGACGCATATTCTATTCCAATTTTAAAATATTCAAAATTAAACTTACATTTTTTATTCTTCATATAATTAAAAAATCTCTGTTGACTATTAATTTCATCATATGATAACTCTTCATCTATACATATATTAAAATTTGTATCATAATAATGTCTGACTTTTTCTAATAAAAAAAGACACTCCTTACAATCACAACACATTTTAATAACATTAAACAAATCAGCAAACCAATTATTTATATTATCACATTTTGTCACTCTATATTCTATTGACATATAACCACCCCAAAAAAGCATAAAATATTCTAACATCTTATATAAAATAAAGCAAATAAAAATACCTAATTTTAGGTATTTTTATTTAACTTAATTTCAAATACTATGTTTGATTCTTCATTTTCACCGATACTTTCAACAAGTATACTATCTATATCACTTTCAAAAATATCTACAAAATCTAATTCAATGCTTTTACTATCCAAAGTTCCTAATGTAATATGAGGTTCATAACCTACTATATTTCCTTCCTTTAAAATAGTATTATAAATTCTATTATGAATATCTAAAAGTAACTCCTTACCCTCAACTATATTTAAAAATATATAATATTTATTTATATTATTATCTTTCTTTAAACTTATACCACTACACTTTATTTTAAATGTAGTTACATCCTTTAATATTAATTTCAATTTGCTTTCTAATTCACTATTACTTATATCACTAAAAAAAGGAAAAGCTAAAGTAATATGAGGAGGTAAAATATCATACAGCTCATCATATTTCTTTCGTATCTTTTGAATTTTATCTATATTTTTAAATTTAGGAAATATTAAAATATCTCTTTTCCCCTTATTTATATAATTTATATTTAAAACCTCCTTTTATAAAAAAATAAAATCTATCAAACTAGATTCTATTTATTTAATAAACTTAAAACTTCTTTTAATTCTTCTTCTGTATCTAAAGGATCCAAATTATCTCCATTCACTTTTCTTAACATTATATCATTTTCATCATTTTCATTACACAAGAAAACATAATGATTATTATTATAATCTACTTGATCAATAACTTCATAAATAATATCACCTATTTTATAAACATCAATTAATACTGTTTCTTCCATTATTTACTCATTCCTTTTTCTTGTGTTTCTAAATACTCTTGTATTTTTGCTTCTTCTTTTTCTTGTAATACAGTTAATTTCTGATAAACCGCTGCTTCTTGATTATTCTCAAATTTTCTTTTATCAGGGTATTTTCCATAATAAATGTTTCCACTACTAGACACTGGACCTTTAAAATAATTACTTCTTAAAAATTCATCTCCATTATCATACCCAAAAGATTGTACACTTTTATCAAATGCATCTTCTCCACATAATTTATCTAACACATAAGAAGTTTGATGAGAATCCAATCCAACTTCTTCATTTAAAACATTATGAAGTTTATCCATACTTTTTTCATCATTATCCAAAATAACAATTTTATCTTTAGAAATTGCAAAATTTACATCAGCTTCAGTTAAATACTGAACTAATTTTGGTCTAAAATCTTCTAAAGCATTTTTATATGCTATATGTCTGTTCGCATAATCTACAGTAAAATCAACACCTTTTACTAATCCTAATACTAATAACACCATTATTAAAAGCCTAGACACTACTCTTTTAAACTTTCTTAATTTCTTTTCAAATTTCGATTTATAAGTTCTTTTTGTACCTTTCTTTGCATTAGTAATAGTTTCTGCTCCCTTTGTACGCACACTACTCTCAGCAAACTTTTTATACATATCGAACTCATCTTTATTCATATACCTATAATCTTTTGATGACATTAGTATCACCTCTATTTTAAGAGTACTATTAAAAATTTATAAAAGCAAATATTTACATTTATATATACACTTTATTTACACAAAAAAAGAGAACTAGTCTCTATCATTTGTAAAAATTAAAATTAATCTTAACATTTCTAATGCACTTGATAATACTCCTGCAACATAAGTCATTGCAGCAGCTGTTAACATAGATTTAGTACCTTTTATATCAACATTAGGAAGAATTACATTTGTTTCTAATTCTTTTAAGGCTCTTTTACTAGCATCAAACTCTACTGGTAAAGTAACTATTTGAAATAATAATCCTAACCCTACCAATAATATACCTGTCCATATTAAATTCATCATATTAGCTACTAAACCTATAACTAATACTATATAAGCAAATTTAGTACCAAAATTAACAATAGGAAATATAAAACTTCTAACTTTCATAAAGAAATAACCTTCTTTATCTTGTAAAGCGTGTCCAACTTCATGAGCTGCAACAGCCATAGCTGCTATACTACTACCATGAAATACTTCACTAGATAATTTAATAATTTTTCTTTTAGGATCATAATGATCAGTTAAATTACCTTTAGTTTCAACTACATACATATTATTTAGACCATTTTTATCTAATATCATACGAGCCACATCAAAACCAGTCATTTTTTTATCATTATTAATTCTTTTATACTTATTATAATTCGATGTAACATATATTTGCGCAATCATAGGTATAATAAGTGCTAAAAAATATAACCCAATATTATCCATTATTTTTCCTCCAATTTATATGTTGTTCCTTCTCTTGTATCAACTAATATAATACCTTCATTAGCTAATTCTTCTCTTATAGTATCTGCCAAAATAAAATCTTTATTCATTTTAGCAACTTTTCTTTCTTCAATTTTTAACATAATATACTCATGTTTATCACTTAATTCATTTTCTTGAATCAAATTTAAACTTAATACTTTATCAAACGATTTAATAAGTTCTAACTTAGTTGTACCATTAATGTCATCTTTTAAAACATCATATAAAACAGTAATAGCATTTGCAGTATTTAAATCATTACTTAAACTTTCAATAAATTTACTATTATATTTGTCAAAAATTTCTTTATCTAATTCACCTTCAGATGTAATAGAACTAATTTTATTTTTTAATTTTTTATAAGCATTTTCAGCAATATCCATATTTTCATAACTGAATACTAATTGTTTATGATAATGTGATTGCAAACAAAATAATCTATAAGCGAGAGGATTATATCCTTTAGTTTCTAATAATGAAACAGTTAAAAATTCACCTTTACTTTTACTCATTTTACCGGTTGCATCATTTAAATGTTCTGGATGAAACCAATAATTACACCATTTGTGTCCTATAAAACTTTCAGTTTGAGCAATTTCGTTTGTATGATGTGGAAAAATATTATCAACACCACCACAATGTATATCTAAATACTCACCTAAATATTTCAAAGAAATACAAGAACATTCAATATGCCATCCAGGATACCCGACGCCCCAAGGAGAATCCCACTTCAACTCTTGACTATCAAACTTAGACTTAGTAAACCATAAAACAAAGTCAGTTTTATTTTTCTTATTTTCATCTAATTCTACATCTTCTCTAACTGCACTCATTAAAGAATCTTCAGTATGATTAGTTAAAACATAATAATCATTCAATTTAGATGTATCAAAATAAACATTACCATTTTTAAAATATGCATAACCATCTTTCTCTAATTTTTCAATAAACTTAATGTAATCTTCTATCAAACTAGTTGCCGGAATAACTATTTCAGGCCACTTAATATTTAATTTTTGAGCATCATTTTTAAATTCATTTGTATAATATTCTGCTATTTCAAGAACTGTTTTATTTTCTCTTTTTGCTCCCTTAAGCATTTTATCTTCACCAGTGTCTGCATCACTACTCAAATGTCCTACATCAGTTATATTCATTACTCTCTTAACATTATAACCAATATAATTTAAAGTTTTTTCTAAAACATCTTCCATTATATAAGTTCTTAAATTTCCTATATGAGCATAATGATAAACAGTTGGTCCACAAGTATACATTGTAACACTATCTTTATTTCTAGGAACAAACTCTTCAACTTTTCTAGTTAATGTATTATAAAATTTCATAATACCACTCCCTTAATAATTATATTACCACAAATTAAAAAAAACTAATAGATATTAGTTTTCTTTTTCCGGTTTTAAAACTTTTGTTTTAGACTTTTCTGGTTCTTCACTTAAAAGAATTTTAGATAAATAACACATTCCAAATATCAAAACAATACATCCACCTATAAGTAAACAATATGCAATTATCTCTTCTTTTGTTTTTATCTCTTTAATTTCAACATTATAAGGTACATTATAAGGTATATCAATAGGTACATGAGAATCATCATGATACACATTTGGATCTTCTAAATACCATTCTAATTTATCACCATCCCCATCCAACAAAGCATCCATAGCTAATACTTTTATATTACCATCATTATAAGTTTTTCCATCTAACCATGTAGGATCTGTATAATAATACTCCCCATCAATTTTAACTAAATTAAAAGCATGCCCCACACCAGTTATATAGTAAGCTTCCAATCCAATTCTATTAGCCAAAGCTGTAAATAAAGCTGCATAATTACCACAAATTGCTTTACCATAATTATCTTCTGGAAATTCTAAAGCTCCATATAATTTCCCTTCTTTATAATATCTATTATGAAAAGCCTTTTTACCTTGTTCTTCAATTTCATCTAAATTTGGATCATAATCAAGATAGTTTAAAACTTGAGTTAAAACTAAATCTAATTTTGCCCTATCACTTAAAGATTTATTTCCAAAATCAGATACTGAAAGTTTAAAATTAGTACAGATTTCCTTTAAATCAAACTCTTCATCAGAATTATATAAAACTTTAATATTTTTATCATAAAAAATATGTTTACAACTATCATTATTCAAAAACATAGCAATATTATATGGTTGATTATTACCTAAATCTAATACTTCTAACTTAGAAAATTTAGAAAAATCTATACAAGTATTAAAGAAGTTTTCTGAAATAGAAAGATATTTCAAATTAATAAATTCCTCTAAAAAGTCATCATCTATGCAAACACCATCTAATGTTAATCTACTTATTTTATCTTTAATCAAAAATGAAAAACTATTAGAATCAAATATAATATCATCTGTACTAGATTTTATTATCACACACTTTAATTTTTCTAATTTTTTAATATCTTTCAAACAAGTTGTATCAACATTATCTTTATCAAAAATTAAAGTTAACTCTTGTAAATTTTTACATTTATTTAACCACGAAAGATCTTTCCGTTTTTTTACTTGTAATTCTAATTCTGTTAATTTTTCTAAATCTTCATCATATATACAAATTGGTTCTTTTGACTGACGAACAGCATATTCATAAGTATGAGGAATATCAGTTGTCCAAGGTATAAAACATTGAAAACAACATCCAGAAAATAGAAATGCCACAATACCAAATCCACCTAATGTTAATCCAACCTTTTTCCCAAAACTCATTTTACTAACATCAGCTTTTTTATGTTTCTTATTTACTTTCAGTTTCATTTTTTATAAACCTTTCTAACATTTTTTCACAAAACTTAATTTCCCTCTTACTTAAATCTGTATTTAAATCAACTATATTACCACCAACATATTTAGCAACAAAATAATCTTTTTCATCTTTATAAATAATATAATTATATTTATAACCATCTATATTAAATTTTAAAACTACTTCCATCTTTAATTTATTATTATTGTCATCATATATATAAATATAATCTTTCATAAAAAGTCACCGAGCAATATTATATAATAAATAATAAAAAAATAAAATAAAAATAACCCAAAAGAGTTATTTAATTATATTCTTACTATTTAAACTTATTTTAACACCCCTAAACCCATAATTCTTATAGTCACACATTGATATATCAAAATTCTTTACTCCATTAGAAATGATATATTCATTAACATCTTCTTCACAAATATCAGCAAATTTAACAACATAATCAACACTATCTAAAATTTCTTTTTTATCATAATAAATACTATCAATACATCTACTAAAACCTATATTATATTTAACTTTATTAGTAGCACTTAAAAATATTATACAATTATTTAAAACTTTATCTTTTATTTTTTTATCATCTATTATCTTCATTAACATATTTAAAATATTTATATTACACTTTTCTATATTATCAAATAAAATAATACTATTATTTTTTAACTTACTATATAAACTATTTTCTCCGCTATAAAAACTATTAATACTATAATAATTTGAATATTCACTCATATCTATATGAATTAAATTCATGCCTAACTCTCTACTAATTTCTTTTACACTTAAAGTTTTTCCAACTCCAATTCCACCTAACAATAAAATACTTTTAAAACCCTCACATTCTAAAATATTTAATATATTACTAATAGCATCTTTTTGTCCATAAACCTTTTTTAGTAAATTATTTAAAATTACTTCTTTATCTATTTTTAATTTTCTATTTATTTTTCTACCAATTACACATTCAACATCACTTCTTGTTATTGTTCTTTTACCACTATTTCTTACTAATGAACATACACTATCCAAAACATCTATAGTTTTATCTGGATTTTTTTTATCAAAAATAAATTTATTAGAATATTCTATAATCATATCTAAATTATTTTTAGTTATATTAATATTATGATATTTTTTATAATTATCTTTTATCTTATATAAAATATCTTTTACCATTTCTAAATTAGGTTCTGAAATACTTACAACATCAAACCTTCTTACTAAAGCTTTATCTTTAGAAATATATTTATCATATTCATGTGTAGTTGTAGCACCAATAATTTTTAAATCACCTTTAGACAAATAAGGTTTTAAAATATTTGCTGCATCAATAGCACCTTCACTACCTCCAGCATTTATTATCGTATGTATCTCATCTATAAAAAGAATAATTTTTCCATTATCAATAACTTCTTTTATAACAGAATTTAATCGTTCTTCAAAATCTCCTCTATATTTACTGCCAGCTAATAATAAAGACATATCTAAATTAAAAATTTTATAACCTTTTAATTCTAAATAATTGTCGTTATTAATCTTAGTAGCCAATGCTTCTACTAATGCTGTTTTACCAACACCAGCTTCTCCAACTAATAAAGGATTATTTTTGTTCTTTCTTAATAATATCTCAATTATTTGTTCTAATTCATTTTCTCTACCTGCCAAATTAGTATCGTTAATAGACATATCATAACCATATTTATTTAACGTATTTAATAAGGGATTAAATTCTCTTTTTAAATCTTTGTATATACTTTCTAAATCAATACCCAAACTAATAAGAATTCTAACACCTATACCATCTCCACTTTCTAATACACTTATCATTAAATGTTTAGGAGTTACAATACCTTTATTATTTTCATAAGCATCAGTTTTAGCATCATTAATTATACTTTTCAATAAAGGAGTATGTAAAATAGTTGTAGACTTTACATTTGATGTACCAATTATATTAATCAATTCATTTTTAAATAATTCATATGATAAATCATACGGTTCACAAACGCCTATAATATCTTTATTTTTTAATAGTGCTAAAATCAAATGTTCACTACCTACATATGGATGATTTAATTTTAACATTTCTCTTTCTGCTAACTTTAAATACTCTTTCACACAATCCTTACTATTTTTATCCATTAAAAAATCCTCCTTATAAATCTTATGATTATAATGAGGATAAAATTTATATTTTATTCACTATCTTGTTTCTAATCTTAATTTATCTGCTAAAGTAGCTATAAACTCTGAATTAGTTGGTTTAGCTCTATCATAATCAACACTATGACCAAAAACTTCTTCCATTAAATCATAATCTCCTCTAGACCAACTTACTTCAATTGCATGTCTAATAGCACGTTCAACACGACTACTTGTAGTATTATATTTTACAGCTATTTCTGGATACATTTCTTTTGTTATAGCGCCTAACATTTTAGGATTATTATACATTAATCCTATGCCTTCTCGTATATATTCGTATCCTTTTATATGCGAAGGTACTCCTAAAGAATGTAACAAGCTCGTAATATTAGTTTGCAACTCTTTATTTCTATCAACTATACAAGATTGATTTTCTCTTATATTTAATACTTGATATTCTAAATCTTTTAAATCAAATGGTTTTAACATAAAATAATTTATATTATATAAACTAACTTGTTTAATTATATCTAATGAATTATATCCTGTTAAAACTATTATATTTTTATTAATATCATTATCCCTCATATCTTTAATAATACTTAAACCATCTTTATTAGATAATAATAAATCCATTATAACTAAATCAAATTTATTACTATTTTCTTTAATATAATTTATAGCACTTAAACCATCATTATAAGTTCTAACAATATCAATTACTGCGTGATTACTAAAATACTTCTCAATACTTCTAAGTTGTTCATTATCTAAATCAACAAGTACTACACGTATTTTATTTTTCATAATTATTTTTCTCTCCTCTAATTACTGCACGCAATCTAATTATAGTATAGTAAACGACAAATAGAAAGAAAATATTTTGTAAAGTGTTGTAAAGATTTGTCAACAAAAGAAAAATATTGTCGAAAACTAATTTGACAATATTTTTAAAGCTTCATTTAGTTGATTATCATTTTCCTCTATTGGATTTTTTATATATTCTTCACTTAAATCTACTTTTATATCAGGTTCTAAACCTTTTTCATCTAAACACTCACCATTTGGCATAAACCAACGAGCAGATGTATACTTAATCATTGTTCCATCTTCTAAAGTACCAGTAGTTTGAACTTTACCTTTTCCATAACTTTTAGTACCAACAATAGTAGCACCATAACTATACTTCAAAGAACTAGCTAAAATTTCACTTGCACTTGCACTACTTCCATTTATTAAAACAACAATTGGATAATTTCTTTTTGTATCAGTAGTATCTTTATAATCAGTACTATCTTTCTTAGATTTTATTGTGTACATTAACTTATCTTTTTCTAAAAATAACTCTATTATATTTGTACAACTAGATAAATATCCACCAGTATTATATCTTACATCTATAATTAAAGATTCAATACCAGCACTTTCCATACTCAACAAAGTAGACTCAACTTGTGTATCAAGAGTATTCGAAAAAGTTTCTAAATAAATATAACCTATTTTTCTACCATTTATTTCTTTTATTGAACTACTTATAGCAGGTACTATTAATGTTTTTCTTTCAACCTCAAAAGATAATATTTCTCCATTACGTTTTACCCCAATAACAAACTTAGTATCTTTACTGTTTTGTATTATCAAAGAAGCTTCTTCTGTTGATTTACCTACTAATTCTTTACCATTTATTGATAATAAAATATCTCCAACTAGCATTCCAGCGGTTTTAGCAGGTGAATTATCAAATATTTCATAAATATATATTTCATTATTATCATTCAAACTTATTCTTATACCTACACCTTCATAAGTACCTTCTAACTTTTCGTTTAAAGATTCGGTAGCATCTTCATTCATATAAATAGTATAATCATCTCCAGTATACGAAAGCATACCATTAATTGCAGCATCTACCAATTTATTTTCATCTAAATCTTCATAATACTCATCTAATAATTTATTATAAGTACTTATAAATTCATTTACATATTTATTATTAGTAGTTGTTACTTTACCACTATTTAACCTATTATAAATTAACGAACCACTTATAATAGACATAATTAATGTAGGTATTGAAACTATAATAGCTAATTGTATAAAGTTTAATCTTATATTTTTTTTCATAAATTATCTCCAAAGTAATTTTATCATAATTATAAAATAAAAAAAAGATAATATAATTAAATATTATCTCGAACTTTTAGTATAAACTTTTTCTTGTGTTAAATCATCATTAATACGTCTTATATTTTCAACATAAATAGTATTACCATTAAAATCGATAAACTCTCCAACTCTATGACCTAACATAGAAAGAACTATTGGAGCACTACAAGATAAAACATCATTATCTATATCAGCTTCGTTTTCACCTAATATTTTATAAGTAACTTCAGTTCCATTATAATCTACAGTTACTTCACATTTTCTAGAAATAGTTTGTCCATCCCAATTTTTATATTCTTCAGTATCTTCAATGATAACAGCATTATTTAAATTTTCTATTATTTTACTTCTTTCAGCACTATAAGAATAAGTTATTTTAAAACGTTCTTGAATAAATTCAGTACTTTCAGATAAATTATTATCTTTTTCTACATCACCTAATCTTCTTAAACTTTGTTCATACTCAATTCTCGTTTCATCTAAACTATTTCTTAATTTTTTAAATCCTTCTCTAGTATAATAACCCATAATTTTTCCCCCTAATTAAAAAACTTCCCAAAAGGAAGATAAAGATATTGTATAAACTAACCAATCCCCCAATTGATAAGTAAAGTTTACCATATTTTTATCCAAAAGTCAAATCACACAAAAAAATAACTAACTCAAAACATTAGTTATTTCATCTATACCACTATAACATTTAATAACGCTACCTTTTTTTATTTTATATAATGTAGCTCCTATAACTTTAACATCTTTACTATTTTTAGGAGCCTTAACTAATTCATCTCCTAAAACAGAACTATTAACTTTTTTATCTAAATCAATAAAATAAGTTTTAATATAATTATCACTACTTCTATATTTATTTAAGACACTATCTAATTTACTATCATTTTCACTAGAATACATTAAAACATAATATTCTTCTTCAATTCTATTAAACATAGTACCAACAGTAGCAATATCATAATCTATCTCTACTTTTTGAGTAGTATTATCATTATTGTTACTTTCTCTTTTAATCATAGTATCTGTTAAAAAATAAAGTCCTACACAAACTAATACAACTATAACAAATATAATAATTAAATTTCTAATTTGAGCAACATCTTCACTTTCAAACTTTGCTTGTTTTAATCTCTTTGAATTTTTTACCATTATAACCACCTAATAGTTATTTTAACATAAAAATTATATAACTAAAATAAAAAAGTGTATTTTTAAACACTTTTTATGGTTTTATTATTATCTTAATAGCATCATCACTACCACTAGTAAGTCTTTCAAATGCTTTTTGTACTCCTTCTAAATTAACAATATCATCTATATATTTTGAAACATCTATTTGTTTATTAGCAATTAAATCAATACATTCTTCAAACTCTTTTACTGTGTATGCAATAGCACCTTGCATTGTAACTTCTCCCATAACACTCATAACTAAAGGTACTGTTATTGGTGCAGTAGAAACTCCTACTAAAACAATTGTACCTCCAGGTTTTACAGCCATTATTGCTTCACTTACCGCAGGACCATTTCCACAACATTCTAATACTACATCAAAACCACCTATAGTTTTTTGAACTAATTCAGGGATAACATTTCCATCCATAGCATTATAAAATTCATCTACTTTACCAAAATTCAAAGCTTTTTTGCCACGCATTTCATTGGTTTCTAATAAAGCAACATATTTGGCTCCTTTTAATTTTGCAAATTCAGCACACATTAAACCAATAATTCCACCACCTATAACAAGAACGTTTTCTCCGCCTTTCATATTAGCTAAGTTAACCGCATGTAAAGAAACTGCACTAGGTTCAACCATAGAAGCTTCTTCATCAGTAATATTATCAGGTAATTTCTTTACCATATCAGCTCTACAACAAGATACTTCTGCATAGCCTCCACTATTTGTTAAAGCCAACCCTACAGCTTTAGACCAAGTAAGTTTACAATATTGAGGATTTCCACTTTTACAAGAATGACAAACACCACAAGGAGAAATAGGTAACCCTGTTATTCTATCTCCTACTTTTAAGTCATTTCTACTTCCAGGATCAATTACAGTTCCAGAAAATTCATGTCCCATTATTAACCCTTTAGGTTCTCCATTATCCCAATAATGAATATCACTTCCACAAATTCCACAAGCATTTACCTTAAAAACTACACTACCATTTTTACTTACTGGTTCTTCTTCTTTTACAACTTCAAACTTTTTTGTATCAAAGATTTTAACACATTTCATATATATGCCTCCCTATTATCTATATTATAATACAAAAAGCACAATAAAAACGCTTATATTTATCTATTAAACACGCTCTTTACACTATATAGCCGGACTACCCACAAAATTTACTTGCTTATATTGAAAATAAATTAAACAAATTACACCTGCTATTAAAAAAGCACTACCTAATAATTTTATAGCAAAAAATTTTTTTTGTTCTTCACTTGCCTTTTCAAAGACATTATAATTTCTTATATAAAAATAAATATATATAAACAAACTTATAACTAAAACAAATAGAAATATTTTATTAGCATACATTTCTTCACTTTTATTATTTGTTACAATAAAATCTTTTAATAAATTATCTCCTGATATATTTAATATTGCTAAAATAATAAATATAATCCATATCATATTTTCAAAATCTAATCTTTTTAAATCATTATTAAGTATATTCATAATAAATTATATGAAAAAAAGTAGACTATAATCTACTTTTCACTAGATACTATTACACTAGTGCCACTCAAACCTTCAGCAATAGTCATTAATTCACTACTATCTAAACTTGAACTACTTATATAATAATCTATTCCATTACTAGTCCAATATAATGAATTGCTACTTAAAGCTCCTATAGAATCAGACATCATTAAAGGTTCTCCATTAACAGGAATAATCTCCATTTCATCAAATCTTTGACTAACTTCTTCTACTAATACAAACGGACTATCTCCTGCAAAAGTTAATATTGCTCTATTACCATTATCAGTTGAAATAGTATCTTGTGTACTCAAATGAGTATTTTGAGGAACATATAAAGGATATATTATATCTTCTAAAACTCCACCAGTTGCAGTATCATTCTCTTCTACATTTTGATTATTACCAATTTCTTCTTTCTTCTCATCGGTGTTTTTATCACTTTCTTTATTTTCTTCTTGTTTACTATTATCTTCAACTTTTTCTTCTTTAGTTTCTTCAGTAACTAAATTATCTAAATCAAAATAATCATCTGAGAAACTAGGCTTATAATTTATACTAGTTACATCTAAAGTTATCTTAACATTACCATCTTGATCCAAAACCTCTACTTTTTCAACACCATAATCATCATCTAAGTAAATTTTCTCGCTATATAAAGTATTATTATTTGGATAATTAACTCTACATTGAATATATTTACTATCTCCTTTTTCAACATGAACATTATCATCATTTAAAACATCAGTTAATAAAACATCTAATAAATATGATTGACTACCATTGTTAGGCCAATCACTTTGAAATTTAAAACTTTTATTCAAATCAGGCGTTACAACAAATACCCCTTCAGCATTTTTTAATATAACTTGTTCATGATCATTAGTTTTATTAATCAAACTAACTTTATAATACTCATCCTTACTCTTACTAGCTTCAACATTATAATTAAAAGTATCTTCATTACTAATAATAGCCATATTACCTTTTAATATATAAGAATCTGTTTTCTCTATTTTTTGCTGAAACTTTTTAACTATATTTTCTTCACTACTTTTACCACACCCACATAAAAATAAAAACATACTTATAATAATTAATATTTTTTTCATAAACTCCCCTTTTCTAATATACTATATTTTTATTACTATTTTTTATTCTAAAAATTATAATAAAATTTATATGTATAATATAAAAATAATAATACATACTAGTAACAGAAAAGAGGTTTAATATGAATACATTACAGAAGATATGTTTAAGTGTTACAATAATAGGTGCTATCAACTGGGGTTTAATCGGTCTATTAGATTTTAACTTAGTTGAAGCAATATTTGGTGTTGATTCAATTATTCCAAGAATTATATATTCATTAGTAGGATTAACTGGATTAATCAATATTGGAATACTAGTAATGGATTTAGATGAACATTAAAAAATAGTTAGAACAATCCAACTATTTCGTTATTATCTAAGTTTATATTTGTAGCATTAGGTACTTTGCTTAAACCAGGCATAGTAAGTATATTTCCTAAATATACAGTTATGAATTTAGCTCCATTATTTACTTTAATATCACTAACAGTTATTTTAGTATTAATTGGTGCACCTAACAATTTAGGATTATCACTTATACTATACTGAGTTTTAGCAATACAAATTGGATACTCTAAATTAGAGTATTTTTTTATTTTTTCTAATGCAACACGCGTAAATTCTACTTCACTCGCTCTACATATTTCCTTACACATTATATTAATTTTATTCTCTAAACTATCATTTAAATTATAAAGTAAATTTAAATTGCATTCTCTACATTTAACAATTTCTTCTACTATTTCAATAGCGCCATCTTCTCCATCAGTATAAGCAGTATTGATGGTAAATGGAACATTATATTCATCAACATATTTTTTAATACATTCAATTTCTTCAAGGGTATCATCTTCAAACTTATTTAAAGTTACAATAATATTTTGATTAAATTTCTTCATATTTTCAATATGTATACCTAAATTGCAAAGTCCATTTTCTAATACACCTTCACCATTATATTTTAAAGCTCGCAAAGTACAAACTAAAACTATACACAATGGATTAATGTTATTTTCTCTACATTTTATATCAAAAAATTTAACAGCACCTGCATCACTACCAAAACCAGCTTCTGTTATAACATAATCACTTAACTTAGTAGCCATATTAGTAGCAATAACACTATTACATCCATGAGCTATATTAGCAAAAGGACCACCATGAACTAATACAGGATTATTATATAATGTTTGAACTAAATTAGGCTTAATAGCATCTTTCAACAAAACTAATAATGAACCAGTTATATCTAAACTCTTTAAATATACTTCATTATCATCTTCATCGATACCTATTATTATGTTATCTAATCTTTCTCTTAAATCTTCTTCATTTTTCGCTAAACAAAAAATAGCCATTATTTCACTCGCTGCTGTTATATTAAATTTAGAATTATATCCAACCTTTATATCTCTTAAACTTCTATCATTAACATCTAAACATCTTTCAAATAAAACTTTTTTAATACGCAATGGATTCCCAAAATATATACTATTATCTATACAAGCACTAATTAAATTATTTGCACTAGTTATAGCATGAAAATCACCAGTAAAATGTAAATTAATATCTTCCATGGGCACTATTTGTGAATAACCACCACCAGTAGCACCACCTTTAATACCAAACACCGGTCCCATAGATGGTTCTCTTAAAACTAACATACTAGACTTACCTAGCTTACACATAGCATCATGAATACCAATAGCAACAGTAGTTTTACCTTCACCATAAGGTGTAGGATTAATAGCAGTTACTAAAATAACATTACCATTTCTATTACTATCAATACTATTTATTTTCGCTTTATAGTTACCATATAATTCATAATCTTTTATATCAAGTTCATTTAATAAACTTTCTATATTTTTCATTTTAAATCTTTTAGTTATTTCTATATCTGTCATATAGCACCTCCTAAAAAAGAAGCATAAGCTTCTAATTTTTTTCAACAATATACAAGTATTTATCTACTTTAACTAATATTAATTCAGCTTTTGCGTCATATTCTAAATCTTTAACATAACTTATGTCAAGATTAATCTTATATCCCTCATACTTTTCTTCACCAATAGTATATTCATATACTTCATCACTAGTAACTTCTACATTACTAACTTCAGGTAAATCTTGAACTCTTTTACCATCACTATTATCTTCCATATACTTATATAAAGTATTTTCAACATTTAATTTAAAATTTTCTCGAGCATCAGGATATACAAACTGTACCCCGCCTACATCATACATATTCTTTTTATTATTTAGAGTATATAAATCAATTATAAACATTTTGCTTATACTTAAAGCATATTCATTATAATTAATATTACTACTTTCTAAATTGTTCTTTAACTTTTTAAATTCACTTTTCAATAATTCAGTATCATCATCATTCAATAAGTACTCAAAACCTTTTATTTGTAAATTTTGATTAACATTATTTTTTTTCTTAGTATCACTTCTATCTAAAAATATATTATAAAATATCCCACCTATAAAATATATTAATAGAATAAAACAAACTACAATCCCAATCTTTTTCTTTTTCATTCACTAACCACTCTATCTTTTTCATTCTTTATCAAATCATAAACTACTATATCATTAGATAATTCTATAATAGTTTCCGTATATTCTTTACATTCTTCTATATATGTTTCATCAATAGGTTCATTAGTTAAAGATACATACTCTTCTTTACTATGATTATAATATACTTGTTTAGTTAAGAAGTTACCATTAGGGAAAGGAACTATATTATCATATTTTATTTCAAATATATCATGTCCTAAAGCAAAATTAGTTTCTAAACCTAACATATTTGCTATTGTAGGTAAAACATCTATCATACCCATAGGATACTTTATTTCTTTTTGATACTTATTATCTTTAGTCCATATTATTAATGGAGTATTTTTATTTAATTCATTTGCATAATAATCATATTCTATATATGTTGGACCATCTTTATCTTTTATTTCTCCAGTAGTAAAATCATAATTATAATAACGATTAAATTCATTCTTAGATAACTTAGCGTCATGATCTCCATACATAACAAATACAGTATCATTCATTATATTGTTAGTATATAAAGAATCTATAAATTGCCCTAAAGCCATATCTGCATAATGAGCACTCTTTATATAATTACCAAGCTTAGTTCCCTCTAAATAATCATATACTACTTCTTCTTTTTCTCCATCTTCATTTGTAATAGTTGTAGTATAAGTTAATGTTATATCTTCACCATATTTATCTAAATCAGCAAAAGGAGTATGATTTGATAAAGTTATTATAGTACCCATATAATTCTTATTTTCATTCTCTATTTGAGTTAAAATAGGAATAATTTGATTAAAGAAAGATACATCAGATAAACCTAATCCAACTACTTCATCTATATTATAACTATCTTCAAAATACATACCTTGATAACCTAAACTAGGATGCATCTTATGTCTGTTCCACATACTAGCCTTATTACCATGCATACTAAATGTATAATATCCTTTATCACTTAATAATCTTTCTAAACTTTCATAATATCTATCATAATAACTAACAAATACTGTACCACTTGATACAGGAAGTAATGAAGTATTAACAGTAAACTCTGTATCACTACTTGTACCTACACTTATTTCAGGATAAAAATTACTAAAATATAACCCCTGTTTAGTTAGCTTATTTAAGTTAGGAGTTACTTCAACACCATTTATCTTTAAATCCACAAAGAAAGTCATCATACTTTCTAAATGCATCATTACAACATTCTTTCCTTCAAAAATATTACTATACTTATTATCACTTTCTTCTTTTTCTTTAGTATTATAATATTCTACAAACTTTCTACTAGCTTCATCATATCCAAATAAACTATTTAACTTACTTCTAGTAGTTTGAACTAAATCATTACCTTGATATATAACTATACCAAAACTTTTAACTATAGTTTCTCTATTCCATTGTTTAACTAAACTACTATAACTAGTACCACTAATCATAGATAGATTTAAACCTAATACAAGTATACTTACTACTAAACTACCAACAAAAAGTTTTCTACCCTTTTCTATCTTTTTAACATAATTAAAATAATCTTTTTTTACTAATCTTTTATTTATATACCAAAATAATATAAAAGGTACTAAATATATAAAATGTTGTATTTGTAATTTTTCTAATACTGCATCTCCTACTTCTCCTACTTGCCCTAAAGCAGTTAATAAACTAAATGAAGCAAAAGAAGAATAAAAACTATAATATATACCATTAATTATACAAATAGCAGTATTAATAATAACTAATATTATCAAATATTTAAACTGATTATTTGGTTTAAATAAATAAGCAAAAGAACCAAAAAATACAGCAACAGATAAATCAATAAAAATAGTTTTTTGATTATACCAATTACCTACTGTTATCCATCTTATTAAAAAACAATTTATAAAACATAAAATAACATAAGATAAAAATAACCTATTATGTTTAACATAATTTAAAACATTTTTCTTTACTTTTTTATACGTATTTTTAATATTTTCTTTATCTAAAAATTTCTTAAACTTTTCCTTCATAAATAATACCCTCTTTATACGCCAATTATAGCATACTTTAACCAAAATAAAAAGTTCATACTAAATGAACTTATTTCACGAAATAAAATAACATAAATGCTATAGTTATTGCAACTATAAAATATATACACTTTACAATAATTGTAAATATATTTTTAACAGTCTTATTATTTATTTTATCTATTAATTTCTCTATAGGATAATATATACTTTTTCCTAAACCTTCATAAAATATTTGATCTATATATTTTTTCATTACTTCACCCCATTTGAAGTATCTACTTCATCTATAGTTACTTTACTAACATGTGGTATAGGTTTCCATTCTACTTTAACAAATAAAGCAGCATATGTTGTATATCGTCCTATAATATCAAATATTGGCCAAGTAATAGTATATAAAACTTTTTTCATAAAAGGTATTTTCTTAATTCTATGTCTTTCAACTATAAATACATAAACAGCTACCCACATATTCTTTATATAAGCACCCATTCTGTATAATAATCTTAACCATATAGCAAGTAACATAGATATAAAGAATGCACTAACTCCAGGAGTAATCTCTACAACCGGTTTATCAAAAACAAATGATAAAATACGAGCAAAAATAGAATTACCACCAAATAAATATGCACCAACACCATTGCTATATGAATAACAAGCATAAATAACAACACTTACTAACAACCATCTAGCCAAGTTAAATACTACTAATGGAGTTAATTGCATTAATGTATCATAACTAGCAAAACGATGTCTTATAGATTCTAATAATCCAGCCCAGAAACCTCTTTTTTTATCTTCAATTCCCCATTTATCTTTTATAAATAATTTACCAAAGAATATATTAACAAATAACTTAGGACCAGTTTCTAAGAATGCTAATAAATGTCCTTTACTCCAACGTAATCTTTGTCTTAAAGCTACTTTTAAACTTATAGGTTGTTCATCAAAGAATTCAGCTTCATCTTGATAAGTTATTTGATATCCACGAGCAACTGCATCAGCTGTCAAAGCTCTATCTTCAGTTAAACCTGTATAATTCCAACCATTTCTTACTATTTCATTAGCAAATAAGAAACCTGTACCTTGTATATTAGTCGCTAAATGTAATACACTTCTAGCTCTATGATTAGCACGAATACTACGTATCCAATGTAATGCATAAGTTGAGGCTATCCAATTTTCATCAAAATTCTTAGTATTACGATATGAAGTAATAATCTTTTCTCCACTATCAAAAGCATCATTCATCTTAGTAATATAATTTTTATTTAATAAATTATCTGCATCAAATATAAAGTAACCTTCAAATGATTCAATGCCATAATCTTTCTTAATATTTTCAAATAAAAATTGTAACGCAAATCCTTTTGTTCTTCTACTAGGATCTTGTCTTTCATAAACTTTAGCCCCATGCTTACGAGCAATATCAGCAGTATTATCAGTACAATTATCAGCAACTACAAAAACTGTTAATAAATCTTTAGGATAATCTTGTTTATTAATACTATCCAATAAATTCCCAATAACCGCTTCTTCATTTCTAGCAGCAATTAAAATACCATACTTATGATTATTCTTAGCAGGCTTAAATTTTCTAGTAAATAAAAAACCTATTGCCCAATAAACCGCCTTATATAATGTCATAACTGCCAAAACAGTTCCAATTATATTATATATATTTTTACTAGTTAAATAACTTTGTCCTATAAAACTAACTATACTTCTTAACATTTTAACTACCTCTCAATAAATAAATTATAATATTTAAAAGAAAACTAGTCAATAAACTCTTGCATTCTAAAAATTATTTTGATATATTATTAATGCACGCAGGTGTAGTACAGCGGTTAGTATGCGGCCTTGCCAAGGCTGAGACGGCGGTTCGATTCCGCTCACTTGCTCCAGAGAATTCAACTTACAAACTATTATAGTTTGTAAGTTTTTTATTGAATTAAATATTTTTTAAATAAAACAAACTCTTTTCATTTAAAATGTTTTATAATAAATCGTATATATTTAATCTTTTAATATTACTTTCTTTATTCTAACTATTTTTAATATTAATTTTATTTAATTCATTATCTATTATTTCAACATCAATACCATTTTTTTGTAATAGCTCATACATTTTTTCCTCATAAGTTGTATCATAAGTCATTTTACTTATAGAAAAATTCAAAATATTGTTAACAGTAATAACAGCACAACCTGCTCTATTAGTAATACCTGCACCCAATACAAAATCTATATTTTCTATATTTTCAGATATAAAATTAGGTAATTGTATATCCCCCAAATTTGATAGAGTATTAGAAAATACTTTATCCCCTAAAAATCCATATACAATTTTTACTAATGGTTTTTTTATAATTATAGGGATATAACTTAAATATTTAACTATTTTTTCAGTAGCAGTTACCATATTAACCATCGCTTCTTTTGAAGATTTATTTTTTAATTGAATATTTACTTTATTTACCAAATCATCAAATTCAATAATTTCTTCAACTTTTAAGCGTATATTGCAGTACATTGAAAAATTACGAATAGTTTTTGGAAAATAAAATTTTCTCATATTTACAGGAACTTGAATACCTATATATCCTTTTATTTTATTAGTTGACATTTTTATCGCTAAAAACATAATCGATAAAATATATGCAGTTACCGTCACATTATATTTTCTCGCTAATAATTTTATTTTATTGGCGTCAATTTTAAAATGTAGGACTTTGCATGGTTTAACATCGGATAGTTCACCTACCATTTGTACTGCCTTGGACGTTATAAAACCACCAGATTTTAATGTTTTAGGAACTTTAGCAAACGCATTTTCATATTCCTCTATATTGGGAAATGCATCAGCATCTAATATTCTAAACGTATTTTCAACTTTCAAACTTTTTAATTTTAAATATTCAGCAATCAAGGTTTTTAAAAAAGTAATACCACCTACACCATCTGTTAAACCATGAAAAAATTCAACACTAATACGATTCTTAAAATAAAGCACTTTAAACAATTGAGAATCATCATCAATTTGAAACGATTGACAAGGATAGGTTTTTTCTTTTTCTATTTCATAATGTCTTATATTACTAGATAAATAATGCCAAAAAAAGCCTTTTTTCAAAGAGGTAGCAAAAGTTGGATATCTTTTTATAGTAAAATTCAAAGCCATTTGTAATAATTCAGGAACAACAATTTCTTTCAAATAAACCGATACCCTAAATATAGCCATTTTATTTTTTTGAAGGGATAAAGGATATAATTTTGCAGCATCATCAAGCATAAAACATTTAAATGAATTCTCATTTTTATTATAAAAATGCCCTAATTTTTTTATTTCTAAAAGTTCTAATATCTCATCTAATTTTTTATCACATTTTAAATAATATATAATCGCATTTTCAAAATCAAGTTTTAACTTATTTTTATCATCATCTTCCATCAAGCACACACTATCAAACAAACAAAAAAAATCTTTTAATTTATTTTTTTCTTCTAATGAAAGTTTATTTATGTATTCAGTATTATCCATTCTTTATCACCACATACAAACAAAAATATATTGTACCAAATCAATTAAATTATAACATAAAAACTTAAAACAATCTCTTTTAATAAAAATTTATTTATATACATTAATTCTTTTAGCATCAATCTTAAAGTAAAAAATATCCAACAAAAAGCAAAAATAATTAGAAAAGACATAAACCAAAATTTTTTATAGATATTTTATAACACTTCTCATTTTTCTATTTCTTTTAAACCAAACTTTAATCTTTTTATTTCATCTTTTTTAATTATCATAAATTCATTCATAAATATATGATATGCAAATTTAAAAGTCTTAACTAAATCAGTTCTATTATCAGTAACAAGTTTATTCCACTTACCATCTATATCAAATTCTACTAAAGGATTTTCAACTAACTCATCATCTTCTTCTCCCCACCAAATAATAGACCAACCTTGTAAATTAGAACTTATTTGCAAAATATAGTGAGTAAAATGCCTAATAGTTTCAAAATGTTCTTCTTTAGGTATCAAACTACTTAATAATTCAAATAATTCAATAGTACTCAACTCTTTATTCGTTTCACATAAAGCATTAAAATTAATTTCATTAATTTTAAGAATAATATATTGTTTTAAAAACTTATCAATTAATCTCTTTCTATCTTCTATATCTAAATTCCAATAATCTTCTTCCATTAATTGAATATCAATTTTATTATAAATATCTCTTATATTAACCATAATACCCCTCCAAAGCGAAAACTATTATAACACATTTCATCTAATAAAACAAAAAAACTATATAATATAGTTTTATTCTTCATAAGGATTAACATGAATAACAGTTAAGTATACATCTTCTACTTTAGAGTTTATTTCTTTTTCTAACTTATCTGCTATTTCATGACTTTCAAATGTTGACATATTACCATCAACAAATATAGTAAAAGATATTTGATATTTATAACCTACTGGAGTAGATACAAAATGTTGTATCTTTTTTATTTCTTTATGACTATTAATTATTTCATAAACTTTATTCTTTGTATCATTAGATATAGACTTATCCATCAATACATCATAACTCTCTAAAAATATTTTTATATAAGATAGTATAATCCATATAGATATTAATGAACCAATAATACCATCTAAATAATATAAATTTTTTAACGATAATAAACTAGACACTAAAGTTAAACTTGTAATTAAACAATCATTTCTATGATCATTACTGTTAGCTTTTATTAATAAATTATTTTGTTCTTTTGCAATTTTATTTGTATACATATATAAAGAAAATTTTACAACTAAAGTAATTATACAAATAATTATCAACCATATTGAAAAAGTAAATTTTTCACTTTCAAATATTGAAAAGATAGAATTCTTTAACACAATAAAAGAAGCTATAATCATAACAATACTCATTAACATTGAATAAACATATTCCGCTTTACCATGCCCCAAATTATGATCATCATCCGCTTGTTTGCTGGCTATCTTATTCCCTATAAAAGTTATTAAAGAAGATAATATATCTCCTAAACTATTAAAAGAATCAGCAATCATAGCACTACTATTGGTAAAAACTCCAATAATACTTTTTATAACGAACAAAAATAAATTGCCAACAATTCCTAATATACTAGCAATTTTAACTTTTTTAAATCTTTCCACATTTATTCTCCTAACATTCTCCATTTTAAAAACTTTTCAAAATTTTTTATACCATAATATGAATTATAGATGGAAAACCCATATATTGTAAATTTATCAAAAGAAATATTTAAAACATTTGATGCATATATTGCATCACTTATATTAAACATTATATCACCAATTTATTTTATGACAACAAAAAATAGATGCCACACTGACATCTATTTATCTAAAGAAACATTTATGCTTCCTACCCCACCATCGATACTCATCTTACTTGCTCCACTACCATAAGTTCCACTTACTATAGACTTACCATCTATAATTGTTTCTCCAATACCTTTATCTAAAGTTATTTTATAATCATTTATTGTACCAATTAAATCAATATCAACTTTGCCTACACCAGAATCTATTTCATTATTTCCTAATAACTGAGCATTTAAATATACTTTACCTACTCCCATATCCATATCCAAATTATTAATAACACTTGTTTTTATATTAATTTCACCAGCTCCACCATCAATTTCAGCTACTTTATTAACAGTCACATTATTAATATTTGCTTTACCAGCACCCAAATCTAAATATAAATTATCTGTTGTTAAATTATTTATATCAAGTTTACCAGCACCTGTATCAACAGCAACACCAGCAAATACTAAAGAACTAGGTACAGTAATTAACAAATTAGAATCATTATTAAATTTAAACCAATTAGTATTTTCTTCTATATAAATTTTATTATTATCTTGTCTAACTTTTATATCATCATTATCAGTTTCAATATTTAAAACATCACCAGTTTTAATAATTAAATTAGCTGTTGTAACATCTATACTTAATATAGATACAGAAGAATTTATATCTACATCTTTTAATTCATTAGTAATACTTTTTTCTTCATCAAATATATTACTTAATGAATTCAAACCATAAAACATTGCTGAAAATATATTAATTATCAAAAATACAGCAAATGCTATTGCTAAATATTTAATTACTTTTTGAGCCTCACTCATTTAATTTCAACTCCTCCAAATAAACATGTAGCGTTTATATATAAAGTTACTTTCGAATCATTATTTCTTTTCTTTCTTTCATCACTAACACCACCAAATATTGAAGTAGAAGTAACTTTAACATTTATATTATCAGGAACACGAATAGTAATCCCTCCAAATATAGCAGTTGCATTTATTACACAATCCTCTTTAATAGTTGAATTTCTTAAATCACAATTAATTCCACCAAATATAGCATTAAGTTCACTACCTTCAAACTTTTCATCACTAAAGTCTAATTTTTGTTCACCAAAAGTAGCAGTATATTCTTTATCATTTTTCTTATTTTTATTTAAAGTTTTTATTTTATCTTTTACTTTCTTATTTAAACTATCTTTAAAAATAATAGATAAACCTATACAAACTAATATAAATGGAATTATTAATTTAAAAATCATACCAATATCAAATATTCCTCTACACGAAAGCAATAAAGCAACACCAATAATTAAACCTATTATATTTCCAGTTTTACTTTCATTTTTAAATAAATCAATAAAACAAGGAACAATAATAAATAAAGTCCACCATCCATTAAAGAATATATTTATATCAGCTATATTTAAAGCATTTAAACCAAATATAATACCTATTATTATCAACACAAATCCCCATAAAATATTACTAACTCTATTCATAAAATACCTCCTATTTACAATATAATTTTAACACTTAAAACAATACATATTCAATAAATATTTTTATTTAACATAATTATCTATAATCCAATTTATATCTTCTATAGATTTATCTATATTAAATATACCATTCCCTATTGGATAATAAACCGGAAAAATTTTATAAACATTATTTCCTATCTTTTTTTCAAAAAATTCTTTCCTAGTATTAGATACAGATATCTTCTTATCTAACACTATAGAACTAACTTGATTACCAAAAGTAATTATAACTCTAGGTTTTATGATATCAATTTCTTTTAATAATAACTTCGTATACTTACCTAACACTTCATCACTTAAAGGTCTAGCATCTACTTGAGTACATTTACCTAAATTTGTAATAAAATATTTATTTTTTTCTACGCTATCATAAACTTCATCAGCAAAATTATAATCCCATTCTTTAGGTAATTTACTTCTAATTTTTAAATATAAATCTTCTTCTATCAAATTACACTTTCTAAATAATGTCCATATATTTTTAGTTCCTATCCAAGGAGACTTACGCCCTTCCCATGTTTTTAAACTTGCAACATTTCTTCCAGTTGGATTCATAAATACAAAACAAACATTGGGATTATTAACACAGCCTCCATTATAAATAGAATCATGTTCTTTAGAACCATATTTAATTTGTAATTTATCATATTTTATTTTTAATTCATCTAATAATTCTTGATTATTTTTCATACTACACCCACAAAATATTACACAATACTTTCTAATAATAGTATAATATATGAATAAATAAAAAGGAAGATTATATGAAAGTAAAACACATACTAAAACCAATATACAATGAACAATCAAAAGTATTAATATTAGGTAGTATGCCAAGCATAATATCTAGAGAAAATAACTTTTATTATGCTCATAAAACAAATAGATTTTGGAAAATACTAAGTATATTATTTAATACTGAATTAAAAACAAATACTGATAAAGAAAACTTTTTATTAAATAACAATATAGCCATATTCGATATGATAAAAGAATGTGATATAAATGGTTCTAGTGATTCAAGTATAAAGAATATTAAAATAAATAATTTAAAACCAATAATAAAAAATTCAAAAATAAAATATATATTTTGTACTGGCAAACTATCCTATAATTTATATCAAAAATATTATAAAGACTTAAACTTAGAATGTTTTTATTTACCTAGCCCATCAAGTGCTAATGCAACTTACTCTTTAGAAAAATTATTGACGGAATACAAAATAATAAAAGAAAAACTGGATAATTAATATCCAGTAACACCTTCTAAACTTTCATCATTATCTATATAATCTTGAACCTTAACAATTCTATAACTATCTTTAGTATCACGTAAAACAACGGTCTTAATACCTGCATTAATAATCATTCTTTTACATAAAGAACAAGGATTAGAATTAGCTACATAATTGCCACTTTCATATTCTTTACCTACTAAATATAATGTAGAATCTAATAAATCTCTACGTGATGCACTTATTATAGCATTTTGTTCAGCATGTACAGATCTACACATTTCATAACGTTCACCTCTAGGTATATTTAATTTTTCTCTTAAACAATATTTTAAATCACAACAATTTTTTCTGCCACGAGGAGCCCCATTAAATCCAGTAGCAATAATCTCATCATTTTTAACAATTATTGCACCAAAACATCTTCTAATACAAGTACTTCTTTCTAATACTGATTCTGCTATATCTAAATAATAATTTGTTTTATCTACTCTTTCCATACCACAACTCCATTTTAAACATAAGGTACATTATAAGTGTATTCAGTATCATAATTATATTTATAACTACCTTCATTATTAGTTTCATAAGTCATAGCCCATATAAATATAATAAATAACACTAATAAAATAAATGTAATCAAACTATATATCATTCCACCAATAGAAAGTCCAAAACCTATTCCTAGTTTTCCACTTTCTTTTTTATATTTTTTTGCATACATAATACTCATAATACCAGGTATAAAACATAATATATTGACTATAAAACTTGATACTAAACATATTATGCCTAATACTAAACTAGTCTCTTGATTACCACTTTTAATCTCTTTTTTTACTTCAATATTTTCATCAAATTGATTACCACAATTATAACAAAAATGACTATTTTCTTTTCTTTCTTTACCACAATTTGAACAATACATCATTATCAACCCTCTCTTTTATTATATATATAATATTTAAAAATAACAACAAAAAAGATGTCTATTGACATCTTATTTATCTCTTAAAACTGCATTAAATTTAGTTTCAACATTCCTTATAATAATACTAAATACTTTCATAACTTCATCTTCAGTTAAAGTTCTAGTATTATCTTCAAATGTTAAATTATATGCTATAGATTTTTTATCACTATCTAATTTTTCACCTTTATATATATCAAATACTTTAACATCAGTTAATAATTTGCCACCAGATTTTTTAATTTCTTTAACTAAATCATAACTATCTACACTATCACTCACAATAAATGCTAAATCTTTTTCTATCTTAGGATATTTATTTAATTCTTTAAATTTAACATCACCAGTTTTATTCATACCTAACTTAGTTAAAGATATTTCACATACAAATATATCTTCTTTTGTTACGCTAGGATGTAATTTTCCAAAGTATCCAACACTTTTTCCACCAACAACTATTTCACTATTAATTTTAGGATGTATTTCATTAGGCAATTTATCACTTAAACTTAATGTATATCTATTTTCTAATCCTAAATAATTTAATAAGTTTTCAATAACACCTTTAGCAAAATAGAAATCTATATCATAACAGTTGTTATTCCATGTATTACTTAAATATTTACCAGTCATAACAAAAGCTAACTTAGTATCTTCAACATATTCATCACTACCACTATAAGTGTTAGCAATTTCATACATCATTAAATCTTTATTCTTACTCTTTATATTATAATTAATTACTTCTACTAAAGAATTCAATAAACTTTGTCTAACAACAGCTCTTTCTTTTAACATTGGTCTATTAAGTTTAACAAATTCTCCAAAATTATAATTATATTTATTAGAATCTTCATCACTAACTAAAGTATAAGTTCTAAGTTCTCTAAATCCTAAACTTCTCATTCTTTTAGAAACTATTTTTCTAAACTTAGCACTTTCACTATATTCACCTTTTTTAATGTTTACTCTAGGTAAAGTAGGAACTATATTATCATAACCATAAATTCTACCTACTTCTTCTATAATATCTTCTTTTTGTAATACTATATCTTGTCTTCTATTAGGAACTAACACTTCATAATTATCATTAGTTTCCGTATATCCAAAACCTAAACTATCTAAAGTACTTTCAACATCTTCTTTTGTTAATTCCATACCTAATACAGAATTTATTTCTTTTAAACTAACATTTATCTTTCTTTCACTCTTATCAGTTTTATCATGTGTAATAACACCACTAACTATCTTAGCATCAGCAAAACGCTCTAATAAATGACAAGCTCTTTTTATAGCAAGTTCACAATATTCATAATTTAATGGTTTTTCAAATCTTAAACTTGCTTCACTTCTTAAACCTAAACGAATACTTGTATATCTAACATTATATGAATTAAACATAGCAGATTCTATTAAAATATTCTTAGTATCTTCAGTTATTCCACTATTTAATCCGCCCATTACACCAGCAACACATAAAGCTTTTTCTCCATCAGTTATAACAATATCATCAGTTATTAAATCTCTTTCTTGCTCATCTAATGTAACAATCTTTTCATTATCTTTAGCCATTCTTACAACAATCTTATCACCAACTACATCTTTATCAAAGAAATGTAATGGTTGTCCATACTCTAACATTACATAATTAGAAATATCCACAACATTATTTATACTTCTTATACCAGCTACTTCTAATCTACGTTTAATAAATTCAGGACTTTCTTTAATCTTAACATCTTTAGCAATCATTAAGTTGTACATACTACAATTATCAGTTTGAACATCTAAAGAAACTAAATCTTCAACTTTATCTTCTATTGTATTAAAACTTACATCAGGCATATTAACTTTTCTTTTTAAAACTGCTGCAACTTCATATGCAAAACATAAATGATTATTACAATCAGTTCTATTAGGATTTAAGTCTAATTCATAAGTAGTATCACCCATATCTAAGTAAACAAAAGCATTTTCACCAATAGGTGCATCATCATCTAATTCGGTAATACCCTTATTATAATTTTCTTCTGTTTTTTCTTCTAAACCAAGTTCAAATAAAGCACAAATCATACCATTAGACTCTACACCTCTAATTTTACTTTGTTTAATTTCAAAATCTCCAGGTAATATAGCACCAGGTAATGCAACTATAACTTTAATACCACTTCTTACATTGCTAGCACCACATACTATTTGAGTAATAGTATCACCAATATCAACCTTACAAACATGTAAATGATCACTATCAGGATGATCTACACATTCCAAAACTTTACCAACTACTAAATTATCAATTTTATTACTACTAACTTTTTCTATATTTATACCAGCTTTAGTAATTTTATTAGCAAGTTCAACTAAATCAACATCCTTTATATCAATATAATCATTTACCCAATTTAAACTAATTGCCATATTAATTCTCCCTTCTATCAAATTGTTTTAAAGTACGAACATCATGATTAACATAGAATGTTCTTATATCATTAATTCCATATTTTAACATTGCAAGTCTTTCAATACCAAAACCAAATGCAAAACCATTCCATTCATTTGGATTATAACCACAATTTCTTAGAACTATAGGATTTACCATACCTGCTCCACCTACTGTAATCCATCCAGTACCTTTACAAATATTACATCCTTTACTATTACAATTAAAACAACTTATATCCATTTCCACGCTAGGTTCTGTAAATGGATAAAAACTTGGTCTAAAACGTGTATCACGACTCTTACCAAATAACATTTTAGCAATTTCTTCGAATGTACCCTTTAAATCTCCTAAAGTAATATCTTTATCAACTAACAAACCTTCCATTTGAGTAAATTGATGTGAATGAGTAGCATCATCTTCATCTCTTCTATAAGTTTTACCAGGACAAATTATTCTAATAGGTTCTTTTCCTTCTTTATCTAACATAACTCTCGCTTGTACTGGACTTGTTTGACTACGTAATAAATATTCTTCATCTTTAACATAGAAAGTATCTTGTGCATCTCTAGCAGGATGTCCTTTAGGTAAATTAAGAAGTTCAAAGTTATATAAATCTTTTTCTACTTCAGGTCCTTCTACAACATCATAACCCATACTCATAAGTAAGTTTTCTAAACTTTCTATTATTCTTTCAATAGGATGTGCACTACCTACAGGAATTTCTGTTCCAGGTAAAGTAACATCTATCGCTTCAGCATTTAACTTTTCATTAATTTCTTTTAATTCAATTTCCTTACTTAATCTATCAAACTCAGTATTAAAATAATTTTTAACCTCATTAACTTTCATACCAAACTCACGTTTTTCTTCATTTGGAACATCTTTAATTAGTTGATTTAAAAGAGTTATCTTACCATTTTTTCCCATATAAGCAACTTTAATATTTTCTAAAGTTTTCTTTGAATCAATACCATCAAAAATAGTTTTAACTTCTTCCATTAATTCATTTACTTTAACATTATACATAATAACAATCCTTTCTAAATAAAAAAACAGTGTCATCCTAATAAAGGACGAAACACTGTTGAATTCCGCGGTACCACCTTTGTTCTAGTTCCCTAGCACTCTTATCCTATAACGTAGATTAAACGATTAACACTCCTATGTTGAAACTTCTTTTATACTATTCTTGCAATTGCTTTCAGCTAATAACAATCACTCTCTTTAAAGAATACTTATATAAAATACTAGACATAATCAATGTATTACTAGATTATTCTAACACATAATCATTTTTGACACAAGAATATTTTTTTATATTAAAAAACTTACACAAAAAAAGCAATGACTATGCATTACTTTTTTTTACTTATACTATGCAATAATGAAAGCCATTACTACAATAACAACTAACATTACAACTAAGAATTTCCAAATATATTTCATCCAATCTTTATATGGAATATCTAAATAACTTAAACCAACTAATAACATAGCACTAGATGGAACAAAGAATGATACTAATCCAAATGTAGATTGTAGAATAATTGAAACAACACTTAAATTGCTAGCATATGCAGATGTTAAATAAGAATAAACTAAATTAATAGTATATTGATATTCAGTAGTAAATGCACTTGTTAATAAACCACCTAAAGTAGTTGTTAATACATTGAATTTAGCTCCTAAAATACTTCCAAGAATAGTTGGAATAACAGGATACATAACTGTAAATTCTAATATTACATATGCAAGTAATAAAACTACTACTAATTTACTAGATTTTTTGAAACCTTCAGCAAAAGAATCAATAATATTAGTTAATCCTTGTCTATAACAAATTGCTAATATTAACATAGCAACAATCATAACAACTTGAACACCAAATATATCCCAAGTACCAAATTCAGTTACATTACCAAGAATATAAGAGAATATTGGAACTCCAAATAATTTAGCTTCTGTTACAGTTGTTAATGCTTTACTAAACCAATCAACTTGGAATACTGTTGACCATGGAATATAAGCTAAAATTGTAACTAAAATAGCAATAATTCCTACAATAATTAATGGAATTGTATTTGATTTATCACTACCCTTAACAGTATTTTCAAATAAATCAACATTAACTACTAAAGCACTTTCCTTTTCTTTCTTTGATTTACTATTCTTTTTCTTAGTATCTTTTTTCTTAATACTATATACTATATAAGCAACTAAACCTAATACAGTAACACCTAACAAAATATAGAATACTAATTTTTTAACAATAAAGAATAAAACTAATAATCCAATATCTACTAATGCAGCAAAGAATCCAATAATAGTTTTAAATTCTTTATTATCTGCTAAAGTTTTCTTTAAATGTCTAATATTAAATAAACTATATACTATGAAAGCAATAGCAAATAAAAGAATTTTTTCAAATAATTTATCAGTATAAGTTAATGATAAATATTGAACACTCATACCAGCAACTTTAGCACTAATTGTAGTACCTAAAATACCAACTAGCATAGCACCAAAAGTAGTTACAAATGTACTAATTTTATCCATTTTTAATTTGGAACAAATAGTTACTACAAATGGCATAAATGCAACTAATACTAAATATTCATTTATTATACTTGCTAAAGCAGCAAATACAAAACTAATAATTAATGAAAATAATATTTCCTTTCCTTTTACTTTTGCAGCAATTTTATCAGTTAATTTTTGATAAGCACCAAGACTTGATAAAAATTGATAAAATGCTCCTAGAACAAAGAAGAATGTTACTAATACAGTAAAATAATACATTCCTAATAGTCCATAAGTTACAAAATCAAATAAACCAACTCTAGTGATTTCACCTTTAACTAATTCACCTGCATTAAAATAACCTTGCGGAATAATCCAAGATAATATAACTGTTAATAATATCATACACAATGCTATTTTAACTAAATCATGTTTTTTAAAAAACTTTTTCATTACTCTTTAACCTCCTCATAACAATTATAGCATAAAATAAATAAAGTAAAGTGTTTTTCACCAAAATTTCACAAAAAAAGAACTAATTTTTTAGTAATTAGTTCCTATTTTTCATAGTTGGGAATAGTATAACATCTCTAATAGATTCTTGTTCTGTAAATAACATACATAATCTATCTATTCCATAACCAATTCCACCAGCAGGTGGCATACCATATTCTAAAGCTTCAATGAAGTCCATATCTATATCATTAGCTTCATCGTTACCTAACTCTTTTTCTTTTAATTGATTTTCAAATCTTTCTAATTGATCGATTGGATCATTTAATTCAGTATAAGCATTAGCAAACTCTTTACCACCAATAAATAATTCAAATCTATCAACAAATCTAGGATCTTCAGGATTTGCTTTTGTTAATGGTGAAATTTCAACTGGATGTCCATATAAGAAAGTTGGTTGAATTAAAGTTTCTTCTACATATTTTTCAAAGAATAAATTTATTATATGTCCAACATTTTCTTGATGACTTTCAACCACTATATCATGTTCACTAGCCAACTTCATAGCCTCTTCAACAGTCATTTCTTTTTTGAAATCTATACCAGTTTGTTCTTTTATAGCGTCAACCATACTAACTCTTCTCCAAGAACCGCTTAAATCAATTTCATTTCCACCCCAATTATAAACATATTTTCCAAAAACTTCTTCAGCAATAGTTTTATACATTGCTTCAGTCATTTCCATCATGCCCTCTAAATTAGAATATGCTAAATATGCTTCCATTAAAGTAAATTCAGGATTATGTTTTGGATCCATTCCTTCATTTCTAAATGTTCTACCTATTTCATATACTGCTTCCATACCACCAACTAATAATCTCTTTAATGGTAATTCTAAAGCAATACGTAAGTACATATCTAAATCTTGAGTATTATGATGAGTAATAAATGGACGAGCACTTGCTCCAGTTAATAAAGTTTGTAAAACAGGAGTTTCAACTTCAGTAAAACCTCTATTATCCATAAAATTTTGAATACATCTAATAATTCTAGGTCTTAAGAAAGCAATATTTTTAGAAGTATCATTCATTATTAAATCAACATAACGTCTTCTATATCTTTCTTCTATATCAGTCAAACCATGAAATTTTTCAGGTAATGGTCTTAAAGCTTTAACTAAATGAGTATATTCTATACATTTTAAAGTTATTTCACCAGTCTTAGTTTTCATAACACGACCTTTAACACCAACTATATCTCCTAAATCAGCAGTTTTAAATAAATTATATACTTCTTCACCTACATCATTTATAGAGATATAAATTTGCATACTACCAGTCTTATCTTTAATACTAAAGAATGATGCTTTACCCATTTTTCTAATAAACATTATTCTACCAGCAACAACATATTCATCAGTAATATTTTCAAATTCATCATGTTCTACATCTTTATATTTTTCTTTTATTTCACTATTAAAAGCAGTTCTATCAAATCTATTACCAAATGGATCCATACCCATTTCTCTAATTTTTTCTGCTTTTTCTCTTCTTATTAATTCTTGATCTGTAAATTCACGCATAAATAATCAACTTCTTTCGTTCACTAGTATACCGAGAAATAAACAAAATTGCAATAAAAATTATAAGTTTAAAATTAGACTATTTATTAACCTGTCTAACTTTATTTAATATTTTTTGATGAATATCAAAATCATTATCATTAATTTTTTGATTTAATAAACCAAAATTTATCATACAATTAATGGTTTCAATATCATAACTAGCAATCGGTTCATCAACGAAATCAAATGTTGCTAATTGCCCATAAATATTTTTATCACATATATCATTAAAAATTTTATTTCTAAGTTCTCTCAACAGAACTAAAGATTCTGGTAAAGATAAAATATAAGGCAACTCATAAATACCATTAAATAATAAACTTTCCTTTTTTATTACATGTTTTGTATAAGTAGTTAAAAGCAAATACTTAACCGCTACACCATCTTGCATTAATTTCTTTATAGATGAATTCTCCAAATCTCCTTTATAATATTGCTCTAATAATCCATCTATGATAATTTTATCATCCAAATTTTCACAAGATAAATTTTGTAAAACAGTTTTACCGTTTAATTCTTTTGACTTTTGTATTTTTTTTTCATGACTAATTATATCTACATTTGTAATAGCATCTAAATAGTCTATACCTTTTAACCCATCTGCATCAGTCAATAAAAATTTATAAACTATATCATTTTTAGATTTTTTTGCCATCTCTCTTCGTTTAAATTCTATTAGTTTTTTCTGGTTCTCTTTTAATTCATAAACATCAATAGTACTTTTCTGTTTTTCATATAAATACATCATATCACTTCTTTCATAAATCTTATTTTATAAGAATTTTAAAACATATTCAATAAAATTCTAATGAATTATATCTAAAAAACTTACATATATTTAATTAGAGGTGAAGAAATGAACGGTACATACTACCAAAATCCAACATTTCCAACTGCAGCAACAAATAATTATACCGATAATATAGTACCAGTTGGAACTGAATTAACAATGGAACAAAGTTACATAGAAAATATTTTAAGACTTAATAGAGGAAAAAAAGTAAAAGCATATGTAAGTTATCCTGATTCTCTAGACTGGAAAGATTCAATTTATAACGGAATAATAGAACAAGCAGGAAGAGATCATTTAATTATAAGTAATCCCGAAACTGGAAAATGGTATTTAATTCTTATGATATATCTAAACTTTGTAGAATTCGATGAAAAAATAAACTATAACATTTAAAAATTATCCAAACGGATAACTTTTTTTATTTTAAATAATAACTTAACATTTCTCTCTCATCATTTAACATTGTAATTTCACCATGACCTGGATAAATTTTATAATTAACAGTACTAGCTAAAATTTCTCTAATACTTTCTTTCATTAAATTAAAATCTCCTCCCAAATCTGTACGACCTATACACCCTCTAAAAATAAAATCACCACTAAACATAATATTATCAAAAATAAAACTTATAGAATCTAATGTATGCCCAGGATTATAATTGACAATTAGTTCAAAATCACCTATTTTATTTACTCCGTTACTTAGATTATTTTTATCATAGATGGGAACATTATAATAGTCTACAATTTCTTCTAATGCCCCAACATGATCAAAGTGTCTATGAGTTAATAAAACCCCTATCACTTTTTTATCTATATTATTCTTTATTTTTAAAAACTCATCTCCTGGATCTATAATTAAACAACTATCTTCATTTTCTACTATATAACAATTAGTTTCTAACTCACCAACTATAACAGTTTTTATTTTCATATTATCACCTAATATTTATTTTACAATAATTCAAACTCTTATGCTATAATTAAATAGTAGGTGATAATATGAAGTTAGCATTAGTTATAATTTTAATTGCAATAATATTAATAGGAATAATAGTTATACAATATATTTTTAAATACAATAAATTACAAGAAATGAATATAAAAATCAATGAAGCTGAAAGTATTATAGACAATGAATTAAGAAATAAATATGATTTAGTTATGAGAAGTTCATCAATTATAAATAAATTGTTAAAAAAAGAAGTATCATATTTCAAAGATTTAGAAAAATTAAAAAAAGATAATATATCCAACTTTGAATTAGATAGAAAAATAACCGAGGGAGAAAACTTAATTCATAAAGTTAAAAATGACTATCAATCATTAGAAGATAACGAAGAGTATAATACAATATTAAACGATTTAAAAGATAGTGATGAAATATTAGATGCAGCAAAATCATTTTTCAATAAATATACTACAGAAATAAACTTAATTATTAAAAAGTTTCCATCTAACTTAATAGCAAAAATTCATAGAATTAAAGTTAGAAATTATTTTGATGGAAAGAACATGTTTGATGATGAAATTAAAGATTTTAAACTTTAATTTTTTTATTTATAAAAAAATAACAAGCGTTATATAACTTGTTATAAATACTTTTTCAAAAATTCAATTCCTTCTTGTTGGAATTTTTTAAATTCTTTTGCTAAACCTATAACTTCTTTTTCAGCATCACCTTTATAAGTATCAATTTTTTTTGTAACATTTAATACACCCATTGTTAATCCTTGAATCAACATATCTGCAAGCCTTGAATCACTATTGTCTTTCATAACTTCCATATTAATACCAAAATATGCTCCCATTTTACTAATTAAAGGCTTAGATTGAATATCATAATTATTTTGTTTCATATAATCTTTTACTTTTACTAAATAATTTTCATAACCTTTAATCAAACCTTCTATAACTTTTTTAATTTTATTATCTTTTTTATTAATTTTATTTATTAATAAAGTTAAACTGTTTAATGCCATATCCGCATCTTGATACAAATAAGTTAATAATTCTTGTGTTTCATCCATATAAATTCCTCCATTTATATTTTTAACTTATTTTTATTTTTTATACAAAAAAAGAATGATTAAAAACTTAAATTGTAATCAATCATTCCTACTTCATCAATAAAAACATCAACATATTCATTATCAATATCAAAGTATTCACCACTCATTGGATTATATATCTTATTATCAATTAATGCACAATCTCTAATGCTACTTAGATAAATTTTTATATTATCTTCCCTAATTAATTTATCATAATTTTCACTACCGCAAGAACTATTCAAATAAACTTCGGTAGCAGTCACTACTTCTTGTCTAACATCTTCTAATTGGTCTGCTTTAGAAGTTTGAAACATATCACTTATTTTAGGTATCAAAATAACACTAACTATACTAAGTAAAGCAATAACTGTAATTAATTCAATTAAAGTAAAACCATTTTTTTTCATACTATCACCTAATACTTTATACTTTCTAAATATAATCCATTAGCTGGTACAGTCATATAAGTATATTTATTTTCATCACTATCTATCATATTTCTAAATTCTTCACAACTTATTTTACCTCTACCAACCAAAATTAAAGCTCCTACCATATTTCTAACCATATATCTATAAAAACTTTTACCAACAAAAGTTATAGCTAAATAATTATCATAGCAATCAAAGCTAACTTTAAAAATCTCACTGTTATAATTTTCTCTTTCTCCACTAACAAATACTTTATAAGAATGTTTCCCTATTAAATACCTACTAGCTTTCTTCATATTTTTTATATTTAATTTATATCCATAATTATAAATATAATCTTCTTTAATCGGCTCAAACTCTCCCATATTTATAATATATTTATAAGTTTTTTCTTTTACATCAAACCTAGCATGAAATTCTTTATCAACACACTTACAATCAACTACTCTAATATATTTATCCAATAAAGAATTAACAGCATTAATTAATCGTTCAGGAGGAATATTTACATCTAAATCAAAATGACAACATTGTCCTTTTGCATGCACACCTCTATCAGTTCTACCAGCTCCTTTTACTAAAACTTCACATTTATTAATTTTACTTAACGCTCTTTCTAACTCACATTGTACTGACTTTTCTTTATTTAATCTTTGAAAACCATAGTATTTGCTTCCATCATAAGAAACAGTAATTAAATATCTCATCTTACACTCCTATAAATATCTTTAAGCAACTCCTTATTGTCAACAGTATATGATAATTTAGCATCAGACTTATTAGCAACTCTTATAAATTTTATAATTTCAGGATATTCTATCTTAACCCTACTCTTATAAACATTATTAAACTCATCATTAAAAATTATTTTATCATTTTCAAAAACTATTAAATAACTACACAACAAATCTAAAAATACTATATCATTACTTATAACAATTATACTACCTTTATATCTTGTTTTCAAAAAATTAATAATTCTTTTTTTCACTTTAAATGATAACCCTTTATCAAAATAATCTAATACTAAAATATTTTGTTTATTTAAAATACTATATGTTAAAAAAATTAATTTTAATTGTGATTTACTTAATGTTTTTATTTTCCTTTTTAATAAACTATAACTAATTTCTAACTCACTAAATATTTCTAATATTCTTTCATCTATTTTTAACTTATATCCATTTAAAAATCTTTTAACAGTCCATTCATCATCATAAAGAATACCATCAAACTCAAAACCGCATTTAACTAAATCAATTTTATCACCATATATACCAGTTACAGTATTTTTCTTTATAAGTTCACTAGACTTATTACTAAACATTATTTCCATAATAAATCCACCAACTCTCTATATACAATATGATTCTCATTAATTAAATCATAATCTTTAAGCATATTATTTATATCATATATAAATGGCAATGAAATACCTAATTCTTTAAACAAGCTCTCATTCTCTAAAACATTTACAGTCTTATCATAAATAACTTTTTTACCTTTATTTAATATTAAAACTTTATCTAATAATAAAAGTTCTTCCATATCATTTGTTACATTTAAAAAAGTAATATTTTTATCTTTAATATAATTTAATATTTTAATTTTTTTATCTTTACTTAAATATGTTAATAAATCATCTATACAAAATAAACTAGGTTCAATTATTAATAATGATAATACTTTAATAAAAATTCTTTTCTCAGTACTAACATTAATAAAATCTAAATCTATTAAATTTTCTAAATTAAAATATTCAATAAAATTATCAATTCTATTATTTATTTCTTCTTTTTCTAAATATAATTTTTCTAAATAATACTTTAATTCATTTCTAACACTACATGTATTATATATATTATCATCAAAAACACATACTATATTATGTCTTTTATATTCTAAACTATAATTATTTATATTTTTTTCATCTATATTTATATAATCATTTTGTATTCTTCCAGAAATCATTCTTAAAAGACAAGTCTTACCTGAAGCATTAGGACCAATAATACCAACTAATTCACCAGAATTAATTGTAATATCTAGATTTTTAAATGTTATATTTTTCATCCAAAATCACGCCCTTATCAAAATTATTATAACATATATAACAAAAAACAATACCTTATATCTAACATTAGTTTACAAAAAAAGAAACACATAATTGAATGTGTTTCTCAAGTATTACCCCACAATATCATTTAGTTCAAACTTCAAACTATTTTAATATTGTAGTCTATAGTACTCAAATAATACTCGTGAGTACAATATTATTATTGTTTATTCTTGATTTTTTATTACACCAGTTTTTTCCAATTCTTCATTCTCTACTTTAACATTTAAACATAACCCAATTACAAATATAAAACATAACCAATATAACCACAACATTAATATTGCTATATTACTTAAACTACCGTAATAAGTAGCATAAGAAGCAAAATTATTTATCCATCCACTATATATATAAGTTAATATTACCCAAAATACAGTAGTAAACATAGCTCCTAAATTAAATCCTTTATGATTAACATCTTTATCAGGCGCTATAACATAAATTGATTTAACAAAGAAATATACTATAATCCACGATATCGGTCCTCTTACAATTGTAAGTATAGGATCTATAATAATTTTTAAATCAAAATAATTAAAACTTGATATAATTTTATTTCCAAGTAATGGAACCAAAAGCACAAAGACATAAAGTAAACATAACATTAATGTCATCCACATAGCTTTAATTCTTCTTTTAAAATAATTACTTTGCTTAATACCATAAATTTGATTGCTAGCAATAATTATACTATTGGCACCACCTGCAGCAATATAAAACATCACTCCAAGTATAATAATATATTTTAAACTTATCACTGTTGTTTGTAAATTAGGCACTATCCAATCAAAGTTAACAGTTGTAAAAATTTGTCCTAAAAGACTTGTTACACTTTCCACAGTAACCCCTAGTAAACCACCTATCCAACTAACTATTGACAACAATGGTATAAAACTTAAAATCACAAAGAATGCTAACTGCCCTGGTAAAATTAATGTCTCAGGTTTAAATAAGATCTCCCAAACTTTGCCAAAAAAGTCTTTAAAATATTTCTTTGGCTTTTTAAATACTTTCGATAACAAATTAACAATTTTATTTATCATCATTACCCTCAAAAGCGCTCTTATTTTTTCTCATCATTAACATCGCTTCGTTGAATGCATCTTCAACCAACTTCAAATCATCATTAATCATACTAAATCCAATTGCAACACCATATTCATAAGGCAATTTTTTAAATTCTTTTAATAACTTTTTAATGTAACTAACTACTTGCTTTTCACTATAACCTACTAAATAAATCATAAACTCATTACCATCAGTTCTTAATAACTCAGTATTATCTAATTGTGTTTTAAATAAAGCATTAGCAGCAGCTTTAATTTGTTTATCCCCTTCTTCATGACCAAATGTATCATTTAAATATTTAACATTGTTTAAATCTAATACAATAACAGCTTGAGGGTACACAGTATTTTGGTTCCAGATTTCCATTCTATCATTTAAATAATTTCTATTTTTTAAACTAGTTAACATATCTACATATCTAATTTTTTCATTATTTTTAACTTTAGTATTTAAAACAATTCTTTTTTTAGACTTAATTAATAAATATGCTCCAATTAACAATACAATTATTAACATAATAATATATCTAGCTAATTTAACTGTTCTACTACCAGCTTCATATGTCTCAAAATAAGTATTTAAACTATCATCAACTACTTCTTTTGGATTTAAAGTATTAACATAACTACTAAATAATTTATAAAATATATCTTCTCCATTTTTATAATTAAATGTATATGTTTTACTATCAACAGTATCCTCTAATAATTTATGCACATTACTTAAATTATCAATTAAATAATTATCATAAGATAACTTATCAACTAACACAATATTATTTTTCTTTAATAAACTTTTAACTTTACTTAATTTAGGATATGTTTTAATAATAATATTTTTATAATTACTTAAATACTCATAAAGCATAGAATTTTCTTCAACATAAATTTCACCATTATAAGACTTTAAACTATCTATATTTAACTTAACATCTCTATTACTAATTAAATAATAATCTATATTAAAATTAATATTTATCTTTGAATAATTACTAGAATAATTATATTGATTAAAATATAAATCTATTTTTTTCTTACTAATATCATTCTTTAAATTATTAAATTTTTTAACTTTAGCATATTCAAATTCTATATCACTAAACTCAGTAAATGAATTTAAATACTCACTAACTACACCAGTAAAGTCACCTCTAGATATTAATTGATATGGTTGATTAACTAAATATTCAAAAATATAACTTTTATCTGTTAATTCATCTTCTTGTATATCTGTTATTTTTAAACTATTTATAAATAAATTATAATTATTTCTATTATAACTCTTATTATATTCGTCATTTATCCAAATATTATAGTATTTAGTAATAATTGAATTTAATGTTTCGTCACTACCTAAATGTAAATAATAATATACTTTGGCATCATTAAAGAAATAACTAACATTATATGATTTACTAACTATAGTATCTTTATATTGGTTTAAAGGAACTATAACATAACTAACTTCATTAGCCTCTAAACCTTTAAATAACGCATCACCACTATCGTAAGATTTTATTGTATTACTTAAACTATAATAAGAACTAACATAACTTAAATCTTTACCAATTATACCTATAGTTTTATCAGAGATTTTATCTAAATTAACTACACTATTTTTATCTTTACTAATTAAAACAAAATAATCCATATATACTAACAAATCTCTACTATTATAACTAGTATCCACATTAAATCCTAAAGCATCATTAGTAGAATTAATTGAATATACTGAACTATTTAATTTTAAACTTAATTCTTCATCTAAAGAATTAATAAAATCAAAGAATACTCCCGCACCATTCTTTCCAAAAACATTTATATCATTTGGAACATTTATTGTATAAACACTATTTTTATTATTGCTTATCCAAGTTTTTTCAGCAATTGTCAAACTATTTTCATCTTTAAATAATTTATAAAAACCAAATATAATTCCACCCAACAACAATACTGAAACTATCGAAATAATTACTATCTTTTTCATTTTCATAATATCACCTATTGAACATAATTAGTCCATTTAATAACTGAATTCCCAGCTTTAATATATCCCATTACTGGAAAATTTTCTTCTATTTTTTCATCTTTATTATCTACAATATATTGAATATCATAAAAAGCTTTTTCTTCTTCACTAAATAATTCTAAAGAAGTTTGAGCTAAAGATTCAGCATCAGCATGAGTTCCTGTATTAAGAGTAATTGTTATATAAACTAATTTCCCTTTTATAACAACTTCAGTACTCTTAACTAACTCATTTTCAGTTATCTTATTTTCTATTTCATTCAATTTACTTTCTTTTATTTCAACTTTTTCTATTCCCTCTAATCTATTACCATATTTATCTTTACTAGTTTGTCCTAAAAAATATAGAACAACACCAACCAATATAGCAACTATACAAATAATAGATATAATCATTAATATAGAATATACTCTATTATTCTTATAAAAAGACTTTAATTTCTTAAACATTATTCCACCTCTTTAATACTTACATTATACAATAATATTTATAACTTATCAATTTATAAAATACATATAAAAAAGACACTAAATATTATTTAGCATCTCATCTAATTTTTGTTCACTCCAAATTTCTATTTGTAATTCCATTGCTTTATCGTATTTGCTACCAGGATTTTCTCCAACAATAACAACATCAGTATTTTTACTAACTGAAGTACTTGTAGAACCGCCATTATTTTCTATAATAGTTTTAACTTCATCTCTTCCATATTTAGAAAGAGTACCAGTAACTACAAACTTTTTGTTAATAAAATTAGAGTTTTCAACAACTTTTTCTCCTAGATATTCTACATTTATACCAATTTCTTTCAAATTGTTAATAAGTCTTATATTTTCAACATTATTAAAGAATTCACATATATTTTTAGCAAGTATTGGACCAATATCATTTATATTAGTTAATTCATCGAAAGTCGCATTAATTAAATTATCAATGTTTTGATAACATTTAGCAAGAATCTTAGCATTCTTCTCACCTATACCACTTATACCTAAAGCAAATATTAATCTTTCTAGACTATTCTCTTTACTTACCTTTATACTCTCTAACAAATTACTAATACTTTTTTCTCCAAAACCTTCTAATTCTACTAATTCTTTTTTTCGAATATCTAAATTATAAATATCTTCGATTTTCTTTATTAAACCTAAATTATAAAAATCTTCAATTATTCTGTCCCCTAAACCATCAATATTCATCGCTTTCCTACTAACAAAATGTATTAAACTTTCAATATTACGTTTAGGGCATAATTCATTGTTACAAAAATAATCTATACCTGTTTTACTTAAAACAAGCTCACTATCACAAATAGGACAATTATGTATCATAACAAAATCTTTTTCAGTTCCATTACGTCTTTCTGGAAGACATCTTACAACTTCGGGAATAACATCTCCTGCTTTTCTTATACTTACAATATCTCCAATTTTTAAATCTTTTTCTAATACATATTGTTCATTATGTAACGTTGCCCTTCTAATTGTACTTCCTTGTACAATTGCTGGTTCTAATACAGCGTTTGGAGTAATTTGTCCAGTTCTACCAACAGTAAAAATTATATCTGTTAACTTAGTTAAAACTTCTTGTGCAGGAAATTTATACGCTGTAGCCCATTTTGGATATTTTGCAGTAAAACCTAATGATTTTTGTATAGCTAAATCATTGACTTTTATAACAACTCCATCAATGTCATATGGTAGATTCTCTCTTAGTTCAGTTTTATCAACAATAAAATCTATTATACCATTAACATTATTTACTAATTTATTATTAGGATTAGTTTTAAATCCTAAAGACTTCATAAATTCTAATGCTTCCATATGAGTACTTATACCATAATCTTCAGGATTCGGTAAATGATATATAAAAGCATCTAATTTTCTTTGGCTAGCAACTTTACTATCTAATTGTCTTATAGACCCAGCAGCAGCATTTCTACAATTTTGTAATAAAGGCAATCCTTGCTCGCTTCTTAATTTATTTATTTCCTCTAACACTTTTTTAGACATAAATATTTCTCCACGAACTTCAATATCTATATCTTTATTTAATTTTAAAGGAATTGATTTAATAGTTTTAACATTATGAGTAATATCTTCTCCTACTACACCATCACCTCGTGTTGCAGCGCTAACAAAAACACCATTTTTATACTTTAATGAAACAGATAATCCATCTATTTTTAATTCACAAACATAACTTGGATGAAATCCTTCTTTGATAATCCTATTATCAAAATCAATTATTTCCGATTCATTAAATACATTGCTTAAACTTAGCATAGGTTTATCATGTATTATTTTTTTAAAACCTTCAATAACTTCCCCACCAATTTTATTTGTTGGACTATCTTCCCTTGCATATTCAGGATATTCTTTTTCTAAATCTACTAACTCTCTTAAATATTTATCAAATTCTTGATCAGTTATTGTTGGATTATCTAAAACATAATATTCATAATTGGCCTTATTAATTATTTCAACTAACTCATCATATCTTTTTTTCATAGAATTAACTCCATAAATTTTCTTTATATTCATTTCTATCTATCAAAGTTTTTATAGCGTTTTTAACACTATCCTTATCTTCTTTATATGTTACTCCATACCAAACACTACTAGTTTCAATTACATCAACAGTTATATCACCATTTTTAATATGATTACTAATAACTTCAGGTATTAAAAATTCATCTTTTTCTTCGTCTTTAATATTATCAAAAAATTCTAAAAAATCACTCTCTAAATATTCAAAAATTTTAGGAGTAAATAGTAGCATATTCATAGATACTAATCTACTTAATTCTATATCATATTCACTTCCATTTAATAAAGAAACACAATGAATGTGATCTCCATCTTTTTCGATACTACTTTCATTTATTCTAACTAATTTACCATTATCTAATTCACATACTCCACGTTTAACACTACCGTTTTCAGTTAAAGTATTTTGAGCTCTATAACCAATTAAACCAAAGTTTTTATCATTAGCAATTTGTAAAAAATCATAAGCTTTTTTAAATGCATCTCTGCCATAAAAATCATCCGCATTTATTATAGCAAAATTTTCATCAATAACATCTTTAGCTGCTAATATAGCATGCCCTGTTCCCCAAGGTTTAACTCTATTGAATTGTTTATCAATAGGTATATTTTCGCTCTTTTGGAAAACATATTCTACCTCAATTTTTCCTTCTACTCTACTACCTATAGTTTTCTTAAATTCATCATACATCTCTTCTTTGATAACAAAAACAATTTTATTAAATCCAACCATCTTTGCATCATATACAGAATAATCTATAATGAACTCATCATTTGGCCCCATTGGTTCCATTTGTTTTAAACCACCAAATCTGCTACCCATACCAGCAGCTAAAATTAATAATGTCATAACTATCCCTCCTATAATTTAGTTATACTTTTATGATTTTTCATTAATTTTTTAACACCTGTTTTAAATGCTACATCTATCAAGTCACCATTCATATTTACAACAACACCAGTTCCTAATGTATCGTGACTTATTATATCACCTATTTTAATTTCAGCATTTTCTGTCTTATTATACATTTTCTTAGTATCAATTTTTTCTTGTATTTTAACTCCACTTTCAGCTTCTTCTAAACAATTAGAATCTATTTCATCAATAAATCTACTAGGCATATTCATAGTATCTTTCCCATATAGCATTCTACGCTTAGTATTTGTTAAATATAATCTTTCTCTCGCACGAGTTATACCCACATAACATAAACGTCTTTCTTCTTCTATTCCATTTTCCATTAAACTCATAGTATGTGGAAATATACCTTCTTCCATACCTACTAAGAAAACAACATCAAATTCCAATCCTTTAGCACTATGTATTGTCATTAATGTAACTTCATCATTATCTTCTTTATGATTAGAAATGTCGGCTATCAAACTAATTTCTTCTAAGAAATCACCTAAATTGATTAAGCCTGTTCTTTCTTCAAAAGATGCTGTTATACTCTTAAATTCCATTAAGTTATCTAATCTTAATTCATTTTCCAATGTTTTATCGTTTTCTAACTCTTCTTTCATACCAGTAACATCTAATACTACATCAATTAATTCTGTTAAACTCATATTTTGAGACTTTTCAACTAAATCAAGAATCATATTTTTAAAATCTAATTCTTTTTTGGTACTCAAAGCATCAAACATACTTATACCTTCTACATTACTAATATTTTCTATATTCTTTATAGCACTATCTCCTATACCTCTTTTAGGTACATTAATAATACGTCTTAAACTTATTTCATCATGATTATTATAAATTAATCTTAAATAACTAATTAAATCTTTAATTTCTTTTCTGTTATAGAAATAATAACTACCTACAACTTTATAAGGAATACCTTTATTTAAAAATCCTTCTTCAACTACACGAGACTGAGCATTAGTTCTATATAAAATACCTATTTCACTTCTCTTATAACCTTCATCTAACAACTTATTAATCTCTTCGATAACAAGTTTTATTTCATGTTTTTCGTCATAGGCTCTCATATATTTTATTTTTAAACCGTCACCTTTTTCACTCCATAAATTCAAATCTTTTCTCTCTTTATTATTTTTTATTACAGAGTTAGCAGCATTTAATATATTATTAGTACTTCGATAATTTTCTTCTAACTTTATAACTTTACAATCTTCATAATCTCTTTCAAAATTTAATATATTTCTATAATCTGCTTGTCTAAATGCATAAATACTTTGATTCATATCACCAACTACAAATATATTTTTATGTTTATTAGCAAGCATAGTACTTAATTTATATTGCACTGGATTTGTATCTTGGTATTCATCTATTAAAATATATTTAAATTTTTCTTGATAATGCTCTAAAATTTCCCTATGATTTCTAAATAACTCAACTGGTTTACTTATTAAATCATCAAAATCTATTGAATTATTCTTTACCATCTTATCTTGATATAAATAATAAACATCTTTAACCACTAAATCTATTTCAGTATTAAAATATTTTTCTATTTCTATATCACTTAACATTTGACTTTTAATAAAACTAATCTTATTTCTTATATAATAAGGACTATAATGTTTAGGATCTAAATTCTTATCTTTTAATATCTTTTTTATAATACTTAATACATCATCACTATCTATAATAGTAAAGTTTTTATCTAAACCTAAATACATATAGTTTTCTCTAATTATTCTTAATCCAAATGAATGGAAGGTACCAATAAAAGAATTAATTTCACCAACAATATTATTAACTCTTTCTCTCATTTCTTTAGCAGCTTTATTAGTAAATGTAATAGCTAGTATATTATAATCTCTAACACCATTTTCAATTAAATATGCAATTCTAGTAGTTAAAACCTTAGTTTTACCACTTCCTGCACCAGCCATTACTAAACATGGACCATCTATATGTTTAACCGCTTCTATTTGTTGTTTATTTAAATTATCTAGTAATTCCATATTCTACCTCACTAATAATTATTATATCAAAATTTACTGTCTCTTTAAATGTTTTTTAACAAAAAAATAACTACAAAAGTAGTTACTCAAATATTATAATTTATTAAATCATCAATAGAATTATTTAATAAATAAACAAGCATATTTTTATCTAATTTAGTAAAATTTTGTTTTACTAAAGTTACTGGTAAGAAGAATAAATCAATACGTCTTTTAATTACATTATATATATCTTCAACACCAAATTCTAATAAATATTTTATTATTTCTTTAACATTTTTCTTTGAAAAACTTAAACTTTTTAAAAGTTCATTATCATAAGTATTAATTATATCTTTTATTTGATCATCTGTTAAATTATAATCTTTAAGATAACTTAACACTTTCATCACCCATTTCTAATGGCTGCTTAATAGCACCAAACACTTCTTCACTATCTTTTACATTAGATTTATATTCCAAAGATTTAATAAACATTTCTTTAAAATTACTCTTATCTTTATTCTTATAATTATATAAATTTCTCAAAACCCTATTTCTACTTATTACATTAAAACCAACAGAATAATAATCTTCTTCACTAACTAAAAATTTAGATTCAATATCAGCCACTTCAGGATATTGTTCTAATATTATTTCTCTCTTAGTTAAATCGAATGGTTCATTAGAAAATTCACACTTTTCAAGTGAAGCACTATCTAGTCTATCATATTTAAAATTATTTTTCCACTTTAAATAATCATCTTTTATAATTAAACCTCTAATTAAGTCTAAATTATCTAATCTAATTCCATCACTTTTTTTCCATAAACCTTGTTCTATCAAATAATCTAACTTAATATCCAGTTCTTCCATACCTAATAAACTATAACCATAATTATTATTGTCATCAGTCAAATTTATGCCATATAAAGCTAATGTATTTATATTTCTAAATACAATATCAGGTTTTATCACTAATATATTACCAACATATTCTAAAACATTATTTATTTTAACACCCATATTTTTTAATTGTTCTATCATTTGTTTGTTTTTTATATGATCATTAACCAAAAATACAGGGTTTTCTGTCATACTTTTAAAATCTAAATTATACTCTTGAACTAAAGCAACATTTCCTAAAAAATTATTATAATGAGTTAAAACGTTATACTTACATTTGCTACTAACAACATCTTTAATAAATATAGATGGTACACCAGCAACTACTTTATTAACTTTATCTTTATATTTTTCAAATACTTTACCAATAGTTTCAATAGTTTCTAAATTTGAATGTAAAAGTATTGAAACCAAAACATTCTTATCTTGTATTTTATCAAATAAAGCAAATTTAACATCATTGCTAGTTTTAATTGCAATAGCCATTTCTTTAAATTTATCTAAATCAGCATATCTTCCTAAATCTGTAACTAGCTCTTTATCTAACTCCGCTTCTTTAACTTCTAAATAAGATAATACATCTTTTAACTGAACATCTAATTCTTCAAAAGGTATATCACTAGTTAAAGGTAAATCAACACTCTTAGTTTTCTTATTCATAAAATAAACATTATATCTATCTAGATTTAACATAATATCATATAAAATATTATCTATACCCTTTTTACTAGAATTTAACATTTCTTTTAAATAACTAGGAACTTTATCACTAGTTTTTATTTCATCTTCATTACTAAAACCATATTCACTTAAAACTTTACTATTTAATTCACTATTAACTAAATTACTATCATATCTTTTAGATAACTCTTCAACTAAATTATAATCAGTTAAATATTCAATATTTGCTTTAGTACGATTTTTAGCATTTTCTAATACCTTAATTATTTTATCTATCTTTTTTATAATTTGTAAATTATTTTCATTCTTTATTTCAATATTTTTAAATATCAAAAAATATTCTAATAAAACATTTATTCCATCCAAAATTATCCCCTCCTACTTTTCAAGTTTTTTAATAACATCATATGAATCAACCAATTGCAATAAATCTTTTAAGTTTTTTTCTATTTTTATAGCATCTTTATCTTCATCAGTTTTTAACATTTTTTTAGTTTCTTGATACATTTTATTCATAGCATCTAATATAGGAATCTTTTGATATCTAACTATGTCTTCCTCTGTTAAATTCATACTTTGTATCTTTTCATCATCATATTCAAGCATACTTAAAGAAATATTAATTAACTCTTCATTTAAATTTAATATTAAGCTCTTTTCTCTAGCTAATATACTCTCGACAAAAGAAATAATTTCTTCATCGCTATATTCAATCTTTTCTTCTTTATTAGCTTCACTCTTCTTTTGAAACTCTATATTTTTTTCACCAACATATTTTAGTAATTGCCATTTTTCACTAGTAATAATACCACTTTTCTTTATTACCTCATTAAATTCTTCAATATCATATATTGGTTTAATTAATTTATCATTCTTAAAATAACCTATATACTTTTTATATAAATTATCACTTATTTTTAAACTATTATAATATTCTTTATTATTCTCATTAAAATCTTTTAAATATTCTTTAATAAAATTAATTTGTTCATCTAACCATTTAACATAGTTATCAACTTCAGTTTTATTATTAACTTCAATTACTCCATCACTTACTAGTTTTTGATTTACTTTTAATGATACTGAAGCATTAAAAAATATTTTCATTCTTTCTTCCTTATCATCAAAATTAAATGCATCTAAAATTTGAGCAAACTCTTCTTTTGTAAGCAAACTCAAATCTTCCCCTTTTAAACTATCTATATCTTTTAAAGTTTTTAAAGTAAGCATACTTTTAACTTCATTAATTCTATCCATTTTACTTTCAAAATCTTTTAACTGTGTATCAACAGTTTCTATCTTCTTTGATAGTTCTGTTATAAAGGAATTGATATACATCATATCTAGCCTCCCATACTATAAAAAGTATAGCACAAAAACAATCACAAAACAATTGTTTTGTTTTAAATTAAACTAAATATATGTTATAATAAATAAAATAGAAGGTTGATTTATATGGTAACATTAAAAAAGAAAATAAAAGTAATTGAGTCATTACCACCTGAAGATAATAAAAAAAAATCTACAGGTAAAATTATCACAACTTTTATAACAATAATTATTTTAGGTATATTAATCCTTATTACCTACAAAATATTAACACCATACCTTAATGCAGTTAATATAAATAAAATAACAGGCAAAAAAATTAATATTACTGAATGCAATATTAAAGATTATATAATTATAAGCCCAGACAAATCATATTCATTAAGTTTAACAAATGAAAATTGCGAAACAAAACATTATGAAGGAACAATAATTATTAAAAATAATGAAATAAATTTTGATAACAATATAAAAGGAATTATAGACAATAACTATAATATTGTTATAAATAATAAATTGTTTGAGAGTGAAAAAAATGAATAAAGAAATAGAAAAAATATTAAATGAAATAGACTTTAATAATAATAAATTGCAAAAAATAAACGAAAATTTATATCTGACTAATAATCAAATTGAAATATTAAAAAAATATAATATAAATTATGAAGTATCAAATTCATTAAGAGATTTAATGATAAAAATAGAAGAAATTTTAGATTATGAAGATATTGAAGAATTAGAAAATTTATTAGCCACACTAACCGAAAGAAATTATTATGAAAACACAAAGAAATAGTGCATTATTTAATGCACTATTTTAAATATTTCAAAAACTTTTCATCTCTATTTATATTTTGTTCATTTAATTTAAATTCAAAATTCTTTTGAGTCGAGCCATAGCTTTTATTAGTGTAACGAACTAACTCAATAACTTTTTTATCAAGTAATGGTAAAATCATCTCATTATAGATATCACAAGCTCTTTTTTTATCATTATCACGATTATACACTTGAACAAAATCTAATAAAGTAGTAACACCTTTCATACTTAATATATAATTTAGGGTTTGATAATCAATAGTTGATAATTTAGCGCTTACGCTTTTTCTTATATCTTCTATTACAAACTCTTTCTCTAATTCTTTCTTAACACTAATCAACATATTCTTTATAAAGTAAGTTACATTTCCATATCTTTTAGCTTCTATAATAGCTTCATCGTATTTTGGGAACTCATTCTTTATCGCACGATTAAAAATTATATATGGAAAACATTCATTATTTAATAAATACCACATAGCAACTGTTCTACTTGTTCTACCATTAATATCAAAGTAAGGATGTATATATACAAAATAAAAATGAATTATTTGAGATTTTATAAAATACTCAGTCGCTGTATCTAAATTATTATCAGTATTTATATACTCTAATAATTTATCCATTAACTCATTAACATATTTTACATCCATAGTTTTTTCATAGGAATCATCTAATCTTCCTTTATATAAAATTATTCCCGTTCTCAATCGGTAATACTCTCCCATATCTTTTTTCTCGTTTTCCGTTAATAAACCATCACTTAATATAGAATATAATTCTCTTAAACTTTCTTTATTAATGTCACCAGCACCTAAAATATATTGATAACCTTTATATAAATTTATAATTCTATTTCTTTTTTCGATGTCTTTAATATCTTTTTGCTTATCTATAACTCTTCTTATTAAATCTATATCATCATTAATACCCTCAATATTATTATTACTCTTAATTTCATGGCTAAACATAACTTTTTTAGAAAAATCTATATTATCTAAAAATTTTTTATTTCCCAGACAAAAATTAAGATCTTCTACTTCAGTTTCAATTACTTTTTTATTTATTAAAATTTTTCTTCCGCTAATTAATTCTAAAGGTAATTTTTCCATATAAATCACACTCACGATTTCGTATTATAACAAAAACATAAAAAAAAGAAAACTAATATAAATTAATTTTCTTACTTTCTCTAGCTAAATCACGTTCTTTAATAGTTTCTCGCTTATCATAAAGTTTTTTACCCTTACATAATCCTAATAATATCTTAGCATTATTTCCTTTAAAATAAAGTTTAAGAGGTATCAAACTATATCCTTCTTTAACAACTTGACTTTTAAGTTTCAAAATCTCATGTTTCTTTAACAATAATTTTCTCTCTCTACGTTCAGGAACATTATACCTATTCCCCTCTTCATAAGGAGCAATATACATATTTAAAATAAATACTTCATCATTTTTTATTCTTGCATAAGTATCCTTTAAATTTGCACTACCTTTTCTAATTGACTTTATTTCAGTTCCAGTTAAAACTATACCTGCTTCAACTTCACTTTCAATAAAATAATCAAAGTACGCTTTTCTGTTCTTTATTTCTATCATTTTTATCCCCCACTAATTCAAAATCTATAGTTCTAGCTTCTTTAGAAGCACCTACACATTTAACTTTAACACTATCTCCCATTGTATAACGTTTCTTAGTATTTTGTCCAATTAAACATAATAATTCCTCAACATAATTATAATAATCACCTTTTAAACTATTAACATGAACTAAACCTTCAACCATATTATCTAACTCTACAAAGAATCCAAAATTCTCAACACCAGTAATAATACCTTCAAACTCTTCTCCGATATGACTTTCCATATATTCAGCCATTTTCATATCCATAACTTCTCTTTCAGCATCAACAGCTGCTTGTTCTCTTTCACTAGATTGAGTACATATAATATCTAAATTAGCTTGATAATAATCAATAGTTTCTTCATTTATTTGATTTTCATATAAATATTTTCTAAGTAGTCTATGAACTTCTAAATCTGGATAACGTCTTATTGGGGATGTAAAATGTGTATAACACTTACTACCTAACCCAAAGTGTCCAATGTTTTCTCTTTGATATACCGCTTTTCTCATACTACGTAAAAGCATACTAGATAATATTTTATACTGAGGTACATCTTTTAATTGATTTAAAAGTTTTTGCATACTAATAGGAGTTAAATCTTTAACTTTACCAGTTAATTTATAACCTAATAAACTAACCATTTTTAAGAATTTATCTACTTTTTCCACATTAGGGACGTCATGAACACGATAAAGGAAAGGTAAATTCATATTAAATATATGAATTGCAACTGTTTCATTGGCAGCAATCATAAAATCTTCTATTAATTTTTCTCCATCTTCACGAACTCTTTTTTCTATTCCTATTACATTTTTATCTTCATCAACAATAACTTTCGCTTCATCTAAATCAAAATCTATATAACCTCGTCTAACTTTATTTTCACGTAATATATGAGCTAAATTATTCATTTGTTTTAAAGTATCTGCATATTCAGTATACTCAGGATCAATAATATCACGCATAATAATATCATTTACTTTACTATATGTCATTTTCTTTTTGGATTTTATAAAACTTGGAAATATATCATAATCAACTACATTTCCTTTATTATCAATTTTCATAACACAAGATTGTGTTAATCTTTCTACACCTTCATTTAAAGAACAAATACCATTAGATAACTTATGAGGAAGCATTGGAATAACACTATCTGCTAAATATGAACTTGTACCTCTTGATAATGCATCTCTATCTAAAAAACTATTTTCAGTAACATAATAACTAACATCAGCAATATGAACACCTAAAACATGTAATCCATTTTCATACTCATAACTAATTGCATCGTCTATATCTTTAGTATCAGCACCATCTATAGTAAATATTTGTTTATCAGTTAAATCTACTCTACCAACTTTATCTTGTGGCAACACTTCAATTGGAATACTTTCTGTTTGTTCCAAAGCATCATTTGAAAATTCTTCATATATAGAATACTTATATGAAACTAATTTTATATCTATTCCAGGATCATCTTTATGGCCGATAACAGTTGTTATTTTACCCATATATTTATTTCTAGACATTTCCTTTACTACTGAAACAATTACTTTAGTTCCTTCTACTAACCCTTTAGAACTTTTTTCATCTAATCTTATTTCAATCTTTTTCTTTTCATCATCTAATTTAATACAAGGTTTATTATTATGGATATAAATTTCACCTATTAAATTATTTAAATCTCTACTTAATACTCTTAAAACTCTACCTTCTGTTTTACCAAAATTATTTATTATTTCAATTAAAACTTTATCATCATTAACCGCATTATTTATATTATCTTTATCAATATAAATATCTTCTCCACCAGGTACTAAAAGAAAACCAAAGCCTTTTTTATTAATTGAAAGAACACCAACTTTTAAGTTAGGACAATTTTTAAACAAAATAAATTTATTTTTCTTTGTTCTATAAAGTAAATTTTCTTTAACTAAAGCATCTAACGCATTATTTAATCTACTCAAATCTTCAGGTGTAGTTAAACCTAATAAATCATTTATTTCAATAACATCTAATGCTTCATATCTATCATTCATTACATTCAATACTTGTTCTTTCATATTACCCTCTATCCTTTATAGATAAATTATAACATAAAAAAACATAAATATAATAAATATTTATGTCGTAATGTAAATCACTTTTCCTCTATTATTTAATATATAAAATAAAAGATATAACAAAGAATAAAACACCTAGTATAGCAGTTATTCTAGTAATTAATAATTGAGAACCACGTTCTTTTTGATTTTGAAATAAATCAGCATTCCCACCAGATATAATTTGTGCACCGCTACTTGCTTTATTACTTTGTAATAATACTAAAACTATTAATAATATTGAAACAACTAATAATATAGTTTCCATTAAATCACCCAATTTCAATAACTAATTTATCATAAAATAAAGCCTATTTCAAGCATTTTCCGCTATAAAACAATATTTAATATTAAAATACCATAATAATTTAAATAATTTACACTTTTAGGCAAAAATACAATATTTATCAAAAAAGTTATTAAGTTTTTATGATATACTAATAAAGAGGTGTATTCTTATGAGAATGATAGAATTAACTAGAGAAAAATTTGAAGAATTTGCTAGCAAAAGCCCATATAATAATTACTGTCAATCAGCAAATTATGGAATGCTTATGGCTGAAACTGGTTTTGACTACTCTTTTGTAGGATACACAACTAATGATTATGAAATTCTTGCAGCTGGTATGTTTTTAACAAAAAAAATTGGAAGTTACTACTATGCATATTGTCCAAAGGGTTTCATCATAAATTACGATGATGCGGATTTAGTTAGGAGATTCACAAATAACTTAATTAAATACTATAAAAGAAAGAATGTTATTTTTTTAAAAATAAATCCAGAGATACCAATTGCAACAATAGATATAAAAAACAATTATAATAGAATAACAAATTCTAATATAGATATACTTAATCATTTAAAAAAATTAGGTTTCAAAAAAAGAAGAGAAACAGAACCTTTACAATTATTACAACCTAAATTAACTGCATTAGTAGATTTAAAAAACTATGATATAAACGATTTAGATAAGAGAATACGAAACAATATACGTTCAACAGAAACTAATGGTCTTGAATTAGAAATAGCTGATGCTACTAAAATAGATATTTTGTATAATTTTGTTAAATACATGAAAGATAGAAGCGTAAATTATTATAGAAACTTTTATAATTCATTTAAAAAATCTAGTCAAGCCGATTTATTATTAGTTAAAGTAAATTATGAAACTTATTTATTAAATGCTAAGAAAAAAGTTGAAGAAGAAACAGCTAGAAACGAAGAATTAAATGAAAGATTACAACAAGAACCTAGCGAAAAAAATCTAAAAGAAAAAATGAATTCAGACAAAATCTTAGAAGATTATAAACAAGATGTTATATATGCAACTGCTGGATTAAAGAAAAACGAAGAAACATATATTGCTGGAGCTATAGTAATTAAATATGGAAACAAAGTTAGTATAGCAATAGCTGGTGTTGATAAAAACTATAATTATCTAAACCCAAACTATTTCCTACACCATAAAATATTTGAAATGTATAAAGATGAATATGAAATAGTTGATATAAATGGTATAGCAGATGATTTCTCTAACGAATCTCGTTTTGCAGGACTAAATAAATTTAAAATAGGATTCAACCCAACAATTACTGAATATATTGGAGAATTAGATTTAGTAATTAGCAACTGGAAATTTAAGATAGTTGAAAAAAACAACTTATTATCAAATGAATTCACAAAGAAAAAAGATACTACAACTAAATAGTATCTTTTTTAATTATCTATTATTTCTAAATCTATCTTTTGGATCTAGTATTGCTTTTCTAATACGAATACAATCTGGTGTAATTTCCACATACTCATCTTCTTCTATAAATTCTAATGCTTCTTCTAAAGAGAAAGTTTTTGGATTTATTAATTGGATTGCATCATCACTACCACTTGCACGTGTATTTGTTAATTGTTTATTTTTACATGGATTAACATTTAAGTCATTATCACGATTATGTATACCAACAACCATACCAATATATACATCAGTAGCAGGTCCAACTATTAAAGTTCCTCTATCTTGTAAGTTCCATAATGAGTATCCTAAAGTTTTTCCAGCTTCCATTGAAACTAAAACACCATTTTTACGAGTTTGTAAATCTCCAACATAAGGTTTATAGTCATCAAAACTTCTAACCATAACTCCTTCACCTTTAGTATTAGTTATAAATGAACTTCTATAACCAATTAAACCACGTGTTGGAGCACTAAATTCCATATGAGTATAATCATCTTCAGTAGTTTGCATACTTAATAACATACCTTTTCTCTCTTGTAAGTCATTAATTACAGTACTAGCATAATCACTAGGACAATTAACTATAACTTTTTCAAATGGTTCACTTTTTACTCCATCAATTTCTTTAATTAAAACTTGAGGTTTAGATACAGATAACTCATATCCTTCTCTACGCATGTTTTCTAATAAAACTGATAAATGTAATTCACCTCTACCACTAACTTTGAATCCATCACTATTTCCTAACTCTTCAACTTCTAATCCAACGTTAGTTTCCAACTCTTTTTCTAATCTTTCTTTAATATGTCTGTTAGTCAAGAATTTTCCACTTTGTCCAGCAAAAGGACTATTATTAACTAAGAAATTCATACTTAAAGTTGGTTTATCTATGTGGATAGGAGGTAATTGATTAGGTTTACCTAAACTACAAACAGTATCACCAATACTAATTGTAGCACAACCAGCAATAGTTACTATATCCCCATAATAAGCTTCAGTTTTTTCAACTCTATTAATACCTTCATTAACAAATAATTTACTAACTCTAAAACTTGTTTCCTTACCATCATTACTAACTAAAGTAACTGTTTCTCCGCTTTTAATCTTACCTTTATTAATTCTACCAATACCAAGTCTACCAATATAATCATCATAATCTAAAGTGCTTATTTGCAATTGTAAATCATCATTTTCATTTCCTTCAAATGGATTGACTTGCGCTAAAACTGTATCTAATAGTGGTGAAATACTATCTTCCATTTGACTTAAATCTATTGTAGATTTACCTTCTTTTGCAATACCATATACAATTGGAAAATCTAATTGTTCATCAGTAGCATTTAAATCACAGAATAAATCAAAAGTCATATTAACAACTTCTTCTGGTCTAGCATCTTTTTTATCTATTTTATTAATAAATAATATTGGTTTTAAATTTTGTTCTAAAGCTTTATTTAAAACAAATCTTGTTTGAGGCATAGGACCTTCAGCACTATCTACTATTAAGATTACAGTATCAACAGTTTTAATAACTCTTTCTACCTCACTTGAAAAGTCAGCATGTCCTGGAGTATCTACTATATTAATTTTATAATCTTTATATCTTATAGCACAGTTCTTAGAATAAATAGTAATACCTCTTTCCTTTTCTAAATCATTACTATCCATTACTCTTTCATCTACTACTTCATTTTCTCTAAATACACCATTTTGTTCTAGTAATGCATCAACTAAAGTACTTTTTCCAGCATCTACGTGTGCAACAACCGCAACATTTATAATTTTATCCATGGTTTCACTCCCTTTTTTAAATAACTAGTTAATAATACAACAAAACGCTTTATTTTGCAAGAAAAAACGATATTTGAGAATATAAGAACATACGACCAAAATATAATTGATTAAAAAAAAACAATAAGATATAATCAACTTAGGTGGTAAACATGAAGAAAATACTTAATCATTTAAAAAATTATAATTATTTATATTTAACAGGACTTTTAGGTTTAATAGTAATAATTACAGTATATATATTACAAGATGTTGCTCCTTTTGGAAGAAACTCAATGTTAACAGTAGACTTCTTTCATCAATATGGACCAATGCTTGCAGAGTTTTTCGACAGAATACATTCAGGAGAAAGTTTATTATATTCATTTAATACTGGTTTAGGGCTACCGTTTTTTAGAAATTTCTTTAATTATTTATCTAGTCCTCTAAATATATTAATATTTTTGTTTAAAAGAAAAGATTTAATAATGTCTTACTCAATTATTATAGGGATCCGTTCTATAATATCAGCAATAACAATGAGTTATTATTTAAGAAAAAAATTTGATACTAAAACACCCATACTAATAGGATTAGGTTTATTATATGCTTACTCAGCATATTTCACAGCTTACTATTGGAATATAATGTGGTTAGATGGTTTAATATTCTTACCTCTAATCATACTTGGAATTGAAAATATAATAAATAAAAACAACGGTATACTTTATACTATATCTTTAACTGTAATGCTTTACTCAAATTACTTTATTGGATATATGATTTGTATATTCTCTTGTATTTATTTCTTAGCATACTTAATTATTAAAACTAAAAAAATCAAATTAAAAAAATTGTTAAAAACCATAGGGTTATTCACAATATGTTCCCTTATTGCCGGTGCTTTTAATGCATGGGCACTTATCCCTATGTTTGAAGCTTTAACAAGCACTAATGCTACAATGGGTTCTATACCTACAAGTCAATATTATGCATTCACTATACCAGAATTTTTTAAAAATCATTTAACAGGTGTAACATCAACAGTTTTTGCTAGCGATATATCAAACAGCCCTAACGTATCATGTGGAATATTATCAATAGCGTTATTTCTACTATTTTGGTTAAATAAAAAAGTATCATTAAAAAGAAAAATAGTATACACAAGTATACTAGCATTCTTATTATTATCTTTTTATATAGCACCAATAGACTATATATGGCATGCATTCCATGTACCAAATGATTTACCATATAGATATTCATTTTTATATAGTTTTATTCTAATAATAATATCAGCTTATACATTGAAAGATATAAAAGATATTTCATTTTTAAAAGTATTAATAGTATACATTTTAAGTATTTCTTTTATAACTTTCGTATATTTAACAAAATTTGATAATATTACTGATAACATGATAAAAATAAATTATTTACTAATAACAACATACTTCTTAATTTATACACTTTATCACTTCTATCCGAAATTCAAAAAAATATCATGCACATTATTCTTAGGAGTAATAGCATTAGAATGTATAGTTTCAATAAATCACAATTGGGATATTTTACAATATATAGATGAGTTTTATGCAGACTATAATGATATAAATACAAGCATAAAACTTACAGATAAAAAAGACAATGAATTATTTTATAGAACTGAAAAAAACGAAATATTAACATTAAACGACGGCGCATGGTATGATTATTACGGACAAACAACTTTTAGTTCAATGGCATATAACAATATTGCAGAACTACAAAATGATTTAGGTCAGCCAGGAAACAATATAAATAGTTATTATTATAAACAAAACACCCCTATTTATGATTTAATATTTGATATTAAATATACAATAGGTTCAAATAAAGATAATAAAAGATATTCGCTAACATCAAATGAAAATAATACCGAAACTTATAAATTTAATTACACAACAGGATTAATGTTTGGAGTAAACAGCACAATAAAACACTGGAATAACAACTATATAAATCCATTAGAGTACCAAAATGATTTTATAGAAAATACAACAAATATAGAAAATGTTTTATATAGATTAACACTAAAAAATAAAAAAATAGTATTTGAAAATAATACTGAAAAAATAATAAAATTTACATATAAGAACGAATTTGATAATATTTATATTTACGCTGATAATACATTAATAAATTATATAGTAATAAATGATACAGCATATTACAATAGTGAAATAGATATTAATGAAATACAACTAAAAACAAACACTGACATATATAACTTCCATACATATGATGAACCTTATGTAATTAACGAGACTTCAAATAATGAAAATATAGAAATATATATCAGTTACAAAAATTATTTATATGAAGAACCAGATATTTACACTATAAACAACAACAAATTTTTAAGTGCATATAACTTATTCAAAGAAAAAGAAATTGAAATTACTTCATTTAAAGAACATAAAATAAGTGGGAAAATAAACCTTAAAGAAAATACTACTATATATACTTCTATACCTTACGATAAAGGATGGAAAGTTTATTCTAACGGAAAAGAAATAAATACTTATCAAATCAACAATTCATTGTTAGGTTTTGATTTAAACAAAGGAAAAAATAACATAACTTTAAAATATACAGCAAATAATATAGATATAGGCATTGCTATAAGTATAACAACTGCTATACTTACAACTACTTATTTAATAATAAAAAGAAAAAAGACTATTCATCAATAAGATTAGTCTTTTTTGTAAACAATTTTTTAACATTTTTATTTGGCATCATTATTTCAAAATCATTAATAGTTTTAAATACAAATTCTTTCGTTGCCCTATCTAATTTTTCACCATCTACACACCAAGCTTTTTTAGGGTATTGCTCAAATTCAAAATGCACTCTACTTGTTTTATAAAATTCAATACCACTAACATTATTAGGATCATTATCTATTAATAATCTTAAAGCTTTAATAATTGAACGTCTTGTAGGAAAATTACATAATAAAAGTTCAAATTGATTATCATCCAATCTTACATCTTTATAAAACATATTCATTCCCGCAATACGATTTGCATTACTAATTAATATAAATGAAAAATATCCAGTTTTCTTTAAACCATTCACTTCATAATTAACTTTATATGATTTTATAGGTCTAAAAAAGTCTTTTATACCTTCAAACAAATAAGCTAAATAGCCAAACTTTTTCTTCATATATCTAGGAGTATCATAAGCAATATTAATAAACTTACCTAACCCTGCAACATATACAAAAGGTCTATCATTTACAGTAACAATATCTATTTTTTTCTTAGAACCTTCCATCAATAATTTTAAATTGCTATCAAAACTTTTACCATATCCAAACATCATACCTACATCATTAGTAGTTCCTATAGGAATATTAGCGACCAATAATCTATTCTTACGTTGCATATTACCTGTTACAACTTCATTGAAAGTCCCATCTCCACCTACACTAATCACTAAATCACAAGTTTCTAAATGACTAACTATTTCTTTGGCGTGCCCCGCATATCTAGTAGGCATAATTTTAACATTATATCCATATTTAGGCAAAATATTCTTAACACTTTTTAAATTTGCCTCATTCATAGTATGGCCACTATTTGGATTGTAAATTACAACACAATTTTTCATTAAATTATCACCACACATAAATTATAATATATTTTTTATATTTTGCAAATTAAAAAGGGAAAACTCCCTTTATTCACTTATTTCAATAACAGTTTTATTATCTTGTTTTTCTTCTTTTGGAACAGTTATACACAAAGTACCATTATTAAATTTAGCTTCTATTAAATTAGTATTTATTTCACCTAAATAGAATGTTCTAGTATATTCACCATAACTTCTTTCTTTTTTTATATAATTTTTATCATTGCTTTCTTCTGTTTTTTCTCTTTTTGCAGTTATAGATAAATAACCATTTTTACATTCTAATTTAATATCTTTTTTATCAAAGCCTGGTAAATCAACTTCTATATTATAATTACCATCTTTTTCATAAATATCACACTTCATCATAGAATTATCTTTATGTGTAACAAAATCTTCAAAAAAATCATCTAAAAAATATTGTCTAGGTATCAAACTCATATATCTCTCTTCCTTTCATAATTTAATTATACCACCATTTTAGCACTTGTCAACCCTAAGTGCTAAAATATAAAAATTTATAAATAAAAAAAGTACTTTATATTAGTATACTTATAAACTCTATAAATATACCAACAAGCACTCCAATCAAATATAAAGTTGATACAACAAAAATATTTTCTTTAATATTTTTATTAGTTTTAAATAAAATAATTAAAGCAACTCCACTACCAGTTAATAATCCAGATATACAAGTTCCTAAATTAATTGCACCTTTTAAAAATAATTCAGTTATTGCAATACTAGCACCACAATTAGGTATTAAACCTATCAACGATCCAACAAAAGGACCAAACAAATTATCTTTCATAAATATTTTGCTTATTAAATTAACGCCTAAAAATTCAAATAAAATATTTATTATGAAAGAAATGATTATAACAAATAATAATGTATTAAAAGTATGTTTTATACTAGACTTAAAAATACTATGATCACAATCACAATGCTCCTCATCGCACATATGATAATTATATTCTATTTTTAAATTCTTTCTTCTAATTAATTTATCAATTAATAATCCAAATATACAACCACACATAAACTTTATAAATAAAATTAATATAATTGTTTTAAAAGAAACTCCCTCACTTAACATAATAGGCAACATTTCATCACTAGTAGAAAGATAAATTGCAAACAAAGTTCCTATAGAAATAACACGTGTTATATAAAAATTAGTTGCTACTACAGAAAAACCGCATTGAGGAAATAAACCTAAAACACTTCCTATAATAGGACCAAATTTCCCTGATTTCTTTATAAGATTTTTTGTTTTGTTATTAAATTTATGTTCCAATAATTCTATTATTAAAAATGCCACAAATAAAAATGGAATCAATTTTAACCCATCTAATAAAGTATCAATTATTATATCTAACATATAATTCACCCCATAAACATAAAACAAATTATAAAATAATATACAAAAAAAGTCAATTTATTAAATTAACTTTCTAAACCAAATTTTTCTATATATTCTTCATAACTAATTTCTTTATCACGAATAGTTCCATCTTTTTTGATTTCTATTAATCTATTACATACAGTATTTATTATCTCTTCATCAAATGTACTTATAATTAAAGAACTTTTATATCTTTCTAAACCTTCATTTAAAGCTGTAATACTTTCTATATCTAAGTGATTTGTAGGTTCATCCATTAATAACACATTCCCGTGATTTAACATTACTTTAGAAAACATTAAACGAACCTTTTCTCCTCCCGATAAAACCCCAATTTTTTTAAATACTTCATCTCCAGAAAACAACATTCTCCCTAAGAACCCTCTAATAAAAGTATCATCTGTACTTTCGCTAAATTGTCTTAGCCATTCCATCATATCTATATTTTTATCAAAGTATTTATCATGATTCTTTTCATAATAAGAAATTTTTACTGTAGTACCAACCTTTATTTCTCCACTATCCGGCTTTAACTCTCCGCTTAATATATTTAATAAAGTCGTCTTAGCTATTTCATTATTCCCAATAAGTCCTATCTTATCTCCTTTTCTTAATACAAATCTAACATTATGTAAAATATCTTTATAACATACATTATCTACGATAATAACATCGTTACCTAATTCACGTTCTAAATCAAAATTAATATAAGGATATTTTCTACTACTTGCTTTTATTTCATCTAATTGAATCTTTTCCAAAGCTTTCTTTCTACTAGTAGCCTGTTTACTTTTACTAGCATTTGCACTAAATCTTCTAATAAAATCTTCTAATTCTTTAATCTTTTCTTCTTTTTTCTTATTAGAATCTTTCATTTGTTTTTGTATTAACTGACTAGATTTATACCAAAAATCATAATTGCCAACAAACATAGTAATTTTTTCATAATCTATATCAACCATATGAGTACAAACTTTATTTAAGAATGCTCTATCATGACTAACAACTAAAACAGTATTTTTAAAATTAATTAAAAACTCTTCTAACCACATTTTGCTTTTTATATCTAATCCATTAGTAGGTTCATCTAAAAGAAGTACATCAGGCTCACCAAATAAAGCACTTGCTAATAAAACTTTAACTTTATCAGAATCCTTAAGTTCGCTCATTTTTAAACTAAATAATGATTTATCTACACCTAAACCATTCAATAATTTTTCTGCATCACTTTCAGCATTCCAACCATCCATATCAGCAAATTTTTCTTCTAAAACAGCAGCACGCATACCATCTTCATTAGTAAAATCTAATTTAGAATAAATAGCATCCTTTTCTTGCATAATACTATATAATTCTTTATTTCCCATAATAACAGTATCAATTACATTATATTCATCATACTCATTATGATTTTGAACTAAAGTTGATATTCTTTCACCCTTACCAAGAATAACCTCACCCTTAGTAGATTCTATTCTACCATCTAATATTTTTAAAAAAGTACTTTTTCCTGCTCCATTAGCTCCAATAATTCCATAACAATTATCTCCACTAAATTCTAAATTTACATTTTGAAATAATACTTTAGTTGTAAATCTTAACTCTAAATTGCTAACTTTCAACATAAAAAATCACCACTTAATTAAATCTAACATATAAATATATTTTTAACAAGAAAAAAAGTGATATATATCACTTTATTAATAGTTTTCTTTCTTTATTTCAAAGTATGCTTTTGGATGAGCACATACAGGACACATTTCTGGAGCTTCTTTACCTATACAAATATGTCCACAATTTCTACATTGCCAAATTTTATCTCCATCACGACTAAATACTAATCCACCTTCAATATTTTCAATTAATTTTCTATATCTTTCTTCATGTTCTTTTTCAATAGCAGCAACGCCTTCAAATAAAGTTGCTATTCTATCAAAACCTTCTTCACGAGCAGTTTGAGCAAATTCAGCATACATATCTGTCCATTCATAATTTTCGCCATTAGCAGCATCAACTAAATTTTCCATAGTTGTTGGAACAGAACCTCCATGTAATTCTTTAAACCACATTTTAGCATGTTCTTTTTCATTATTTGCAGTTTCTTCAAATATTGCTGCTATTTGTTCATAACCATCTTTTTTTGCTTTTGATGCATAATAAGTATATTTGTTTCTTGCTTGACTTTCTCCAGCAAACGCAGCCATTAAATTTGCTTCTGTTTTTGATCCTTTTAATTCCATTTTAATTTCTCCCATCTCTACAATTATTACAAATGCCATTAAAGCATAAATCGTAATCAATTACATCATATTCTAATAATTCTGGTAATTCTATATCATAATTTAAAAATACATCATCTATTCTTCCACATTTATTACATATAATATGTGAATGAATAATAGTCTTATCAAATCTATCTATATTATTAGGCATTTTAATTCGTTTAATTTTTTTTGAAGTTACTAAACTATTTAAATTTCTATACACAGTTCCTAAACTTATATTAGGTATAGATTTAATACATTCATTATAAACTTCATCTGCAGTCAAATGACAACAGCTTGAAGTTACTACATTATATACTAAATCTTTTTGTCTAGTATTTCTCAAAGAATCACCCCTTATCAGTAATGATTACTAATTAAATTATATCCTATTTATAAAAAAAATACAATAAAAATTTTCTAACACTTCTTCAAAAATATAAAACTTACTAAAATTTAATATAATAAAAAAACTATTACAAAAATAGAGCGAAGCAACAAATTTACTTTCTCTTTCTAATTTTTTTATTATAAGCATCTAAATAATCTAATAAATTTCTATTTTGTTTAAATGGAAACAAAAAAGAATATTTATCTTTATTTTTCTCTTGTATTTCTTTTATATGTTTTTTTAACTCTTCATATCTGATAATAAAATTATTATTCTTAGCAAATTTTCTTATCTTAACAAAAGTTTTAGTCGAATATACATAATCCACAACAATTACTCCAAAAAATATGCCTAGTATAAAAGAAAATGATAAATTATTAGAGAACCAAACTAAAGCCTTCAAAATACTACTTGCTAAAAAATAATAATATAACGCCCCTAATAAAGTCCAAATTATAGAAAATTGAGGACAAATTATACCTCTATAATTCCCTTTTAAATTACTATAATCCCAAAGCTTAACAGCGCCTGCCTTAATAAAAAACAAACCACCAATTAATTCTATAATTGTCATACATAATCCCATTAAAAGAATAATTAAAATTGGATTTATAGTTAATCTAGAAAATATTATATATATTCCAGTCAAAGTACACAATCCAAAACCATAAATAGGTAAGTATGGTCCAATTAAAAATCCAGGGTTAACCCATTTACCACCAACAATTCTTCTATAAAATAATTCCAATATATAACCTAGAATGCTACCAATAAAAAATATAAAAATAAATATTAAAAACTTTGACATAAAATACCTCACAATAAAAAAATTATATAAACACTATAATATATTTTTTTAATTATTTCAACTTACAAAATAACACATTACTATTTACATTAAATTAAAAACAAATATTTAAAGATTTATATTAAAAAATTATATATTTATAATAAATACTAACCTTCCTTAATATAAAAACTCTTCAATTTTATTTGAAGAGTTTATTTCATTTTTGGAGGACCCAGTCGGATTTGAACCAACGATCAGGGAGTTGCAGTCCCACGCCTTACCACTTGGCTATGGATCCATCACACAAGTTATGCAACTATTATATCACATAACTTATATAAATCAAGAACTATTTTAAATTAAATATTATTTTAACGTCTCTAAAATTCAAAATAAATTTTATGTTAGTTGCGTTTTGAATTTCATAAGGAACTGAAATCATTGCTTTATTATTAATATCAGCAAGCACATTAACATTATTTATAACTTTGTTTCTATCATTATAAGTATATTCAATGGTTGAATATTTATTAAAAAAGTCTTTAGAATCAGCAAAATAATTTTTTAAATCAACTTTACTATCTAACTCCAACTTATAATCAAGTATTAATAATACATTGTTTATATCCTTATCTCTAATTATCATAGTTTTATCTTTTTCTTTATTAATATAACTATTTTTAATATCATAATCAATCAAAGTTAAATTAGATTTTCCATAATTTTTTTTATTAAATATAGTATTTTCATTCAAATTTAAATTTTTTTCATTTTTATTTTTATCAAGATTATCAGCTTTTATTGAAACTTCTTTATAGCTTCCAATAAATTCTTCATTTTCTATTGATACCCTATCATAAAATTTTAACACATATTTTTTAGATTTATAATTAGATGGAACCTTAAAAATAAATAAATAGTTTTTTAAGTCATTCGATTTTATATATTCATTATTATAAATATTCCCTAAATCTTGAAAAAATTTATTAAAATAATTATTTGCATAAACATAATCTTCACCAAATAACAATCTAATTCTCTTAAAATCAATAGAAGAACTTTCTGTAGATATATTTCTAACATTTATACTTGCAATTACAAACTTACTTCCATCTTGTACAATATTATTATTTAAATCATACCTGGTTTCATACATATCTACAACTTTATATTGAAAAGTACCAGCAGTGAAATTCTCACCTACTCTAACTTTATTAGAATTTAAAAATTTAAAACTAAATAATGTAACACCTAATATTAATCCAACTATTCCTAATATGATTGTAATCAAAAATTTATTTTCTAAAAAATAGTACTTTAATTCTCTAAACCATTTTCTAATTCCTCGTTTATATTTATATGTATTTTTATCAAATACTAATTCTACTTCTTCATTATCTTTTTCTTCTTGTTTTAATTCCAACATATCTTTACTGAAATTAAATTTACTTAAATTAAAACCAATACCCATTAAAAAGAATTTAACAATAAAATATATTAGTGGAAGAATTATTAAAAATGCAATATCAGTATACAATTTCAAACTTGTTTGTTCTACTATAGTTTCATCTAACGTAACAAATACACTACCAACAAACATTAAATATATAAATACAACCACCAAATAAAGTAATGAAAATAAATAATCTTTTAAAGGTTTGTCTTTCTTTTTTAACAACAAAAATATTCCAACTAAAATAACACCTATAATTGTTAATACCAAATATAATTTAAAACCAATATAGGTTGAACTTAAAGAACTATAATTAGTAATATTTCCACTATATATATCAACAATAACAGTCCTTAACAAACTTAATTTATAACATAAATATGATAATAAAAATACTAATAATAAATTTATTAATTTAAAATGTTTTATTAAAAAAGCATAAGGTTTTTTAAATACCATAATATCACCACTTTATATAGTCTTTTATTATATAGATAGTATATCAAAAAAAAAGATATATTTCTATAATCTTTTATACGCTAATAATTGTCCTTCTTCTAAAAGAATATTACTATTAACTTTAGAAAAATTATTATAATCCACATTAAACAACTTCATAACCCCATTCAAACTATCTCCACTCTTTGTTAAATAATAACTATAACCACTTTTAGGAATTAAAATTTCTTGATTCTCATAAATATAATCATTCATATTTAAACCATTAATTAAAGATAATAGTTCAGGATTTACATTATATTGTTTACTAATACCAAATAAAGTATCACCTTTCTTTATAATATAATTATCATACATAGAATTATTCATAATATCACCTATTAATAATATATTAAAAATAATTAAAAAAAGTTCTATTTTAAAACAGAACTTATTTTCTCCTTATTAGGATACAACTTTTTAGCTTCTAACATATACATAGATATAATAGACTCTATTTCAGTTAATGCTTTTTTTTGGAAATTAGTAAATGTTATTACCTCTTTAACTGTATCTATTCTTATTCTTCCCCAAAAAATACCAGATAAAACTTGTAAATCATTATACATTTCTGGAGTTACTGAATTTAAAGTATATCCATATAATATTTGATCTTGTCCAATTAATATCCTATCACTAGTAACACATAGAACAGCAGTATCAAATATATGTAATGCACTCTCATTCTTTTGAGCAGCAAAAGCATATAAAACTTTTTCATTAGGATTTAAATGCTTTTCTATAACTTTACAATGTTTTTTTACTCTCCACATTATTGTAGACGGATATCTTTTTTTAAATTCCATTACACTTTTAAATACAGTTTTTTCCATACTATCACTCACTTATTAGATTATTATTTTTTAATTTTTCTATTAATGAATTTCTATTAACATAACCACTAATACAATCAACTACTTTACCTTTTTTAGTAAATATTGTCAATGGTGTCCCGAAACCTTCAGACATTTTAAATTCAACACCTTCAGTATTACATTTTGCTGGAACAGTTAAATCCATATTAATAATTTTAGAATATTCTTTTTTATTATAGTTATCAGAATCAAAGTAATAAATATCTAAATTATATTTTTCAGCTAAAGCATTATATACTGGTTTAAATTTATTACAATAAAAACATGTGTCTCTACCAAATACAGCTACTGTAACTTCATCTGATTTTACTATTTTTTTAAACGAATTAAAATTCTCTGCAACTTTATATGCTCTATTTTCTTCTGTTAAATTTCCTATAAAGTATTTTTCTACATCTTCATTTAAACTATCTATGTCATATTTAGTATAATTTTTCTGTAAATCTCCTTCAATATATAAAGAAACTGCTACATCTTCTCCTAATATTTCTTTAATATCATCACTACTTTTTACATTATATATTCCATAATCATATGAATAGTCAGTTTTAGTTAAATCTCTCATTTTTCTTAATTCTTTTTTTGTATCTTTTTCTAAATCACCAACATAAACTAAGAAAGTTTCATCAGCTTTAATTTTTTCAGATATTTCATTAGAAGATAATACTTCAATATTTTGATTTTTAATATAATCTGTAATTATAGGAATAAATAATATAACAACAATAACAATAAATATAATTAACCCATAATTAATATTTTTTTCTTTCATTCCATTTCCCTCCTAATAAAATTGTATCAAATTATTTGATTAAAGTAAATTTAATCAATAAAAAAAGTAATAACTAATATTACTTTTTTGTTCCTCTATTTAAATTAGCTTGAGTACGTGATTTTAAAATCATATTAACTTGAGCATACAAATCCTTATCAATCTTTTCTAATCTGTTTGTTATATCACGATATACAACCCAATATTCAACACCAGTATCTGAAGAGATTTCTTCTAAAGTTTTTCCACTTACTAATAATTTAGCATTTTCTAAAACTCTCACTCTTACATTTTCATCTTGAATAGTAGGTTCTGCATTAGATTTTATAACCTTTTTTAATTCTTCATACCTATCAGGTTTCAACTTTGAAAATCTTTCACAATAATCTTTTACTGTTACTGCACTAACATTAAATATTTTCCCTGTTTTTCTATAAGAATCTTTAGTTAAAATTATGTGCTCACAAATTTCTATAACTTTTTTTTCTAATTCTTTTTTTCTTCCTTCTTCTCTAATTTCACTTAATTTAGGCTCTAAAACAGTATCATCAATTTTATTATCTTTAAACACACTTAGTCCCATTATCTCACCTATTTCTTTAAACATTCTTCTATCATACTTATTACAACATTATTAAAAGAAGTATTGTTGTCTCTAGCAATCTTTTCTATTTCTTTAACCAATTCCTCTTTAATATAAATAGATTTATACGTAGTAGGAACCTTCACCTTTGTATTCTTAGGCTTAAATGTCATTTTATATCACCCACCCTAATCTTATTATGTTAAAAAAATAAATGATATATTAGATTTTTCTGATATACTTATATAAAATAAAAAATAGGTTCTTCTCACCTATTTTGTTTAAGAATATTAATCTTTTTTAATTTTCGACAAACTATACGCAAATTTTACTGCTAATAAACCAATCTTTTCCTTATCACTTAACTTTTCAGTATTCCCTAAAGAACGCATATCCCACTTAGCTGCATCTAAATTATCGGCTGCATAAAAGAATTGGAAAATTTCTTTGTTACGAAATTTTGCTAATGCTGCAAGTGCTGAAGCTTCCATTTCTACACAAATACAACCTTCTGATTTTCTTTTAATAACTTTATTTCTAGTTTCACGATAAGGAGCATCAGTAGTCCAAGTTTTACCAATTATATATGAATAATTATGTTCACTTAATAATTTCATAAATTCATCCTTATATAGCGGATTAGTTATTATCTCTCTTGAAGAAGGAATATAATGATAACTAGTACCTTCATCTCGAATAGCTGAAGATGGAATAATTATAGCTAAATCATTAATATTTTTATCTAAAACACCACATGTGCCAAAAACAACAACTTTTTCTAATCCCATTGCAAATAACTCTTCATATTGAACAACACAAGCAGACGCACCAATCCTTGACATAAACAAAGCAATATCCACTCCATTATAAGTGATTTTATAAACAGACAATTTACCATTTCCATTAGAAGATAAAGCAATTTCCTCTCCATTAAAAATCATTACCAATTGGTCAAATAAATTTTTAGAAAAACAAGATACTCCTATTTTTGGAAAATTATCAATAACATTTTCAACTTCAAATGGATCAAATGTTGCATTTATAGTTTCATCAAATTCTTCTAACACCATAAAAACACCTCTAAATATATTATAACATTAATATTTTTTTAATAAAAAACAAACTAATATTAGTTTGCAATTTTTTCAATAATGGTGGAGCCGGTGAGAATTGAACTCACGTCCAAAATACTTTCTTATTTAATATCTACAAGTTTAGTTAGAACTAAATATTCATTAATAAAAAAGAGTCTAACAATCTATTTATTAATATAGTTTATAAATTATTCAGCAAACTACTCTAAACAAAGTAGTTTGCTATATCTTACATATATGAACCCTAATTAAACCTATAAGAGAGAATAATTAAAGTGCTTTAATGCCAAATTAGGCAAATGCTAAAGCGTTTGTATTAAATTTGTTGTCAGTTAATTTAAACTGTTTGATAAGTTAGGCTTATCAATCCACTTGCAATTAAATAGAAATATATTCTGTCGAAACCATTACGACCCCAAGTAGTTGATAATATATCATATTTAATCATTTTCATCAATGATTTTTATAATAAGCTCTCCATCTTTACTATAAAGATATTTTTCTCTGGCATATTTAGCAACATACTCTGGATCTTGTAACTTAACAACATCTTCCTCTAATATATCTTTATCGTTTAATAATTTTTCATATTTTTCTTCTAACTCTCTTTGTTCTTTCTTATTTTCAAGAATTTGTTTCCAATAATTAAAAGAAGAATATGAAACGTATGACAATAACAAAATAAAGATACTAAATAAACATAATAATCTTCTTTTTGCACCCTTATTAACTTTCTTCATATTATCCACCATAATTATAATACCACAAAATACAAAAAATTGAATTTTATTTATAAATAAATATGTAAATAAATGTAAAAATTATAATTAGATAATTATAAAAATTAAAACATCCATCATACAAAAAATAATAAATAACTATATATCCTATAAAAAACAAAATTAAAAATAATACCTTTATAAAAAAATTTAAAGATAAATTCTTCAAAAATAAGAATAATAAAACCCAATATAAAAAAGTTAAAACTATATTCCCGAGTATTATCATTTAAATAATTTACTAAAGAAACTATTTTCTTTTTCTCCGTCTAAGCCTTCTAAATAAACAACACTATTTATTTTTCCCTTTATACATATATTCCCATCATTAGTATCTAGTTTTATTAGCTCCAAACCACTACCTTTTATGTTAATATTTCCCATAACAGTACTAATTAAAAATTCATTTTCATTAAAGTTATGAACTTTTTTAGTGCCACTTATAAATATATTACTTCTTTCTAACACTTTAACACTATGACTAATTACATTACTATCAAAATTGTTTTCCATAATATCACCTAATTAAATATATAAAAAATAATAAATTTAATAACAAAAAAAACCACATACGTGGTTAAAAGTCATTATTCAGCGTTATTATATGCTTCAATTATAGCATCTTCAAACATTTTTCTTGCATCAGAATTAATTGGATGAGCAATATCTTTATATTCACCAGTAGCAGTTTTTCTACTTGGCATTGCTATAAATAAACCATTATCTCCTTCAATAATTCTAATATCATGAACAGCAAATGAATCATCTAATAATATAGATGCCTTTCCTTTCATTCTAGAGCCTTCTTTTTCAACTTTTTTCACATTTACAGATGTTATTTTCATATTAACATGCACTCCTTTCAAGTTTATCCAAACTCTAATTCCATTTTATACCAAAATATTTAGAAAATCAATACTTTATCTAGGATAACCTACATACATCATACCTGTTGATTTAAGACCTCCAATACCATCTTTTCCATATTTAGTTTTATCCAAAAGATTTAACAAGTCAATTTCTGTCCCTTTTTCTGTTAAAGCTAAATTAACTGCAATTATTGCTGGATCTAATGCATGAATATTAATTCTTTTAGGACTAGATGCAAAATTAGCTCCAGCTTTAATTAAAGCTTCGTAATCACTTTGACAAGCTCCAGCAATAACAACTAATTTTTCATGACTTTTTTCGTAATCTCTAGCTTGAAAAACAGCCTTAACAAAATTCTTAGAATTTTTATAATTATTTATATCCTTAATATCTTTTGATTTATTAATAGAGTCGTGCCCTGTAATAATCATTATATCAGGTTTATATTTTCGTAACAATTTAGGAACTGCATTATATAATTCAGCTTCTTTTATATGTTCACCAACAGCTAAAATATTAGCTTTTTTATAAAACTCTAAACATCTGTTTAAGTAATCTTTATCTCCATCTATATGAAGTACTTTGGCAGGTAAATAAAAATATTCACTTCTATCCAAATCTTCCCTAATCATAATAGAATCAATTAATTCTTCATCTTTATTTTCATAATCACATTTAACTAAATCATTTATCTCGCTATCTGCAAATAAACGTATATCAACACCTTTTAAAATAGCAACATCATTTTTTATATCAACTATTTTAAAAATAGTATCATTATTATAACTATTTCTACTAACATAATCACCAATTTGTAATTCCAAATATATCACCAATTAATTATATAAAAAAAAAGACAAAATATAACATTTTATCTTATGGTTTTAATTCTAATTTTTTAGGAACATCTTTATCTTTATATTCTTTATACTTTTTCATTATATAATTATCAATATGATTTCTCTTATATTGTATATCACTTAATAATTTAAATTGATTTCGAGCTCTATCCAAATTATGTTTATCATAATTAGTTTTAAAATATGTATCACCATTAATGTAATCATTTAAAAATCTTAAACCTAATTCAAATGTGATAACTTCTATAGATTCTGCCATATTACATACTTCATCTTCTGTTAAGTAAGGAGCCATTTCGCTTAAATATCCATCTGTATAAGCTTCAAACAAATCTAATCTTAAAAATACTTTACTTAAATCTGTCTCATCTTCTAGTGCATTTGCGCACGCACTTCTTACACCATCACCAAAATCATATAAAGAACTACCTAACATAACTGTATCTAAATCAATTACAGTTAAATACTCTCCAGTTTCTTCATGTAACATAACATTATTAACTTTAGTATCATTATGTGTTACTCTTACTGGTATACTACCCTTTTCCATTAAACTAGTAATAATTGAAGCGCACCATGCATTTTTTAAAACAAAGACAATTTCATTAGCAACTTCCTCTACTCTATCACAAACATCTAATTGAACATCCTTCAAAAAATTTACATATCTTTTAGGAGTATTATGAAAATCAGCAATAGTTTCTTCTAAATTATCTATTGGAAAATCAAACAACATTTTTTGAAAATGCCCAAAAGCTTTTCCGGCATTATAAATAACATTTTTATCTGTAGAAACATCATAAGAGATTGAATTTTCAATACAATTATAAGCCCTATAATATTGTTTTTCTCCATTTTCATCAGGTAATGTTGCCAACAATTTGTGATTTTTAGTAGGAATAACTCTTAAACAAGGATGAGTTTCATCTCCTGAAAAATTTGCTTTTTTTTCTATCCACTCAGTAACATTCTTTATGTTTTGCATCAATTTATATGGTTCTTTAAATACAGTAGTATTTATTTTTTGAAATATAAAATGTTTTATTGCCCCATCAGCCATCTCATATGTTGCAACAAATGTTTTATTTATATTTCCATTATTCTTACTAGATGGAGTATTAATTAAAACACCATCTATATCAAATTGACTTAATATTTCACTTATTTCTTTTTCAACCATTTTAACCACCTCAATAACTATTATAAATTATTACAAATTTCTACAAAAACTTCAAAACCTAATTCTTCTGCCCTATTACTCAGATTAAAATTATATTTTTTTAGTATTTCTTCTATTTTAATAATATTATAATTTTTTAAATTATTCTTTAAATTCTTACGCTTTTGTTTAAATGCATCATTAACTAATTTTTTATATTTTTCAAAATCACAATCTATCGTATACTTTTTCCTAACTAATCTTATTATTGCGCTATCTACATTTGGTACTGGATAAAACTCTTTTCTACCCACTGTAAATAAATATTCTATATCAAAGTAATAATTAAGTATTGCAGTTATTGCACCATAAGTAGATGTTTTTGGTTTAGCGCTTAAACGTTCTGCAACCTCTTTTTGTACCATCAAAACCATTACTTCTGGAATATATTTTTCTTCTATAAACTTAGTAATAATAGGAGTTGTAATGTAATATGGAATGTTTGCAATAACAAATAATTTATCTTTTTCACTAAAATATTCTTTTAAACTTACCGCTAAGAAATCGCCATAAATTACATTTAAATTAGAAGCATCAATTTTATCTAAATATTGTTTTAAAGATTCATCTATTTCAAAAGAAAAAACAGGTACTTCTTTTTTTACCAATTGCTTTGTTAACGCGCCATCACCTGGACCAACTTCAATTATTTTTGAAGTTTTATCACATTCAAAAGAAGATACTATTTTAACTAAAATAGCATCATTCTTTAAAAAGTTTTGTCCATATTTTTTCTTAAAATTATGTTTTTCCATAAAGTCCCCTAAAAAATCATGAATTGCTTCTTGACCATCCAAATCTTAAAACATCATAAGTTATATTTCTTCTACCTATTGAATAAGCTTCATCCTCGCTACTTACTAATAAATCTAAATTAGTCCCAGTTACACCTCTATCAAGAACAATTGCAGTTCTTTTTTCTCCATTTAAATTAAATTGAACAATAGAACCGCACTTTAGACTAGTAGAAGATGCCATAATATCAACTTTACCATAATCTTTATCTTCATAAGTTGTAATTCTATTTGTCAAAACATTTTGCCCAGTACAACCTAAAGTACCTCCACATAAAGGACAATCAGCAACATAACCAGTTAAATCCCCTACATAAGTATCTAATGGATAATACAAATCTTGCATTCTAATTTCTTCCATCTTAACAGCCATAGCAGTTAAATCTAAAACTTTATTATTGTTGTCATTAAATACTACACCATTGTCTTTTTCAACATTTATTTTACTTATACCAAATATAGCTATTATAATAACTAATATTTTAAAAACTCTACTGATATATTTCAAAATATCACCTTCATTAATACTTATAATATATCATGTATAAAACTAGATGTCAAAAATATCATGTATATTTCTATTGCTAATTTCAACCAATTTTTCTCTATTAATACTCATATTTTCAGCAATATAATCAACAACATAATTAGTATAACTAGGATCATTCTTAAGACTTCTAAATGGAACCGGCGTTAAATAAGGACTATCAGTTTCATAAACCAATTCATCAACACCTATTTCTTTTATAACATCAATTAACTTGCAATTTTTAAAAGTTACAACTCCATTTATTCCTAACTTATATCCTATTTTTATATATTCTCTAGCAACTTCTACACTACCATTAAAACAATGAATAACACCTTTTATTTTATAATGTTTCAATATTTCTAACATATCTCCAGTCGCTTCTCTACTATGAATAACAACAGGTAAATTATTTTTTTCTGCAAATTCCAACTGTCTTTTTAAAACAGCAATTTGATCATCTTTATTTTCCTTAGTATAAAAATAATCTAAACCAATTTCTCCTACTCCAATAACTTTATCATTATAAAGATTTTCATTTAATAATTCTAAAACTTTATCTATTTCATCTAAATTCTCACCAGGATGTAATCCCAAAACACAATACATATTATTATACTTAGCAGATAATTCTAATACCTCTAAACAACTTTCATAACTACAAGCATTATTTATAACACGATTAACTCCACTTTTTTCTATTTCTACCATCAAATTATCTATATCTTCATAATATTCTTTATAAATATGACAATGAGTATCTGTTAACATATATATCACTTCCACAAAAAATTATATAACAAAAAAAAGCATATTTCTATGCTAATTTATTAAATTAATAATTAGTTCTCTAATTTGTTTTTGAATATTATCATCTAAACTTTTATCTTGATTTATAAAATAAAGTTCTCCAATATTATTACTATCAATTATTATTGGCAAAAAAGAAACATTATACTTATCATTATCTTTTACTACTATACTGATATTTCCCTCAATATTTTCTATAACTATTTCATCATTACTCTTGATTTCTTGTTTTGTAGAAACTATAACTTTTTGTTTTTCAGTAATTAAAATATCAAAATCAACATATTTTTTTATAAACAATAACAATCTTTCTAACTTTTCTTTATACATTTCAATACCAATACTTTTTTTCAATATAATACTATCTTTATCAACGAACATTTCTAATTCATCAAAATTTTTTATTTTAAAAGTATTTCGTATTTGTTTAGGAATTACAATTCTTCCTAACTCATCAATTCTTTTCTTAAATAAATTATTATTCATGAAGATTTCACCAATATTAGTATGATTTTTTATCCTTCTTTTATACAGGATTTTATTAATAAAATTAAATCTAATAAATCTTTTACATAATCTCCATTTCTATTTACAATATTTAAAGAAATAATAATCTTTTTATTAAAATATTTTAATTTAAATTTAGAATTAATACTGTATATTTGTAAAAATAATTTTTCTCCATCTATATTATTAGAAACCTCTTCAGGAAACTCTATTTCTACATTATTTCCAATATACTTAATATTATCTATATTTAGACTCTTAGCTTCTTTTTGAAACCATTCTTCATACATATAATTTACAATATCATCATTAACCTTACCAAATCTATCTTCTATTTCGTTTTTAACTTTTTCGAAAGATTCCTTAGAATATATCTCATTAATTAACTTATGTATTTCAATTCGTAAAGATTCGTCATCTACATAATCTGTTGAAATAGAAGTATTAACATCTAATAAAGTTTTTTCATCAATTTCTTTTTCTTCAACTTCAATTCCTTTTATCCTATTTATCTCTTCATTAACCATATCCATATATAAATCAATTCCAATAGAACTTATAAAACCAGACTGAGTACTCCCTAATAATTCCCCTGCTCCTCTAATTGAAAGATCTCTCATAGCTATTTTATAACCGCTACCTAATTCAGTAAAATCTCTAATAGTTTGCAATCTTTTAACAGCAATATCATTCAACATTTTATTTTTCTCATACATCATATAAGCGTAAGCAATTTTGTCGCTTCGACCAACTCTACCGCGAATTTGATATAGTTGACTAAGTCCAAATCTATCAGCATTTTTAATAATCAAAGTATTTACATTAGGTATATCTATTCCAGTTTCAATAATAGTTGTACAAAGTAAAACATTATATTTACCTTCAACAAAATCATTAATTACTTCATTAAGTTTATCTTTATCCATTCTACCATGTGCAATACAAACTTTTGCATCAGGTACTAATTGTATTATTTTGGTATATTCATTATCTAATGCTTCAATATTATTATTTAAAATATATACTTGACCATCTCTTGACAATTCTTTATATATTGCTTCTTTTAAAAGATAATCATTTTCGGGTACAACATAAGTTTGAACTGGATATCTATTAATAGGAGCGGTATCAATAATTGACATATCCTTAACACCACTCATAGCAAGTTTTAAAGTTCTTGGTATTGGTGTCGCTGATAATGTCAATACATTTACATTATTCTTCATTTGCTTTATTTTTTCTTTTTGAGATACTCCAAATCTTTGTTCTTCATCAATAACAAGTAAACCTAAATTTTTAAACTCTATTTCTTTATTTAATACTTTATGCGTACCAATAACAATATCTATAGTTCCTTTTTTTAAACCTTCTTTTATTCTTGAAAAATCTTTAACTGACGTAAATCTATTTAATAATTCTATGTTAACAGGAAAATGTCTAAATCTTTTAATACAATTTTCATATTGTTGTTTGGCCAAGATAGTTGTAGGACATAAATAAGCAACCTGTCTATTATTAATTGCTGTTTTAAACATAGCTCTCATAGCTACTTCAGTTTTACCAAAACCAACATCTCCACATAACAACCTATCCATAGGTTTATTACTTTCTAAATCTTTATAAATTTCATTAATACACTTTATTTGATCAGGCGTTTCATCATATTCAAAATCATTTGCAAATATTAATTCTTCAGGAAAATTTAAATACTTTTCAACACTTACTAATTCTCTCTCAGCATATAATTTTATCAATTCATTAGAAATATCTTTAATCTTAGTTCTAACCCTAGCCTTAGTTTTTTGCCAATTAGAACTACTTAAACTATTTAAAGTAGGAACATTAGAATCTCCATCACTATATTTATAAATAGTTTCTATTTTTTGTGCTGGAATATATACTTTATCATTACCAGCATAATTAATTAATAAATAATCTTTTTTTATCTTATTCTTTTCTAATGTTACAAGACCTTGATATTGCCCAATTCCATGTATAACATGTACTACATAGTCACCTTTTTTTAAATCTTCAAAGCCTTTTATTTTTCTACCAATATTATATTTATTTATAAATATAGATTGTTTCTTAATATTTTCAATATCATATTGAGATATAACTACTAAATCATCAAAAATAAAACCTTCATCAATATCCTTCTTTATTATATTAACTCTACCTTTTAAAATAGTATTAAAAGATATTTCATTACCAAAAATACTTATTAGCTTATTAATTAAATTTTCATTAGTTAACATAAATACTACTATTTTATCATCTATGATATTTCTAACATATTGTTCCAATTTATCAAAACTATTATTAAAATTTATAACTCCCATAGATTGATATTTTTTTATGTCCTTTAAAACTGGTACATCATCTAAAGTGTTAATAAATATTTTTTTTTCCACATCAATATTTTCAAAGTCATTAAAAATATTATTATCTATAGTTATTTCAAATTCATTTTTAGAACCTTGAAAATCATTATAAGACTTCTGTATTTTTTTATAATCAACAAAGAATACAAAAGGATTATTCAATTTGTTTATAATATTCTCTTTATTTTCACTAACTTTATCATTAAAACTATATAGTTCAAAACAATCTATACTTTTATTAGATATTTGTGTTTCACTATCAAAAAATCTAATTAATTCAATATCGCTACCAAAAAACTCAATTCTTATAGGGTTTTCATAATTTAAAGGATATAAATCAATTATAAAGTTTCTAACCGCATATTCTCCTGTAGTAGTAACTAAATTTGTTTTTACATATGAATTATCACTCAAAAATTTTAATAAATCTTCTCTTTTAGTATTAAAATCAACTTTTAAGTTATCTATCTTTTTATCTATATATTTTAAATATCCACTTAAATTAGTAACAACAATATTTTTCTTCTTTTTTAATTGATTCAAAGTATCAATACGAATTATTTTTAAATCTGGAGAACTTGATATAGCTAAAACTGTAGCAAATTCATCCATTGGAAAAAAGTATACATCTTTGCATATCTTATGTATACTTTTATAAATCTTATTAGCATCATATAAAGAATCAGCAACAATTAATAAATCATTTTCATTATTTTCATAAAAATTTAAAATATATTCATTAATTAATGTATTACTCAATCCTGACACTGTTAAATTATTCTTATACTCAAATAATTCTTTAAACATTTATAATCACTTTCCATTATATTTATTCATTACATAACTATAATCATAATTTATGAAATCATCAATTGCGTTTACCAACTCGTTAAAGTTAATGTTATTTATTTCTTCTTTACTAAATTTACCTAAGACAAAGTCGATAACATCTTTTTTTCTCAAATTAGATATACCAATCTTTAATCTAAAGAAACTTTCAGTACCTAAGTTATTAATAATAGATTTTATACCATTATGTCCACCACTGCTACTATTTATTTTAAATTTATACTTACCAACATTTATATCTAAATCATCTTGAATAACTAAAATATCTTCAGGTTTAATATTATAATAATTAACAAATTTAGCAACACAATCTCCTGAATTATTCATAAATGTCTGTGGTTTTAAAAATATAACTTTATCTAAACTATTAGTTTCATAATATAGACCATTAAACTTTTCTTTAAATTTCACATCACCTAAATATTTATCAATTAACATAAATCCAATATTATGACGAGTATTTACATATTCTTTACCAGGATTCCCTAAACCAACTATTAACTTCATTTTCCCTCCAAATATTTATCAATATACAACGGTTCTAAAACTTTTAAGTCATCTTTACATTTATATTTAGCTTCTATTAATAAAAAACATGATTGACTATTCATACTATCGTAAACAAATTGTAAACGCCTCAAACCAAAGTTATATTTTTTTAATAAATCTAATATTTCAACTAATCTATCACATCTATGAACTAAATATAAACCCCCACTATCATTAATTATTTCAGAAGATACAGATATAATATCTTCTAAAGTTATCATAATTTCATGTCTTGCAATGGCTTTACTACTATTAATATTAATAATAGAATCATTATTATACTTAAAATATGGAGGATTGCAAGTAATTATATCAAACTTATAATCAAAATAATTAGACAACTCTTTTACATCCATATTTAAAAATTTAATATTTTCTATCTTATTATACTCAATACTCTTTAAACCTAAACTATAAATATCTTTCTGTATTTCTACTCCTACTATATTTTTATTAAATTTAGTAGATAGAATCATAGGTATAGGAGCATTACCACTACAAAAATCAATTATATTTTTTGCTCTAAAATTTATATTAACAAACTCTGCAAGTAACACAGAATCAATGGAAAACTTAAATGCATCTACTTCCTGATATATTTTTAATTCATAATTTAATAAATCATTCAACATTATAATCAACTACTTTTTCTTCACCATCAATATCTACAACAACTAACTTTTTCAATAAATCAACTTTTTTTACTTTACCTAAACTACCTTCAATTTCTATTTCCTCATTTATTTTAGGTAACTCTTTCTTTAATTCTGTATAAACTTCATCCTCATATGACAAACAACATAATAATCTACCACAACAACCATTAATTTTAGAAGGATTCAAAGAAATACATTGATTCTTAGCCATGTTTATAGAAATACCATCCATATTACCTTTAAATGTTTTACAACATAAAGGCATACCACATTGTCCTATTCCACCAATTTCTTTAGCTTTATCTCTAACACCCATTTGATGTAATTCAATATGTGTCTTATATTTAGCAGCTAAATATTTTACTAAATCTCTAAAATCAATTCTTTCATCAGCAACAAAGTTTAATATTAATTGTTCTTTATCAAATGTATACATAGCATCAACTAATCTCATAGGAATCTGTTCTTTTTCTATCTTTTTTCTAGTCTCTAATAAAACCATTTCAGCGTCTTTTAAATTTTTTAAATATAAATCATAATCACTTTTACTAGCTTTTTTTATTACTTTTTTCAACTCTTTATTAAGATTTAACTTTTCAGTATCTATATCTATATCGCTTACAATACCTAATTGTACACCTTTTTCAGTTTCTACTAAAACATATTCATTTTTTTCTAATTTTAATTCATTACTATCAAAATAATATGCTTTACCATCACTTTTAAATTTTATAGCTACCAAATTCATATATTTCCACCACCTTCTAAAAATATATAATCAAACACATAATCTACATTAACATTATTGTTTAACATTCCTATTGCTCTATTCATTATCTTTATTTCTTCAATTTGTTTAGCGTTCAGCTCATTTCTATAACAATACTCTAAATATGTCATAAACAATTCTATTAATTCATTTCGATCGTATTTTTCAAAATATTTCTTCGCTTTAAATATAGCAAAATATTTATCATTATTATATAAAAAATCTTTTAATATAGTAATATCTTTTTCTTGATTATTAATTGAACTTTCATAAAAAGCATTTACTATTTGACATCTACTTTTTATAGTTGGTAAAACAGCATCTAAATTTGTTGTTATAAAAAATGCTATAACTTTGTCCATAGGTTCTTCTAAAAACTTTAAAATCATATTAGATGTTGTAGAATTTAATTTATGAGCCTCTTCTATTATATAAACTCTATAATTGTTTAAATAACTAGTATTTTGAAAAAAATTTTTTAAATCTTGCATATCTTCTTTTAAAATGTTTTTCTTTTCGCTTTTTTTAATTACCACTAAATCGGTTTTTATTAACTCTAAATTGTCTACTTTAAATAAATCTCTTATTAAAATATTTACATCTTTTTGACAACTAAAAAAATCATTTGTATAAAACATATACGAATGAGAATTTTTCTTATTATCAAATTCAACTTTTATTTCATCAAATTTTTTTGAAATAAACACTTTTACCACCTACTTAAAAATAAAAGTAATATTAACCCTGGGAACCTAAAAATATAGACAATAATTATACTAAATGCATTTAAAGGTATATTATAACCTAGTTTAGATAAAAACAAATTTATAGCAAATAAATAAACTAAAGAAAAGAATAATCTTCTAACAATTTTAAATAATTTCATAGTATCACCTATAAAATAATATGCAATTAATTATTAAATATCTTTTCTATCTTTTAATGCTCTATCTAATGTAATAGAATCTAAATAATCTATTTCAACACCCATTGGAATTCCATAAGAAAGACGTGTAATCTTTACATTATATTTCTCTAAAACTTTTTTTAAATATAATGTGGTTGCTTCTCCTTCTATAGATGGTTTTAAAGCAATTATAACTTCTTTTTCCCCATCCAATTTTGAAATTCTATCTAATAAAGTACTTATATTTAACTCATCAGGAGTTATACCATCTATCGGAGATATAACACCATTTAAAACATGAAACTTTCCATCATAATTACCAGTTTTTTCAAACATAAATACACTTTTATAATCTTCAACTACGCAAATTAAATTATCATTTCTAAATTTATTTGCACAAATAGAACATACTTCATCATCAGTTATATGTCCGCAAACTTTACATCTAACTATTTTTTCTTTTAATTCAATAATACTTTTAGAAAAATTATCAACATCTTCACTTGACATTTCCAATACAGATAATGATAATCTTTCTGCAGTTTTTTCACCTATACCATTAAATTTTTTAAAATATTCAATAGTTTTTACCAAAATATCTGGATACATTAGAATAATCCACCTGCTAATTTACCATACATACCTAACTTTTTCTCTATTTCATTGTCTATTTTTTTGTATGCATCATTTATAGCTATTTTAATCATATCTTCTAAACATTCTAAGTCTTCTTCATCCATAGTTTTTTTATCTTTAATATTAATTTTTACTATTGTTTTATTACCTGTTAAAGTTACTTCAACCCATTCACTTTCTCCAATAAAAGTCATAGAATTAATTTCTTCTTGTTTCTTTTGGATATCTTTTTGCATTTTTTGAGCTTGCGCCATCAAATTATTCATATTCATAATAATTTTCTCCTATCTAATTTCAATTATATCATTTCCAAATATATTTTCTGCTAAATCCTTAGCTTCAAAACTTTCTTCTTCAACAATTTCTTCAATATATTCATATTTTTTATCTTTATTGTTGATAAAATTACTTTTTTCCACATTCCATTCTTCATTAGAAAGGGAAATAAATTTATAAGTTAAATTATTTAATTTATTAAACTTATCTTCTATAACACTTATATTTGCGTTAAATAATAATGATTCACTCTCTTTTTCAAAAGCAAACATCGTATTTGTTTTTGAAGATACAACAATATTAGCATTTTCAACATATCCCAATATATTATAATCATTATCTATATTTAATTTATTTAAAAATTCTTTCCATTTATTTATGAAATCCACCTTAACATCTTTAGATGCACCTGAAAAACTATTATTTATTCTTATTTGTTTTATTTTATCAAAGTTAATACTAGATTTTTCTGTTTCTTCTTGTTTAATTTCTTCTCGTACACCTTTATTAATTTCTTCAACCAAAATATCATTGTTTAAAACTTTATTTTTTTCCACATTTACATTATCATTTACAACTTTTTCATTTTCATGGGAAATATTCACAAAATTATTTCCCGGGAAATAATTTAAAGAAATAAGTTCTACTTTTATAAGTGTAAAAGGATTTACAACAGAATTAAAATTAATTATTAAATTATTTAATTTGTATATTAAATCTTTAATATCGTTTACTTTATTAGTTTCACCATTAATTATTTTGTTTAATAAAAACTCTACAAATTCATTGATAAAATTTAAAGGTGTTATACCACTGACACTTATTTCATCTAACAACTTATTAATTTCTTTTATATTTCCTTTATCTATAGCATTAAATAAATTTTCTAATTTTACATTATTTAAAATACCAAAATTTTCTTCTATTAAATCTACTGTAATTTCAACATTATATTTAGATATCTTATCCAAATAGCTTAATGCATCTCTTAGACAACCATTTGACAATTTAGAAATTTCATTCAAAGCTTCATCAGTAATTTTAATATTTTCTTTTTTACATATATTTGACAAGTGTTCTAACATCAAATTTTGAGAAATTTTACTAAAGTCAAAACGTTGACATCTAGACATTACTGTATCAGGAATTTTATTTATTTCAGTTGTTGCTAAAATAAATATTACATGTCTTGGAGGTTCTTCTAAAGTCTTCAAGAATGCATTCCAAGCACTATTAGACAACATATGAACTTCATCTATTATATATACCTTATACTTAGAATTGTACGGTGCTATTTTAACACTATCACGTAAAGAACGAATTTCTTCTACACCATTATTACTTGCAGCATCAATTTCTATAATATCGGCTGACTCATTATAAGATTTACACATATCACATAAATCGCATGAAAGACCATTATTATTATCTATACAATTTAAAGTCTTAGCAAAAATTTTTGCTGTACTCGTTTTTCCAGTACCTCTAGGCCCTGTAAATATGTAAGCATGAGCTATTTTATTTAATTTAATTGAGTTAACCAATATATCTTTAATACTATCTTGACCAACTAATTCATTAAAGTTTTTAGGCCTATATTTTCTATAAAATACTTTATAATCCATAAAAACCTCCTACACAATAATTATAACATAGAACCCCGTATAAATAACCTATTTTCTTAAATTTTCAAAGAATTTATTAATTAAATTTTTAAACTTTTCATCACCAACAACATACATTTGTTCGTATTTTGTTTTGGTATATTTATTACTGTTTTTTCCTTTATTTAAAAGATAATATACTTGATCTATTCTAGATTCTTCTATCAACATCTTGCACATATTACAAGGTTCTAAACTAACATATAAAGTACAATCATTTAGATTCCATCTTTTTAATTTTTTGTAAGCTCTTTGTAAGCATAAAATCTCTGCATGATATAAAGGATTATTATTAATATTTTTTCTATTATATGCTTTTGCAATTATTTTATTATTTCTAACTAATATAGCACTTACAGGCATTTCATTCTTATTATAAGCTTTCGTAGCTAACTTATATAAAATATCATCATAATATTCTTCTTTCATAACTTTTCTCCATAAAAAAAGTGCACATTAATGCTTATTAATATGGCTGCTACGTTCCCGTCCTGACCAGTTTATAACAGAATTAATTGCACAATATAATTCTATCATTTCAATATAATGTTTTCAAGTTTTCCACATATTTAATGTTTCACGTGAAACATTAAATTATAATATTGTTATTTTATTAACAATAATTCTTATAAAATAGTTTTTTTAACAAATGTTTTTTATATTATACTAAACTTTTCCACATTCAATGTTTCACGTGAAACATAAAAAAGAGATTAATAATTATTAATCTCTTCTTCTTTTGACTCTTCTGATTCTTCATCTTCTTTATCTACAATACTTATAGTAGAAACAACTTGTTTATCTTTTAAATTTATTAATCTAACACCTTGTGTAACTCGTCCTAGTTGGCTAATTTGATCTAATGATAGCCTGATAATTATACCAGAGTTAGTTATAATCATTAAATCTTGTTCTTTTTCAATAATTTTAAATGCTACTAAAGGACCATTTTTTTCTGTAATGTTTAAGGCTTTAACACCCTTACTACCACGTTTTGTAGTTCTAAATTCATTTACAAGAGTTTTCTTTCCATAACCATTTCTAGTTACTATTAATATATTATCGTTTAATGTAACTACTTCTAATCCTACACAATCAGCGTCATTTAAATTAATTCCTCTAACTCCTGAAGCTGTACGACCCATTACTCTTATTTCATCTTCATTAAATACTGCCATACGTCCTTCTGTAGATGCCATCATTATATAGTCACAACCAGTAGATTTTTTTACACCTATTAATTCATCATTGCTTCTTAAAGAAATACAAATTTTACCACTATTTCTAATGTTTTCAAACTCGCTAATTAATGTCTTTTTTATAAATCCTTTCTTAGTACCAAATACTAAATACTTCGATTCTTCTTCTGGTGACATTTTAATTAGACTGTTGATAACTTCATCTTTTTCAACTTGTAATAAGTTTATGATAGGTAAACCCTTTGCTTGTCTACTGAACTCAGGTATCTCATAACCTTTCATTCTGTAAACTTTTCCTTTATTTGTAAATATTAATAAATAGTCGTGGGTTGATAAATTGATCATATGATCGACATAATCTTCTTCATTAGTTGACATTCCCTTTACACCTACACCACCACGATGTTGAGTTTTATAAGAATTAGCGGACAAACGTTTGATATATCCTTTGTTTGTTAACGTAACTATTATATTTTCTTGAGGAATTAAAGATTCATCTTCAATATAATCAATTGCTGTCATATCTATTGAAGTTCTACGTTCATCTGCAAATTTATTCTTAACTTCTAATAATTCTTTCTTAATAATATCTAGAACCATTTGTTCACTAGCTAAAATAGCTTTTAATTCTTCAATTAATTTAAGTAAATTATTTAGTTCTTCCTCTATCTTATTTCTTTCTAAACCTGTTAATCTACGTAATTTTAATTCTAAAATACTATCAGCTTGAATTTGACTTAAACCAAAACGTTTCATTAATTGCTCACGTGCTATTTGATCAGTATCGGCTCCCTTAATAATTTTAATAACTTCATCAATATTATCTAATGCTATTTTATAACCTTCTAATATGTGAACTCTGTTTTCACTTTTCTTTAAATCAAATCTTGTTCTTCTAATAATTACTTCTTTTTGATGATCAATATATTTTGAAATAATATCCTTTAAACCTAATGTTTTAGGCGTTAAACCATCTAACATTAATAGTGTTATACCAAAAGAAGTTTGAAAATTAGTATGTTTATACAAATTATTTAATACAACTTGAGCATTAGCATCTTTCTTTAAAGTAATAGTTATCTTTACACCATCTTTTAAATCTGTATGATAATCACTAATACCTTCTATAATTTTATTATGTACTAACTCAGCAACTTTATTTTTTAATTCCATAGTATTAACACCATAAGGAACTTCATTAATTATAATACATTGATGCCCTTTAACTTCCTCTATAGTTGCTCTACTTCTTATTGTTATAGAACCTTTACCAGTTTCATATGCTTGTTTTATACCTGAATTACCTAAAATAATACCTCCAGTTGGAAAATCTGGTCCTTTTATATAATTCATTAAACCTAATGTATCAATTGTAGGATCATCTATATAAGCAACACATCCATCAATAACTTCTCCTAAATTATGAGGCGGAATATTTGTTGCCATACCAACTGCTATACCCATAGTACCATTAACTAATATATTTGGATATCTGGAAGGTAAAACTTTAGGTTCTTTTTGAGTTTCATCGAAGTTTGGATCAAAATCTACAGTATCTTTATTAATATCTCTTAACAATTCTAATGAAAGTTTAGATAATCTTGATTCTGTATAACGCATTGCTGCTGCTCCATCACCTTCAATGTTACCAAAGTTTCCATGTCCATCAACTAATAAATAACGTTGATTAAAATCTTGTGCCATTCTTACCATTGCTTCATAAATTGAAGAATCTCCATGTGGATGGTAATGCCCCATAACGTATCCTACTGTTGTAGCTGATTTTCTATGAGGTTTATCAGGTGTATATCCAGATTCATACATAGACCATAAAATTCTTCTATGAACAGGTTTTAAACCATCTCTTAAATCAGGTAAAGCACGAGATGCAATAACACTCATAGAATACTCTAAAAATGATGTTTCAACTTCATTAACAATGTTATTTTCTGCTAATCTATCTCTTTCGTGAAAATACCCACTGAAACTTGGCTTACTTTCATCCTCACTAGCTTCTGTTTCTTCTGCTTCAATAATTTCTTCCATTATTTCGCTTTCTTCTTGAGTAATTTCTAACTTTTCTTCATTTTCTCTCATACCAATTCACCTCCTAAATATCTAAATTTTGTACGTAGCCTGCATTTTCTTCTATAAATCTTCTTCTAGGTTCTACTTCATCACCCATAAGTTTAGCAAATACAGCATCTGCTGCCATACAATCATCAACAGTAATTTTTCTTAAAATTCTCTTTTCAATATCCATTGTTGTTTCATTTAATTCTTCAGCATCCATTTCTCCTAGACCTTTCATACGAGCAATTTCCGCCCTAGCACGAACATTTTCTGGTAATGATGCTAAATATCTTTCTTTCTCTTCTTCATTTAATACGTATTTACGTGTTTTTCCATGCATTATTCTGAATAAAGGAGGTTGAGCTGCATAAACATGCCCATTCTCAACAATCGGTCTAAAAAACCTATAAAATAGCGTTAAAAGTAATACTCTAATATGAGAGCCATCAACATCGGCATCGGTCATTATTATTATCTTATTATATCTTAACTTAGATAAATCAAATTCTTGCCCAATTCCAGTACCAAAAGCTGTAATAATAGTTCTAATTTCTTCATTACCTAAAGCTCTATCTAATCTAGTTTTTTCTACATTTAAAATTTTACCTCTTAATGGAAGGATAGCTTGAGTCATTGAATCACGACCCTTTTTAGCACTTCCACCGGCACTATCTCCTTCGACTATAAATATTTCACTAACTTTTGCATCTTTACTCTTACAATCACTTAATTTACCAAAGAAATTACTATTTACTGATAAATCACTTTTTCTTGTAATTTCACGAGCTTTTTTAGCGGCACTTCTTGCACGACTTGCTAACATAGCCTTTTCTACTATGATTTTAGCTTCGTTTGGATTTTCCATCAAGAATCTATCAAAACCTTTAGAAAAAACACTATCAGCTAGTTTTCTTACTTCACTATTACCTAATCTACCTTTTGTTTGTCCTTCAAATTGTGGATTTGGATGTTTACAAGAAACTATCATAGTTAAACCTTCTTTAACATCCTCACCAGTTAAAGATTCATCTTTTTCTTTTAACATATTTGATTTTCTTGCATAATTATTAACTAATCTAGTTAATGCTCTTCTAACACCCTCTTCATGTGTTCCACCATCATGTGTATTTATATTATTAACAAAAGAATAAATATTGTCTGTATATCCAGAATTATATTGCATTGCAACTTCAAAGATAATACCAGCTTCTTCTCCCTCTAAATGAATAATTTCATTGTGAATAGGAGTTTTATGTTGATTTAAAAATCTTACATATTCAGCAATACCACCTTCATATAAGAAATTATCTCCAGTAGTATCCTCTTCATCTCTATCATCTCTTAATGTTAGTCTTAAACCTTTATTTAAGAATGCTAATTCTCTAACTCTAACTTTTAAAGTTTCATAATCATATATTTCAGTATCAAATATATCTGGATCTGGCTTAAATGTTACAGTAGTTCCTGTTCTATTAATATCACATTCACCAATAACTTCTAATTTTTGAACAGTATGCCCACCATTTTCAAAACGAGTTTCATGTATTTTACCATCTTTATAAACTCTTACTGTAACCCATCTTGATAAAGCATTAACAACACTGGCACCAACACCATGTAGTCCTCCAGATACTTTGTATCCACCACCACCAAATTTACCACCAGCATGTAAAACTGTATAAACAGTTTCTACTGTAGATATACCAGTTTTAGCATGAATACCAACTGGAATACCACGACCATCATCTTTTACAGTAATAGAATTATCTTTATTAATAATAATCTCTATATTTTTACAAAAACCAGCTAAAGCTTCATCTATAGAGTTATCTACAATTTCCCATACTAGATGATGTAAACCTTTAACATCAGTTGTACCAATATACATACCAGGTCTTTTTCTAACCGCTTCTAACCCTTCTAATACTTGAATATCGCTATCATTATATTCATTCATACAAACTCTCCTTTATACCAGAATTATCTATTTTAAACACTTTACTATTTTTTAGATAACTCTTTTTAACTTTTTTTAAATCAGTTGTAGTAATAAATGTTTGAACATCATCACTTATATAACTCAAAATTTTCTCAACTTTTTTCATATCTAATTCACTAAATAAATCATCTAATATTAATATTGGATATTCTTTATTAATTTCATTAAATAACTCTAATTCAGCTAATTTAAAAGATATTACAGCATTTTTTTGTTGTCCTTCACTCGCAAAATTCTTTATTTCTTGATTATTCATACTAAATATAAAATCATCACGATGTATTCCAATTTGAGTAGAACCAAAATTAATATCTTTATTAACTGTTTCTCTATAAATATTTAATAAATCATCCAATGTTTTAGATTCATAATCACTTTTATAATAAATATTTAAATCATTATTTCCACCTAACTTATTATAAATATTAGGTAATAGTTTATTAACTTCATTAATAAATTTCTTTCTTATTTCATAAATCTTTAAACCATAATCTATTAATTGGTTATCTATTATAGATATATAATCATAGTTAATTCTTCCATTATATAAAGTTTTTAAATAAGAATTTCTCTGTTTCAAAATTTTATTATAATAATTTAAATATTTAATATAATCATTATTTAATTGAGATATTTCTAAGTTAATCAACTTTCTTCTAGTACTAGGAGTATCCTTAATTAATTTCAAATCATTTAAACTAAATAAAATAACATTAATATTTGAAATATAATCACTAAATTTATTTATTTTATTATTATTTATTTTTACTACTTTAACACCATCTTGATATACAATTTTATAATTGTTAACAAAAGAAGATTTAACATTACCTTCAATTTTATATAAAGTATTATTTTCTTTAACTAAAATATTATCATCATTAGTTCTAAAAGACTTAGTTAAGCCTAAAACAAATATTGCTTCAACAATATTTGTCTTTCCCATTCCATTATTACCTATGATAATATTTTTATTTGGAGAAAAATTTAACTCTAAAGTATCAAAATTTCTAAAATTAAATAACTTCAAAGATGTAATTTCCATTTAAAACCCTCTTTTAAATCAAAATAATAAATAAATAGGTATTCTAATACTCCTATACCTATTTACATTATATCATAAAAAAATAGTTTTTAAAAAGATTTTTAGCATTATTTTGCCTTTCTTTTATTAATTACAGACTCTAATCTATGAGATTTTAAAATTTGATTATTTAAAACACAATATGACATATCAAATTCTATTTTTTCATTATTATCAAAAACAATAACACAAGTTTTTCGAGCATAATCATAATAATAAGAATCTATATTATTTAAAGATACCCAACAACATTTTTTTAATCGTGGTGAACTAGTAGGAAAAAATATAATATTTCCTTCTTCTTGAACTATTATTGGTGCTTTATAACTTATACCAGTTAAATTAGTAGTACCTTTTTGTCTACCATCCATAGAACTTCCATAATATTTACAACTATCATCCATAACTCTATTAGGACTATGATTTATTATGAAACTACAATCTTTTTCTATAACTTTACTTTTCTTTTCACCAACTGGTATAACCGCTAAAGTATCTTTAGATATTTCATAATCTTTCATTACCTCACCTCCCTGACGCCTTCCTTATACCATTAATAAATATAAAAAATTGTTGATAAAAGTCGATTTATCAACAAAAAAAGAACTTTTACAAGTTCTAATATGTTTTTATTGGTAAAATTAATTGAATTAAACTTTCATCTTTAATTGATTTTAAAATTATAGGAGAAGAATCATTATTTAATAATATTAACAATTCGTCTTCATTAAATGTTTTTAAAGCATCCATCATATATTTAGCACTAAATGATATAGCTATATCTTTTTCAGTATTTTTACTAACTTTAATTCTATCCTCTACTTTACCTATTTCGCTAGCATAACTAGTAATATTTAAATCATCGTTATTAGTTTCCATTCTTACAATATTTTTATCTTTACTTTGAGTAAGTAATGCAGCTCTATCAATACTAGCGTAAAAAGAATTTAAAGAAGAATTAATTATAATTTCAAACTCGTTAGGAATCAAATTAGAAGTATTTGGATAATTACCATTTAATAAACTAGATTGAAAAATAATATTTTTATATTTAAATAATATCTTATTACTAAATAAATGTATTTCAACATCTTCCTCATCATTCATAACTTTATCAAATTCATTTATATTTTTACCTGGAATAGTAATATCTATATTTTCAGGATAAGTTTCATCTAAAGTAATAGTTTTTTTTGCAAGTCTATAAGAATCTGTTGCTACTACTTCCATTTTATTTTCATTAATTTTTAAATTTAAACCAGTTAATAAAGGTCTAGATTCTTGTAATGAAACAGCAAAAATAGTTTGTCTTATCATACTTTTTAAAATATCACTTTTAATAACTATAGGATTATTAGAATCTTCTAAAATAATTTGTGGATAATCCTCAGTATTTAAACAATTTAAATTATATTGACTATTATCAGTATAAATTCTTATCTTTAAACCATCTATAACTTCAATATTAACTTCATCTCCAGGTAACTTTCTAATAATATCTATAATATATTTACTTTGTATTATTATAGTTCCTTCTTCATCTATAGATTTAATATCACTACTTGGAATAAAACTTTTAATAGTTAAATCACTATCACTTGCTACTAAATTTAAACCATCACTACTTAATTCAAACTTAATACCATTTAATATAGGAATAATATTTTTTGGATTAATCGCTCTAACTACATTAACTAAACTTTCTAATAAAATATTTTTATCAATTGTAAATTTCATAATATACCTTCTTTCTTTTATTTATTAACATATTATTATTATATATGTTCAAATTGTTTATAACTTAATAAAACTTCGATTTCATCTAGAAAAAACATTGTTTATATCTTTAAAGTTTTCCACATTATTAATTTATTTTACTCTTAATTTCATTTAATTTATGTTTTAAATCTTCATTATTTTTGACATCTTTACTAACTTTTTCTATAGCATGTAGTACAGTTGAATGATCTCTATTACCAAATTCTAACCCTATTCTAGTTGTTGTTTCCTCTGTAATCATCCTACATAGATACATTGCTATTTGCCTTGCATTGTTTATATCCGCAGTTCTTTTCTTGCTTTTTAAGTTTTCAACAGTAATATTAAAGTAATCAGCAACTGCTTTTTGAATCTTAGAAATATTACTATTAGAATATACTGAAGAACCAAAATAGTCTTTTAAAGCCTCTATTGCAAAGTCTAAATTAATTTCTGGAGGACTATACATAGCAGCATAAGCAAATAATCTTCTAATAGAACCTTCTAAATATCTAACATCACTTTCACAATTATTAGCTATATACTCTATCACATCATCTTTTATTAATTTAGCTCCTTCCAAACCAGACATCTTATCTTTAAGTATCTTACACCTTAAATCAAAGTCAGGTGGGAATATATTTGCTGTTAATCCCCATCTAAATCTAGTTCTTAAACGATCTTCTAAGAGTTTCAAATCATCTGGAGATCTATCTGAACTAATAATTATTTGTTTATTAGCATCATATAAAGTGTTAAATGTATGGAAAAATTCTCCTTGAGTTTTTTCAGCTCCACCTAAAAATTGAATATCATCAATAATTAGAACATCAATATTTCTATATTTTTCTTTAAAATGTTCTATTACATCATAATTTTCAGTATCTTTTCTATTTATTCCTATAAAATCAGATATAAATTTATCACTTGTAACGTACAAAACTTTTTTATTTGTAGTTTCTACAATATAGTTTCCTATTGCATGCATTAAATGAGTTTTCCCTAGTCCACTTTTTCCGTGAATAAATAAAGGGTTATACACTTTTCCTGGTTGTTCAGCAACTGCAACAGCAGCAGTTTGAGCAAATCGATTACTATCCCCTATTACAAATGATTCAAATGTATATTGTGGGTTAAGATTTGATTGAAAGTTATTAGACTTCGTTTGAACAATATTGTTAATTTCTATATCATTATTAACAATATCCTCCTCTACTACAAAGTTAATATCATAACTTTTACCTGTAATACTAGTAATTATATTATCAATAAGTTCATAATAATTTTTATTTAAAAAGTCTTTATGAAAACTCATAGGTACTTCAATACTTATAGAATCCTCAGTAATCTTTGAAAGCTTAGTATCTTTAAACCAAGTATCATATGAAACGCTAGATAATTTAGATTTTATAATATTTAAAAAATCATTCCAAGAAAAATTACCATCCATCAAAACACCCCGCTTTCAAGATTATTTTTGTAACTAAGAATATTTTAAAACACTTTTGTTGAAAAAGAAAGCATGAAATATAAATATTTTTAATTTCCACAACATTTCCACATAGTTATAAACATTTAAATACCCTTAAATAAAGAGAAAACATCACTTTTCCACATTTTCCACAAATTGTTATTAACAGGTTAATATTTTTTCCACATATCAACGTTGAAAAACTTAATAAATAATTTAATTAATTTTTAATTGACTTATAAAACAAAATATAATACAATAAAAAGGCTTAAAGAGGTGGAGGTGCAATTATGAAGAGAACATATCAACCAAATAATCGTAAAAAAAGTAAAAAACATGGATTTTTTGCACGTAAAGAAACGAATATTTTAAAATCAAGAAGAAAAAAAGGTCGTAAAGTATTATGTAAGTAAACCACAGTTTTGTGGTTTTTTATCTATGGGAGAGATTTTATGAAAAAAAATGAAACAATAAAATCAAAGCAAGAATTTTCAAATTTAATTAAAAATGCTAAATTTTTTAAGACGAAAGATTTTGTTATATATTATAAGGAAAACAATTTAGAAAAAAAACGTTTTGGTATAGCTATAAGTAACAAAATAGGAAATGCTGTAATAAGAAATAAGTTAAAAAGACAAACAAGAGAAATTATAGATAAAACAAAAACATTATTTAAAAATAACACAGATTATATTATAATGATAAGGAAAGGATGTTTAGAAACATCTTTTAATAGTAGATTAGAAAATTTAGAAACAAAATTAAAGGAGAACATATGAAAAAGAAAAAATTATTAATTATATTATTGTTGTTTTTATCTTTAACAACAGGATGTACTAAATACTTAAGTGATAATGATAATAAAAGAATAACAAATGAAAAAACAGGGCAAAGTTTAACATCAAATATCCTTTGTAAACCACAAGATAAAGAATTATTATCTATTTATGAAAAATATGAAAAAAGCATGGAAGTAAAAATAACAGATTTACCTAAATGTAAAGATATGAAAATTTATGATAAAGATACTTATAGTGGTTTATGGGTTCAATTATTTGTAATGCCAATAGCATGGTTAATAATTAAATTAGGACTATTAGTAAAAAATTATGGTATTTCAGTAATGTTAATAGGTTTAGCTTTAAGACTAATATTGATGCCATTTTCAGCAAAAACTATTAAACAAAGTGAAAATATGAAAAAAGCTCAACCAGAATTAGAAAGATTAGAAAAAAAATATAAAGATAAAACTGATAGTGAATCAATGATGGCTAAAAGCCAAGAAACAATGTTAATTTATAAAAAATATAATATTAATCCAATGGGTGGATGCTTAGTTTCATTTATTCAATTACCATTATTCTTTGCTTTCCTAGAAGCAATAAACAGAGTGCCAGCAATATTTGAAGAAACATTATTCACTTTACAATTAGGTACAACACCATTAGTAGGAATAAAGTCTGGAAATTATATTTATTTAATAGTAATTGCACTAATAATATTAACAACATACTTATCATTTAAATTTAGTATGTCAAATGCAGGTAGTGGAGAACAACAAAAACAAATGCAATTCATGACAACATTCATGTTGATATTCATTTCAATAGCATCATTTAGTTTACCAACAGCAATTGCATTATATTGGATAGTAACAAATGGATTTAATGTTATTCAAACATTATTATTGAAAAAAAGGAGATAAGTATTATGGTAGTAAAAGAATTCGAAGGAAAAAATTTGAGTGAGTTAATTGACACAAGTTTACAAAGTCTTAATTTAACTCAAGATGATGTAATAATTACAAAAGAAGAAATAAAGGGTAGTTTACTAAAGAAAAGTAGTTATAAAATAAAAGTTTACACATTAACTGATATACAAAATTATGTAAAGGAATATCTATTAGAATTAACTAAACTTATGGGATTAGAAGTAACATTCGAATCTAAAATTAGAGATACACAAATATGTGTAAAGATGTATAGCGATAATAATTCAATTTTAATAGGTAAAGATGGCAAAACATTATCAGCATTAATGGTAATAGTAAAACAAATGTTAAGTAATAAATATGGAATTCATCCACATATAATATTAGATGTAGAGAATTATAAAGAAAATCAAGAAAAGAAATTAGAAAGATTAGCCAAAAGAATAGCTAGAGAAGTTATAACAACAAAGGTTGATGTAAAGTTAGATAATATGAATTCTTATGAAAGAAGAATTATTCATAATACTTTATCTAATAATAAAAAAGTTTCAACTATAAGTGAAGGTGAAGAACCAAACAGACATGTTGTTATAAAATTAAATAAGTAAATAAAACGTCAAAAATAGCTGACGTTTTTTGTTTACGTAAATTCAACTAAAAGTACGGTAAATTATATTTTGCACATTTATGTAAATAAAATAAAATTATTTCCCGGGAAATAATTTGTAAATTTATTTATGTTTAAATAATGTAAAGTATGTGCTATAATACATTATGGAGTGGTGTGCTATGTTTGACACAATATGTGCAATTTCAACTACAATGGGAGTTGGAGCAATATCAATAGTTAGAATATCAGGTAATGATGCTATACATTTAGTTAACAGTATTTTTAAAGGTAAAGATTTAACTAAAGTTCTTTCACATACAATAAATTACGGTTATATCGTAGATGGTGAAGAAGTAGTAGATGAAGTATTAGTTTCAATTATGAAAGCCCCTAAGACATATACAACTGAAGATATAGTAGAAATAAATTGTCATGGAGGAATTTCTACTACTAATAAAATATTAGAATTATTATTAAATAAAGGTTGTAGATTAGCAGACCCAGGCGAGTTTACAAAAAGAGCATTTTTAAATGGAAGAATAGATTTAATAGAAGCTGAATCAGTAGGGGATTTAATTAATTCAGAAACAGATAAAAGTAGAAGTTTATCATTAAATGGTGTTACTGGAAGTATAACAAATATGATAAATGAAATAAGAAAAAAATTAGTAAGTATAAGTGCAAATATAGAAGTAAATATAGATTACCCAGAATACGAAGATGCAATTGTATTAACTAACGAATTAGTAAAACCAAAAGTTTTAGAAATAAAAAAAGATTTAGAAAAATTATTAAAAGAAGCAGAAAACGGTAAATTAATAAAAAATGGTATTGATGTTGCAATAATAGGTAAACCAAATGTAGGAAAAAGTAGTTTACTTAACACTTTACTAGAAGAAGATAAAGCAATAGTTACAAATGTAGCTGGAACAACTAGAGACATAGTAGAAGGTAAATTTGTTCTAGAAGGTATTGTATTAAATTTAATAGATACAGCAGGTATAAGAGAAACAGAAGATATTGTAGAACAAATAGGTGTAAACAAGAGTAAAGAAATATTAGAAAAAGCTAACTTAGTTATATTAGTATTAAATAATAATGAAGAACTTTCAAAAGAAGAAAAAGAATTAATAAAAACAATTAAAGATAAAAATTTAATAGTTTACATAAATAAAAATGATTTAGAAAAGAAAATAGATGAAACAGAAATAGAATGTAAAAACATTGTATATGGAAATACAAAAGATTATAAAAATTTATACCAATTAAAAAATAAAATAATAGAAATGTTTAATTTAGAACAATTAGATAGTGGTAATATGAATTACTTGTCAAATTCTAGACAAATTTCATTAGTTAAACAAGCTTTACAATCACTCGATAATTGCTTAGAACAAATAGAAAATAATATAGAAATAGACTTATTAGCTATTGATATAAAAGAATGTTTTGATTTATTAGGTGAAATAATAGGTACAACATATAAGGATGAATTATTAGATGAAATATTCGCTAATTTCTGTTTAGGAAAGTAGAGGTGACATACATGAAGTATGATGTAATAGTAGTAGGTGGTGGACACGCTGGATGTGAAGCATGTCATGCTACAGCATCTATGGGAATGAATACAGCATTAATAACTTCTAATATAAAAAATATTGGAGATATGCCATGTAATCCATCAATTGGTGGAACAGCAAAAGGTATTATAGTGCGTGATATAGATGCTTTAGGTGGATTAATGGGTAAAGTTGCAGACAAGAGCCATATTCAAATAAAAATGTTAAATAATGGTAAAGGCCCTGCAGTTAGATCTTTAAGGGCACAAGCAGATAAAATTACATACCCTCAAAATATGTTAAAAGAATTAAAAAATACAGAAAACTTAACTATTCTTGAAAGTATGGTAGAAGACTTAATTGTTGAAAATAATAAAATAAAAGGTATTATATTAGATGATGGAAAAGAAATTTATTGTGATGCTTTAATTTTAACAACAGGAACTTATTTAAAAAGTAAAATTTTAATAGGAAACACAAATAAATTAGAAGGTCCTCATGGAGAAAGACGTTCACAATTCTTAAGTGATAAATTAAAAGATTTAGGTTTTGATATTTTAAGATTAAAAACAGGTACTCCTCAAAGAATTGATAAAAATTCTGTAGATTTCTCAAAATTAAAAGAAGAAGTAGGAGACGATGAATACTGGACTTTTAATTGTGAAAACGAAATATCATATGATAAAGATAAACAAGAAAAATGTTATTTAGTTTATACTAATGAAAATACCCATAATATAATAAAAGAAAATTTATCAAGAAGTGCAATGTATGGTGGTTATGCTGAAGGTATAGGACCTAGATATTGTCCTTCTATAGAAGATAAAATAGTAAGATTTGCAGATAAAGAAAAACATCAATTATTCTTAGAACCCGAAAGCTTATATTATGATGATTTATATTTACAAGGTTTTTCAACAAGTATGCCAACTGATGTACAAGAAAAAATGGTTCATAGTTTACCAGGATTAGAAAACGCTCGTATTTTAAAATATGCGTATGCAATAGAATATGATGCAATTAATCCTTTACAATTAAAACCATCTCTAGAAACTAAAGTAATAGAAAATTTATTTACTGCCGGACAAATAAACGGTACAAGCGGTTATGAAGAAGCAGCAGGGCAAGGTTTAATTGCTGGTATTAATGCAGTAAAAAAACTAAAAAATCAAAACCCATTAATATTAAAACGTAACGAATCATATATTGGAGTTTTAATAGACGATTTAGTAACAAAAGGGACAAAAGAACCATATAGAATGTTAACTAGCAGAGCAGAATTTAGACTTCTATTAAGACATGATAATGCAGATTTAAGATTAAGAAAATATGGGTACGAAGCTGGTTTAATAAGTGAAGAAAAATATCAAAAACTTATAAAAAAAGAACAAGATATTAATACTTTATTGGAAAAATTAAAAAATACAAAAATAAATAATAAAAATATAACACCAGTTATTTTAGATAAAATGCAATCTACTGAATTAGCATCAGGTACAAATCTTTACTTATTCTTAAAACGTCCTGAAATAAATATAGACTTATTATTACAAGAAAATATAATAGAAAATAAATATGACAAAGAAGTATATAATCAAGTAGAAATTTTAATTAAATATGAAGGATACATAAATAAAGAATTAAAAGAAGTAGATAAATTATTAAAGTTAGAATCTAAACAAATACCTAAAGATATTGATTATGATAAAGTAGCAAACTTAGCTAGTGAAGCAAAACAAAAATTAAAAGCAGTAATGCCAGAAACTATGGCACAAGCAGCAAGAATTAGTGGAGTAAACCCAGCAGATTTATCTATACTGGCAATATATTTAAAAAAGGAATATAGTAAAAATGAATGAATTAGAATTTTATAAAGAATTAGAAAAGTTAAATATCAAATTAACTGAAATTCAAAAACAACAACTATTAAAATATTATGATTATTTAGTAGAATATAATTCACATACTAATGTAACATCTATAACTGATAAAGAAAGTGTATATTTAAAACATTTTTATGATTCTATACTTTTATCTCAAACAATAGACTTTAATAATATAGAAAATATGTTAGATATAGGATGCGGAGCTGGATTCCCAGGATTAGTTTTAAAAATAGTTTTTCCTCATATCAAATTAACTTTATTAGATTCAAATAATAAAAAAACAACATTTTGTAAAAATCTAATTGATATTTTAAATGTTGAAAACGTAGAAGTTATTAACAATAGAGCAGAAGAATTTATCAACGAAAGAAGAGAATACTATGATTTAGTAACTGCAAGAGCAGTAAAGAATCTTCCGGTATTGATAGAATTATCTATTCCATTCGTTAGTATTAACGGACAATTTATAGCAATGAAAGCTGACTATGAAGAAGAATTAAACAATAGCCTAAAAGGAATAAATATATTGGGTGGAGAATACTTAACTACTAAAAATATAAATCTCCCAAACAATGAAGGTATTAGAAACTTTATATTAATCAAAAAAATTAAAAATACAGATAAAAAATATCCTAGACAATATAATCAAATACTAAAGAAACCATTATAATTTTAAATGAGTTTCTTTTTATTTTGCTATTGAAAATTCGATCAAAATAAAGTATTATTATATATAGAATAGGAGTAGGGGCTTATGAAATTAGAACCAAACGTTCAATATATAAATGTAGAAAGTATTATTCCAAATAGATTTCAACCAAGATTAACATTTGATGAAAACGCATTAAAAGAGTTAGCGATGTCTATTAAAGAACACGGAATAATTCAACCATTAGTATTAAGAAAATTAGCAAATGATAAATTTGAAATAATAGCAGGAGAAAGAAGATATAAAGCAAGTCAAATTGCAGGATTAAATCAAGTTCCAGCAATTATTGCTGACTTAGATGATAACGCATCAGCTGAAGTAGCGTTAGTAGAAAACTTACAAAGACGTAATCTTTCTGCAATAGAAGAAGCAAAATCATATAAGAAATTATTAGATAGAGGATATTTAACTCAAGAAGTTTTAGCAAAAAGATTAGGTATATCTCAATCTTCAGTAGCAAATAAAGTAAGATTATTAAACTTAACTGAAGAAGTTCAAGATGCCTTAATGAATGAAAAAATAAGTGAAAGACATGCAAGAAGTTTATTACAATTAAGTGATAAAGATGATCAAATTAATATGTTAAATAAAATTATTGATAATAGATATACAGTAAGACAATTAGATGCTGAAATTAAAAAGGTTTTAAATAAAGAAACAGAATCTACAGAATCAACAGGAACATCATCTAGATTTGATATATTAAACAATGATACAAATAAAAATTTATTAAATCAAATAGAAACATTAGATTTTAATAACAATGAACCAACTGTAGAAAATGATGATATAGCACAATTAATAATAGATTCTAAAAAAACACTACAAGATAAATATGAAATATTTGATATTCCTACAGCTGAAGAATTTAAAATAGAAGATATAGAAGAACCAAAAGAAGAAGTAAAAGAAACTAAAAAAAGAATAATTTCAGGAGATTTAAACTCAGTTATTAATTCTCTAAAAGATATAGAAACAGAAATCAAAGATGCTGGTTTCCAAATAGAAACTGAAGATTACGACTTTGAAGATTTATATCAAATAATTATTAAAATAGAAAAATAAAAGAATTGTTAAATTATAACAACTCTTTTTTTATTTGACAAAAATATTCGGGGGGGGGATAATCTAAATAAAATATAACACTGACAATTCATGTTATTAAAAATATATTTATGGTAATATAAATTCATAGAATGGAGAGTAAATATGGAAGAAAAGAACAAAAATAAAAGTTTAATTTGGATAATTATAATAATAATAGTTTTAGTATTAGGAATAATTGGATATGTAGTTTATGATAACTTTTTAAAAGTGGATAAAACAGCTCCTAATTATGATAACACTACAACAACTACTACCATTTTAAAGATAGAAGAATCATTAATTAATGATTTATTACCAAATGATATGTCAAATTATTATCAAATTTTATGGGATTATGAATATTTATACAATAAATATTTTACTATGAAAGATTATAATGATGATGAGTATTTATGCTTTGAAGAGGGGTGTAGTTTATATAATAAATTTAAATTAAATGAAGATAGCAACAAAAAATTTAAACCATATAATTTTGTAAAAATAGAAAATAATAAATTATTATGGAATATTTCTGGAGAATGGATATATGATAAAAAGATTACAAATGATGTTAAAATGTTTTATATTGATTCTTTTGAAGAGTTGATAGAATCATTTGTAGTTGTGACTAGTGATAATAATATATATCGAATAATAGTGGGAAATGAATTTACTAAGAATAATGATAATAATGAATATATATTAACTAATGAAATATATAATAGTTATGAATATAACAAAATTAAAAATTTAGAACCAATAATTAATATTAAATTTGTTAATTATCCTGTCGATTGTGATGCACAAACTCTTATTTATTTTGAAATTGGAAAAAATATTTTTGTTTTAACTAACAACAAATTGATTGAAGTAGAAAAATTTGTAAAATCTTATTATGATGATGAAAATCTTAATTATATTAATAGACTAGATAATACATGCAATCCTTATGATGATATAATAAATATTAATTATGATGGTATTTTACAAAATGTAAGAAATAATAATTCTAATATAAAAGTAAAATATTATTTAAAAGTTTCTAAAGATTATGCTTCTTATAATGATGATAAGAGTTTTGAATTAATTATAGATGATAAAAATAATTTATATGTGATTGATAGAAATAAAATTAATGATATAACAACTATAAAAACATTAGAGGTTTTTGATAAAGTGAAGAATATTAATTTAAACCCAAATAAAGATGTATATAATTATATAAAAGACATTGAGTTAGAGAGTGGAGCAAAAATTATCTTTGAAAAATAAAAATTAACATTATATGTTAATTTTTTTAATTTACAGGCTCCGTGCCTTTCAAAAAATAAAATAAAGAACCATTATCTTGAGTGGTATATTCACCAGTTACTGCATCCAAATATACAGCATCTACATTTTGTGGTTGATTATACCATGTTTCTTCTTTTCCTTCTAATATACTTTCTACTGTATCAGCCCATATATTTTTCGTTATTTTAGAATAATTAGATTCAACATCCTTATTATTATCTTCACCAGTCCAAACCATCATCATAACATCAGGATTATAACCTACTAACCAATAATCATTATTTGTTGAACCACTTTTAATCGCATATTTTTTAGTTAATTTATTTTTAATAGATAAGGCAGTAGGAGAGTTATAACTAATAAAATTTTCATTATATGTATTACTCATCATCTCATTCAAAATATATAGATAATTAGTATTTAAAACTAATTCTCTTTTTTGTTTATGTTGATATAAAACATTACCATGTAAATCTTCAACTCTATCTATCAAATAAACATCCTGTTTAAAACCGCCACTTGCTAGTGTATTATATGCAACTGCATAATCTAACATATTAATTTCTTTACTACCTAATGCTAATGATGGTATCGCTTCTAATTCTTCTTCTAAACCAACTGTTTTCATAGTTTCAACTAAAGTTTCTTCTCCTAAAAATAAATGTGTTTTAACTGCATATACATTGTCAGAGTATGCTAAAGCAGCAGCCATAGTAATATCAGTATTTGCATACTTATCGGCATAATTTGTTGGACTATAAGTTTGACTATTAGAAAAAACAAAATCAGTTTTTTCACTTAAGAAAGTTGAAGCACTAGTCATGTTATTTTCTAATGCAGCATAATAAAGGAAAGGTTTAATAGTTGAACCTACTTGTCTTTTAGCGCTAGTAACACGATTATATTGACTAGTTTTATAATCTTTACCACCTGCTAATGCCATAATCTTTCCGCTACTTGGTTCAACAATAACACTTGCTACTTGTATCTCATCATCTTGCATATTATCTATAATTGATTTTTCTAATTTAGTTTGAGAATCAATATCTAAATTAGTATATATTTTTAAACCACCAGATTCTATTAAACTACTAGGAATACCATGTAAAGATTCTAACTCATTCATAACAGCATCCTGATAATACATAAGAGTTTGTAAATTATTTAAATCACTTTTCCCATGAATAGTTAAAGTAGTTTTAAATAAATTATCATATGTATTTCTATCTATTTTTTCATTATTTAACATACATTCAGCAACAATCTTTCCTCTTTTAACAGCTTTTTCATAATTTGCTACTGGATTATAAGTATTAGGAGCTTTAGGTATACCAGCAAGAATAATAGCTTCTTCTAAACTAAGTTCACTAGCACTCTTATTAAAATAATACTTACTTGCTTCACTAACTCCATAACAACCTTGACCAAAATTAATAGTATTTATATAACCCTCTAAAATATCTTCTTTACTATAATGTGTTTCTAATTTTAAAGTTAAAAAAGCTTCTTGTATTTTTCTAGACCATGTTTTATCAAAGTCTAAATACATATTCTTAACATATTGTTGACTTATAGTACTACCACCCTGAGAAATATAACCATTTTTAATATTAGTATAAAGAGATTTTGCAATTCTTAAATAATCAAAACCCATATGTTTATAAAAATACTTATCTTCAGTACTTACAATAGCATCCAAAAAATAAGGACTAACATCTTCCAAATCCACCCATTCACTATTACCTGAACCTTGATATACTAATTCTTCCTTATTATCATATATATAAAATGAATTGCTAGTTTTAATATCTATTCCACCAGATAAATATGCATAAACATATAAACAACTCATGCATACAATAAAAGAGATTAAAGCAAATATACATAATTTAAAACCAAATTTAATTTTTTTCAAAAGAAATCACCTAAAAATATTATGTAAAATATTTTTTTAAATATAAGTGCATTTTTATACAAAGTATGATAAAATCTATCACAAAGGAAAGAGATACTATGAAGTTAATAAATTTTAAATTAGAAAAAAATGAAGAAACTATAATAGATAAAAAGAATATAAAATGCATAGAAAGTTTTAATAAAATAACATTTGTTATTGATGGTATAAAATATTCATATGATAATAATATTTTTATTAAAGAAACAGAAGAAGATATAGTTTCATTAGATTTAAAAAATAATATATGTAAAATAATATTAAAACCACAAAATATGAGTTTAAATTTAAATATAAATGTAATAGAAAATAAAAAAATAGACAATATAATATCTATAAAATATAAAATAGAAACAGAAGAAAATATTGTTAATATAATAACTATAGAGTATATATAAAAAAGTAGTTGACAATAATATATCTTATGATAAAATTATATTTGTTTTAAGTACATATAAGTATTTATAAATGGAGGAGTTATTTATGAAAAAAATAAATTTAACTGAAGAAGAATTAGCAACTATGTCTTATGATGATGTTGCATACTTAATATTAGAAAATAATCAAAAGAAAATGAAAATACAAGATTTATTTAAAGAAGTTATAAAAGTTATGAATTTAGGAGATTCAGCTTTTGAAGAACATTTAGCTGACTTCTTTGAATTATTATCTACAGATAAAAGATTTATTATGGTAGAAAAAGGATATTGGGATTTAAAAATAAATCATTCTACTAAATTAATAATTGATGACGAAGATGATGACGAAGAAATATTAGATGAAGTAGAAGAAACTAATGAAGATGAAGAGGAAGAAGAAACAATTAATTATGATGAAGAATTAGTTGACGATGATGACGCTGAAGACGATTTAAAAGATTTAGTTATATTAGATGAAAATGAAGAAAATGAAATAGCATAAATTTACAAAGGAGGTTTTTTAAGTGATAGAAAGATTAGAATTAATAAAAGCCAGATATGACGAATTATCACAAGAATTACTTAATCCAGAACTTATGTCAGATTACAACAATATGAAGAAAATTTCTAAAGAACATAGTGATTTAGAAGTGACAGTAAAAAAATATGAAGAACTAGTAAGTGTTGAAGAAGAAATCAACGGATTAAAGGATATGGTAAACGATCCTGAAATGGCTGCAATGGCAAAAATGGAATTAGAAGCAAATGAATCAAGAAAAGAAGAATTAATTAAAGAAATCGAAATTCTTTTAATTCCTAAAGATGAAAACGATGGTAAAGACATTATTATGGAAATAAGAGGTGCAGCAGGTGGAGATGAAGCTAACATATTTGCTGGAGATTTATTTAGAATGTATTCTAAATATGCAGAAAAAAATGGTTGGAAAATAGAAGTTAACAATGCAGATGAAGGTACAAGTGGAGGATTCTCACAAATAGAATTTTCTATCAAAGGCGAAAATGTTTATTCAAAATTAAAATTTGAAAGTGGTTCACACAGAGTACAAAGAGTACCAGCAACAGAAACTCAAGGTAGAGTTCATACATCAACTGCTACTGTATTAGTTATGCCTGAAGCTGATGACTTTGATTTCGAATTAGATATGAGTGAAGTTAGAGTTGACGTTACAAGAAGTAGTGGTTGTGGGGGACAAGGAGTTAATACAACAGATTCAGCAGTAAGATTAACACATATTCCTACAGGAATAATCGTTTACTCACAAACTGAAAGAAGTCAAATAAAGAATAAAGAAAAAGCAATTAAAATATTAAAAACACGTCTTTATGACAAAAAAATGCAAGAACAATTAGAAGCTGAAGGTGCAGAAAGACGTAGTAAAATAGGTACTGGAGATAGATCGGAAAAGATAAGAACTTACAACTATCCACAAAATAGAGTTACAGACCATAGAATAAATTTTTCTGTTATGAACTTAGATAGAGTTATGGAAGGTAACGTAGATGAAATAATAAATGCTTTAATAACAGAAGACCAAAGAATGAAACTTGAAGGAAAATAATGGAAAAACCAAAGAATATTACAACAAATGATTGGAAGTTATTAAAAGCAAAATATTCTAATTTAAAAAGAGTAGTAAAAAAATTATCAAAAAATTACCCAGTACAATACTTAATAGGTAATGTAAATTTCTATGGTTATATCATTAATGTTAATAAAAACGTTTTAATACCAAGATTTGAAACAGAAACATTAGTAGAAAAAACAATAGAATATATAAAGAAACTTAATCTAACAAACAAATCATTATTAGATTTAGGAACAGGGTCTGGATGTATTAGTATAGTGTTAAAAAAAGAGTTAGAAAACTTAAATGTATCTAGTTTAGATATAAGTAGAAAAGCTTTAAGAGTTGCTAAAAAGAATGCTAAACAAAATAAAGCAAATATTACTTTTATACATGAAGATATATTTAAATTTAAACCAGTAAATAAATACGATATATTAATATCAAATCCTCCATATATTACAAATGAAGATGAAGTAGATGATTCTATTAAATACGAACCAAAAAATGCTATATATGCAGAAGATTTAGGATTAAAATATTATAAACATATTTTATCTACTTGTAAGAGTTATTTAAATAAAAAGAATTTAATTGCATTTGAAATAGGGGATAAGCAAGGAAAAGAACTTAAAGCATTAGCAAAGAAACATTTTCCAAAATCAAAAATATCACTTGAAAAAGATTTAACAGGTAAAGATAGATACTTATTTATAATAAATGAATAAAAAAAATAAACACAACCCATATAAATTAAGAAAGGTTGTGTTTTATAATGAAAAAAATAATGATAATAGCAAGTATATTAATACTAATTTTAGTTTCAAATAAAGAATACGATAAAATACTAATACCAGAAGATTCTATAAGAATTAGAGTAGTTGCAAATAGTAATAACATAGAAGACCAATTATTAAAATTAAAAGTAAAAGAAAAAGTAGAAGAAAATTTATATACAAATTTAAAAGATATAAAAGATATAGAAACAGCAAGAACTACTATTAAAAATAGCATTCCTGAATTAGAAAACTTAATATCATCAACAACAAATGATAATAAATTCACAATTAATTATGGTACAAATTATTTCCCAGAAAAAGAATTAAATGGAATAAGTTATAACAGAGGAAACTATGAATCTTTGGTAATTAATTTAGGAGAATCTAAAGGAAATAATTGGTGGTGCGTATTATTTCCGCCATTATGTATGATAGAAGCAAGTGAAAATGATACAGATAATGTCGAATATAAATCTAAAGTTTTAGAAATATTAAACAACTATAAATAATAAAATTAGTATGGTGATATAAATGAAAGAACTATTAATTTTATTAATTATAGGAGTATGTTTAAGTATAGATGCATTCTCAATATCTACAGTCATAGGTATGTATAATTTATCTATGAAAAAAACATTGCAAGCAAGTATCATAGTGGGTATATTTCACTTTGTAATGCCACTAATAGGTGTTATACTTTCATATCAAATAACAAAATACTTATCTATACAAACTGATTTAATATTGGGAATAATACTTTTATTAATATCACTACAAATGTTTATAGAATATATAAAACCATCCAATAAAGAAATCTCTTTGAACAAATTTGGAGTATTTCTTTTTGCCTTTGGAGTATCATTAGATAGTTTTTCAGTAGGTTTAGGTTTAAGAGCAATAACAGATAATTTATTATTATCTTCAACTATCTTTTCAGTAGTAAGTTTTTCATTTACATTTTTAGGTTTAACTATAGGAAAATATATAAATAAAGTATTAAAAAAGTATTCATATTTAATAGGAACTATATTTCTTTTTATAATAGGAATAGTGTTTTTATGTAAATGTATATAAACTTTTATTGCCAATATTTATTTTATAAACTATAATTTAATTGAAGAGATGTGGAAAACTAAAAACTTTTAACAATTATTTTCTACATCGGTAGGAGTTGTTTAAATGAAAAAACTTATAATAAATGGAGGCCACGAATTAAGCGGTACAATTAAAATCGGTGGAGCGAAAAATAGTGTTGTAGGCTTATTACCAGCTGCTATCCTTTCTAAAGGAAAATGTAAAATATACAATGTACCAAATATTAGTGATGTAAAAAAACTTAATGAAATGTTATCAATATTAGGTGCAGAAGTAACTTATGAAAATGACGAAATATTAATTGATAACACAAATTTAAAAAATACTGAAATAACAAAAGAATACTCTTCAACTGTAAGAGCATCATATTATTTTATGGGTGCTTTACTAGGAAGGTATCATAAAGCTGAAATATCATATCCAGGTGGATGTGTTATAGGTTCTAGACCAATAGATTTTCACATTAGTGCATTTGAAAAAATGGGTGCAAAAGTAGAAATAGAAGATACAAAATATACAATAACTGCTGAAGAACTACATGGAGCAGATATTTATTTAGATTTTGCTAGTGTAGGTGCTACAGTAAACATAATACTAGCGGCAGTATTAGCAAAAGGAACAACACATATTTGGAATGCAGCAAAAGAACCTGAAATAGTGAATATTGCATCATTCCTAAATTCAATGGGTGCTAAAATTAGTGGCGTAGGAACTAGTGCTATAACTATTGAAGGTGTCGAAGAACTGAATGATGGTATAGTAGAGGTTATACCAGATAGAATTGAAACTGGTACATACCTAATGATAGGTATATTAATGGGAAAAGATTTAGTAATTGATGGAATAATAAAAGAACATTTAGAATCAGTAATTACTAAATTAAGAGAAACAGGTGCTAAATTTGAAATAAAAGATTCAAAAATATATGTAAGTGCTACCCCAAATTTAAAACCGGTAAATGTAAAAACATTAGTATATCCGGGCTTTCCTACAGACTTAGGTCAACCTATGTCAACACTACTAACACAATGTGATGGAGAATCATTATTTGAAGAAACAATATACGAAAATAGAATGAGGCATATCAAACACTTAAATGCTATGGGAGCAAATATAATGTTGTTTGATAATAGTGCTGTAATAAAAGGTAAAACAAAACTAAAAGGTAAACACGTTGTAGCAACAGACTTACGTGCAGGTGCAGCAATGATGTTAGCAGGAATGTTAGCAAAAGGAACAACAACTATAACTAACATAGAACATATTTTAAGAGGTTACGAAAATATAGTAGACAAATTATCTAATGTTGGCGCTGATATCAAATTAGTAGATGAATAGACAATATTTTACTTGCATTTAAAATAAAATATGCTATACTATTGAAGTACGAATTTCTATAACTAGATTAATTAGTTATGGCGGAAGGAGAATTATTTATGAAAAAAGGAATACATCCAGAATTAGTAGATTGTACTTTTAAATGTTCTTGTGGAAATACATTTGTTGCAAAATCAAACAAAGAAGTACAAAACATAGAAGTATGTAATGAATGTCATCCATTTATTACTGGAAAACAAGGAAGCAAATCAAAAAGTACTAATATAGAAAAATTCAAAAATAAATATAATATTGAAAAATAATTATAATAAAAGTAAATAAGCTGTAAAGGCTTATTTTATTTTTATTAAATAAAATAATATATGTGATATATTGAAACTGAGGGATACTATGGGAAAAGCAAAATATCTTATTAAAAGAATATTAAAAATGAATTATAAACAATTTTTTGATACTATAGATACAGTTCATTCTAAAACTAATAAGAATAAATTAGCAATATTTATAGATATTATAAATTGTGGAATAAAATATCAAGCAGGTTATATAGATTATAATCTATTTGAAATGTATAACTTAACTAAAGAAGAAAGAAAAACAATAATAACAAGAGGAATAAATAATGAAATATTAAAAAAATATAATGACCAATCAAAAGCATATATATTTGAAGATAAAGCATTATTTAATAAACTATATGATAAATATCTAAATAGAGAATGGATATATTTAAAAGATAATTTAGAAGAATTTAAAGAATATTTAAAAAATAAAAAAGAAATAATAGTAAAACCTTTATCACTTTCTTGTGGAAAAGGTGTAGAAAAAATAAAAGTAAGTGAATACGAACCAGAAGAGTTATATAATCATTTAATAAAAACTGAAAGATTTTTAGTAGAAGACGTAGCTAAACAAAATAAAGAAATATCAAAAATATATCCAGAATCAGTTAACACAGTTAGAATTGTAACTTTAAATAAAAAAGTAGTTGCAGCATTTATTAGATTTGGTAATTTAGGAAATGTAGTTGATAACTTTAATCATGATGGAATGGTTACAACAATAAATATAGAAACTGGTATAGTTGAATACCCTGCATTAGATAAAAAGAAAAATATTTATGAAATACATCCGTATACAAATGAAAAAATCATAGGTTTACAAATACCAATGTGGGATAAAGTAAAAGAATTATGTATTGAAGCATGTAGTGTAACACCAGAAATAGGCTATATAGGCTGGGATGTGTGTGTTGGAGAAAAAGAACCATGTCTAATAGAAGGAAATGATTTCCCAGGACATGATTTATATCAATTACCAATACATAGAAATGATGGCATAGGTTTATTACCAATATTTAAAAAAGCAATGGAGGAAGAATAATGAAAATAGTAATAGCAACAGATCATAATGGAGTAAATGAAAAAGAAGCAATAATAAATAATTTAAAAGATACTTATGAAGTTATAGATATGAGTCAAAATAATACACCTACTGATGACTATCCAACATACGCTTTTGAAGTAGCTGAATACGTATCAAAAAATGATAATACTTTAGGAATACTTTTATGTGGTACAGGAATAGGTATGTCTATCGCTGCTAATAAAGTAAAAGGTATAAGATGTGCACATGTATCTAATATAGATGAATCTAAATTAGCACGTTTACATAATAATGCAAACGTAATTGCAATGAGTTATAAAAATGATATAAATCTTATATTAGAATGTATAAATAACTTTATAGCAACTGACTTTGCAAACGAAGAAAGACATATAAGAAGAATAAATATGATTACTGAATACGAGAGAGTTGATTAATATGAATGCTAAAGTATACTTATACATACTAACAACTCTTCTTTCTGCTTATACATTAACAGGAATTAATTTTAATAAATTTTGGAATTCTAAAAAAACTATAGAAGCTAGAATATTTATTATATTGTTAAGTTTAATAATGTCTTATTTATTAACAAACTTTATAGTGGATTTCTTATCTTCAAGTAAAATAGTATGAGAAAAAACTTATTACTATATATAATAGTTTTAATATTAATTCCTATTTTTGTAGTAAGTATAATTTATAAATCTTTAGATAACGAAAAATTAGATAATGATATAAAAAAAACAACAACTAAAGAAATATCATCACCTATAAAAATCAAAATAAATAAAAATAATGAAATTAAAGAATTAGATTTAGAAGAATATATAATTGGAGTAGTTGCGGGAGAAATGCCTGCATCTTTTGAAATGGAAGCATTAAAAGCACAAGCAGTTACATCAAGAACATATGCAATGTATAAAATTAATAATACAAAAGACAACTATGATGTAGAGACAAGTGTAGACGACCAAGTATATATAACTACAGATGAAATGAAAGAAAAATGGGGCAACGACTACGAATTATACTATAACAAAATAAAGGATGCTGTCTCTTCAACCCAAAACTTAGTAATGAAAAAAGATAATAAAATTTTTAAGTCATATTATTTTGCAATGAGTAACGGAACAACAGCTGATTCTAGTACGGTATTTGGAGAATCAACAACACCTAGTGTAGAATCTCCTTGGGATAATGAATCTTTAAATAAATTCTTAGTTACAACAGAATTCACATCAAACGAAATAAAAACAAAATTAAATTTAAAAGATGATATAACTAACATTGAAATACTTAGTAGAGATAAAACAAATAGAGTTGAAAAAATAAAAGTTAATAACAAAACATATACTGGTATAGAATTTAGACAATTACTCTCATTACGTTCTACTGACTTTACTATATCAAAAATAGACAATACTTATTCCATAACAACTAAAGGTTATGGACATGGAGTGGGAATGAGTCAATATGGTGCAAATGGTATGGCAAAAGAAAACTATACTTATGATGAAATTCTTAAATATTATTATCAAGATATAGAAATAGAAGAAATATAGTATAATTTCTTTTTTTTTGATCATAATTCTACTAGGAAGGTGAATCATGAAAACAAAGAAATTAAAATTAAAAAGATGGGTTAGTGCAGGAATCTATGTATCATTAATAGCAATAGTATTTATAAGTATGATATTTGTTAGTAATATGTTAGATAATAAATATGGAGATTCATTAAATTTATCATATATATTAAAAGATATGGTTGATACTGATATACCAGTTGCTAATATTAAAACAGATAAAGTAATAAAACCATTTGAAGCAGAAACTGTTGTAACTGATATAGATTTCTATGATAGAGATAGTGATAAAGAATCACAACAAAAATCTCTAATATTATATGAAAATACATATATGCCAAATACAGGAATATTATATTCAAGTGAAGAAACATTTGATGTATTAACAACTCTAGATGGAAAAGTATCAAAAATAACTAAAGATGAATTACTAGGTAATGTAGTAGAAATAACTCACTCACCATCTTTAATAACAACATATTATAGTATTGATAACGTAAAAGTTATAGAAGGACAAGAACTAAAACAAGGTGATGTAATTGGAACAAGTGGTAAAAATAATATAAGTTCAACAAGTGATAATATGATGCTTTTTGAAGTTAGTTTAAATGGTAATAATATAGATCCAGAAAATTATTATCAAACATCTATAGAAGACTTAATGAACTAAGTCTTTTTTCTATATTTAAAAGGATGTGATATTATAAAAAATAAAATAATAATAAAAATATTAGAAGACGAGATATGGTTATATAAAAATAATATACTATATAAAGAAAAAACTAATAAAATATTAGAAAATAACTTCATAACAAACTATAAAGAACTTACAGAAAGTTTAAAAAATACAATTAATAAATACAAACTATCTAATATGTTTATCCAAAACAAAATATATATTCTAATTAATAAATTATATTGTGAAACTAATCTCTATATCTTAAAATTTGTACTATATAATTTAGGTTTCTCTAACTATAAACTTATTTATGAAGAAGAACTTTATAAAGATTTACATAACCCAATACTTTCTATATGGAAAGATACAGGAATATATTTTAAAGATAACACTAGTTATTACATAGATTTAAAAAATAAAAAAGACATAAAAACAATAAAAGAAAACGCACTCTTAATAACTTCCAATAAAGAAATAAAAAACAAACTAAACAAAACTCTTCTAATTTATGAAAACACATATGATCCTATATTTAAAATGATTGACTAACTACACTTCCTAATATTGACAAAAATAGTCGGGGGGGGGGTATAATCTAAATATAATATAACACTATCATTTCATGTTATAAAAAATATATTTATGTTATTATTAAACCATAGAGTAGGAGAGTATATATGGAAGAAAATAAAAAAAGTAAAAGAGTAGTAGGGATAGTAGCTACAATAACAGTTCTAATATTAGGAATAATAGGATATATAGTTTATGATAACTTTTTAAAAGTAGATAAAACTGCCCCAAATTATGATAATAGTAATACAACAACTACCAAAAAAACTTTTATAGAAACAAATGAAGATATTAAATATAATGAGTTAGTAAATTTATTAAAAGATTTTTATATTAATCAAGAACCAAGAGAAGGAATTACTGATTTTTATGATGATGATAATGTTGAAAGTTGGAATATAGATAATATAAAATATTTAGGATATTATGCAAATGAAGAAAATATAAAATATTATGTAGCAACAGGAAATTTTAAATGTAAAGATAATGGAGCTACTTGTATATATATAGAACAATTAGATGATGTAATAACTAATACTATTCCATTTAAAGCTGTATTCGCTATAAAACAAACAAAAAATAAATATGAATTTGATCACATGGAATCAAGTATATTTGATGATTTGGTAAAAGGTGATCCTGAATCATCTAATGGTTTTGTTTTAATAGATAAGTTTGTTAAGTCAATAGATAATAAACAAGAAACAAATAATATCGTAAATAAAATCAAAGCATTACCCAAAGAAAATGATAGTTCAGTATTATGGGAAGGAGATATATATAATCTTACAAGAGAATATATTGATTTTAATACTAATTTTAAAAATATAGAAAAAACTGAAAATGGTTTCAATTTATCATACTCTTGTGTGTTATATGATGAGAATAATAGAGACGAAAGTATAGATAAATGTACAAAATTTAAAATAGATATAGCAGAAAAAGATAATAATATATTTGCAGACTTTTATTATGGGCTAAAGCTTATATTTACTGATTCTTATATAATTGCTTATGAAGGTGGATATGCAGGTAATTTAAGGATATTTGATAAAAGTGGTAAAGAAGTTTTTAAAGAATATATTGGTACTGATTTTATAATTAAAACTGATGAAGATACTTATAATACTGAAATAGAGGGATATAGACCAACTATTAAAGATAATAAATTATATTTTGTAAAATATGAAAATAATGATAAACAAAATTTTATTGTAAGTAGTTATGATTTTAATACTCATAAAATGGAAGAAATTATGGAGTTTGAAGCTGAAATAGGAATATATTAGTTTTTGTAAAAAATTGGAAGAGGTAAAGTATGGAAGAAAATAAAAAAAGTAAAAAAATAGTATGGATAATAACTGCAATAACAGTTCTAATTTTAGGAATAGTAGGATACATTGTTTATGATAATTTTCTAAAGGTAGATAAAACTGTTCCAAATAATAGTACAACAATAAACGATAATGACAATATTGTTTTATATGATGGAAAAAAAGGCGACAAAACTTATTTTTATGAAAATAAATATAGCGAAGACAATATTTCTTATTCTTCTTCTAATGAAATATTAGAAAATGGACAATATGTAGAATATACTTTATTAGGTGAATATGTATGTGAATATGATGGGTGTACTATTTTAGATACAGTTAATAAAAAATATGCAATTATCTATGATAAGGACTATTTTATTTACGATATAGAAAAAAGCAAAAAAACAAAAAATTTAAAAATAGCAAAAATAAAATACAATTCTATAGATGGACTATATAATAAGAATGATAAAATAGTTGGGATTGTCTTAAACAAAGAAAATGATACTTATAAAGAAGACTATAGACTTTCATCGGCTTACTACGATGTAGAAAAAGAAAAAAATATTATTGACTTTGGTACTTATAGTAATATCTATAGCGACGAAGTTATAATTGAAAAAGGGTATATTATATGTGAATTAGGTATTGTTTACGATGATGATTACCGTTCTGTTTTATATAATATAAAAGAAAATAAAGTTGAAAAAGAAAATATAAATGGTTATATTACTGGTAAAAATAATGCATATTTTTATTATGGCGAAAGTGAAGCGGAAATATATATTAGTAAAATATATGATGAAAACTTCAATTTAATTTATGAGTCTAAAAATGAAGATGACTATATAAGCAATGAAGAATATTATATAACAGATGATGATAAATTAATTTTAGCAGCAAATAATGCATTTTATGTTTATAATGATGAATATCAATTAGAGTATTCAAGTAAAAAATATAATGTAATATATAATATTTTTAAAGATTATATTGCAGTAAATGAAAATGGATATTTAAAAATATTAAATTATAAAGCAGAAGAAAAAGCAAACTTATGTGAAATAAAAGAAAACAATTATGTACATTATATGATTTCGGGATGGTATACTGACAATGGCAAAAATGGAATATATATGGTTGTAAGTGATGAAACGGCATCAAAAGAATTAACAAAAGAAGAAATTGAACAAACTGAAGAGGTAGGTTATGAATATTATTACATACCAACAACTGGAGAAACTGGAAGAATTGCAGCTCCAATAGGTGGATATGCAAAACCTGTACTTTATTTATATCCAACTGCCAATAACACTTTGATAAATGTAACATTCGATAACCCAAGTCTTTTAACTACTACATATCCAAAATATCAAAACTCATGGTCAGTTATAGCTAATAAAAATGGAGATTTAATAGATAAAAACGGAAGATATTATTATGGATTATATTGGGAAGAAAAAGGTAATACAAAAATAGATTTTACAGAAGGTTTTTATGTTGAAAAATCCAATGCAATTAAATTTTTAGAACAAAAATTAGATGAAATTGGGCTAAATCAAAGAGAAGCAAACGAATTTATTATGTATTGGCTTCCAATATTAGAAAAAAATGAAAAAAGTTTAGTTTATTTTGAACTTACAGAAGAAAGACAACAATATAATAGATTAAATATTACACCTTGTCCAGATTCGTTATTAAGATTAGCGATACATATAAAACAAGTTGATAAAAAAATAAATATTAAAGAACAAAAATTAGATAAATTTGAAAGAAAAGGTTTTGTAGCTGTTGAATGGGGCGGAACAATACATTAAAAAAATATGCACATTATTGTTAATCAGTAATGTGTTTTTATTTGTAATTTAAAATGTATAATATTATAATATTTATAGAAAGAATGTGATAACATGTACAAAATAAAAGATGGAAATACTGCATGTGCAGATGTAGCTTATAAATTTAGTGAAATGAGTTTTATATATCCTATAACTCCATCTAGTCCAATGGCTAGTGAAATAGATGAATTAAAAAATAAGAAAGTAAAGAACTTTTATAATGAAGTAACAGAAGTTTATGAAATGCAAAGTGAGGCTGGAGCTGCTGGAGCATTACATGGTGCTTTGATAACAGGTTCATTAGCAACAACATTTACAGCAAGTCAAGGGTTATTATTAATGATTCCTAACATGTATAAAATAGCAGGGGAAATGCTACCTTGTGTAATTCATGTTGCATCACGTTCATTAGCAACTCATGCATTAAGTATTTTAGGTGATCATCAAGATATATATGCTACAAGACAAACAGGTTTTTGTATGCTAGCATCTAATAATGTACAAGAAAGTCAAGACTTAGCAGCAGTAGCACATTTAGCAACATTGGAATCATCATTACCATTTTTACATTTCTTTGATGGCTTTAGAACTAGTCATGAATTAAATAAAATAAAAGAAATAGATTTTGATGCATTAATGAGTATTATACCTCAAGATAAAATAACAGAGTTTAAAAATAAATCCTTACATCCAAGTAATAAAATAACAAGAGGTACAGCGCAAAATGAAGATATATATTTCCAATGTACTGAAGCAAGAAATAGTTTTTATAAAAATGTCCCAGAAATAGTAGAAAAACACATGAATAAAATAAATGAAATACAAGGAACTGATTATAAGCCTTTTAATTATTATGGTAGTGAAAATGCTGAAAACATAATAATAGCAATGGGGTCAGTAAATGACACTATTAAAAAAGTAGTAGATAACCTAAAAAATGTAGGATTAATAACAGTACATTTATATAGACCATTTAGTACTGAATATCTAAAAAAAGTCCTACCTAGTACAGTAAAAAATATTGCAGTACTTGATAGAACAAATGAAGCAGGTAGTATAGGCTCTCCATTATATTTAGATGTATTAGCATCTCTTAAAGATATGAACCTAAATATAGTAGGTGGAAGATATGGGTTATCAGGAAAAAATACAACACCAAATGATATTTATAACGTATATAAAATGTTAGAAACTGAACTAAAAGATAACTTTACAATAGGGATAAAAGATGATTTAAATAATACATCATTAAAAGAATACCCTTATAACTTAAAATTAGATTGTGATGAAATAAAAATATATGGATATGGATCAGATGGTTCAGTAGGAGCAAGTAAAGACTTATTAAAAATAATAGGTGAAGAAAAATATGTTCAAGGATATTTTGAATATGATTCTAAAAAAAGTGGAGGTTTAACAATATCTCACTTAAGATTCGGTAATGACAAAATAGAAGCGCCATACTATCTTACTAATCCTAATGTAGTAGTTGTAACTAAAGAAAATTATTTAAATAAATATGATATATTATCACATATTAAAGAAAACGGTAGTTTAATAATAAACACTAACAAAGATGAAGAAACATTAAATAAAATACTACCAAATAGTTTAAAATCAAAAATAAAATTAAATAACGTTAAAGTATATACTATAGATGCAGACACAATATCTAAAGCTAATGGAATACCAGGTAGAATAGGTATAATTATAGAAAGTATAATACTTGATAAATTAAATATAAAAAACTATAAAGAAAAATTAACAAATCTAATTAAAAAAAGATTTAGTGTTAAAGGTGAAGAAGTAGTAAATAATAATATTAATGCTATAAACAATATAAAATTAAAAGAAATTATTATAGATAATAACTTTAGAAAAGAAAATGCTAACCTTGATACTATAATAAAAAAATTAAATTGTGGAAAAGGTAATGAGTTATCAACAAAAGAATTATTAGAGTACTCAACTGGAATATTAGATGGTGGAAATACTAAATATGAAAAAAGAGATTTATCATCTACTAATGCACATTGGATAAAAGAAAATTGTATACAATGTGGAATGTGTTCTTTTGTATGTCCACATGCTGTAATAAGACCTATAATAGATGGACCAGATGATATAGAACATACTAAATGTTTTGGTACAGATACTAACTGGTCAATACTTGTAAGTAAAGAAGATTGTACTGGGTGTGGACTATGTACAAAAATATGTCCAGGCAAAGCTGGAAATAAAGCATTAGTTCTAACTGAAAAAGAAACTACAACTGAATTAGAAAGAGAAGTATTTAATAACCATATAAATAAAAATACATTCCCTCTAAATACTGTAAAAGGAAGTCAATTAAATAAATCATTATTTGAATTCCATGGAGCTTGTGCTGGCTGTGGAGAAACTGCTTATATAAAATTATTAACACAATTATTTGGTAATAAATTAATGATTGCAAATGCTACAGGATGTTCAAGTATTTATGGAGCATCATGTCCAAGTACTCCATATAACATTCCATGGGCAAATAGTTTATTTGAAGACAACGCTGAATTTGGTTTTGGTATGATGAAATCATATAAACAAAAAAGAGAACAAATAGAAAATATTATGTTGCAAGAACCAACTAATGAACTATATAAAAAATGGTTAGATAACAAAGATAATTATGAAATAACAAGCGTTATCAAAGATGAGTTATCTCAAACAAACTTTGATAAAAACTTATTAAATTATATTGAAACAAGAAGTATATGGTGTATTGGTGGAGATGGTTGGGCATATGACATTGGCTTTAGTGGAATAGACCAAGTATTATCATCTAATGAAAATATAAACATATTAGTATTAGATACTGAAGTATATTCTAATACAGGCGGACAATCATCAAAATCAACAAAAGCGGGAGCAGTTGCTAAATTCGCTACAGATGGAAAAAGAACAAGAAAGAAAGATTTATTTAAAATAGCAACTAACTATGATAATGTTTACGTAGCATCAATATGTTTAGGTGCTAATCCAATGCAAGCAATAAAAGCAATGATAGAAGCTGAACGTCATGATGGACCATCAATTATAATCGCATATGCACCTTGTATAGAACACGGAATAAAAGGTGGATTAGTTAATTCATTAGATGAACAAAAACTATCAGTAGAATGTGGATACAATATTTTAATGAGATATAAAGAAAGTAAATTAGAAATAGATTCTAAAGAACCTAACTTTGAAAAATATGAAGACTTCTTAAATAACGAAGTTAGATATAACTCACTAAAATTAAAAGATGAAGGAGCATCTAAAGAATTATTAGAAATACAAAAAAATAACGCTAAAGAGCGCTATAAATATTACAAAAATTTAATATAAAAAAATAGAAGCAGTCCCCCTGAGAACTGCTTCAAAGAATAAAAAGGGGTTGGCTAGTGTGATACTAGCACCAATTCGCTCTTAAAGTGAATTGGTACTTCATATACTAATGGAAAAAGGTTGTTTTGTCAACACTTTTTTTGAAAAAAGTTAAAAAATTTAAGGAGTTATTATGGATTTAAAAAATATACCAGGAATTGGTGAAAAAACAATAGATAATTTAAACAAAATTAATATATTTACCATTAATGATTTAATAAATTATTACCCGTATAAATATAATTTTTATAATCCTGAGAATATTAATAATGCTACTGATAATGTAACATTAACAATAAATGGTATAGTAGAAAGTTTACCAAGAATAGTATATATTAGAAAAAACTTTAACTACTTATCATTTAGAGTTATATCTTCAAATAAACTAATAAATGTAACTATATTTAATAGAGGATTCTTAAAAAAGAATTTAACAGTAGGCAAAGAAATATGTTTAATAGGTAAATATAATAAAGAAACAAATAAATTCACAGCAAGTAATATATTATTAAATCCACTTGATACTTCTATAATAGAACCTATATATCATTTAAAAGGTAATATCAAAAACAAACCATTAAATACATTAATTTTAAATACTCTAAATAAAGTAAACATACATAATACTTTACCAGAATACATAATAGAAAAATATAACTTTATAAATGAAAATATAGCTTTAAAACAAATACATAATCCAACAAACTTAACTTCTTTAAAACAATCTAAATTACATTTAATATATAAAGAACTATTTGAATTTATGTTTAAGATAAATTATTTAAAACTAAAAAGACAAAACGATGAAACTAATATAATAAAAACTTTTGATAAACATAAGTTAAATGAATTAATAAACACTTTACCATTTGAACTTACAACAGATCAAAGAAAAGCAATAGACGATATAACAAACGATTTCACTTCAAATAAAAGAATGAATAGAATAGTAATAGGAGATGTAGGTAGTGGTAAAACAATAGTAGCATTTTTAAGTATATATGCTAACTATTTATCAGGATATCAATCAGCATTCTTAGCACCTACAGAGATTTTAGCACAACAACACTTTGATAATATTAAAAAAATAATAAAAGATATAAAAGTAGAATTGTTAACATCTAGCACTTCAAAACCTCAAAGAAAGAAAATAATAGAACAATTAAATAATGGAGATATAGATTGTATAATTGGAACACATTCACTTATTAATGATGAAGTAACATTTAAAAACTTAGGTTTAGTAATAACAGATGAACAACATAGATTTGGTGTAAATCAAAGAAAGAATTTACAAAACAAAGGAGATTCAGTTGATGTACTTTATATGTCAGCCACACCTATACCAAGAACATATGCTTTAACAATATATGGTGATATGGATATAAGTGAAATAAAAACTAAACCTAACGGAAGAAAAGAAATAATTACTAAACTATATAAAGAAAAAGACTTAAAAGAATGTTTAAATATTATGCTAGAAGAAATAAAAAAAGGCCATCAAATATATGTAGTATCTCCATTAGTAGAAGAGAATGAAGAAACAGACCTATATGATGTAGAAAAACTAGCAGAAAAACTTAATACAGCATTTAATAACAAAATACCTATAGAAATATTACATGGTAAATTAAAAAATAAAGATAAAGAACCAATAATGAATAACTTTAAAGAAGGTAAAACAAAAATACTTATATCAACAACAGTAATAGAAGTAGGAGTAGATGTAAAAAATGCAACATGCATGATAATATTCAACGCAGAAAGATTTGGTTTATCAACTCTACACCAACTTAGAGGTAGAGTAGGAAGAAATGAACTAACATCATACTGTCTATTAATAAGTAATTATGATAAAGAAAGATTAAATGTATTAGTATCTTCTACAGATGGTTTCTATATATCAGAAAAAGACTTTGAACTAAGAGGTAGTGGTAATTTATTTGGAACAAAACAAAGTGGAGAAATGACATTTAAATTAGCGAATATAAAAAGTGATATAAAAATATTAAAACAAGCAAACATAGATACAGAAGAATTTATATCAAACAACATACAAAATAATTTCAAAGATTACCCATACTACAACCAAATAATAGACACAATTAAATTTATTGACTAAATTCTAAAAATTCAATTGACTAATAATTATTTTTATTATAGAATGAATATAGGCATGATATTATATCATGCAGATAACATTAACGATAATGTAGTTAATGTTATCAACCAAAACCCCCTGAAGACTAGCCAAGAGGCTAGTCATTTTTGTTTTTGCTGGGTTTATAAGGAATTTTGAGTATTTTACAGAACTTCTTGAAGAGCTTGGGAACAAGTCGGGAACGAATTTTATAAAAATAGTCTTCTAAATTCAATAGATATTACTGACTTTTTATACAAAATTTGATATAATTTAGTTAGTAAAAAGGAAGCACTAGTACAGGCTTATTTTATAAGCTTTGTATTGGCGTTTTTTTGTAGTAAGGAGGTAGTAATATTAAAACTTATTTTATTTGTCCAGTTTGTAGTAAATTAGATGGACACCCGTTAAATAGTTTTTTTGATGATAATCTAAAAGATGATGATATATCTGAATATCAATGTCCAAGAGGGCATAAATTCATTATTGTTTCAAGAAATGATAAATATAGAATATTATTTGATCAAGCCATAATTCAACTGCAAGATGGCTTTTACAATAATGCAGTATTAAATGCATATACTTCGTTAGAAGAGTTTATGAAATTTTTTATAAAATTTATGTTGTTTAAAAAAGATAAAAGTGTAGAAGAAATATTAAAAGTTGCCAAAATGATAAAATCATCAGAAAACAAAAAAGGAGCATTTATACTGTCTTCATATGAAAATATAAATAAAATTATAGAAAAATCAAAAATGGATGATTTGGCTAATTTAAGAAACGAGATAATTCATGATGGAAAGTTTATTGATTATAATTTATCATATTCTTATTGTAAAAAAATATATGATTTTATTAATGATATTTTACAAGTGTTAAACAGTATATATACTGAAGAAGATTGTGTAAAATTAGATTTTGCTTATCAAGAACATTTTGCAAAAAGTAATCCTGAAATTGAGCATATTATGGCAACTGCATCACCAAGTATATTAAATAGGATTGGGGTTAAAGATAATGAAACATTTGATGAAAAATATGAAACTTTTAAAATTACAAAAGAATATACATATAAGAATCCATTAAAAAATATAAATATAGGTAATAATTTATAATAAAACAGGAGGTATTGGAATGATTCAAATAATTACAAAAGATACATATATGTATAAAGACAAATTTAGTAATAAAGAAATAGTAGTGTCAAGTTTTGATGAATACAAATCATTTGATCTATATGATATTAATATTGTCAATTTAACTTCAAATAATCTTTGGCGCTGTAATGCTTCTAATGGTGAATATTTAAATGATAAAAGTGATTTATCTACTATAAAGAATGCTATTAATACATGTAATACAAAGGTAATAATATTTTTTCCACAAAATCATTATTTTAGGTATGATTACTCTGTATACAGTAAAGAATATCGAAAAACAGCACAATTAAAGAGTATAAAAGACAAAGTTAATGACTTTATATCAAAATATATATATGAACCATTACCAAAATTTAACTATGAAAAAGGAATAACAAAATTTGATGGTGAAATCTATAATTCAGATTTCTATTTTGATGAAAATGAAGGTATTATTTTATGCGAAAAGAGTAAAAAGATTAATACTATGAGTTTGACAGATAGAATAGTGATTTCAACTTTAAATATATTTGAAACACCAGCAAATAAAGAAATAGAAAAAAGCCTTTTTGTTTTTTTAAATAAAATAGGATTTTTAATAAAAAACGAAACCATTCCACAATGGATAGAAAATGTTTCTTTTCATGATGATTATATATATAAAGAAAATATTGAAAAATGTAATGATGAAATTGCAAAATTGAATAACATTATTAATGAAAATAAGAAAAAATTAAATAATAATTTAAAATATAAAAGTATATTATATTTGAGTGGTAATTCACTTTCTGAACAAATTAATAAAATGTTAATACAAATATTTGGATTAGAAGATAAATTTGTTGATATTTATGAAGAAGATTTTAATTTTAAATTTTGTGATACGACATTTGTGGTTGAAACAAAAGGTTTAAATAATGAGGTGTCTGGGCAAAATGTTTCGGATGCATATAATCATTTAGTGATTTATGATGATAAATTAGAAAGTAATGGTATTGTTGAAGAAACAAAATGTTTATTTTTTGTGGCTAATGAAAGGTTTAAAGAACCACGAGAAAGAAGTAGAATTAAAGAAAGACAAATTACTATAGCTAAAAGAAATAAAACACTTATTATAGAAACAACAACTTTTTATAAAATATTTGAAGATTTTATAAAGCAAGAGCTCAGTGTTGATGACATTTATAAAATGTTTAAAGAAAATGTAGGATTATTAGAATATGAAAAAATAACCGATGAAAACTAATCATCGGTTTTATTATCTTCTAAGGTATCTATAACATTTATTATTTCATCTAATGTGCTAATGAATAGATGCGAATAAGTTTTTAATGTTTCTTCAATTTTAGTATGTCCTAAATATTTAGCAACCACTTTATTAATTAATAGAGATGCACAGGAATGTCTAAAATCATGTAGTCTAATTTGTTTAACTCCAGCTTTTTCACAATTAGCATTCTTACGATCTGCTTAAGCATTACTACTTATTGGAAATGCATCTCCAGCTACAAAATAATTCTCATTAAAACCATTAAGTTGTTTAGCCTCTAATTTAGCCTTTTTAAGACTATTTACAAGTATTTTAGGCATTTTTAAGGTTTTGGGTTTTTGGCACCACAAAATTGAATTTCTTGACCGCCCACAGCCACCTATATTCACACAATTATAATTTTTCCGTGAGTTTTTTGGAAAATAAAAAATAGGGTATAAGTAAATTAAAACTCATACTCTATTTTTTTAATTTCTAAAGGCTCTTCATTAATGATAAGTAAAGCATATTTTATTTTAAGTAATTTATAAACTTCTGCTTTTACTTGTTCATAATCTTCACCAAATAAGTTAATTAAATCTTTAGCAGAATTATAATGTTGTAGAAATGTTCCTTCATACATAGAACCTCTGTAATAAGAATTAGCTATATAGTAGGCTATAACTTCAGGCATAACATAGCTTTCAATATACTCATCATAATTATCTAAAAAAGGTTTAAATATAGCTTCAAATTCTTCATCACTAATATCACCATTAGCAGTTTTTCTAATCATAGACACCTCCAATTTGTTGTATTAATCACTTAAATATTAAAAAATTACAAGTAAAATATAACAAAAATAAAGTTTTTAATATAAATTTTAAGCAAATTTACAAAATTAGACAAAATTTATGTTAAGATATTAGCAGGAGTGATTCTTATGAAGTATACAGTTGAATTACCAAAAATTTTATGTTTAATGCTGATAATTTCTAAATTTGCCAAAGATACTAAATACTATAACACAAACGATTTAATCAAATTTGCTAATAAAATAAAACCAGAATTGGTTAGAATTAGAAAAGATAAAAATGATTATAAGTATTTCGATGACACCAATTTTGGTGGTTTAAGAGGTAATTTTTCAACAGCATTAACATTAAAAGGTTTTATTAAGAAAAACAATAGTTATTCTCCGTATTATGGAATTGGTAAAAATGATAGACTTTTTAATGCATACAAAAATGGAGAAATTATACTTGATACTCAAGAATATAAAGCATACACAAATAATATAGAATTAAAAAAATTATTGGAATCAGAAGCAAGAAATTTATCTATTAGAGAAAGTCAGGCTCATATAAAAGTTTTTTTGAAAAGAAATAAAGATTTTCCATTAAAAAGAGATAATGATAATTTTAAAAAAAATTGTGTATTAAAATCAGAAAATAATCAATATTTTTTAAGAATATTGTTTAATACATTTAAAACAGAAGATGTTGTAGAATTCAATATGTATAATTATTTATCTGGACCTAAAGTAAAACAATTTAATATGCATGCTTTATTTGTGATTCCATCAAAAGAAAATGCTTGGGAAGAATTTTATGTTATTGATAGCAAAAATATTTTATCTAATGGACCGCTTTTAATGTATTTTGATAAAAAAACAAAAAGATTTTACGATGTAAGTGGTAATGTGTATGAATCATATTGTTTAAATGAGGGATTAGATATACTATCTAATCAAAATGGAAATATTGAAGAAAGATTAAAATATAATTGGGATAAATTAAGACAAAATATAGTTGAAGATACGGTGGTAGAACGAAACACTGTAGAACAAGATGAATTTTCAGTATTTTTAAATGATTACTTAAAGTGGAAAAAAGAGTTTGTTATATATGGTAAAAAAGTTATTAATTTAATAGTGTCTTCATCAGGTGGTGCTGATGTTATAATTGAATTTTCTGGTGGTACAACACAAAAATTAGAATTAGAGCATAAATGGAATAATTATATATTACATCAACATCATAAAAGTTCAGCGTGGAAAGATGCTTGGCTATATGCAGAAGAGGAATGGGATTTTGAAAAAATAAAACAAGTTTTTGTTCCTTATGTTGAAAATCATCTGGATAATATACCAAAGGTATTTTTGTGTACTGATAAAAGTACTGCTAAAAAGAAAGCATATGAAGTTGACTGGATTAATTCAAACTATAAAGAAATAGAAGTAAGTGAATAAGAAAAAAGGATTAGTTAATAATCCTTTTAATTATGTGCTATAAAAAGTAATTCTTCTAAGTTAACATTCCCTTTTCCTTGAGTTGAGTGATTATATTTAGTTCTTTTAACTTCACAATGTTTATAATATTTTTTTAACAAATATTCCATTTCATATTCTTTTATTAATCCTTTAGTGGAATAACTCAATATTGTTTTTTTATTCCTAGAAGCTAACATAGAAAATAATTTATCAAATTCATCGAATGCCTTTGTTCTTAATGAAAAAGGAGATGTAAAACGGTCAGTTCTATATAAACCTTTAAACTCTAAGTCGGGGTTATCATATTTACATACTGTTTCTAAAACATGATAGAATCTAGAATATTGTTCACCTGTATATGGTGGATCAATATAAACAAGTTGTACGTTATCAAATTCTGGCAAATCGAATATTTGCTCATATCCTAAATTAAAACATTTATTGTCATATTTACTAAATATAATAGAATTGAAGTCATCGCACTTTTTTAAAAATTCTTTCCAAATACTTTTAGTTTTAATTTTTTCTAATCTAGGATGATTTGAAGGTAAATATTGGGCAAAATGTCCAGATGTAGCTTGACACACGCACATGGAATTCATCAATGCAACTAAATATAAACTTTTAATTTCAAATATTTCTAATGAATTAATTGCATATCTAATTGAATCAATTTCAATACATTGATTAGCTGAAAAATATGTATCAGAATAATTTTTTTCAAAAAAATGGAAAAAGTGTTCTTTTAAATTTAAATCATATTTTTCTTTTAAATCAGCAATAGCAGATTTAGAATTTATAGTATATTTATTATTTTTAATTAAAGCATTAGAAATTACATAACTATAATATTGAATATCATTTGTATAAATATTTCTTTTATCTTTTAAAGCGTAAGAAACACAATTAGTTCCAGCCATAAGTTCACAAATTATATCGTCTTGCTTTGAATGTTTTATAATCTCTGGAATGATAAAATCTAAAAGTTTATTCTTATTTCCCATATATCTAATTGTTTTTATAGAGTTATACATTGCTTTCACCAACTTTTTCCCAAATGATTATATGATCATTTAAAATGATATCGCTGTATGTATTTCTAGCAGTAGTTAATGATCTGCTATTTTCATTTATTTTATCTAGAAAAACAGTATTTAATTTAAATCCATGATTTTCTGCTATGAGAGTTAAAAATTTTCCGGTTTCTACCTTTGTTTTTTTTACATTGCTATCTGATATTTTTACTACAACTTTTCCTTCATTTTTTAGTAAAGTATTCATTTTAATTATTATATTTTCCATATCATTAAAGTATTTAGAAACTATATATGCATCTTTTGGAGATTTTAAATTTATTTCTTCAACTATTTGATTTATTTCATCATATTTAGTTTTTGTTAAGTTCATAAATTCATTTTTTGTTACTTTATCATTACCAAGCATTACTTTTGCTAAATCACCGTATTCTTCAGAACTTTTAATATATTCCAACCAATACATTTCTAATTTCATAGTTTCAATATACCTTACAGATGAAATGTATGGTGGATTAGTCACAAATAATGATACTTTTCCATTATAATCACTTAAATCCGCAGTAACAGAATTTTCATTAATAATATTAATATTTGAGTTATTGTCTGTATATGCTTCGAAATATTTAGTTCTTTTCTTTAAAGCATTCATGAAGGTTTTAATTGTATCTTTATGAATTTTTCCTTCTTCTTCTAAACGTCTTATTCTTTTACTTATACCAGGAAATACTGTTGCAGGATCTGCATTACTAACATTTCTTATAATTGATGAGATAACACTATAATAAAAATTTTTATATAAAGAAATTTCTTCTTTAACATTACAATTAATAACTTCATCGATTACTGCTTTAATATACATTAAGTCATCTTGGACTTTTTGTTTGAACCAATGATCAATATTAACACAATATGGAACTTTTTCAACTTTTACTTTTTTTCTATATTCAGAATCATATAATTTGGTTTCAATTGTTTCATTCATTTGATTTAGTAAATCAATATTATAAGCTGTTGTTTTAACCTTTGAAATCAAATGAGATAAAGGATTTATTTCACATCCTATAAAATCTCTATTTAATAGTTTGGCTTCTACAGCAACTGTTCCAGAGCCAGAAAAAAGATCGCCGACTATGTCATTTTCATTTGTAAATTCTTTTATAAATGCTTTTGGGATCGCCGGTATTAATTTACCATAATATCTATGAAAAGAGTGTATTGCAGCTCGTTTTTCCTCTTTAGCTTTATCAAGAATAGTTTTATATTTGCTTTTGTTATTTATTTTCCAATTCATAATAATCCTCCACAATGATTATTATAATACAAAATAAAGTAAAATGCAATCAGTAAAAACACTGATTGTAAAAAATGGGTGTAAAGTATATTAAAAAATGTAATTCTTATTATAATAAAAAATATGAGTAATATTAATTAAAGAGATGTAAAAATAGTTTTAGATAAATTTTACCAGTTTTATATAAATAATCATTTTTATGGTATAATTATTGTGAGGTGAAATAATGGCAGTAGATACTTTTAAACCAATTAATCAAACTATAAGTGAGATATTTTCTTGTGACGGTATTTATAAAATACCTAATTATCAAAGACAATATAGTTGGACTAGCGATCAACTAGATTCCTTATGGAATGATTTATATGAAGCTTATCAAAATAAAACAATAGATAATGATTGCTACTTTTTAGGTTCAGTAGTAGTAGTTAATGATGGCAAAGGATATTTTGAATTAATAGATGGACAACAAAGAATTACGACATTAATGATTTTAATGAATGTATTAGTAAAAGACTTTCCAAATATTAATAAAAATAGTGATGAAATATTTGTTGCTGATAAAGATAAAATTCAAAATTGTATTTTATTCCAAGGTAGAAAGAATAGGTTACAATTACAAACAGATCCTAAATATGATTCAATATTTAATGATTTAATTATTAATTGTGAGTCATTTGCTGATATTGATGAACCAACAAAAAGAGAATTGAAATTGGATGATCCTCAATACAAATACATTAATGCAGCAGTATTCTTTTATAGAAAGTTATCTGAATTAAGTGAAACCGAACTAGATGAGTTTGTAAATTATATATTCTATTCAACTAATATAATAAAAATAGAATGTACTAACCAATCATTTGCTATTAAATTATTCCAAGTATTAAATGATAGAGGATTAGAATTATCACCTTCAGATATAATAAAGTCATATATAATTGGTAAATATGAACAAGATGATGAAACTGGTAAACAAATATTTAATAATAATTGGAAAAATATTGAAGATTTGTCGAAACAATATGGATTTAAAATTGATGATTTTGTTGTATTTTATGAATACTATAAATTGAAATCAAATCCAAAAAGACAAGTAGTAGATGAATTAAGAGATATTATTCAAAGAAGCGATGTGTATGAATTGGTTGCAGAATTAAATAGTTTTTCTGAATCATTGAGAAAAGTATATGAATCAAAAGATGCTTGTATTTTAGCGTTAAGATATATACCTTGGAAATTTTATGTTATGACAGCATTAACAAGTGCATACCAAGTTAATTATCCAGAAAAAGAAAAGCTGTTCAAAGAAATAAGAAGATTCTTCTATATATCTTTAGTTGCTGGGTGCACTTTAAACCAAATAAAGCAAACTTCATTTAAATTGATTGAATCAATAATAAATGGTAATAGCATTGACGATATAAAAGAAGATTTGAATAGAACAATTATTTCTAGAAGAATGTATGCAAAAGTTTATGATGCATTAGATAACGATGTATATAATGAAAAGTTCCTAAAACCATTAATGTTAGCTTTAGAATATAAAAATAGAGAAAGTACTAATACTGGGTTTTATGTGTTAGATAATACATTGCACATGGACCACATTTTACCAAGAGCATATAAGCAAAAAGAAGAATGGAATTATATAAATGACGAGGATGTGTTACCTGTAATAAATGGATTGGGTAATATGGCCTTGTTGCAAGATATAAAGAATGAAGAAGCACTTAACTGTGGTTTTGAAAATAAAATCAGAATTTATAAGGGCGAAGATGAAAAAGGTAATAATAAATCTGGTATAACTTCGTTTGAATTCACAAGAAAAATTATAGCGTATTATGAAGCTGGAAATACAACATGGAATTATGAACAAATATTAGAAAGAAAAGAATATTTGATATCTAAAATAGAAGAAATGTTAGAGATTAAAAGAGAAGATATTAATTTAAAAATAACAGAAGAATCTACGGGTGGAAGAACAGGTAAATCTAAATGGTTATATAAAGATGTTTATTATGATAACGCTAAATTAGTCAGAGCTTTAGTTCATGATTATATTGTTGATAATAATATTCAAAATTATTTAGATATTCCTAATGTTATTAGAAATTTTAAAATGTATTCTCATGAATTAATAATTGATGAGTCTAATGAATTGTTAAAAAACTATTCATACACTAAAGTTGAAGCAAATGGAATGGCAATTTATGTTAGAAGTATTTGCCAAAAAGATAATACAAACGAATTTATAAATGTATTAAAACATGTATATGATTTCAAATTAGAAACTGTAGAAGAAAATAATATATAAAATATAAGTCTGAAGTAAATTCAGGCTTTTTTCATGATATAATATAAAGTTAATAAATGAGGTGATTATATGGCTACTACAAGTCAATTTATAAAGAGAATGAATGATTATAAAAAATGTATGAGAATTTTAAATTGTGCCAATCATGTTTACTTAGATGAAATAGATAATTTTGAATTTAAGAAAATCAGTAAATATAATAAGTCGAAAACTTTATATAATAAAATTACCTGTGATTTTAAATTAGTTAATGAACTTATAGATAAGAAAGATTTATTAAATGCTGCTACAATTCTAAGAACTTTATATGAAAATATTATTTATGTTATAGCTAAATCATATGATAAAGAAATTAATATTACCTTAGACACTGAGCCCTGGAGATTAAGAGGAATATTAGAAAGCAATTGTACTAATATTTTTACAGAATATTTTGAAAAAGAAGATTTTAATGAAATATATAAATACTTATGTAAAATTGTTCATCCCTGCAGTATGAAAGAATTACTTTCGTATATGAGTAAAACTATAAAGTATAAAAACTATTTATTAAGTAATTTAAAATATACAATGTTAGTAATAGAATACATGTATTTAAACTTTTTAAATAAAAAAGTTGGAAATGAAGAAAGTAAATTTGATTTAAATTTTATTGATCTTAGTACATATGTAAATTTAATGAACGTTAGTTATTTTATTAATGACGTAAAAGATAGTAAAAGTTTTATTAAAAGATTTTTTTACTATGATACAAACAATAAATATATAACCGATAATCAAGAAAGATTAAAAGAAGTATATGAAACACTAATTAATAAAAAAGAACTGGTTGAAGAGGACATAAAAGAGCTAACTAAGGCTCTTGACACTCAGATTAAAGAAAGTAAATATAATGAAATCATAAGTAAAATATTAAGTGGAAAATAATCTTGGGAAACCGTAGCATTTTAAATGATTGACTGGGAATATATTGAGAACACTGTAATAGAACAAGATAGGCAAAATAGGTTAATTTGTGAGAAATTTGAGAAGTAAAAATAAAGAAATAAAAAAATATGCTAAAAAATTAAGGTAAACTAAATTATCCTGAAAAGATGCAATGGCGACTCCTTTTGTTTGTTTATAAGTCCCAAAGTCTTTTTCTTTTGCACTGGGGACATTTTGGGGCAAAATTATGCTCAAGTTTAATATTAATAATAAAAAATGTAAATTTTATAATATAATATAACCGATTGATAAATAATGATTGAAAGTGAGGTGATTAATATGCAAATGTGTTCAAATTGTGATAAAGTATATGACTCATCTGAATACAATAGATGTCCATATTGCAGTGGTGAATTAGAAACTGAATCGGATGAAAGATACTATAAAACTTGCTCAAATTGTGGTGGTACTATGTATTGGGCCGGAAGTTGGGAGTGTACTGATTGTGGTAATGAAATCAATACTAGTGAATCTGATAATGATGGCATTATAGAATATTAAAGTATGAATTTGTGTAGAAGAATCGATATTTCAGTATATTTATGCTAATTATAATAACTATTTAAAACCATAATTTATGATTATATTTTTTAAGAGTATAACCAAAAAATTTACTTTGTCAACAGTCTGGCAAAAACAAGCAGTAATTTCTTGTTTTTTTAATATTTAAATCATATAAATTTATAGAAAAAATGTTCGATTAGTTGTTGCCTCAAGCTTAAAATTGTGCTAATATGTAAATTGGTATAAGCGGATACGAAAAAAACATGTCTACTAAACATGTTCTTATACTGGTAGCTACTAACTACCACTAATCAACAAAATGCCGTAAGGCAAACGACTATCGAGAACAAAGAATTGACCAATGAATAAATTCCGTCTATTCTCAATTATAATGATACATAAAAAAATCTTATGTGTCAATGGGTATAATAACAGATTTAAACATATAAGTCAATTCAAGTGTAAAAAATCTTTGAAACAGGAGGTGACTTATATGTTTTTAGTTAAAAAAGTCGTTGTTTATGTAGTTAATAGTTATCTCGATAATAAATTTTATAAGGAGAGATAATAATGAAGATAAGAGTTCTAAGTTCGAAGAACTATAAAAACAACGACAAAAACTGTGGGGATTGTATAATAATTGATACTGGATTAAAAACAATAATATATGATTGTGGATGTGAAGAACATGCAAAAGAAGTTGTTAAATACTTGCAAGAAAACAATTATGATAAAGTTGATGTAATATTATCACATAATGACGCAGATCATTTTGAGGGTTTAAACTATTTGATTGACCAAGATAAAGTTTCTTCTATAACGACTATTTTATTGTTAAAACACATTGATGATATTTTAGATGAATTAGATGATAAACGAAGAACTAGGGAAAGTATAAAAAAGCAAATAGCAGATTATTTTGATAATATTTACAGTCTTTCAGGAAATAATTTAAATGACTCATTAGATGATGATTTTACATTAGATCCATGTTTAAATTTTGCAGGTCCATCTTATGATTATTTATTAGAAGCAGTAGCAAAAGCACTAAATAATTCAGAGTCAGATAATATAGATATGGAAACAATTGTAAACGCTATAAGTGTGCAGGTAGAATTAATTATAGATAATCATAAAGTTTTATTAACTGGTGATGCATCATATGCAGCTATAGAGGAAAAAATCAGAGAATATGATGCGATTCAACTGCCTCATCATGGAAAATATGAACAAGCAAAACAAATTTTTGAAAAGAATGACGGAAGGGAAGATGTTATATATCTAGTTTCAGATAACACAGGAAATTCTAATGGTGGCTCAGATGAATTGATGGAAAATAGCATTGGTAAAAAAATAAAAAATACTAAAAATGGTGAAATTCATATTGATAATATTTCGTTTGTAAATGTTAGAGCAGGATATTATGGCATATGAGATATATAATATTAAATAAAAAAATTACAAAAGAAGAAAAAATTTCACGCAAAAGGTTTATTGAAAAAGTCACTAATTTATATTTTATACCATATATGATAGAAGGCGGAATGGAACTAAAATCTATTCCTTCCTCTATTAATGATAGTTTAATGATAGTTGGTCATAATTTATCAGTGAATAATTATATTAAGAATAATGCTATTAAAGAAAAAAATATAATAATTATATCATGTAAATTTGATATAGAAAAAAGTTTTAAAAAGAACAAAAATATATATGTTTCATATAATGAAGAAGGAATAACTGATTATTATGATGGAATGGATAGAATGCTTCATTTTTATGTTTCAAAAGAAGAATTAAAATTAATAAATTCATCTGGAACATTTATGGAACGAGTAGAAAAAATTTTTAGGAGGATATATTAATGGATAGAATAATTGATAAAATAGATAAATACAATATATTTACAAATATAATTCCTGGATACTTATTGTTAATATTTAATATATACTATTTTGAAATAGGTGTTTTAAATATAGGTGAACAAATTATAATTTCATATTTTGTTGGTCAAACGTTAAGTAGATTAGGGTCAATTATAGGACAAAAAATACTTTTTAAATTTACAAAAGAAAAAGGTGAATCATATGATAAGTATATTATAGCTAGTGAAAAAGATTCAAAAATTGAAATTTTAATGCAAGAAAGAAATATGTGTAGAACTTTTTGCGTCTTATTTGTAATTTGTATAATCGAAATTCTATTAACTAAAATAATAAGTATATCTAGTATTAATGATATAATTCTTATTATATTATTAATTATATTTTTAATTATCTATGCTATTTCTTTTTGTAAATATAATAAATATATTACAGACAGAGTACGAATTCAAAATAAGAGATAAAAAAACTGTAGTAATTATTAATGGTTCAAAGTGCAAGTTTACAATTCTAAAGTGCAATTTTTGCACTTTAGAACATAAAAAAAGATGAGTGCTGCTAAGTTTCTACCCATCAGCCACCCATCAAATTGAACTAAATTTATCAATTTTTAGTTAAATTTTATTAAACTCTATATGAGTTATATGTCTATATTACGGGGATTTTCAACAATCCTCTTTTTTATTTTAGTCGCATCCTAAAGAGAACCTAAACTCTCATTCAATAATTAACATATTATTTACTCTATTAAAAAAAATATGTTATAATTAATAATAGATGAGGGAGTAGTTAGCATTATTATGTAATATAGCCAACATACACGAGATTATCTGGTTTTATTTTAATTAACGAGACTTATCTGCAGTTACTGTAGGTACGTCTTTTTTTAATAAGTAAAGGAGAGATTATATGTTTTATAATAAAAATATAGAAGATATAGAAAAAGAATTAGAAACAAGTAATAAAGGTTTATCAAAAGAAGAAGTTTTAAATAGACAACAAAAATATGGTAAAAATACATTACCTAAAAAAGAACAAGACAGTATATTAAAAATATTCTTTAATGAATTTAAAGATCCAATGGTAATTTTATTATTAGTAGCAATACTAGCATCTATAATAGCAGGTGAAGTAATAGATGCAATAGCAATTTTATTCATTGTATTAATTGATGCTATGATGGGAACATATCAAGAAAACAAAGCTAATAATACTGCAGAAGCATTAGCAAAATTAGTAACAACAAAAGTTAAAGTTGTTAGAGATGACGATGTTATATCGATTGATGCTGAAGATTTAACTGTTGGAGATTATGTATTATTAGAGTCAGGAGACAAAATAAGTGCTGATATGAGAATAGTAGAAGCGCATAATTTAATGGTTGATGAATCAATTTTAACTGGAGAAAGTGTACAAGTAAATAAAAATAGTGAAGTTATTAACAACGAAAATGTTATTATAGCAGAACAAAGTAATATGGCTTTCTCAGGTACTACAGTAGTAACAGGTAGAGCAAAAGCAATAGTAGTAAATATTGGATTACAAACTGAAATAGGAAAAATAGCAGACAGTATAAATAAAGCTGAAGAAGAAAAATCACCATTAACTATTAGAGTAGAAAAATTATCTAAACAAATTAGTATGTTAGTATTAGCAGTAGCAATTATTATAACTGTATTACTAATTATGAAAGATGTTCCATATAATGAAATATTTTTATCAGTAATAGCACTTGCAGTATCAGCAATGCCTGAAGGTTTACCGCTAGCACTTACTATGGCTTTAACAATTGCATCTAATAAAATGGCGAAGAAAAATGTAATAGTTAGAAAATTAAAATCAGCTGAATCATTAGGAAGCTGTACAGTTATAGCAAGTGATAAAACAGGAACACTAACTGTTAATGAACAAACTGCTAAAAAAATTCTATTACCAAATAACGATGAATACGATATTACTGGAACAGGCTTTAGTTTTGAAGGCAAAGTAATAGGAAATAATATTGAATTAGCTAAAGATATAGCACTACTAGGAGTTATCAACAATGAATCAGATATAGATGAAGAACAACTAGTAGGAGATTCTATTGATATAGCATTTAAAGTATTAGGTAAAAAACTTAATTTAGAAACTCATACAATTAAAACTCTAGAAATAATTCCATATGAATCAGAAAATAAATACTCAGCAGTATTTTATGAAAAAGATGGAGAAACTTATTGTACAGTAAAAGGTTCTTTAGAAGTAATAAAATCTTTTTGTAAAAATATTAACTTAGTTAATGATAAAATGAATTCAAATATTTTAGAAGAACAAAACGAAAGACTAGCTAAAGACGGATATAGAGTAATAGCATTAGCTAATGGTAAAGTGAAAAAACAAGATAAATATTGTTATGAAGATATAAAGAACTTAACATTCATGGGAATGGTAGGATTTATAGATCCTATAAGAAAAGAAGCAGTGGCATCTATAGATGAATGTCATAAAGCAGGAATAAAAGTATTAATGATTACAGGTGACCATCCATTAACAGCATTCTCTATTGCAAAAGATTTAAAACTTACTAATGATTATAATCAAGTAGCAACTGGTATAGAAATAGATGAAGAATATAATAAAGGTGAAAAAAGTTTTGATAAATTTATTCGTACAAAATATGTATATGCAAGAGTCACACCATTACAAAAACTAAAAATAGTAGAATCTCTAAAACGTCAAGGTGAATTTGTAGCAGTAACTGGAGACGGAGTAAATGATGCACCAGCCTTAAAAGCAGCAAACATCGGTATTGCTATGGGAAGTGGAACAGATATAGCAAGAGAAACAGCTGATATGATAATCGTAGATGATAACTTTAAGTCAATAGTAGCAGGGATAAAAGAAGGTAGAGTAGCATACGCTAACATAAGAAAAATAATTTACTTCTTACTTTCTTGTGGTCTAGCTGAAGTAATATTCTTTTGTTTATCTATAATTTCAAATTTACCAATGCCATTAGTAGCAATACAACTATTATGGATTAATGTAGTAACAGATGGAATACAAGATTTTGCATTATCATTTGAAAAAGCAGAAGAAGGAATTTTAAAAGAAAAACCAAGAGATCCAAAAGAATCAATATTTAATAGAAGTTTGTTAAAAGAAATATTAGTCGCTGGTTTAGTAATAGGTGGCGTAGTATTTAGTGTATGGTACTTATTATTAAATAAATTAAATATGGATGTATCTATAGCAAGAGGATATATAATGGCTTTAATGGTATTTATACAAAACATTCATGTATTTAATTGCCGTAGTGAAAAGAAATCAGCATTTAAAGTACCAATCAAAAATAATTTATTAATAGTTTATGGAGTACTAGTTTCAGTTCTTTTGCAAATTATTGTTATGGAAATACCATTCCTTTCAAAATTATTAAAAACAACTTCAATACCATTTATACATATAATATATTTAGCAATAATTGCATCTAGTGTACTTATAATATTAGAAATTTATAAAAAAATTAATTATAAAAAATAGGAGTAAAATATGGTAAAAAAGTTAAAACAAATAATTAAAGAAAGTGGAACTACAACGGCAACTGTATATATAATTCTAAGAGTATTAGTCATCATATGTATGATACGAGAAATATTCAATGGAAATATATTTAATGCACTATTATGTGTATTATCACTTATATTATTTCTATTACCATTCTTTATAGAAAAAAAGTTTAAAATAGATTTACCAGTAACTCTAGAAGTTATGATATTCGCATTTATATTCTCGGCAGAAATACTAGGAGAAATAAATAACTTTTATGGTATCTTTAAAAACTTTGATACGATACTTCATACTATAAATGGATTTCTAGCAGCAAGTGTAGGTTTCTCTTTAATATATTTATTAAATGAAAATATTGAATCATTTAAACTATCTCCCTTATTTGTTAGTATAGTAGCATTTTGTTTCTCTATGACAATAGGTATAATATGGGAATTCTTTGAATATGGAATGGATAAATATTTTAATTTTGATATGCAAAAAGACAAATATGTATATAAGATAAATACTGTAGAACTACATCCAGAAGATAAAAATGAAGTTATAACAATTGATAATATAGATTATACAATTATGTATGACGAAAATGGTAAAGAATTAACTAAAATAGATGGTTATCTTGATATAGGATTACATGATACTATAAAAGATTTATGGGTTAACTTTATAGGAGCATTTATATATAGTATATTTGGATACTTATACATAATTAATAAAGATAAATATCATATAGCAGAAAAAATTCTAATAAGAAAAGTAAAATAAGACTGCATAAATATACTATATATTAAAATATAGACAAAAAAATTAAGGTTTTATAAATAAAAAGCCACAAATTAACGCAAATAAGTTATTATAAAAAAGCATAATAGAAAATAGTAAAGTTAAGTATAAAGTGCAACTAGGTATAGTGCAGTAAAAATATTATGCTTATAAATATCTATATATTGTCGACTATAGATATTAAGTAGAGTGAAATATCACTCTTTTTTTATTTTTTATGATATTATTGTTTAAAGGAGTAAACTTATGAAAGTATTAACTATCAAACAACCGTGGGCTACTTTAATAGCAGAAGGTTATAAAGAATATGAATTTAGAACATGGAATACTAAATATAGAGGTGAAATATTAATTCATGCTGGAATAGGTATAGATAAAGACGCTTTAAAAAGATTTGAATGTTATAATTTAGAATATCCAACAGGATGTATAATTGCTAAAGCGACAATAACCGATTCAATATATGTTGATGACGAATTTATTAACAAGGTTGGACCAACTAATCCTTTAGTATATAAAAATATAATCACTAATAAAGACTGGAAAGGGTATGGCTTTAAATTAGAAAATGTTAAAAAAATACCACATATCCACATTAAAGGACAATTAGGATTATGGAACTATGATTATAAAAATAATAAATAAACCTATGTTTTTGTAAAGTTTCTATTTAATATTTATAAAAAAATAATATAATATAGTATAATTAAATTGGAGTGATCTCGATGGATAAATATTTAGAATTAAGAAATAAATACGATACATTTATATATGAAGGATATAATGTAGAAGAAAAAGATAATAAAACAATAATTACTTATGATTTTAACGTACCAAACTTAACACATTATTATCCAACACTAGAATTAGATAAGTTTGAACTAACAGAATTTACAAAATACTTAATATTCCATATTGGATTAGTAGAGCTTATTAGTTATTGGAAAGCAACATGCAGTAAAAATGTAATTATAAAAGCAGGATATATTAATGAAGAACAAATAAACTTCTTTAAAAAATTATATTTCCATGGATTAGGAGAATTATTCTATACAAATGGAATAGAACCAAATTATGAAGATTTTATGAACATAACATGTGTTATTGAGTCTACTAATATTAATATTCCTAACTACAATGGAGTAGGGAACTTAATTCCTATAGGTGGTGGAAAAGATTCAAATGTATCACTAGAATTATTAAAAAATAGTTTTGAAGATAATAATGCATTTATAATTAATCCAAAAGAAGTAACACTAAAATGTGCTGAATTAGCAGGATATGATGAATCTAAAACAATTACTGTAAAAAGAACAATAGATAAAAACCTAATAGAATTAAACAAACTTGGTTTTATTAATGGACATACACCATTTAGTGCTTTAGTTGCATTTATATCATATCTATGTGCATATATAAACAATAAAAAATATATAGTTTTATCCAACGAATCGAGTGCAAACGAATCTAATGTAGCAGGAACTAAAATAAATCATCAATATTCTAAAACATATGAATTTGAAAATGATTTCAATGAATATACAAAAAAATATTTCCAAATAAATATTAAATATTTTAGTTTACTAAGACCATTAACTGAATATCAAATAGCAATGTTATTTTCTAAATATGAAAAATATCATAATGTATTCAAAAGTTGTAATGTAGGTAGCAAATCACTTCCTTGGAAATGGTGTTGTAATTGCCCTAAATGTTTATTTGTATTTATTATATTAAGTCCTTTCCTTTATAAAGAAAAATTAATAAATATTTTTGGAGAAGATTTATTTGAAAAAGAAGAATTATTAAATACATTTATAGAATTAACAGGACATGGAGAAACAAAACCGTTTGAATGTGTAGGAACTTATGAAGAAGTAAGATATGCAATTACTAAAGTAATAGAAAGAGAAGAAAACTTACCATATTTATTACAATATTATAAAGATAACTTTAAATTAGAAGACTTATCAAATAAGATAGAAAATAGATATAATAATGAAAATAATCTAGATGAATATTTTGAAAACTTATTAAAAGAGGAGTTAAATAAGTATGTATAATAATATAATAGAAAGATTTAAATATAAAAATATTGCTATCTTAGGATTTGGTAAAGAAGGTAAATCAACATACAATTTCTTAAGAAAACATTTACCAACTCAACCTTTAACTATATTAGATGGTAATGAAAAATTATTAGAAAATAATGATTATTTAAATGATGATAAAAATATAACGTTAGTATTAGGGAAAGATTACTTAAATAATTTAACTGAATATGATTATATATTTAAATCACCTGGTGTAAAAATACCAGCTGAAACATTCAATATAATTAAAGATAATATAACTTCTCAAATAGGTATAGCATTAGAAATATTTAGAGATAATATAATAGGTATAACAGGTACTAAAGGAAAAAGTACAACATCTAGTTTAATATATCAAGTATTAAAAGAACAAAATATAGATTGTTTATTACTAGGTAATGTAGGTAATCCAATATTTGATTATATAGATGATATAAAAGAAGATACTAAATTAGTTATAGAAATGTCTAGCTATCAATTAGAAACTGCAAAACATTCTCCTCATATAAGTATTATTATAAATTTATATGAAGATCATTTAAACTATCATGGGAGTTTAGAAGAATATCATTATTCAAAATTAAATATATTTAAATATCAAAAAGAAAATGATATAGCATTATATACTTCATCAAACGATAATATAAATAAATACTTATCAACAAATAAATATTTATCTAAAATAATAGATATAGAAAAAGAATTTGAAATAATTAATGATGATATTATTTATAGAAATATTAAAATTTATAATAAAAATGCAGAAAGAATTTTAGTTGGTGAACATAACTTAATAAATATATTATTTGTTATAAAAGTAGCATTGTTATTAAACCTAGATATGAATCAAACTATTAAAACCATTAATTCATTTAAACCATTAGAACATAGAATGGAATATGTTGGAGAATTTAATGGTATAAAATATTATAATGATACAATAGCTACTATACCAGAAGCTACAATATCTTGTTTAAAAGCATTAAAAGTAATAGACACAATTATATTTGGTGGTATGGATAGAGGAATAAACTATGAGCCATTAATTAACTACTTTAATGAATCCAATATAGAAAACTTTATATGTATGCCAGAAACAGGATATAAGCTATCAAGTAATATTAAAAGAGGAAATATATACAAAGTTGAAACATTAGATGAAGCAGTAGATGTTGCAAAAAAAGTAACAAAAACAGCATGTTTATTATCTCCAGCAGCACCAAGTTATAATGCATTTAAAAACTTTGAAGAAAAAGGAAATTACTATAAGAAATTAATAAAAGATGAAAAATAAATTTCATCTTTTTTTTATAAAAAACATATGAAATAAAAATTTTTAAATGATATAATTTTAAGTGTAAGCAGGTGAGAACATGTTTAAAATTAATGATTATATCGTATATAACAAAGACATATGTAAGATAGAGAAAATATTAGAAAAATACTACAATGATGAAGATTATTATGAATTAAAATCAGTTAGTTATAACTCTTTAAGTATAAAAATACCTGTATCTTCTAAAAAGATAAGAACACTTATAACTAAAGAACAAATAAAAGAAATTATTTCTTCTATCCCTAATGTTGAAGTTATAGAAGAAAATGATAGAATGATGGAAAATACATATAAAACACTTATGCATTCTGGAACACATGAAGACTTAATTAAAATAATAAAAACAACATATTTAAGAAATGAAAAAAGATTAAATGATAATAAAAAAATAAGTGAAATAGATGATTCTTATTTTAGAACTGCAGAAAAATTTTTATACAACGAATTTTCTATTGTATTAAATAAAACATATGACGAAACAAAAGATTATGTAATAAACGAAGTTTTAAAAAAGAAATAAAGCCTATTAAGGCTTTTTTATATACTCAATATACTCTTTATAATCAGTGATTAATTCTTTAACAAAACAAGACATATTGTTTTTATCAACAATCATATATACACTATTTTTAGTACGAGTCAATGCAACATAAAATAATCTTCTTTCCTCATCATATTTATATAACTCTTTATCAAATAACCTACTAACAATTTTACTGTTTTCTAAATGAGTTGGAAAACCTAACATATCATTAGTTAAATTGATTAAAATAACATTCTCGCTTTCTAAACCTTTAGACTTATGAGCAGTATAATAATTTATATTGTTGATATCTTCTAACTTATCCACATAAGAATAAATATCTTTATTATTTCTGCCAATAATCATAGTATCTTTGCCTAATAATTTTAAAAGATATTTTAAACTTTCTTTTTTATTATTAGAAAATAATATTTTTATAGGTTTACTATTACTTTTATTACTAAATAATTCTTTCTTTATTTGATATTTATTCTTACATATAAAATTATTGCTAACATTCAACAACTCTTTACTATTCCTATAAGTATTCTTTAAATATTTAATTTCACTATCTTTAAAATATTTTTTAAAATTTAAAAATAATTCTATGTCACTACCTGCAAATTTATATATACTTTGATAATCATCACCAACACACATAATCTTGGCATTATTAAACTTCATAATACTTTTAATTAAATTTAATCTTATCATACTAGTATCTTGAAACTCATCAATTATTATATATTTATAAGGTAAAAGAAGTTTATTAACTAATACTAATTTATTTGCAATAGAAATCATGTCATTAAAATCAAAAGTATTACTACTTCTTAATTCATTATCATATATTTTATAAATTTCTAATAAAAATAGATAATCACACTTAATAAAACTATTTTTATATAATTCAAATATTTTCTCTATTTTAAAACCTTTATTTTTCAATAAATTAATAAACGTTATTAAACTCTTTTTATATAACAAAAATTCTTTTGAATTAATTATTTCATCATATTTAAAACTTTTAAACTTAATAAATAATAACCATGTCCTATAGCTATATTTAACAACACTAAGAAAATACTCATCAACAATATATTCTAATAAATTATCACTACATATATTAATCTCATTATAAAACTTCTTGATAATATTTAATCCTAGTTTATGAAATGTTAAACAATCTACATCATATCCAAGATTATTAATTTTATTTTTTAATCCATTAGTTGCTTCATTTGTCAAACTTATACAAAGTATTTCACTTTCATTAACACTATTATTAATTAAATATTTAACTTTACCCAATATAGTACTAGTTTTACCACATCCAGCACCAGCAATAACTAACAAGTTGGTATTACACTTTATGCAATCAATTTGAAATTTATCAAGAGTATAACCATCTATATAAAATAAATTATCATCATTATTATTCATATATTAATCTTGATTTTTATTCTAAAATATATGTAGTTTCATATATTCTTTCATCACTTGAATATTCTAAAATAAATTTATTATCTTTCTTAACGATTATTATTCCTATAGTTTTATCGTGATTAATATTTTTTATATTTTTATCTATATAATTCATATAAATTTGTATTTGTCCTATATGTTCTTTTCTTAATTCAACTACTTTTAATTCTATAACAACGTAACAATTATATTGAATATTAAATAGTAATAAATCAATATAATTATAACTATCTCCTAACTTTATTTTATATTCGTTTTTAATATATGAAAAACCATTACCAAGTTCTTCCATAAAATTATCTAAATCTTCTAATATCAATTGCTTTAATATTTTTTCGTTTATAATTTCATAATTATTTGTATTTTTTATTACAATAGGATTCTTTACAAAGTCATTTATTTCTAATTTTTCTAGATTAATTAATTTTAATTTTGTTTTATCATCTAATCTTTCATATTCATTAGATTTTATTTTTTCTCTTAACCTACGTTTACTTAAATTTTGTTCTATAGATATATTAATATAGTATAAGATTTTATTTTTATCTTTTAATGATAATAGTTCTATATAGTGACTCCATGTCAATTGTGTCACCAGTGGCGACACTTTTTCATCGCTAAAAATATTATAAAATTGTCGCATTCTAAAAAGTGTTCTTTTATTATATTTCTTCCCAACTTCAACAGTTAATTTTTTTGAATATTCTCCAATTATATTTTCCCCATAATGTTTACCGGCTTCACTTAGTAATTTACCTATTTCATAATATACAATTACTCTATGTCTTTCCTTTGAATAATCTTTAACTTTTTCATATATTTCATTATCTATTAATTTCTTTTTTATTTTATTATAATAGTTCATAAACTATATCACCTCATACTATAAATATAGTAAATTTTTTTGCATTTCCTTTTTAGCAAACAAAAAAGTTCTAAATAATTAGAACTTTTATAACTTTACAATCTCATTATTAACAATGCTATACAAATATAAATTAACAGATTTACCAAAAGTTTTTTCAATATAACCTTTATATCCATTCAACTGATTAACATATTCTTCACTAGTTGTATTCATTAACTTATAATCTATAATATCTATATGATTATCATAAACTAACATTAAGTCTATAATACCATGATAATTTACATTATCTTCTTCATACATAAACTCATATTCTTTATATATTTTTGCATCACTTATATTTTTTAAAACATCTTGATTAAGGAAATTTTTAATATATAAAATCTCATTTTCTTCTAATTCATCAAAATCCGGATTAACAAAATCTATAACTTCAAATAATTCATGTATCTTAGTACCTAATTCCATATGCAATTTAGTTTCTCCACTAATAATCTTTTTATCACTTTTACTAAAATGTTTGTTAACAACTTCTTGATTATCAACACTTAATTCTTTAGTATTAATTATTTCATTAGTTTTTTCTATATTTTTACTATAATTATAAGTTTTAACTAAATTATAATCATGAGTTAAATCAATATTATTTAAATCAACATTTACTATATATTTATCTAATCTAGACTTAATAGATAACATAATATCTTTAAAACTTCTATAATTATTTCTAATTCTATTATCAATAACACCATTATCTTCTAATCCATAATCATTATCTTTATCAAAAGTACCAACAATTATCATTTTCTCTTTAGCTCGTGTAACAGCAACATATAGAAGTCTTATTCTTTCGCTGATATCTTCTTTAATATAATTGTTTCTAACTATATCTTTAGTAATAATATTATCTAATCCTTCATTTTCAAAAGGAACTATTATTCCATATTTATTATCAAAAATAATTCTTGATTTTAAATCATCTAAATTAAAAGGTTTATCAAATCCACTAAAGTAACATATATGATATTCTAATCCCTTAGATTTATGTATAGTCATTATTTTAACAGTATCACCTGAATTAGAATTCATACTAATTTTTATTTGTTTATCTTTACTTATTATATTATCAAAATAATCTTTTAGTTCATAAACTCCATAACCAATACTATCTAAATCAGCAAAATTTTTATATAAATAATCAATTATAACAGTTTTATTTTCTACATTACCTACATCAATGAATTTGTTAAAAACATCAAACTTATTAACAATTCTATCTAATAATTCTGTATTACTTAATCCATCTAACTCTAAACTTATTTCATAACAATTTTTATAAATTTCATTATTCATAAAATCATTATTCACAAATTTATCAAATAAATCATTATCAGTATCCTCACTTAAATAACTTCTTGATATAGAACTAAATAAATACTTAAACTCAGTATCAAACTCTTTTTTATTAATTTTAATTATTAAACTTATAATATTCTTAATTAAAGATAACGCAGTTTCATTAACTATATTTTCATCTTTATAAAGAGTGGTAGGTATACCAGCGAATTCAAATATCTTCTTATATAATTCAAAATCTGTAGCTCTATCCATTAAAACAACGAAATCACTATAAGTAATATCTCTTAATAATAGATTATCTTTATCAAATACTTGATATTTATTTTCAATCTTTTTCTTTATATCATTAGCAATAATAAATGCTTCTATCTCATTCTTTTTAAAACTACTTTCCTTATCATATTCATAATTATATATTTCTAAGTTATTATTTTGTTCAGTCTTACCCTCATTTATATAAGTTGTATTACCAAATACCATATTATGACTACTACTATATTCAGCACCACCTATAGCATTATCCATAATCAAATTAAACATAATATTAATATCATCTAATACTTCATTTCTAGATCTAAAATTCTTAACTAAATCTATTTTCATTCCACCATTAAGTAATGAATAATTATCATATTTACTCTTAAATAGAATAGGGTTAGCATTTCTAAATCTATAAATACTTTGTTTAATATCGCCAACCATATAAACATTATTATTACTAATTAAATTTATAAAACTTTCTTGTAAGTCACTGGTATCTTGATATTCATCTACACATATTTCATGAAAATTATCTCTTAATTCATTTCTAACATCTTCATTATTCTTAACTATATTAATAGCCATAATACTTATATCATTAAATTCGTATTTATTAATATCTTTCTTAAACTCTTTAACTCTTTTATCTAATTCCCTAATAATATTAATAATCGCAATACAATAGTCTTTAGTATTTTTTAAATATTCTAAACATTCGTCTTTAGAATAATAACACATGTTATTAAGTTCTTTTAATGCTTTATTTATCTCAGTTTTTAATTCTTTACCTAAATCAGTTGCACCTCTTAATGTACCTAAACTAACACCTGAATTTAATTTAATACTATTGTAATCTTTAGCAGTAAATAATCCCTTTAATAAGTCATAAGATTCAGTAATAAATTTACCTTCAACTTCACTTTCTAAAGAATACATCATCTTCTTTATATTAACAATCTTTTCTAATAATAACTTTTCATAATCTAAAATTATATTATTTATAAATTCATCATTATAAAACCTTTCAGCATAACTGTCTAAATAAGCATCTTTATCTTCAATTAAATCTATTTTACTATTAACATCTAATATTAACTTTTTAACTTCTTTGTCATCTTTAACACATAATAAATCTATAAGTTTTAAAAACTTTTCATCTTTTGCTTTATATAATTCTTCAAAAATACTATCTAATATTTCTTCTTTTTTTAAATCAACTATACTAGAATCAATAATAGATATATCATTACCTATATCTAGTAAATAATGATATTTTTTAACTATAGAAAGTGCAAAAGAGTCGAATGTAGTTATATAAGCATTATCAATATAATCTAATTCACTTTTTAAACGTTTATCTTCCAAACTTGCTTTCTTTATAGCTTTACGTATTCTTTCTTTCATTTCATGAGCAGCATTATTAGTAAATGTAAGTATCAACATATTCTTAATACTAACACCATTTTTTAATTTTCTTATAACTCTTTCTGTTAATACAGCGGTTTTACCACTACCAGCACCTGCAGATACTATAATATTTTTACCACTCTCATTAATCGCTAATTCTTGATCTTCAGTCCATCTTGGCATACTATCACCTCCTGTTTTTAATCTAAGAAACTCAAATCTTTTATATCATCAAGTTCTTTAAAATCTTTATTTGTCATAAAACAAATATCTTTATACTTACAAAATTCACATCCTATATTTTTACCATTAATCTTTTTAGGATTAATAACAAAGTTAGCATTTGTAATACCATCTATACATTCATTAATTTTATCATCAGTCATTTTAACTATATTATCTATTTGTTTATTAGTTAGTACCTTAGAATAAGGTCCAAATCCTTTGCTAGTAAGTTTCATACCATGTATTAATTCACTATTTTCATAAGTACTATCAAAATTATATAATAAACTTTCATTCCCTAAACTATATCCTTTAAGTTTTAAATTATCATGCTTTAATTCTTTTAAAGTCTTTTTATCATTTTTATTAAATTTACCAAACAATATTTGTTGTAAATAGAATCCAATAATTTCATAATCTTTATCAAGATTCTTAGTTAAATATAAATAAACTGGTAATTGCATTGATAAACCATATGGTAAATAATTTAAATTAATATCTACCATATAAGTTTTATAATCTATAATTACAACGCTTTTATCTTTCTTTAATAACTTATCTATAAAACCTTTAAAATTAATGTTAATAACTCCCAACTTTTCAACATTAATTTTCTTTTCATACATAGCTTCATCCATATTCATTAAAGTATTTTGATATTCAATAGTTTTAATAACACTTTTTAATTCCTCTACCACTTTATCTATAAAATAATCATTTTTATAACTTCTTTCATATGGATTATTTTCTACAAAATGTTTAACTGAATTATCAAAATCAAAACCATCAATAAAAGCCTTACTTAAAACATAATGATATAAATTACCAATATAAGTTTGTAAAGTAGTTTCAAAACAATCTAATTTAAGTATATTAGAAATATAAAATTTAAAAGCACAATGATAATAGTTATCCATACTACTATAACTTAAATTTAATTTGTTATCTAAGAATTTATATAAATTATTTTTATCTATCCCACTAAATCTATTATCATAACTCATATAAGGAATCTTATAATTATTATATAAAATACTCAAATTATCATTATAAATATTAAATTTAATTAAACTATCTATAGATTTAGCTAAAGACAATTTATTAATTTGATTAGAATATTTACTATATTTAAAATCATAATCTAATACACTCATTTTGTATTCATCAATTAATAAACTAGGGTAGAAAGATTCATTTAAATGTTTTTCTTTATAACTAATAACTAAATTCTTAATACTAGATATAACTTTATAATATATTTCTTTATTTAATATATTTAATTCAAAACTTTTCTCTAAATATTCAGGTTTAATATTATCAGTTATATAATCTTCATCTTTAACAGTAGCAGGAACTTTATTTAAATTAAAACCCACTAAGAATACATGCTTTCCATCATCTATAATATTATCTAATATATTTATTTCATTAACCGCATTATTATATTTAACACTATCTATATAAGTATTTTTCATTACATTAATAATATTCTCTTTAACACTTATATAATCATTAGTAAAATAAAATTTATTAACAACATCTATTAACTTATTATATATAGATTTATTACATCCAGTACTCATATCAAACTTTTCTTCAAGAAGTTCAAAT
>JAZQIU010000005.1:0-13934 GCA_045541255.1 Bacilli bacterium | reverse complement strand
CATATCAGCACTTTGATCTACACCAGTCTCTTTATATGTTACTGTTAAAGTATATGTATGTGTTTTACCTACTTCTATCTTATTCCCTACTAATATTCCTCCATTTATTGGGAGTGTAGTTTCAGTATTAATACTATCACTTGCTTCTCCATCACTTTCAGATGTTAATGTATATACAAAATCGTTAGATTCGAATGTTGTTGTAGTTCCTGCTTCATTTTCTCCTACTGTACTTGCATATGTAACCTTAACATCTTCTATTACTACTACATAATCTGTTTCTGCATTTCCTTCATTCTTAACAGTAAATGTTTTACTATCTATAGTAGTACCTGGTATTAGTTTATCAGTTGGTTCTATTAGTCCGTTACCATCTCCATAGACTAATGCTAAGTTTGCAGTTGTAACTGATATTGACTTACTATTTTCATTACCATTTATTTGAGTTAAAAAGTATGCATATGTTAATCCTACTAGTAATAAAAGTACTAAGAATATACTTGTTACACTTACAATTATTTTTTGTTTCCTATTCATTTTCTCATTACTCCAATCTTTCTATATTTTTCTTATAATTTCATGTTAACACAATTAAAATCTAATTAACACGAACTATGAGTTCTGGTATAATTTTAGAGTATGATAGGAGAAAAGTTTATTGTTTTACATACAAAAAAATTATATAATTATTAACCCCCCCCCCGACTAAATCGAAGAGACGAAGGACGATTATATAATTTTAAAACTCACAAAATATTAATTAAGTAGTCTTTACCACTCTATATAAAGAATACCAAAAAAAGCAGTTTATTTCAACTACTTTTTTTCATAATCACAATTACTACATTTTATAATATTATTTTTTTCAACTAATAAATTTTTACATTCAGGACATAACTCTCCAGTTGGTAAGTCCCACGCTGCAGTTTTACATTTCGGATAATTATTACATCCATAGAAAATTTTATTTCTTCTTGTAGTTTTTTCTATAATTTCACCTTTTTTACATACAGGACAAGTACAAATTATAGTTATTTCTTTTTCTTCTTTTTTTATAAATTTACATTCAGGATAATTACTACAGGCAGTAAATTCACCATATCGACCTTTTCTAATAACTAAGTCATTTCCACAGTCTGGACATTTTTCACCAGTTAAAGTCGGAGCTTTCTTTTCCATATTAGAAAAAGCATTCTCTACTAATGGTTCAAATTCATTATAAAATGTTTTTAAAACCTTTATATTATCTAATTTATCTTCTGCTATTTCATCTAGTTCATTCTCCATATTAGCAGTATATTCAACATTGATAATATTAGAGAAAAATTCTTGTAATTTATCAGTTGTTTCTATACCTACTTCTGTTGGATGGAATTTTTTATCCTCAATTGTAACATATGCCCTTTCTTTTAAAGTTTCCATTGTTTTAGCATAAGTACTAGGTCTACCTATTCCTAAGCTTTCCATTTCTTTAATTAATGATGCTTCAGTATAACGTGGAAGCGGTTTAGTAAAATGTTGTTCTTTAGATATATCTTCTGTTTCTAAAATATCCCCCTCATTTATAACCGGTAATTCCACATCTTCACTACTCATATAATCTTTATAAACTTTCATAAAGCCATCAAATACAGTTTTTTGTCCAGTTGATTTAAATTGATAATTATTATTATCTAATACTATACTAGTTTGTAATACTTTAGCATCTTTCATTAAACTAGCTAAAGCTCTAAAATATATAATACTATATACTTTATATTCATCATTAGTTAAATATTTTTTAACACTTTCTGGAGTTCTTTTAATACTTGTAGGTCGTATTGCTTCATGAGCATCTTGTACGTTTTCACGTCTTTTAGAAACTTTTACATTCCCTACATACTTTTCTCCATAAACTTCTTTTATATATTCTAAAGTATCACTAACGAATACATTTGATAATCTTGTAGAATCTGTTCTCATATAACTAATTAAACCTACTGTTTCACTGCCAATATCTTTACCTTCATAAAGTTTTTGTGCAACACTCATTGTTTTACTAGAACCAAAATTAAATTTAGTAGAACATGCCTGTTGTAAAGTAGATGTTGTAAAAGGCATAACTCCCTTTTTATTCTTTTCTTTACTTTCTACACTTATAACATTAAATTTATTAGATAATTTAGATAATATTTCATCTGCTTCTGTTTCAGTTTTAATTTCTAATTTTTTATTATTACATTTTTCTAAATTAGATTTTAAATTTTCAAATTTAGCTTCAATTGTCCAATATTCTTCAGGAATAAATGCTTCTATTTCTCTTTCTCTATCAACTATAAGCTTCAAGGCAACTGATTGAACACGACCAGCAGACTTTCCACCAGTTTTAGATTGCATTAATTTAGAAAGTCTAAAACCAATTATTCTATCTAAAATTCTTCTTGTTTCTTGACTTTTAACAAGATTATAATCTATTTTTCGTGGACTTTTCATAGCTTCTTTAACAGCAGTTTCAGTTATTTCATTAAATAATACTCTTTGATAGCTATCTTCTTTTAATCCCATAGAATCAAATAAATGCCAACTTATAGCTTCTCCCTCTCTATCAGGGTCTGTTGCTAAATAAACTATATCAGCATTCTTGGCTTCTTTTTTTAATTCTGTAATAATTTTCTTTTTACCTGTAATAGCAATATAATTAGGAGTAAAATCATTTTCTACATCTACACCTAATCCAAATTTGCCACTAGTTGCAAGATCTCTAACGTGTCCCTTGCTAGATACAACTTTATAATTACTACCTAAATATTTTCCAATAGCTTTAGTTTTACTTGGAGATTCCACTATTACTAAATTCATAATATCCCTCTTCCTCAACTTATTTAATAATATAACTTAAAAGAAAAAAAATCAACAATTTATTTTTAAGAAAAAACTAGATGCTTTATACATCTAATTTTATTTGCTTTTTATTCATCAATTACAACTTTTTCAACTTCACTCGTATTTTCTTCTTTAACTTCTTCTACTTTATATTTTTCTAAACCATCTTTTAAATATTTAAAATAATTGTTTTTTATCGCTACAGAACTCATTTTTTGTTTAGTAGTTATATCTTTATTAATTTCTAATATTTCATTAGTCGTATAACTTTTTCCATCTTCATTAGTACTCGTAAATTTACCATTTGTTGCTCTATAAAAACCTACACTATCTTGCCAAGAACCATCAACAAATTGAACTCTACCAAAGTAATTATCATCCATTATATCATTTCCAAAGTAAAGTCTCGGATCATAATTAATATCAAACATATTCAAAAGTGTTGGTAATAAATCTACTACACTAGTATATTTTTCTACATTTACCGGTTCTATACTTGAATTATATATAACCATCGGAGTTCTATCTACTTCTTGTCTAACATTTACATCATAATCTAAAACAGTATTAATTTGAGCATTAGTTAAACCATAAGGATAATGATCAGCAAACATAGCTATAACAGTATTTTCTAATTTACCATTACGTTCTAATTCTTCTAACATATATCCTAAAGCTTTATCTAACTCAGTCATCTTAGATAAATATCTCTTTGTTGTTTTACTATACTCAGTATTTTCAAATAAATCTAAATATTTATCACCTAAAGTACTAGGAACATTATATGTTTGATGTGTAGTAACAGTAGTCATAAATGCCATAAACTTATCGTCCTTAACAAAATAAGGCATTGCAGTTTCAAAGAAAGTTAAATCACTAGGCCATTCCTCATAAACATTACTATATTCCATACCTAAATCTACTACACCATAAAACTTCCCAGAACCCATATTAGGATGTATTGTATGTCTTGAATAATATTTGTCTGTATAACTATGATAACTACTTGTAGTATAGCCCTGATTACTAAACATATTGAATATAGCTTGAAAATACTCATTCTTCTTATATTTGTTTGCAGTACAAGTATTATTAATACTATATAAACTAGTCATAGCAGTCATTTCATTATTACCAGTACTACAATTATTACGTGGAGTATAATTATTTCTAAAACTTATACCTTCATTATAAATTTTCCATATATTAGGAAAATACTCTTTATTAATAGCAATTTCATTAACGCTTTCAAGTAATATAACAATTAAATTCTTATCTTTAAATATACCAGTATATTCATTTTTATTACTTATTTCTCTATTTATAAAATAATTATTTAATTTGTTATAAGTAGTATTTTTTTCATTACTAATTAATTTATTCCAAGCAGTATCATCAATAGTTCTTGTATAATCAGTAATAACATTGTTGTTATTACTTTTATTAGTACTAATAAAATCTATTTCATCTCCTGTTATATTAAATACATATGAATTAATATCAGTTAATCCATATATTAAAACTCCAAATTGACTAACAGATAAATTAGAATTTTCTGGATACTTTAACAATGATGTATTTTTTATAGTTTGTAATTTATTTTGCATTCCAGGAATAACTAAAGTTGTATAATAAATAAATGAAAAAACAAAAACTAAACAGATAGTTACAATTGTAGGAATAAGTTTTTTTATACCTATTCTTTTACTTTTTTTCTTTTCTTCAAACTTTAATAATTTTCTATCCATTAAACAATAATATAATATTATTAATATTAAAGGAATAAATAACAAATAATAAGTAAGTTCCAAAGATTTAATTAAATCCCAAATATAACTTAATGTTTTTGCACCTTGTTCACTATTTCCAATCCCCATATAAAAACCTAAATAATTATATAGCCCAACTTCTACAAATGTATAAATAGTTATTATTATACAAAATATTATTTTAAATATTTTACTAACTACTTTATTAAAATAAGAACTTATTAAAGCAATTAACATACTAATTATTAAACTTGAAATTCCTATTCTTAATATTCCATATCCTAAAAATGTATCAGTTACCATTCTTACAATAATTTCAGTAGAAAAAAGAAATAAAAATAACATAATTGTATTTCTAACCATTTTACTAAATATAAATTCTTTAAAAGTTTCTAAAAATATTTTCATCATGTCTCTTCTTTCTAATTCTTAGATACTGTTATACTTGTATCATCAATAGTTCCAGTATAAGTAATACCTTTATTTTTCATCTTTTCTATTTCACTACCTGTAACTAATTTATTATCAATTAAATAATCTAATGTTATTTTTAAGCCATCACTTTTAGCTTTATCTAGTAATTTACTACAAGTAACTACGCCTGAAGTAAAACCGTTAATATAAGCAAAATCATTAGTATCATCATTTTCTAATAAATCACTATTTACATTATCATCACAATACAGCACTTCAGTCATCAAAACCTTTGCAGCCTCTATAATAGTTTTTTCGTCTTCTTTTTTCAATTTTTCTTTAGCATTATTAAATGCACCTAAACCACTAGTTGCAGCTATAACTACTATTAAACCTAACAAAGCTATTACACCAATTAATTCAACAAGACTAAATCCTTTTTTATCTAATTTATTCACTTATATCACTCTTTCTAGAATATATACATCCACAATAATTTTGTCTATATAAACCATATTCTTTTGACAATTCTATACTACGTTTATAACCATTATTCTTTTTAAAATCACTAACTAAATATTTAACATTATAAATATTTTCTAACTCTAAACCTATTTCATTTATTATATTACTCAACTTATAGGGACTAACAGTTAAAGTAGTACCAAAATACTCATAATTATTATCTTTAGCTTTATTAGCTACATAATTAAGTCTTAACCTATAACATTTATGACAACGTATCCCCTTTTCCGGTTCCAACTCTAAACCAACACTCATTTCATGAAATAAATCATTATCATAATCACAATCCAAAAAATTCAAATTATATTTTTTTATTATTTTAATCTGTTCTATCTTACGTTTTTCATATTCTAAGAAAGGCTCTATATTAGGATTATAATAAATTATTGTTATATCAAAATATTCTTTTAAAGTTTCTATTACAGTAGTTGAACAAGGAGCACAACAAGAATGTAATAAAAGTCTTGGTTTATAATCTAATTCACTAATTATTCTTTTCATTTCTACATCATAATTCATACTTTTACTCCCCATATGGTATAAAAATCAAATTCTTAACCTCATTCGTATCTAAATTTATAGTTCCTAATTTACCACCCAATGATGCATAAATATCATTATATTTATTTAGAACACTAACCGATTTACTATTAGCAACAATAGTATTACCATCATTCATAGTTATTTTAAATCTATCGTCATCAATAACCTTACCATTCTCATTTAAAGAAGGATAATACTCTATTTCATTCATCTCATATATTATATTATCATTTAACTCACTGAAACCTTTAACAAAGTTATTAAGAATATCAGTCTTTATATTCCCTATAAATGTAGGTATACCATAAACATTTTCTATATCAGTCTTTATAAAATTACCATTACTTAGCACTATCTTATCTTCATAGTAAAACAATAATTTATTCTCTTTTATCTCAATTTTTATAATATGTCCAAACCATTTTTTTACATCTACATCATTCACTAACTTTATATTCTTGATTCTCTTTTCTAAAGTTCTATTACTATATTTAAAAATAGATGGATAATCTTTTAATTTTGAAGCTCTCAATATTTCGTTGTCAGTCACTAAATTATTACCATTTATTTCAATATGTTTAATAGGCTGATTAACTAAATAATATATTCCATAACATAAAATATAAATAAATAAACAAAAAGCTAAAGTTCTTTTTATATTTAATTTTTTCTTTTTTCTTTTTGCCATAAAGCACCTACTTTATCAATTTTTTTATTATTTCATAAATTTTTGTTGAACTATCTATTATACTTAATTTAGTCATATTACTCTTTAATCGCATTTTAAAATCAATATCTAAACATTTATTTATACTTGTCTTTAAAATATCTTTATCTAAATCTTTTTCCTCAATCATAATGCATGCTTCATTCTCTTTTAATGATAATGCATTAAAATATTGATGATTATTAGCAACATAAGGACTAGGAATAATTATGCTAGGAACCTTCAAAGCTAAAATTTCGCTTAAAGAACTAGCTCCTGCTCTACTTATTATTACATCAGTATTTTTAAGTAATCCACTCATATTTTCTACATATGGAACAATATGCACATTATCAGAAAACTTATTCTTAGAAAACTCTTCATAATATTTTTTTCCGGTTACATATATAACATCATATTTTTCATTCTCAATACTTTCTAAGTAATCTTTCATCTTATTATTAATAGTACCTGATCCCAAACTACCACTAACTATTAAAACCAACTTTCTATTACTATTAATTCCATATTTTTCTTTTGACACTATATCAGTATTAACCGCATTTTCACTACAAGGATTTCCGGTAAAATAAACTTTATTTTGATTTCTAAAATATTTTTTACTATCTATAAAACTTACACCAATAGCATCTACCAACTTTTCTAAAGCCCTATTAGATTTCCCCGGAATACTATTTTGTTCATGAATAAAAGTTTTAATTTTTAAACTATTAGCTGCTTTTACAACAGGATAGGTAACATAACCACCTACTCCAATAACAATATCAGGTTTAAACTCTTTCATAATATTCTTACATTTTCTTATCGCACTACTTATTAAAAATAAATTCTTAACATTTTGGACCATATCTTTTTTAGATAACCCATAAATTTCTATAGGAATAAATTTAATACCATGTTTAGGAACAATATCCTTCTCCATTCTATTATGTGTACCAATATATATAAATTCACTTTCTGGTTCTAACTCTTTTATTTTATTTATTATGGCTATTGCAGGATATATATGACCTCCTGTACCACCGGCAGTAACAATAACTTTCACGTTTTTCACCTCTAATAAAATTATATAATAAAAAACAGTTTTTTTTAACTGTTTTTATATTTTTTAAAAAATACTTTACATAAATATTATTCTATTGTTTCTTCAAAATCTAAACTAGCATGAATAGTTTTCCCACTATCTACAATTTGATTTTCTAAACTAGTCTTATACTTAATAACTATTTCATAATTTTTTAATTCACCAATCTTCAAAATTTGATTATATGCTATATAGTTTATTTCTTCACTAGGGAAAATATTATTAGCAATTAAATCATCTTCTAAATATAACTCATATACTAAATCTTCTTTTCTTGTAAATGGATTAATAACATCTATTAATTTAATACTATAAGATACATCCTCACTACCTGTATTTTTTATAGTAAACTTTTTACGAATAGTAGAACCTGCAATAAAATATTCATCTTGTTCACTAACTAATTCTTCATTCCCATTACTAAATTCAATCTTAATAGAACTCCTTTTAAAAGTTAAAGTTTTTGAACTTTCATTACCTGTTACAACATTCATAATGTATCCGTAAGATACAAAAAAAACACTAACTAAAACCAATAAAATAAATGTAGTTATAAATATTATGATATTTTTCTTTTTCATTTTATCACCTATCACTATAAAAATTATATCAAAAAAAAATACTTTATAAAAGTATTAATTAGTTAAATTTTGTTGTAACTGTTTTAAAGCAGTTAAAAAAGCTTCTTCCTTATCATAACTCATTAATTTTACTTGTAAACTACTTGTTTCCTCATTATCGCCAGCAAAATTATTTACATTAATTTTTCTTACACTTATTTCTTCTGTTTCAGCTTTATACTCTTCATCATAACTTACTACATATTTATCTTTGCTTTTTATCAACTCTTCATAGCTTATTATTGCATTTTCCTCTTGTTCTTTTTCATAATCAGTAAGTTCTATATTTCCAGGCTTATATTCTCTTTCTATAGTTTCTTTAATACTTTCGATACTTGTAATATCATCATTATTGTATAATACACCCATATCATCATCCCTATTCATTAAATATAAAACATATAAAAATGCTAATACTATAATAAAAGTTCCTATAAAAAATATATAATCACCCATACTTAATGTATATAAAAATCCAAATATATTTTCAATTATATCTTTCATTATTACACTTCCTCGATATATATATTATATCAAAAACTAATAAAATACAAAAAACTATATAATTTCATTTACAAAATTTATGTAAATAAAAAAGTATTAGTCCTCTGGAGCTTCTAATACTTTATCCACATTAACACTATTTATAGCATCAAATCTCTTAGTAATTTTTTCCGTAGTAGTATGTATATCTTTTACATCTTTACTAACCGTATCAATACTTCTAGATAGTTTATCCCATCTATCTTTATATCTTTCAAACTCAACACCTAATTTATTTAATTCAGTATGAATTACTTTAGCGTATTTATCTCTTTCCATATTTTTCAGAATCATACTTATAATAGTTAATGTACTCATCAAAGTTGTTGGACTACAAATCCATACCTTAGATTGATAACTATATTTAACTAAATCAGGATGATATGCATTTATTTCAGCAAATATCGCCTCTGCAGGTAAAAACATTATTGCCTCACCACTCGTAACACCAGGAACAATATACTTTGTTCGAATAGCATCTATATGTTTTTTAACATCACTTTTAAATAATTTAGTAGCAACGTCTCTTTCATCTTTACTTAAACTCTTATCTGTCATTCTCCTATAATTTTCTAATGGAAATTTACTATCTATACAAATTGTCCCTAATGGTTCTGGAGCAAAAAGAATTGCATCAGCAATAAACCCATTCCCTAAACTATATTGAGTTTGATATATTTTATCATTTTTACCAAATACACTATCCATAATATAATTCAAGTTAGTTTCACCAAATATTCCTCTAGTCTTCTTATCAGTTAAAACAGATTGTAAACTAACTATTTCTCCTGATAAACTATCTATCTTCTTTTGAGCCTCATCTATCTTAGATAAACGTTCTAAAATATTTGTAAATGTTTTATTAGTCTTTTCAAAATTAACATCTAATCTTTCATTAACCTTATCATTAATATTGTTTAATCTATTTATTATAGTTTCATTAAGTTTCGAAAAATCATCATTTATCGTTCTACTAAAATTAAATTTAAACTCACCTAACTCTTTAGTTAAATCAGTTTCTAACTTACCTAATCTCTCTATAGTATCATTATTACTTTTTCTAAATATCAATATAATATTTAAAACTATACTAATTACTAACAAACCTATAATTATATAACTTATCATTCTAATCCTTCTTTCTTACTAACAAATTTACTAACTATAAAACATACAAATAATAATATAAAAATATATAATAAATTAATTGGATTTTTAAAACTAGTTATTAAACTTGTACCAACAAATCCCCAAAATATTACCAAAAATATTTTACCAATTAGTAAAGAAATAATATATTTTTTCTTATTAATATTTGACAATCCAGCCGCTACATTTACTATAAAAGATGGTGTAAATGGAAGAGCAATAATCAAACATAATTTAATAAATTTAATATTTCTAATCGATTTAACTAAATTTTCTAATTTTTTCTTATCTTTCTTAAGAATATAATTCTCAAATCTTAATCTCAAACGACTATTAAATATTGTATACGATAAAATACACCCAACAATAGTACATATATAACTTATTATAAAACCAAAAATTATGCCAAATTTATAAAATAATAAGGCTATAAAAACAGTTAATGGTAATACAGGAATAAACGATTCTATCATAATTAAAACACAAGATAAAATATATCCCCACAAACCTATACTTAACAAAAAATTAGTCAACCATACATCTATATTATTTATATTCATATCATCACACATAAATTATATAACAAAAAAGCACTAAAAAAAAGAGTTAATTAATAACTCTTATTACGTCATAACCATATATTTCTAATATACTAACAACTTTTTTACTTTTAATTCCATTCTTACAATAAAAATAATATCTTTTATTTTTATCTAAATATAACGAAGGATTATATAACAACTTTTCATATGGGTCATAATTATCTAAATTAATTAATTCTCCATCATGAATATATTCATTTATCTTAATTGTTCTCATACTTCATTATATGTAATAATATATATTTTGATAATTATAAATATTTTAAATAACTATTAATCACTAAAACTTTGAAATCATCATCCGGATTACTATTACTTAATATTTCTCTACAAATAATATTAATCTTATCTTTTAAAATTAATTTTTCTTCATAATCCAAAGTATTTATTCTTATTTTAACTTGACTATCAACTAAATCAATATAATAATCTAATAATTTATATATTTCATTTTTATATACTGAATTAGCACTATATATTCTATCTAATTCTGGAATAACATTAGTAATAGTATCTAATAAATTACTATTTAAAATATAATCTTCTATTTTGTTAGATGTTTTACTTATATATTTATTTATAAAATCATCCCTATTTATTAAGGTCAATTCATTAATATAACTAACTAATAATTCTTCAATATCAGCATTATTTATTTTTTTATTAAAACTATTTTCTAAATTAGTCAACCATATATTAATAGAATTAATTTCACTTTTAATTCTATTAATATTAAATGAATTAGTTTGTGATTCATTAATTAAATTAGCAGCAATTTTACTATCTATATCATCAAATTTTTGATCTAAATTTAAATCTTTAGTTTGTATCTTATCAAATATACTTTTATTTTTTTCTTCTAATTTTTTTATTTCTTCTAACATTATATCTTCTCTATGTTTTAATATGCTTATTAAACTAGCTAAATCAAACAAAGTTATATTTTTTAATATACTATTAATTTTATTATTAATGTAATTAACCAATTCACTAACTAATTTATCACTAGGATCTGTGAACAATAATTCAATTTGTATTATTATTAACTCATCAATTTTAGCGTTATCCAACTTATTCTTCAAATAATAAATAATACTATCATCAGCATTTTTATGAACTAAATAATAATTAACCATACTAACTATATTATTCATCATATCCCTCTTATTCTAAAGTTATTATAACAAAACTTATCTAATTTTACAATATAAAAAAGCACTAGTTTCCTAGCGCTTAATTATCCAATTACATAGGGATTAGTTTTTGTTCCATTTCCTCCTATAATTATGGTATTAGAGGCTAATGAAACTGCAGGACGAATATTCATTCCGGTATTTTGCACTCCAGCAGCGACCATAACGCTCTCTAGAATTTCAATGAAAAATACAGCAGTGTCGCTAAAAACAGAAAGAGTCCACCAACTACTTCCATTAACATCTACTAAATAATAATGTTCATTTATAGTGTAATACTCGTCTTCAAAAGTTCCTGCTTTACCACCTGCAAATACTACTTCATCTGCTGTTAATACACCTATATGTGATTTAAATGTTTTATCATTCTTTCCATCACATCTTAATGTTGCATTTGGTGTTTCACCTATACCATAAAGTCTTTTTCCTACTTCATAATAGAATTTTTCACCGTTATACATTAAATCATTAGCACCACTATTTAATAATTGACCCGTTTCATAATCATAAGCATCAATTACATTTCCTAAACACCATGTATTCATTTTTAATTTACTTGTATCTATTCCACTACTTGTTAACCATTCATCTAGCTTATATTTCATACTATTCTCTTTATTTATTGGACTATTTAAATAATCTGCTATAATTTTTGTACCAGTTGATTGTTGCCCACTTGAATTCGTAACTTTTGTATTATTATATCCATAATGTCCTGTTCCAATATCCCAGTTAATATTGGATGTTGCACAAGTACTATCCTTATCTTCAAGTACTAATTTAATTGCAGCATCACCTTCGATACGTACTATTCTCCAACACATTCCTGCAAAATCAACATAGTTGTCTTCTACTTTACCTCTATAATAATATGAAGTACCTAAATCATCTTGTGTTACACTTAATGTTTTCTCATAAGTGTATTCAATCCTAAATAAAAGGGTTGATGATTTAGAATCATATGATTCTAAATATCTTGTCCATCCATCACATTCATCATATACATATTTTCCAACTGCTTCTTCATAAGATGATACAGATACATTTTCTAAGCATTTTTCAGAATCAAGCTGACACTCTTTAAGATCTTCTTCTGTATCTCCAATATACCAAGGATAATAATCAGCACATAAAGAACTTGTTTCTATTGTTTCATAATAATATTCACCTGGTGTTTCATACATACTTATTTCTTCCGCTACTTTTGTTATAGGTGAAGCTAATAACTGTGTTCCATTTTTATTTAACACAGCATTATTTATTATGTTATATGCTAATGTATTTTGGTTTGTACTATATGGATTTATTTCTGCTATGTCTCTTATATTTACTTTTGCCTCTAATGTCTTATTCATATCAGCACTTTGATCTACACCAGTCTCTTTATATGTTACTGTTAAAGTATATGTATGTGTTTTACCTACTTCTATCTTATTCCCTACTAATATTCCTCCATTTATTGGGAGTGTAGTTTCAGTATTAATACTATCACATGCTTCTCCATCACTTTCACATGTTAATGTATATACAAAATCGTTAGATTCGAATGTTGTTGTAGTTCCTGCTTCATTTTCTCCTACTGTACTTGCATATGTAACCTTAACATCTTCTATTACTACTACATAATCTGTTTCTGCATTTCCTTCGTTTTTAACTGTAAACGTTTTACTATCTAATGTTGTTCCTGGTATTATTGGCTCATCAGTTGTTATTATTCCATTACCATCTCCATAAACTAATGCCAAGTTTGCAGTTGTAACTGATATTGACTTACTATTTTCATTACCATTTATTTGAGTTAAAAAGTATGCGTATGTTAATCCTACTAGTAATAATAATACTAAGAATATACTTGTTACACTTACTATAATCTTTTGTTTCCTATTCATTTTCTCATTACTCC
>JAZQIU010000004.1:0-21599 GCA_045541255.1 Bacilli bacterium | reverse complement strand
TATTTTATTATTTTTATATTTCTTATAAAGATATTACTAGTTTTTCTAATCCTATAGTCACTTTTTATGATAGCGAAAAGGATGCAATAAAAATTGAGGCTAGTGTTTCTTCTAATACGGTTGTATGTGGTTTTTCAAATGATAAGAATATTATTGGGGTTACATTTTCTAAGCCAACTGATAATAAGTGCACTGGTGAGATTAATAAGGGTTCTTATTATATTTTCACAAAAAATAAGTATGGTATTGTTTCTTCATCTTTAATCGATGATTTTGTTGTTGAGGTAAATACTAAAGATAATTATTATTTAGCAGTTGGGGGTTCTGATGTTGTTAAGTATGACGTTATTGAAGTGGGAAATCCTTTGGTTGATTTTGTTTCTTTAGATTCTTCTGTTGTTAGTGTTGATAAAGATAAGATTACAGGAAAGAAGCTTGGTAAAACAAAAATAAATATTGTTAGCAATGAAATTGTTTTAAAAGAAATTAATGTTGTTGTTACTGATGTTATTACTAAGGTTCCTAAAGAGTTTAATAATAAGAAGAAATATTTACCTTGTAATGTTTTTGATAAAAACGAGGTTAAACTTCTTGACACTATTTTAGTGGATAGAATAAATGATGTTGGAAAAAATACTCGTGCTGCTGCAGTTGAAGCAGCTAGGTTCTTAACTTTAGAGTTTCCTTATAGGATTACTTATTTCTTTGAAAATGGAAGAATTGATATAAGTGGTGTTAATTATGTTGATGGTGAAGGAAGATACTATCATGAAGGCCTTTATTTAGGTAAAGCCAAAGAAAAGCAAATTAAATATACCTATGCCGGTCCTGCAATGTGGGGATGTCCTTTGATAAATTATGAGGATACTTATTTGTTTAGTTATGGTGTTAAGTATCCAAATGGTCTAGATTGTTCTGGTTTTGTATCTTGGGTGTTAAAAAATGCTGGTTTTGATCCAGGTGATATTGGTGCTGGTAATGCTTATTCTGATCCAAGAGAACTAACCGATTTAGGTGAATTTGTTAAACTTGATAATGACATTATCTATTCAGATAGAATAAAGGTTGGAGATTTAATAAATGACTGGGGCCATATTGCTATAATTGTTGGTATTGATGAGAATAATTTTTATGTTGCTGAATCTTTAGATATTTATGGCGGGGTTGTTACTAGAACTTATCCTAAGAAAACTATTACTAAGCCTTTCTCTTATGTAGTTTTAATGGATGATTATTATAAGGAAGATGGTTTACTTACTAATATGTGGTATTAAAAAAAGTATGAAATTTAAAGTTTTTCATACTTTTTTATTTTTAGCTTATAATATTTTTTAATAGACCAAATGATATAATCATCATTATAATACTTGCTAGTAGGACTCCAAGTAAAATTGCTATGAATGATTTTTTTCTATCCATATTTAGTGCACTTGCCACTAGCGAACCTGTCCATGCTCCTGTTCCTGGAAGAGGAATTCCTACAAACATCACTAGACCCCAGAATCCATATTTTTGGATTTTATCTTTATTTTTTTCTACTTTTTTATCTAACCAATTTGCTGTTTTATTTAATATTTTATTTTTACTTATTCTACATTTTTCTAATATTTTATTTATAAGCAACAATATAAATGGTATAGGAAGTATATTGCCAATAATTGAGATAATATAACTTGGAAGTGGATTAAGATTTAAAAGTGCTGCCGCAATTAGACCTCCACGAAGTTCTAAAATTGGTAGTAAAGAGATTATAAATACTAATATTTCTTTTCCAAATTTTATATCTTTTAAAAAACTAAATGTGTCAATGATAATAGGAATAATTGTTTCTTGCATAATTTCTCCTTTTTTTTATGAAAAAAACCTCTTTAGAGGTTAGTTTATTATATGGCGGAGCGGGAGGGATTTGAACCCTCGCACCAGTTACCCGATCTACACCCTTAGCAGGGGCGCCTCTTCAGCCTCTTGAGTACTACTCCATTTGCCCGATAAATAAATTTTACTATATACTTTTTTGTTTGTCAATTGTTTTTATAAAAAGATGTAAAATCTATAAAATATGTAATAATAAGTGTTGAAATTCCTCTTGATTTATTTTAAAATTATTAATAGAGGGTAGGTAGTTTTATGCAAACTATGGACTATGTGAGAAAAAAAATATTAATTGGTATTAGTGCTTTGATTTTGCTAGTGATTACATTACTAGGAATTACCTATGCTTATTTTACAGCAAAGGTATCTGGTAATACTGGTGCTAAAAGTATTGTTGTTACAGCAGCGAAATTAGAGTTAACATATAATGATGGTAATGGTACAGTTATTGTTGAAAAAGTTGAACCTGGCGTTACATTGGAGTCTAAAACATTTTCGGTTAAAAATACTGGGACAAGAGAAATTACTAATTATGATGTAGTTATGGAAGTATTAGAAAATGGTTTAGAAAATTATGGTGATTTGATATATGAATTGACTTGCGCTAGTGATGGGGAAGCTTGTCAAGGTGTAAGTGGGACCTTTCCTATAGATGATAAGGTGCTTATTACTAATTCAATTAAAGTTGGTGTAACTCATTCATATACTTTAACTTTAACTTATAGAGAAACCGGTAAAGATCAAAGTAAAGATATGAATAAAAAGATTGAAGGTAATATAATAATTCAAGATGAAACTAAACATAGTAAGAGTTAAAAGCTCTTTTTTTTTAATATAAAAATTGATATAATTTATATTAGTTTTGAGGTGTGTTTATGATATTATGTGTTGTGGGTCCAACTGGTGTTGGAAAAACAAAGATGAGTATTAGTTTAGCAAAAAAATATAATGCAGTGGTAGTAAACGCTGATAGTATGCAAGTATATAAATATTTAAACATTGGAACAGCTAAAGTAACAGAAGAAGAAAAAGATGGGGTAGAACATATATTGTTTGATATAGTAGACCCGTCTGATATGTATACTGTATATGATTATCAAAAAGATTTAAGAAAAGTTTTGGAAGATTATAAAGATAGAAATATAGTTATTGTAGGGGGTACTGGTTTATACATTAAAGCTGGTTTATATAATTATGTTTTTGATGAAGAAGAAAGTGATTTAGAAAGTTTTGATGAATTAACAAATGAAGAATTATATGAAAAAGTTTTAGAGAAAGATGATGCTACTGATATACATAAAAATAATAGAAAGAGAATGATTAGATTTTTAAATAGAAAAGAAAGCGTTAAAGATAAAGATAAGTTATTATATGATGTTAAATTTATTGGTTTAACAACAGATAGAGATATGTTGTATGATAGAATTAATAAACGTGTTGATAAAATGGTTGATGAGGGTTTATTAGAAGAAGTTAAATCTTTATATGATAAGAAAGTATATGGTAAATCAATTATGACAGGTATAGGCTATAAGGAATTATATGAATATTTTGATGGTAAAATAAACTTAGAAGACGCTATAAATTTAATCAAATCTAGATCTAGAAAATATGCTAAGAGACAATATACTTGGTTTAATAATCAAATGAATGTTAAGTGGTTTGATGTAGATTTTGATAATTTTAATAATACAATAAATGAAGTAGTTGAATATGTAGAAAGTGAGTAATTATGAAAAAAATATTAGAAAAAATAAAAGAATTTGATACTATTATAATTCATGGCCATGTTAATCCGGATGGTGATTGCATAGGGTCACAATATGGATTAAAGTATTTAATAGAAACAACATTTCCAGATAAAAAAGTAATTATAACAGGTAAGAGTAGCAAATATGTATCTTTTATAGGAGAACCAACTATGATTGAAGATGAAACTTTATTTGAAAATGCTTTAAGTATATGTGTAGATTGTCCTGTATATGAAATATTAAGTGATAATAGGTGTAATAAATCAATGTATTCTATAAAAATAGACCATCATAATGATTCTAATATTTATTGCGATTATGAATATATTGATCCAATAGCTCCGTCTTGTACTCAAATAATTACTGAGTTTTATAAAATGTTTAGTGATGAATTAAAAATGAATGAAGAAGCAGCGACAGCTTTATATGTTGGTATGCTTACTGATACTGGTAGATTTAGCCATGGAAATATAAGTCCTAAAACATTTGAATGTGCTTCAACTTTATTAGCTTGTGGAGTTGATTTATCGTTTGTAAATAATTCTTTATCTTTAGAAACTGAGGGAGCTTTAAGGTTAAAAGGGTATTGTTTAAATAATTTTAAAGTTACTGAAAATGGTTTTGCTTATATTGCTTTAAAGTATGATGAATTTACTAAATTTGGAGTAGGTGAAGAAGTAGCATCTTCATTAGTAACTTCTATTTCTACTATGAAAGAGTGTCCTGTTTGGGCTTTGATAATAGAAAATAAAGAAAAAATCAGATTAAGATTAAGATCTAGAGGACCAGCGATAAACGAGTTAGCATCTAAATATAATGGTGGTGGACATAAACTTGCAAGTGGTGGTACATTGAATAGTTGGGATGATTTAGAAGAGTTTGTTAAACTTGCGGATGAATTAGTTAAAGAATATAAAAATAATTAATAAATAAATAAATTTACAATATATTTAATTTAGTTGTATATTAAGGTTAAAAGTTATTTGAAAAAAACAAATAAAATATTTTAACTTTACAAGAGATATTTACAAAATAATCTCTTTTTTCTTGTTTACTTAGGGGGATTATATTATAATTTAATTATGGTGATATATAATGGCAAAGAAGAAAAAAAGTAAAAGTTCAGCATCTTCTAAAAATAAAGTAAGTATAGAATTTGTTGGTTTAATATTAATTTTGATAGGAGTAATAGGTATAGGTGTTTTTGGGCCAGTTGGGAATATAATAAAGCAGTTTGCAATATTTTTAGTTGGAACTTATTCTAATTTGTTAATATTATTTCTGATATTTTTAGGATTATATTTCATTATAAAAAGAGATAAACCAAAATTTTATTCAGCTAGATTTATTGGTATATATATTCTAACTTTTGCTGTACTTGGATTATCTCATATGAAATTTGTTGAAAAAGGTTTAAAGTTTAAAGAATTTTTAGAATTAACTGTAGATAAATTAATGAGCATTAAAGGACCGGATTTTACTAATTTATCTAATGCTGGTGGTGGAATAATAGGTGCTACTAGTGGATGGAGTTTAAATGCTTTATTTGATAATAGAGGTGCTTATATTGTATTTTATGTATTGATATTCTTTGGTATTATTTTATTATTTAATTTATCTATTGGAGATGTATTAGATAAATTTAGTGGCAGTTTTGAAAAAATTAAAAATAGACCTAAGAAAGAGAAAAAAGTTAGTATTGAAGAAGATGATGAGGATGATGAAGAAGAGGAAGAAGTTCTTGATAATAGAGTTATCATAACTAGTAGTCAAGATGCACATAATTATAATCGCAATGTTGAAACTATTCCTCAAACAGTTGAAAGTCCTAAAGTTATTGAAAATAGTTCTAATAGTAATTATAGATTACCAAGTTTAGATATATTGGATCCTATAAAGAAAAAGAAACAAGCAAATACTACAGAGTTCTTAACTAAAACTAAAGTTGCTTTAGAAAAAGTATTGGCAGATTTCCAAATAAATGGAAAAGTTGTTGAAATACATGAGGGACCTACAGTAACTCAATTTGAAGTTGAAATAGCAAGTGGAACTAAAGTAAGTAGAATAACAAGTATAAATAAAGAAATAGCTCTTGCTTTAGCTGCTAAAGATGTACGTATTCAAGCACCAATACCTGGTAAAAGTACTGTTGGGGTAGAAATACCTAATAAAATTACAAGTAGTGTTCCTATTAGAGAGGTTTTATCAAATGTTCCAAGTAATATGGAAAATTCGAAAATATTATTTTCTTTAGGAAAAGATATAATGGGTAGAAATTGCTGTGCTGATATGGCAAAAATGCCACACTTATTAGTTGCAGGATCAACTGGTAGTGGTAAGTCGGTATGTATTAATAGTTTTATAGCGAGCATTTTAATTAGAATGAGACCTGATGAATGTAAGTTAGTTTTAGTTGATCCTAAAAAAGTTGAATTGTCTAATTATAATGGTATACCGCACCTAATGTGCCCAGTAGTAAGTGATCCGAAGAAAGCTAGTATTGCATTACAAAAAATTGTAGCAGAAATGGAACACAGATATGATTTGTTTAGCGAAAAGAATGTAAAAAATATTGGTGGATATAATGATTGGGTAGAAAAACAAAATAAACAGGCTAATGCTGAAATAGAGAAAAAGATGCCTTATATAGTAGTAATTATAGATGAGTTAGCAGATTTAATGTTAGTAGCTGCTAAAGAAGTAGAAGATTCTATTATGCGTATAACTCAAATGGCTCGTGCTGCTGGTATACACTTAATAGTTGCAACTCAAAGACCTTCAACAGATGTTATTACAGGTGTAGTTAAAGCTAATATACCAAGTCGTATATCGTTTGCGGTAGCATCACAAATAGATTCAAGAACTATACTTGATATGGGTGGAGCTGAAAAATTATTAGGTAAAGGGGATATGTTATATTTACCTATGGGAGAGAATGCTCCAATAAGAATTCAAGGTAATTTTATAAGTGATGAAGAAACTCAAAGATTAATAGATTATGTTAGTAAAGAACAAATTGCTCAATATGACAATACTTTAACAGAGAGTGCACCAAATCATATGGCTGCAGGAGATGGATTTGAAAAAGAAGAATATGATGATCCTCTATATAATGAAATTGTAGATTTTGCTATAGAAACCGGTAAAATTAGTGCTTCATTGGTTCAAAGAAGATTTAAAGTTGGATACAATAGAGCAGCTAGAATAATAGATTTATTAGAAGAAAGAGGAATAATTGGTCCTCAAAATGGTTCTAAACCTAGAGAAGTATTAGTTAAACTTGAGAGTAGTGAAGACGAATAGTCTTCCTTTTCTTTTGTAAGTTTGTTAAAATATTTTTAGGGAGTTATTTATGAGAATTGAAGAAAGTAAAAAAGAAATTAATAAACTATTAGCTAGTGAACTATTAGATATAATAGTTGATTTTGTTAATAAATTAAAATTTGAATCTATATTTAGTCTTTTATTTTTTTGTGTAGATTATAAAAGTTCTGGAGAATTGGGTAATAGTATTGGTAATACTGTTGTTTATATGATAATGCTAGTTATTTTTAGAAGATTACCGAATTTATTAAAAAATGAGGATTATACTGAGTTTTTTAAAAGATTTAATAGATTAGAAATGTATTATAATTTAAGGAAAGAATTAAATGATAATTTAAATAGATTTGAAAATATAACAAAAGAACAATTAGAGGAAGAATTAAATAAGCTTTTGAAACTTAGATATAATTAAAAAGACACACAGTGTCTTTTTATAGTAGCATTTTGTATCGATTAATTAAACCATTAATTTTTACAAAGTTTTCATTAGAAAAATTATTTTTATATTTTGTTAAAGTGAAATTATTTGGATTATTTAAAACTTCTTTATACCTAGTTTTTATAAAATTATATATAAATTCTAATTCATTATTACTTAAATTGATATTATTTTTTAATGCAAAAGAGTTAATATCATTTTTTGTAATATTATTTATATAAGGTTCAATTAAATTTAACATTTTATCACCACTATAATTATATTAGCTTTATGTATTTTATATACTTGATTTTTTAAATATTTTATATATAATATAAATACATTTAAAGAGGTGTAATAAGTGGAAAAATTTAATTTTAGTTTTATAAATAAGTCTAATGTTTTAGTAGGGGATATTAGACTTGTAGTTGGTATTGATAAAGATAAGATGGATTTATTGAAGTCTTGTAGGTCTTTTCGTGATGAATATACTTCTGCATGCAAAACAGTTTTAGCAAAAGAGAATGCATTGCTTTTAAGAGTTGATAAAAAACATTTTATTGATATTGATTCTATTAAATGTTCTGGTGATTGCAAAAGAATAAACGATTTATTGAATTCTAGAAGTTTTGATAATAATATATTTTTAACTCTTGGTTCTAAAAATCCTTATGTTGGACAATTAATTTTGTCACAAGTTAAAACTTATTCTGAATTGGAAAGTTCTATAACTGATATAGCACAATTAAAATTAGTGAATGATACTCAAAAATAATGAGTATTTTTTTTTATTATAAGCATACTAATAATGGTGAAGAATATGAAAAAAAGACTTATATACATATTTATTTTTCTTCTTTTTTTTATTTTAAGTCTTAGACTTTGTTATTTAATGTTTTATAAATCTAATTATTATAAAGAAATTTTATCTGATAAAAATAATAAAATTATTTATGGAATAAGTGCTCCTAGAGGCAGAATATTGGATAGAAATGGAAAAATAATAGTAGATAATGTTGGAGTCAAAACAATTATTTATAATAATTTAAGCGATGTTTCACTTAGCGATAAGTTAGAAATTTCTTTGAAATTGGCTAGTGTTTTGGATATAAAAGAAGGCTCAATAGAAGAATTAAAATATTTTTATTATTTAAATAATAAAAATACAGTTGATAATTTATTGAGTGAAGATATAAAAAAGAAATATAAAGAGAGAAAATTAAGTAGTGATAAGTTATTAGATATAAAATTAAGTTTAATTACAGAAGATATTTTAAATGGAATGGATGTAATAGAAAGAAAAGCTGCAAACATTTTTAATATGATGAATAATGGATATAATTATCAGGATAAAATAATAAAGAAAGATTGTACAGATATAGAATATAGTACTATTTTAGAAATGAATTTACCTGGGGTAAGATGTGAATTAACTTTTAATCGTATAAATAATTATGGTACTTTATTACAAGATGTTATTGGAAAAGTAGGAAAAATCCAAAGTGAAGATTTAAATTATTATAAAAAGTTAGGATATTCAAATAATGATATTGTTGGCATTAGTTATTTAGAAAAATATTATGAGAAATATTTAAAAGGAGAAAAAGCTAAATATAAGATAAATACTGATAATACTATTACTTTAATAAACGATGCTAAAGTTGGTAATGATTTAGTTTTAAATATAGATATAGAATTACAACGATTTATAGAAGATTTATTAAAAAAAGAAATTTTAAAAGCTAAAGAATTTAAAAGCAGTAGGTATTTTAATCGTTCTTATGTTATTGTAAGTGATCCAAATGATGGTAGTATAATTAGTATGGTTGGACAAAGCTATAATAATGGAGTATTTTATAATAATGAAATTGGTAATATTAATAAAAGTTATACAGTAGGTAGTGTGGTTAAAGCTGCTACTATATCGATAGGTTATAAATATAATATTATTGATATTGGAGATAGTGTTGTTGACTCTTGTGTGAAATTAAAAAATAAAACTAAAAAGTGTAGTTGGAAAAGTTTAGGAAGAGTAAATGATTTAACAGCATTAGCTCAATCTAGTAATTATTATCAGTTTTTAATAGCTATAGGTTTAACAGGAGAAAAGTATAGGTATAATATGAGTTTGAATAATTTAGATTATGCTTTTAGTGTTTATCGTAATACTTTAGCGAGTTTTGGTTTAGGTGTAAAAACTGAAATAGATTTAGAAAATGAAAGTATAGGTATTATAGGAAAAACTAAAACTGATGATTTATTATTAAATTTAAGTATAGGACAATATGATACATATACGCCTGTAGAGTTAACGCAGTATATTAATACAGTTGCTAATAATGGTTCTAGAATTGCTTTATCTTTAATGAAAGAAATAGTTAGTTCTAATGGTAATATTATATTAAAAAATGAAAGTAAAGTTTTAAATACAATAGATTTGAATGATAAATATAAAAATAGAATAAGAGAAGGTTTAAAGTTAGTTTCTAGTTCTGGTACTGGTAGTTATTATATAGATAAAAAATATAATGCTAGTAGTAAAACTGGTACTAGTGAAAGTATTTTAGATACTGATAATGATGGTATATCTGATACTTTTGCTACTACTAGAACTTTTATATCGTATATGCCAAGTGAGAAACCAGAATATAGTTTAGTGATTGTCAGTCCAAATATAGACTATAAAGAAAATGAAAATACACGTACTTATCCTATAAATATGTATTTAGCGAAAAGAATAAGTGAATTTTTATTTGATAAATAGCATATTCTTTGCTATAATACTTGTAGTTTGTAAGTGAGGAGGCAAAATAATGGCTAAAAAAACTGATGCAAGAGCAAATATTGAATTAAAATGTTCTGAATGTGGTTTTATAATAAGACCTACTGAAAAAAATAAAAGAAATACACCAGATAAAATGGAAATGAAAAAATATTGTCCAAAGTGTAAGAAATCGGTAACTTTTAAAGAAAAAAAATAATTAAATAAATAGAAGGAAACAACTTATGGGAAAAAATGATATTACAAGACGAGGACTTTTACATAGCTATACTAATTTTGCAGCTTTAATAAGATCTCAAGCTGGTAATCCGTCGTTTAAAGATGAAGTAAGAAAACAAAAAGTTATTTCATCACAACAAATTGGTGGTTTGTCTATAGGAACAAAGAAAGTATTAAAGTTGACAAATAAAGCTCATAATTATAGAAATTTTAAGAAGGAGAAGTAATACTATGAATATAAATATTAATGAAATTAAAAATGGTATGACTATTATAATTGATGGTAAATTATGTTTAATTGAAGAATTTCAACATGTAAAACCTGGTAAAGGTTCTGCATTTATGAAAATGAAATTAAGAAATTTAAGAACTGGTTCATTAGTAGAAGAAACATATAATACTAATATTAAAATTGAAAGAGCAAGAGTTGAAAAATCTAAAATGAATTATTTATATAGTCAAGGAGATTCATATGTATTTATGAATAATGAGACATATGAACAATTAGAAATACCAGAATCTAAATTAGCGGATAAAGTTAAGTTTCTAAAAGAAGGAATGGATATAGATATTTCTACTTATGAAGGAGAAATAATTGGTATCACTTTACCTGAAAAAGTTGAATATGAAATAATAGAAACTACTGATGCAACTAAAGGTAATACAACAAACAATGCTACTAAAGATGCTACAATAGAAACTGGATATTCATTAAGAGTGCCTTTATTTATTTCACAAGGGGAACATATAATAGTATCTACTTTAGATGGAAAGTATGTTTCAAGGGCTTAGCCCTTTTTTTATCTCTAAAAAATGCTTGGGGGAGTTATAAGATATGGAACAAATATTATTAGATAGTATTTATCTTGATGAAATAGGGTATAAAGAATATATAAGTAAAACAGAAAGTTTAGAAAAAGAGTTAGATTTAGTTAATGCTCAAATATCAGAAATTATTTTAAAAGGTCAAAAAGAAGCTGTTAATAGTGATTTCGAAAGATTAAAACTTGTTAAAAAGAATTTACAAGAAACTATTGAAACTAGAAGAAGAGATGTACATAGAATTGTTATAGTTGAAAGAGAAGAAAATAGTAATCTTTTAGATATTGGTGATGTAGTTAAAGTAAAGATGGTTTTTCCTAATGGAGAAGAAGCAGAGGAAACTTTTGAATTAGTAGCTGGTGAAAATGATTTTAGTGGGGATATTCCAAAAATATCTATAAATAAACCATTAGGGAAATGTGTTTATAGAAAGCATATTGGTGAATCGGATTCTTATGATATCAAGGATGGTAAAGTAATGGTTACATCTCTTGAAAAAGTAAAAGTTAATAGTCTAAAAAAAACATATTAAGATTTATAGTATTATGAATCTTTTTTATTTTATAATGAAAATATGATAGAATATGGATGTGATGCTTATGTTTAAAGAAGAATTAAAATTAGTGCCTCATTTACCTGGTAGTTATCAAATGTACAATAAAGATAATGTTATTATATATGTTGGTAAAGCTAAAGATTTAAAGAATAGGTTATCAAGTTATTTTATTGGTAAAAATACTGGTAAAACAGCACTTATGGTAAGTGAAGTAGATAGATTTGAATATATAGTAACTAATAGTGAATTAGAAGCTTTTATATTAGAACTTAATTTAATTAAAAAGTATGATCCTAGATATAATATTTTATTAAAAGATGATAAAAGTTATCCATATATTGAATATACTAGAAATCCATATCCTAGTTTAAAAGTGGTAAGATATTTAAATATAAAGAAACATAAAAATAAAATGTTGTTTGGACCATTTGTAAATGTATATGCTGCTAGGCGTATAGTTAATTTAATTAATAGATTATATCCTTTAAAAAAATGTGATCATATGGAAAAGAATGTATGTCTTTATTATCATATTGGTGAATGTTTAGGATACTGTGTTAAAGATATTGATAAAGAAAAAATAGTTGAAATGGAAAAAGATATAATTAAATTTTTAAAAGGTGATGAAAGTGTTATTACAAATAAATTGTTAGAAAAAATTGAATTTTATTCTAATCAACTAAATTTTGAAAAAGCTAAAGAATTAAAAGAGGAATTAGATTATATTAAAGTAGTAATGGAGAAACAGAGAGTAGAGTTACATGATAATATTGATAGAGATATTATAAATTATTATTTTAATAATGGATATTTGAGTATAGAATTTTTCTTTTTGAGAAATGGTAAACTCATAGGACATACTAATAAAATAGTGCCTGTTATGGAAGATTATATTGGTGAGTTAGAGTATTATATTGCTCTTTATTATAATAAACATGAAATACCTAAAGAAATATTAATAAGTGAAGATATAAATTTAGAATTATTGTCTACTATGATAGATACTAAGTTTGTAACTTCAAAAAAAGGTAATAAGAAGAAATTATTAGATATGGCTTATAAAAATGCTAAATTAAATTTAGAAAATAAAATGTCTATGTTTTTAAATGATGAAGATAGAAGTATAGGAGCAAATAAAGAACTTAGTCGAATTTTAGGATTAAATGTTTATAGAATAGATGTATTTGATAATTCTAATATATTTGGTAATTTTAATGTATCTGGTATGGTTGTTTTTAAAAATGGGAAACCATCTAAAAATGATTATAGAAAATATAAAATAACTGTAGATAAAAATGATGATTATAATACTATGAGAGAAGTTATATATAGAAGATATTATAGAAGTTTAATAGAAAAAAGTGAGTTACCTGATTTGATATTAGTTGATGGAGGTAAATCTCAAATACACGCTTGTATGGATGTTTTAAAAGAATTAAATTTAAGTATAAAAGTATGTGGCTTGGTCAAGAATGATAAACATAGAACAAGTGATTTAGTGGACGGAGAGACTTTAAATATTTATAATATAGATAAAACTAGTAATTTATTTCATTATTTAACTAGAATACAAGATGAAGTGCATAGGTATACAATAAATTATCATAGGACTATAAGAAGTAAAGGGACTATATCAAGTGTTTTAGATAATATAGAGGGGATAGGTAGTGTTAGAAAAAAAGAACTTATAAAACATTATGGTAGTGTTAAAAAAATGAGTAATGCAAGTGTTGAAGAGTTATCAAAGTTTGTTCCTATTAAAGTAGCTGAAAATTTAAAAAAATATTTAAATGATTTTAATAATAATTAAGAGTTTAATAACTCTTTTTTCTTATTATTTTCATAATTATAAAATATACTTTATTAGGTAGGAGTGATTTTATGAAAATTATTAGTAAGTTTCAAAAATTTATGTATGGTAGATATGGAGTAGATGATTTATATAAATTTTTATTATATTTATATTTTTTGTTGGTGATAATAAATTTATTTATTAAAAGTAATATATTAAATATTTTAGAATTAATTATTTTTATTGTTATGTTTTATAGAGTATTTTCTAAGAAAATATATAAGCGTTCTAATGAGAATATAGTATTTCTAAAATTAAAGGGAAAAATCTTAAAACCTTATTATATTGTTCAAAGAAACTATAGAGATAGAAATATATGTATATATAAGAGATGTAAACATTGTAAGAAATTATTAAAATTACCTATACCAATTAGTAGAGGTAAAAAGATTATTAAGTGTCCTAAATGTAAAAAAGAATTTAATGTTTTAGTTTTAAAAAGAGAAAAAGTAGAAATAATTAGCAAGTCAACAAAAAAAGGTTGACACCATATATTTATATTGTTATAATAAGTTCAGTTAGAAAAAAGGAGGACATTATGGCTGTTAAATTAAGATTAAAAAGAATGGGTTCTAAACAAAAACCATTTTATAGAATAGTTGCTGCTGATTCAAGAAGTCCAAGAGATGGTAGATTTATTGAAACAGTTGGTACTTATAATCCTATTGTTAAAGAAAATAATGTAACTGTTGATGAAGAAAAAGTTGCTAAATGGATTAATAATGGAGCTCAACCTACTGATACTGTAAAAAGTTTATTAAGTAAAAACGGTGTTTGGGCTAAAATAAAAAATACTAAAAAAGAAGGTAAATAATGATAGAAGAATTAAAAATATTTACTGAAGAGTTAGTTAAAAGTTTAGTTAGTGAACCAGATTTAGTTAAAGTACAAAATTTCGAAGATGAAGAGGAAAATCCAATTATCGAAATTATGGTAAGTGAAGCAGATATGGGTAAAGTTATTGGAAAGAGTGGGAAAATGGCAAAAGCTATTAGAACTTTAGTACAAGCTACAGCTTTTAATAAAGGAATAAAAAGAGTTAAAATAAATATAGATTCATTTTAATTCTTTTTTATTTTATTGGGGTGATATTAATGCAAGAAGATATAATTTATTTTGAAAAAGTAATGTCTTTAAAAAATGTATATAATTTATATGATAATTATTTTTGTTGGTTATATCCTTTTACAAATGAAAATATAGCAGGATATTATTCTAAAATGGACTTTAAAGATAAGAACATTTTGACAGTTACTGGTAGTGGCGATCATGCTTTAAATGCAATATTATTAGGTGCAAAAGAAGTGGAGTGTTTTGATACTAATCCTTTAGCTAAATATTATTCTGAATTGAAAATTGCTGCAATTAAAACTCTTTCTTTAGAAGAATTTATTTTGTTTTTCTTTAATAAAAATACTTTTAGAATTCCGAAATATTATCTCAATAAAGATATTTATAAGAAAATAAGAAAAGGATTAGATGGACATTTTTTGGATTTTTGGGATTATGTTTTTAATAAATATACTCCTAAAGAATTGTATAAATCTTTTCTTTTTACTGATGATTTCTTATCTTTGAATGCATTAGTATATGCAAATTTATATTTACAAAGTGAAAATTATGAAAAACTAAAGGTGAGTTTGAGCAATAAAAAAATATCTTATCATGATATAAGATTAGAAAAATTGGGTGATTTGAATAAAAGATTTGATATTGTAGTTTTATCAAATGTACCAGCTTTTTTAAATAGAATATATAAAAAAGATTTTTTGAAAAATTTTAAAGATTTAATTAATAAAATAAAATATCCTAATAGTAAAATTATAATTAGTTATTTGTATTGTAATTTATTAGAACATGGTAGTTCTAAAGAAGATATTTATAATGAAAGTGTATTAAAACAATATTTTCCATATGATGATTATGAATATATTAGGTTTGAAAGTACGGATACTTTAGGTAGTCGAAGTGGTTTGAAAAAAATATTTCCAAAATTTGATATGGTTTTTGTTAGTAAATAAGAAAAGAAGAAGTATTTTATTTAAATACTTCTTCTTTTAATAATTCTAAATTAGCTTTCATTAAAGTTGTATAATCTTCTTTTGTTTCTCTTTGTTCACTGGATAATATTGTAAGAGTGTTAAGAGTTTTAATTTCTCCTCCTGATTTTTTTACTTCTTCAATTGTTTCACTGTAAACACCATTATTTGTTTCTTCAGTTGTTACAAAAATATAACTATTTTCTTTGTCTGCTAATAATTTTTTAGCTCTATTAACTTTATCATTACTTAATTCATCAGTTTCTTCTAAACTAATAACTTCGAATCCATAATTTTCTAAGAATTTAAAATAATCTTTTGATACTATTAAAGTATTATATTTTCCGTTTTGGCTTAATAATTTTAAATTAGTTTCAAATTCTGATATAGTAACTTTTAATTTATTATAGTTAGCATCAATTTCATTTTTGATTATTGTACTTTCAATGTATTGTTTTAATCCATTCTTTATATTTTGAGCTAACATTAAGTAGTTTGTGGGGTTTAACCATAACTCCTCATAAGAGTATTTAATTGCCATTCCTTCAGTAACATCTATTATTTTTAGTTTACTGTTTTTATTTACAAAATCAGCAGCGATTTTTTTCTCAGCAGTTAATCCATTATATACAAATAAATCTTCTTTAGAATATTTTCTAATTTTTTTGTTAGATAATGTATATTCTTGTACATTTACTCCGTCTGGATATATTGAATTTATTTCACTATTGTATCCATATATTTCTGATACAATATATTCAATAGGGTATGTAGTTGTATAAATGCTAGCATTATCTAATTCTTCTGTTTTAAAACATCCTGTAAAAATAATTGAAAAACAAACTAATGTTGTTAATCTAAAAAAACTTTTCATAAATCATTTCCTCACAAATCATATCCACTTTTTCCAAATGGATGGCATTTTAGTATCCTTTTTATTCCTAAGTAGCTTCCTTTTAAGAAACCATATTTTTTAATCTTTATTTTTGTATATTCGCTACATGTAGGTACAAATCTACAGTGATTATGACAATGTAGTGGAGTTGCTTGATAAAGATTAATTAAAAATATACTAATTTTTTTCATATCTATCATTAATATTTTACTATATTTTTTTATTTATGTAAAATGAATTTTTACTAGTTAATTTTTAACAATCTTTTTTGTGCTTCTCTATATTTTTCTCTGTAAAGGTTTCTTACAATAGTTTCTAATACTCTTAATTTATTTATATCATTGGGTAAAATTAAGTTATAATTATTTATATTCTGTTTTAGATAAGATATTAGTTGGTTTGTGATTTCATTTAGTTTTTCTATAAATTCTTCATAAGTATTAGAGTTTGGTGTTGAATAAATTGTTTTAATATATTCTATAAAGTCATAGAAACTTTTATCAGGTTTTTTTATAGTTTGTTTTTCTCCTATTTTTATGATTTTATTTTCTAAATAATCAGCTTCTATTGGAGTAAAATATTCTATAGAGTTTGGATTCATTGTTAGCATAGTTCTAACAGAATAATTACTTAAGTTTTCGTTAGATATATCGCTTACATATAATAAATCATATAATTCACTAATTTTTTCATAATCTAACAATTCAGTTATGGTTTTTTTATAATACCATTTATCTATAATTATTGGTTGTTTTAAAATGGATACAAAACCAGAATCTTTTAAATTTTTATAATCATTTTCATTTTCGATTTTTAAAATTTTAGCATCTTTATTAAATTTTATTAAAGTACTAGGTAGTGATAAAAAAGCCATGTCAAAAAAGTCAGGATCTTCTTGTTTATATCCTATCCAATCTGATATAGTATATTCATTTCTATGACTAGTCCATAGACCACCATAAGGTTTTATATAGTCTTTGAATTTTTGTTCCATTTGTATATTTAACCATTGTTCTATGAATATCTTATCTGTTCCATAATGAAAAAATTCTTCTGTTAATAATTTTTCCATGTTTCACCTCGTAAATGTTATTATAACAAAAGTGATCTAAATTTTAAATAAATATTATATAAACTTGTTTAAGAGTCTTTTTTTTGATACAATAACTATGGTGAAAAATATGAAGTTTTTAAGTGATTTAGGTATAGAAATAGAAAATGTAGATCTTTTAACTATTGCTTTAACTCATTCTAGTTATTCGAATGAAATGGGTGGAGAAAATTATGAAAGATTGGAGTTTTTAGGAGATTCAGTACTTCAACTTATAATGAGTGAGTATTTTTATAAAAATCATGATTTAAGTGAAGGAGATATGAGTAAGACAAGAGCAAGTTATGTTTGTGAAAATGCTTTATATGAATATTCTAAAAAGATTAATCTTATTCCATATGTGAGAGTTGGGCATGGATTAGATCATACTGAAAATGAAACTATTATTGCTGACGTGTTTGAGGCTGTATTAGCTGTAATATATTTAGATAAAGGTTTTGATGTAGCAAGAGATTATGTTTATAAAGTTATTATACCTTTTGTTAAAGAAAAGAGAGTTTTTTTAAGCGATTATAAATCTCATTTACAAGAAATGGTACAAACTGAAAAAAAATCATTAGAATATGTATTAATTGAGGAAACTGGGCCTGCGCATGATAAAAGATTTAAAGTTAATGTTTTAGTAGATGATATTGTGTTTGGTACAGGTGTTGGTAGAAGTAAAAAAGAAGCAGAACAAAATGCGGCAAAAGATGCTATCAAGAAGGCGGTATAATAATGAAGTTATTAAGTATTAAAAGTCATGGTTTTAAGTCGTTTGCAGATAAAATAGAAATAAACTTGAGTGGTGGAATTACTGGTATAGTTGGTCCTAATGGTTCTGGTAAGTCAAATATAGTTGATGCTGTTAAATGGGTTTTAGGGGAACAATCTATAAAAAATTTACGTGGAACTAGCAATATGACTGATGTTATATTTCAAGGAAGTAATTCAAGAAAACCAATGACACGTGCATGGGTTAGTTTAACTTTTGATAATAGTGATCATTATTTAAATAGTGATTTTGATACTATCGAAATAAAAAGAGTTGTTTATTCTACTGGAGAAAATGAGTATTATATAAATAATACTAAAGTAAGATTAAAAGATATAACTGAATTATTTATAGATAGTGGTTCAAGTACTAATTCATTTAGTATAATATCTCAAGGTAAGATAAGTGAAATACTAAGTGGCAAAGTAAGTGATAGAAGAGCGATTATTGAAGAAGCGGCTGGTGTATTAAAATATAAAAAACATAAAGAAGAAACTTTAAGAAAAATAGAACGAGCTAATGATAATATAGAAAAGATAGATTTAGTAATTAAAGAGTTAGAATCTAGTTTAGAGCCATTAAAAGTACAAAGAGATGATGCTTTAAAATATAAAAAGTTAAAGAAAGCAAATGATGAGTTAGATATTGTTTTAACTGCTATTGAATTAAAAACAAGTGAAGAAATAGTAAATAAGTTAAAAAGTGAAATCGATAAGTTGAATGAAGAAATAAGTACTATAAATACAACAAATACTAGTGATACTAGTAAGATAGAAAGATTAAAATTAACTAGTACTAAATTAGATAGTGAAATAAGTGAACTTAATGATAAATTAATATTATTAAATAAAGAAATTAGTGATACAGATGCTGAAAAACAAGTGACTTTAGAAAGAAAAAAATACGAAGTTGACGATATTAAGTTACAAGATAATATAGTATTAATGAAAGAAAAAGAACTTAAGATAAAAAAAGATATAGAAGTTTTAAATAATGAAATTTCTGTACTTAATGAAGATAAAGAAAAAATAGGTTCTAAAATAACAAAAACAAGTCATTTAATAAATGAATCAATAAATGAAAAAAATGAAATATTAGAAAATATTAAGAAAAAGAGTTTATTAGAAATTAAATTAAAAAATAAAATAAATATTTTAGAAAATAATTTAAATACTGAAGCAAGTACTCCAAATAGTGTTAAAAGTATAATAAATAGTAGAAGTTTAAAGGGTATACATAATATTGTAGGTAAACTTATTGATACAGAAGTTAATTATAAGGATGCATTAAATGTAGCACTTGGATATAGTGTAAATGTAGTTGTTGTTGATGATGAAATTGCTGCTAAGAATGCTATTAATTATTTGAAAGAAAATAAGTTGGGACGTTGTACTTTTTATCCGTTAAATGTAATAAGACCTAAATACGTAGATGAAAGTACTTTGAATATTTGTAAGACCTATAAAGGGTTTATAGATACTTTAGATAATTTAATCACCTATGATAAGAAGTATTCAAATATTATTAAGAATTTAGTAGGTAATATTTTGGTAGTCGATAATATTAATACTATGAATGAATTAGGAAAACATATTAAATATAGTTATAGGATAGTTACAATAGATGGTGAAATATTACATACTGGAGGTTCTGTAACTGGTGGTAGTGTAAAAAATAATAATAGTTTAATATTAGAAAAATTTGAATTAGAAAGTTCTAAAAGAGAATTAGATGGTATTATAAATAATGTTAAAAATTTAGAAGAAAAACTAAGTGTTATTGAAAATAAATTAGATACATTAGATAAAGAAAAATTAGATTTATATAATGAATTTAATAATATAAATAATTTAATTTTAATAAAAAGTAATACTTTAGAAGAAAGTAAAAAAAATGAAAAGAATATAATAAGTGAAATAAATTCTAATAAAAATATTCTTGATAATAGTATTGATAAGTCATTAGATGAATTATTAAAGAAATATTATGAATTAACTCAAGAAAAAGAAATATTAATGGGTAATTTAAGTAAATTAAAGTCCGAAAAAAATGATTGCTTAAGTGAAATAACTGAATTAGAATTAAATAATAGAAAGATTAATTCTAATTACAATAAGTTAGTTAATGATTTGAAGTCTAATGAAATAGAATTAAGTAGACAAGAAATAAAAATGGATAATAATTTAATTAAATTAAATGAAGAGTATAATATGACCTATGATTATGTTATAAAGAATTATGATTTATCAATTGATATAAAAGAATCTACTATAAAATTAAATTCAATTAAAAGAGAACTTAATTTATTACCTGATGTTAATTTAGGAAGTATAGAAGAATTTGAAAGAATAAATGAAAGATTTACATATTTAACAGAACAAAAATTAGATATAGTTAATTCTATTAATAATTTAATGGGTGTTATAAGTGAATTAGATGATACTATGAAAGAAAAATTCTTAGATACATTTAATAAAGTTAATTTAGAGTTTAATAAAGTATTTAGAAAATTATTTAAAGGTGGTAATGGTGAATTGCTTCTTACAGAACCTGATGATATATTAAATACAGGTGTAGATATTATAGCTTGTCCTCCAGGTAAGACTTTAAAGAGTATAAATTTATTATCTGGTGGGGAAAAGACTTTAACAGCGATTGCATTATTGTTTGCAATATTAAATATTAGATATGTACCATTCTGTATACTAGATGAAGTAGAGGCAGCATTAGATGAGGCTAATGTAGATATGTTTGGTAATTATATAGTTGATTATAAAGATAAGACTGAGTTCATAATTATTACACATAAAAAACGTACAATGGAATATGCTAATTCGTTGTATGGTATAACAATGCAAGAGAGTGGAGTATCAAAACTTGTTAGTGTAAAATTAGATGATATAAAATAAAGTACTAGGAAACTAGTGCTTTTTGTATGTGAAATTTTATTTGTTTTGATAATATAATCATTAATCATACTTTACAATTATACTAGAACTCATGGTTCGTGTTAATTAGATTTTAATTGTGTTAACATGAAATTATAAGAAAAATATAGAAAGAGGAGTAATGAGAAAATGAATAGGAAACAAAAGATTATAGTAAGTGTAACAAGTATATTCTTAGTATTATTATTACTAGTAGGATTAACATACGCATACTTTTTAACTCAAATAAATGGTAATGAAAATAGTAAGTCAATAT
>JAZQIU010000003.1:0-10089 GCA_045541255.1 Bacilli bacterium | reverse complement strand
TTATTTTTTCTATAAAATATAAATTTAGAAAACTCGATAAGTATTCTCCTCTTATTTCTCCGTAAGTATCTATTAATTTTTCAAGAAGAGATATATCTTTTATTTTTTTATTTAGTATATTATATAAATCTAAGTCATTTTCTATAATATATATAATATCATAATAAGTACCAGTTATAGACAATATTAATTCTTTTATATCATTTTCTATATTATATAATTTAATATTATATTTAGATGTATAAATGTTTTTATTATTAAAATTTGTGTTTATTTCATTGGTATCAAATATTATATTAATTGGTTCTGTTTCTGTTTCTATTAATAGTTTCATGATACATGATCCTTTCAAATAAATTATTACAACCTATTATAGCATAGACTTTTTTATAAATGTGAATGAAATATTGTTTTTTGCGTTTTTTTATTAAGTTTGTTATAATTTTTGTTAGTTTAAGGAGTTTTTATGTATAAAAAGGTATATGTTGAGATAACTAATAATTGTAATTTAAAATGCGATTTTTGTATAAAAAATAGTAGAGTAAATAAATTTATGAGTATAGAAGACTTTAATAGTGTGTTAAAAAAATTACAAGGTTATACCAAATATTTATATTTTCATATATTAGGAGAACCTTTATTACATCCTAAAATTAATGAATTTATTGATATAGGTAGTGAGAACTTTAATATAAATATTACAACAAATGGTTATTTGATAAATAGGATAAAAGATAATAAAAATATCAGACAATTAAATATTTCATTGCATAGTTATGATGAAAGATATGGTATAAGTTTAGAAGATTATATGAATAATATATTTGATGTAGTAGAAAATTTAAGAATACATACATTTATATCTTATAGATTTTGGTTAAAAAGTAAATATACTGATAAAATGTTGGAAATGATTAATGAACAATATAATGTTAATTTAAATATAGATAGTATTAGAAATAATAGTACAATAGATAAAAATATATTTATAAGTATAAATGAAGAATTTATTTGGCCTGATTTAAATAATAATTATTATAGTGAAGTTGGTACTTGTTATGCATTAAGGGATCATATTGGGATACTTGTTGATGGGACTATTGTACCTTGCTGTTTAGATAGTAAGGGGATAATAAAATTAGGAAATATTTTTGAAGATTGTTTAGAGGATGTTATAAAAAGTAAAAGATATAAAGAGATGTTAGATGGGTTTAAGAATAATAAGAAATGTGAATTGCTTTGTAAAAAGTGTAAATATTTATAATTATTATTCTTTTTTTATTGGGTATAACTATAATAGGTGAGTGTATGAAAAATACGAAAACTAAATTAGTTAAAACATTATTAAAAAATAATAAACTAAATAAAAGGGAAGAAAAAGATTTAGAAGAAATGCTTATAAAAGAACCAATATTAATTAATGTTGATAAAGAGAGTGATAAGAATATTACCATAGGTGATAAAATTGCGGATAAGGTTTCAGATATTGTAGGTAGTTGGACATTTATAATTATTTTTGTATTAGTTTTAATTAGTTGGATGGTTTTAAATACTATTATTTTTAAAGTTGGTAAAGAAATAGATCCATACCCATTTATATTATTAAATTTAATTTTATCTTGTATAGCAGCAATACAAGCACCAATTATAATGATGAGTCAAAATAGACAAGCGAAAAAAGATAGCAAACGACATCAAAATGACTATAAAATAGATTTAAAAAGTGAATTATTATTAGAAGAACTTCATAAGAAAATGGATATAATTTTAAAACAACAAAAAGAATTATTAAAAATAAAAAAACAATAATTATTTATATATTAATTTAAAAGAAAAAAACACCTAACTCTTGCATTGAATTAGGTGAAAACACAATTATGTGGTAATCACTCAACATGTGAATATTAAGTGTTCCATTTTTTATTCTATGAAGTTTTTCTTCGTGTATACATTTTATCAAGTAATACATATCTTGTCAAAAGTGTTAATTTATTATATACTTTTTATATAGTAGGGTGATAATATGAAGAAGAAAAATGGTTTTATAGCAACTAGTTTAATATATTCTTTCTTTTTAGTATTTATAACTCTATTTTTAACTATAATAGCAGATTATTTACAAAATAAAGTATTATTAAATACTATTGAAAGTGATATAAAAGAAGATATTAATAAGAAAAAGGGAATTAAAGATTTTTTAGTTGGTGATTTAATAACTTTTGAGCCTGGGACTTTTGCTGGTAGTTCTGTTTTATGTGGTGGAGTTAGTTCTTGTGATGAGTTAAATAGCAGACAATTTAAAATTAATGGTTTTTCCAATATAGTTAATCCTGATGATGGTAAGATAGACACTATAAAATTTAATGAATGTAGTGATCCAGTTTGCAGTTCTACAAATTCTAGTGAGTATTCTATTTCTTTAAACTCTTTAAAATTTATAATTAATTTAGATGATAATACATCAGCTATAAGTATAACGGGGGTTTCATCATGAAAAATAAAGGTTTTGTATTAATGGAAACTATAGTAGTGATAGTTGTGATATCAGTTGCATTATTAACTATATTTTCTTCATATAATAAAATATTATCAAAAGTTAAAAGTGAAAATAAATATGATACTAGTGAATATATTTATATGACAAAATATATAAAAGAGAATTTAAATACAATATGTGGAATTAGTGCATCGGTTAACGATTTATCAGGAAGTGTTAATAATTATTATTCTACTTGTTCAACAACAGGAAAGAGTAAGTTAAATATTTTTGGGGTTAATAAAATTTATATTTTAAGTAATTTAGATACAGCTGGTACTAATGCATATAAGTTGGATGCTTATATGATTGATTATATAAAAAGGTTAGATGTAAATTCTAGTGATCAACTTATTATAATAGAATATAAAAGGTCTGCAGTAAAAAAAGATTTAAATCCTAAATCTGATACAAAAGGCAATAATTTATATGAAACATATATAGCAAGTTTGGAGTGGTAAAATGAAAAATAATAAGGGTATGACTTTAGTAGAAATTATCATTTCAATTGCTTTAATAGCTATTGTATTATTGTTTTTATTTATGTTGTTAGTAACTGTTAATGATATAAATACTGAAAGTGAAGTTAATTCTAGTTATTTAATTAATAAATCGTTAATTTTAAAAAATATAGAAGAAGATTTAGATAATGATGATATACAAAGTATAAAATTAGATGATTGTCAGATTACAAATTTTTATACAAGTTATGTAGTTCCTTCAGAAAATAAGTATAAGGTTAATCAATGTTTATCTTTAACATATTATAATAGTACTACGCAAAATTCATCTACTCAAATAGGGGAACCAGCTTATATTGGTATATATTATTATCAAAATAAGAGTAGTTATGTTATTTCTTATATTCATGGAACTGTAAAAGCTACAAGATTATTAAATAAATTTGAAGATTTTAATGTTGATAAAGATAATAATTGGAGTAATGATCGAAAAGAAAGATTTAAAATAGAGTATACAAATGCGAATAATGTATCTAGAAAATATGATAATTTGATTTCTGGTACAACTGAAGGGTTACATAAAATTACTATCCCAATAATAGGACCTGATGAAAAAGATTATTCTATATTAATTTCATACTATGGAAGAGTAACAGTATAATAATTGATATAAGAATAGATAAAATTTGATTTTTTAAGAAAAATTTATAATTAGTATCTGGAAAGATACTTTTTATTTGTGTGTGAATAGATAAACCACCAAAAGATAAATATATTATAGAAAGTAATATTTTGAAATTGATGTTAACGTTTAGAAATTTTATTTTATTTAAAGCAGTTGTTATTTCTAATGTTCCGTTGATTATGTTTTTTATAAATAAATTATTTATAGGTAGGATATTGATAATAATATTAAATACTATTAATGTTCCAAGTATCATTAATAAAGAGTCTAAAGTTTCTTTTATTATTTTAGGTAGATTAATATTCTTAATTTTATAATTGTTTTCTATTTTATCATATTTTATATTTCTATTTATTAAACCTGTAATTATATTTGATATGATTATTATTATAATTATCATGATAGAAGATTTGTTATCTAGATATAGAGTTAAAAGAGAATAAATAAGTAGTGGATTATAGTTGGTAGTAAATAATAGTAGTTTGTTACCTTCACTAACACTTATTAAATTATTATCAATTAAATCTTTAATATATTTTGCGTTGCTAGGACTACCAGTAAAAAGACTTAAGATAAATACAAATACTCCATATTTACTAGTTTTAAATATTTTTGAGAATGCTTTACCAAATAAGTTACATATATTAATAATTAGATTACTACTAATTATTAAAGAAGTGATAATAAACATGGGTAAAAGGTTTGGTACTATGTTTTTAAACCATATCATTGTAGTAGAATATATTGTGTAATACATTATATCTTTTTTAATAAATATTAATATAAAGAAAAAAAATATTATTAATTTAGTTAAAATATTTTTCATAGTTAAATATATTTAATATTTCTTAATAAATTCATAAATTTTTTGTTATAATAAGAAAGTGATGATTTATGGAAAAAATGTTAGATAATATAAAAAAGTTTTTTAAGGAAAATTATAAGGGTATTTTGATACTTGTTTTTATATATTTGTTATTTAATTTTAAGCTAGGGTTTAGTATTTATAGTCCGGGAGGATTAATTAATTTAGATAATAGAATAGTTAGTGAAGATAAAATAAATGAATCTAGTGGAAGTATAAATATGACATATGTAAGTTTAGTCAAGGGAACTATTCCTACATATTTTCTAGCTAAAATTATTCCTACATGGGATATGGTTCCTAATGAAGATATTACTTATGATGGAGATTTAGAAGAAACTATAAAAATAGATCAATATTATTTAGAAGAAAGTATAAGTAATGCGTATATGGTTGCTTATAATAAAGCTGGTGTTAATTATAAAATAGATAAAAGTAATAATTATGTTACATATATTTATGAAGGTGCAAAAACAGATTTAAAGTTGTTTGATAATATAATAAAATATGATAATATAGATTTTACAACGTTTGCTACTATGCAAGAATATGTAACTAGTAAAAATGTTGGAGATAAAGTTATGTTTTTAGTTAATCGTGATGGTAAAGAAAAAGAATGTTATGCTGAATTAATAGATTTAGATGGAAATGCTAAAGTTGGAGTTAGTGCTGCTATAATAAATGAATATAGTAGTGAGATTAATATTGATATAAAATCTAAGAGAACTGAAAGTGGTTCAAGTGGTGGTTTTATGATGGCTTTAGCTATATACAATGCTTTAACAGAAAAAGATATTACTAAAGGTAAAACTATTGCTGGTACAGGAACAATTGATGCGGATGGTAATGTAGGTGCTATAGGTGGTGTTACTTATAAATTAGCAGGTGCTGTAAAAAATAAGGCTGATATAATGTTAGTTCCTGATGATAATTATGAAGAAGCTTATAATTATAAAAAAGCTCATAATTTTGATATTGAATTAGTTTCTATAGCAAAATTTGATGAAGCTATAGAATATTTAAATAATTGGGAGGTTTAGGTTTTTATGATAAGATATTTTATATCTTATAAAACTTTGATTAATGATGAAAAATTAGAGATGGATTTAGATTTATTTAGTCCTGAATTAGTTGTAATAAGAAAAAATAAAGATGGTAATTATCGAGTAGAACCAATACTTTATTTTAATGGTTATAGAAAAGATTTAGTAACTTATGCTGATAAAATTACTCAAAATAAAAAAGATGTTTCTTTAATGGTAGAATTAAGTGAAGAAATGGCCAAAAAAATTAGTTCTTTATATTTGCATATTTTTGAAACCTTAGATAGTAAGGAAAATAAAAATATATTAAAGGGAAAAGAAGATAAAGTTATTAAACTTATAAACTATAATTGTTATAAAAATATGTCTTTAAAAGATTCTGAAAAAGGATATTTAGTTTTATTAGAAAATTCATACAGAAATAATTTGTGTGTAAGAAAGTTTAGTAGATTTAATTTAGAGAGAAAAAATATAATTATTAGTGGAATTGGTAATGATATTTATTTTTATACAGAAGATGAAGATTTAATAGAAAAATTTGAAGAAGATGTTACTGAATTAAAAGAAAAAGAATTAGATTCTTATGAAATTATTAAAAATAGAATTATAATAATTGATAGTATTTCGCAAGATAGAATTAATGATTTGAATGATTCTAGTTTAAGAGCTTTATTTGAATTATGTAATAGTTCTATTCCAGTATACTCAACATTATTAGAAGATGATTCTTATAATTTATCTTTAAAAGGAATTGATAAAAGTAGTAAAAAAGGGTATATGATAGTGGATTTTAATATACAAACTTTAATGTTGGATAGTTTGTTAGTTCCTTTATTAAGGTATATAAATGTTTATGAATTAGAAAATGATAGTTATAAAAAGACAAATATAGAAGATTATATGAAAGAAAGAGATATATTGAAATATATAAAAAGACCTAATTAAAAATAGGTCTTTTTTTTGTTAATATAAATATTAGTACAAGTTTTTAACTTTATGAAGTGTCAATTCAATAATTAATGCATATATTTAATGACAAAATTCAACAAATTATTTACTTGATTTACAAAAAATGTTATTATAAAAAGCGTATATTTGAGGAGGTATATGAAAGATGAAAAGTTTTAAGAATATTATTTCTTTATTTATTCTTGCAGGACTTGTTTTTATTGCACCACTAAAAACAAAAGCACTAACAATTGAAGAAATAGTAAAAAACGCAAATGGTTTACAGCCTATTAATATAACAGATATTAAAAATGCTGTAAGTGATTATGGATATCAAGAAAAGATTGATGAGATAAGCACTATTCTTGATGAATCTTTAAATAGTTCAAAGAATGCTAATGATAAATTAATTGAACTAAATACATTAATGAATTCAATTGATGAAGATAATAAAGCATTATTAACTATTAAAGAAAAAACTGAATATGATAAATCTGTAACAACTTTAAAAGAAAAAGTTGAATTAGCAAAACAAATAAATGTTGATGCTAAAGATTATAGTAAATCAGGTTTAGATAAATATAATGAAGCATTAGAAAAATATGTAAGTTTAAAATCTGAACTTGAAGAAGAAAAAGAAAAAGCTGATGCTATTCTTGATTTAAATATAAAAAAGGTAAACACTAAGTTAGATATTATTGATGAATTGTTAGAAGAATTAACAAATACAGAAAACAAATTAAAAGAAGCATATAATGAAGCGAATACAGCTTATGAAAGTGCTAAAGAAAATGCTAATGCAGTTAATAATAATTTTAGTGAAAAACTAGAAGAATTAAAAGAATATGTTGAAGTAAATGGTGAACAAGAGTTAAATGATTTAATTCAAGCGAATGTTGATTATTTAACAAGTGGTGTGTTATATGCGACTAGTCAAGTAGCATTAAAATTAATTGATTTTGAAATTCAATTAGTAGAAGCGGAAATTAGTAGTTTAGAAGCTGATTTAGTTCTTTTGGATGAGCAATTAATGCCTTATGAAGAAATATTAAGTAATAAGAAGAATGAATTAGATAGTTTAAATGATGAATTAGATACTTTAAATGAAAGTCTTAATGAAAATGGAACTGTTGCTCAAATAGAAGAACAAATTTTAAATGAAAAAGCATTCTTACAAGATTTAAATAATACAAAAAATAATATTGAATCTGCGCAAGCAAAATGTTCAAATTATATTGCAGACTTAAATGCTGCCATAGAAAATAATGATACTGCGAAAGTTGTTGAATTATTATTAAAAAATGAAGAATCTTATGGATTTACTGGAAAAGATATTACAGTAACTATTGAAAAAAAATTAAATTCAAGTTTTGAATTAGTAAATTACGTATTTGTTACTGATTTAAGTACTTCTGAAGAATTTGTTTATAGTTATAAAGAGAATGATGGTGTAGTAACTATTTATAAACAAGATAAAGTTGCAGAACATAATGCAACTGAAATAAATGGTACTTTCACAATAGGCAAATATTTAGCTAAATTTAATGGAAGTACTTATAATGTTATTAATATAAAGAATTATGTAGGATTTTTTGTAGGGATTACTCCTTATGAAGTTAAGAATCTAGATGGTTCTTGGGTTGCTATAAAAAAATCTTTTTTAGGAGATGGTGAACCAGTTGCTATAACAGTAACAGAAGCTGAACATTATGAGCAAGGTTCTGGTAATCCTATAACTAGCCAAGCAGCTGTAAATAGATGTAGTGCATTAGAAACTAATACTATAGATTCACAAATAAGTTTACAACAAGAAAAAATATCTGCATTAAATGATAAATTAAATGTTGCTAAATCATTAGAAAGTCAAATCGAAGAAAAAGAAATGGAAATTACTGCAAAAGAAACAGAAGTAGAAAATGCAGAAATGGAGCTTACTAATCAAAAAGCGACTATAACTAATGCAAAAGGTATGACTTATGCTGAAATTGAAGCAAAATTAGATGTATTAGATAAAAAATTAAATCATTATCCTAAATTAGGTGATGAAGGTTTTGTAGATGATTTAGCTAGTATTGCAGATTTAACATCACTTATAGCTAATTTAACTCAAGGTAACATTGATATTCAAGCTCTTGTTGAATCAATTAATAATTTAAATGTTGGTTTAAATATTAAGAAAAGATTTATTAGTGAAATAGATACAATTTTAGCTAATGGTTATAATAAGGCTAAACAAGATTTAATTGATGTTGTTGGAGAAGATATTGAAAATGTATCTAATATTTTGAGTGATATTGCACCATTAATTAAAGAAGTGGCAGAAAGTAATTTGAAATTATTAGAAGCAAGAACAAAATATGAATTAGCAAAAGCAAATTATTCAAATTTACAAAATGCTAAAGAATTAGTTTTAGACGCTAAAGATGAAGTTTTAGATGAATTAAATGCATTAGAAATATTGAAAAAAGAAAACAACTTTGATTTGAGTGTTTTAGATGCAAAATTTAAAGAAGCAGAAGAAGCTTTAATAAATAAAAATCTTGAAGTAGAAGTGAAAGTTAATGATTATGTAATTGTTGAAGATTTAAATAATGAAATAGTAAACAATCCATCTATTGAAAATACAAATACATCTACAGAAGAAAACATCATAAATGAAAAGAATACTAATAGTAAAGAAGAAACAAAAGAAAATAATATTAGTAATGAAGAAGAAATGATTGGAAATCAAGATACAACTACAAAATCAGAAGGATTTAATTGGTTGAAATTATTATGGTTGCTTCCACTTTTATTAATAATTATTTTTATTATAATCTTTATAAAAAGAAAAAAAGATGAAGAATAGTATAATAATATAAAAGAGATAAGTATATACTTATAAGTATGTATTTATCTCTTTTGTTGTGAGTATAATAAAAAAAGTTTTAATCTCCATTTTAGGAAATTAAAACTTTAATTTTTTATAATGGCGGAGTAGGAGAGATTTGAACTCTCGCACCAGTATTCCCGGTCTACACCCTTAGCAGGGGCGCCTCTTCAGCCTCTTGAGTACTACTCCATAAACGCTTACAAAATTAATTTTATAATAATATAAGCGTTTTGTCAACTGTTTTTATGATATTTTTCTAGCAACATATTCGTCATATGTTAAATTTGAATCATATACTTCTTTTGCGGTATCTTTCCCAACATAACGATAATGCCATTCTTCATACATATAACCAGTAATTTTATCTTTTTTTTCTGGATATCGTAATATAAACCCATATTTATAAGAATTTTTTATTAACCATTTATATTCTTTGTCATTTTTATCAATAAATCCGTTTTTATTTGTAATATCCATTGCTAACCCAGTTTGATGTTCTGAATATCCTGGACGTGCTGAATAAGTTTCAGCTTCCGCAAAGCCATCTTGCGCAACATAATTATTATAAAGTGTTTTTTGATAATTGTATGATCGATATCCAGAACCTGCTAAAATTGTAAGATTATCCTTAAGTGCGGCTTCACACATTTCTTCAAATGCTAATGCAGCTTCTTTAGTT
>JAZQIU010000002.1:0-4904 GCA_045541255.1 Bacilli bacterium | reverse complement strand
CGACATGGCTACGACCCGACTTCCTCCATTCACACAAAATGTGATTTTTCAAAGTTTTCATTTTCAGCACTTTATAAAATAATAGCAAAGTATTATAAAAATATTGCAGTGTAGTGGCACTAAAATAGGAAAATAATACTTATCTTTGCCATATAAAAATAAAGAGTTATATTTGTAACATTAAAAACTTATGGTTATGGCAAAGGCAATCTTATTAGTCAGAGTAAGTACGGATAGACAATCATTTGATGAGCAAGAACAACAACTATTCCAACTTGCAATTAAAGATGGTTATTCAGAAGATAACATCATTCCAATTTGTGAAAAGGAAAGTGGACGCAAATTAAAAGAAGATGAAAGAAAAGGATTGAATAGAATGAAAGAACTAATTGAATCTGATTCTTCAATTAATTGTGTATATGCGTGGGAAATTTCAAGAATTGCTAGAAAGAAAACAATCTTATTTAGTATATCAGATTATCTATTTGAAAGAAAAATTCAACTGATAATTAAAGAACCTTCATTGAAACTATTAAATGATGATGGTTCAATTAATGATGGTGCTGAAACAACGTTTACTTTGTTTGCTCAACTATCAGAAAGTGAAATGAGAAACAAGGATGCACGTTTCAAAAGAGCAAAAGCAGAAATGAAAAGAAAATACCTTTATAGAGGTGGTTTCCTGCCTTATGGTTACACTGTTAATGATGAAGGAAAGATTATCATTGATGAAGAAAAAGCACCGCTTGTAAGACTTATATTTGACTTATACAACAGTCATAAGTTTACACCATACACAATGCCAAAGGAGTTAGCAAGTAGAGGTGTTGAAATGTCATATTCTCATATAAGAAAGATATTATCAAATCCCAATTATTATAATGGTGAATTTTATCCCGTTCTAATTAGCAAGGAAAATTGGGAAAATAAATTAGAAGCAGCAAAGATTAACAATACTGTAATTGATAAGTCACCTAATTACTTCTATGGTGCTAAGTTAATTAAATGTGATTGTGGCGCAAGTTATCTTGGCTCAACAACAACTGCAACATATCTTTGCAAAGGTAAATATGTTGGTAGGAACTGCAACAATACAAGGGGTATTAGTATTAATATAATGGATTCATTATTATGGTGGTGCGCTAAAAAAGAATATGCTAGATTCTTGGTTAGAAAGTCAAAGGAAACTAAACAACAATTGATTCAAGAAAAGGAGGTTTGGAAACAAAAGATTGATGCGCTTGATTCTTTATACCAAAAGATTGAAAAGAAGGAAAAGAGAAATAAACAAATGTATAAAGATTTAAGTATTGATGAAGATGAATATAAGGCTGATTCAATTAAATATAAACAAGAAAGGATTGAATTGGATAACAATAAAATTTTCTATCAAAATGAAATTGAAAGAATAGATGGTATATTAGAAAGTGAATATAGTGCAGAATTTACTAGTGGTAAGTTTGAAGATTATGTTGATAATACCATTACACCAATGTTGATGAAGGAAAAAGAATTAATGGTTGAATTGGATAATTTATCAGATAAGCGGAAATATGAAGTTGTACATCAGTTTGTAAGAGAGGTTAAAGTTCAATATATTAGCAATACACATAAAATTGTTACTATTGAATTAGTAAACTTCATAGGTTTGGATAAGGTAATAATGTTCAATGTATATTCTTCAAGACAAGACAGAAACAAATCAGTTGAAGATTTTGAAGGTAATTTATTGGAAGGTTTTATTTATCTAGATAGAATTAAACGTAAACCAATTAAAGATATTGAAAAATACAGAAAACAACATAAAGAATATGCAAGAAAATATAGAGCAAGAAAAAAGGGTGCTAATTAAAGCACCCTTTCCCATTTTCTATATAATATGACGTATTTAATGTATAACCAAATTTATTAATAAGTTAATTATGATGATTATACTAATTATGTTTTTTATTATGACATTCTACACACAATGCTTGCAGATTATTCCAATCATAGGCTAATTCTTTTCTTTTCAATTCATCATCAACCGTCATAAATGATTGGATATGATGAATGTGTTTTGCTTCTTTAATTATACCTTTTGCTAAACATTCTTCACATAACGGATTAGCCATCTTAAAGGCTTTTGAGAGGCTTTTCCATTGTGGAGTATTGTATATGTCTTGTCTTTCTTTTCTTCTGTTAGAAGGGCAGGAAATACGTTTATTCTTGTTAAGATTGATTGTTGGCATTGTATAACTTATAATAGTTTTCAACATTGATTATTTTAATTGCTTGTTCAATTGGGATAAAGTAAGTTGGAACATCTTCATATTCTGAATTATCATCATATTGTGTTTCTTTGATGTGCCATAACTTTTCTTCAACTTTTGCCCAATCCAACTTTTTTAAATCATAGATGTATGCTTCTTTTGAGTTTAAGAATACAATGTATAATAACCTTTTGTTCTTATTAACCTTTTTCATTCTTTCATACTTAGCAACTTTAAGTTCTGCAAATGGGGATTCTTTAATATCCTTGTTTCTTTCCTTAACTTCTATATCATAAGTGTATTTTGTGTTATTGTCAGTTGTTGCAGTTAATCTAACATCAACTTTTTCCCAATATGGGGTGTGTTGGATGGTATTAGTCATTCCGCTGAAGTAATCATTAATAAGAAGTGTTGTTAAGTATCTGTATTTCTTTTCTTGTATTCTTATTCTTCTTTTTGTTTCTTCATCATTATTCTTGTACATGGTTATCTTGAATTTGGAATGTTGTTATTTTCATTGAATCAATTTTGTTTCTTCTATTTTGAAGTATTTCTTCAATTCTTTCTTGTTCAATTAGATGGTTTCTAATTTCATTTGATTCAAACCAAGCCCAAACCATTAATGATAATGATGTTGCAATAGCAACAATAAATAAGTAATTCACTAAGTTTTTCATATTCATTTAAATTTTTACTTCTATTATTTTTGTCTTATATCAATAAATAGTAGTAAAATTCAAAAAGTATCAGAAAAAATAAAAATATTTTCAATTATTTTCAAAAAAATGTGGGTTAATTGATAACCCACACCAAAATAATAAAAATAAATAAAATTATATATGAAAAATTTAACAACGTTTCAATTTACCATGTGAAGCATTTAATAAGTTCCAATTTGCCATTTTCTATCTTATATCTGTTTCTAGCGGCTAATACAATATAAGTGTTATACTTGTACAACTTATATAATTTGGTGTTATAATCACATTTAATTGCATTGCACGTTAAATCACCATTTAATCTATATATAACTGCAATTGCTTCACCAATTGCGGCTTCAAGTTCTCTTTTATCAACTATTAATTCATTTTCTACCATAATCATATTACCTTTTATATATAAATATTACGGTAATTGGAAAAAGTGTCAATAGTTGAAGAATTTTTTTATTTAAAACTTAAATAATAATTTAAAATTCTTAGAATTTGTTCTTTTGTCAGCAAATCTTGATTTTGGTACATTAAGTTATAAATGTATTCAAGTGATGAACAGTTCTCAATGTACTGGTATATGCTATCTATTAATTCTTTCTTGTCCATATCTTTTTTATTTGTTTAAATCAATAATCAGTTACTTATTTTTTTTCATTTGCTTTTTTAATAATTTCTTGTGCAAATTTACTCTCTACTTTTGTTCCGTTAAATTCATCTATGATAGTTTTAACAATGAAATCATTGTCAATTCCGTTGAAATAAATCAACAGTTACTTTGATGTTGTCTAATCTCCTTTGCAATTCTTTCATTTTTTTTCTTAACCCTTCAATGAAGTAGGTATTAGAAATTATAATATCTTCTAATCTCTTTATGTATTCATCTTTGTATTCTTCATTCCACATAGTCTATTCAATTTAAGTTGTAATTAGTTTGGCAGCACTAGCATAGTATGATTCAATTAATCTATCCAATTCAAATCTTTCTTCAATGCTAGTTGAATTTCTTGCAATATACTTTTTTGCGTTAATCCATTTTGATTTAATTCATCAAGTGAGTTACATTCAACCCACTTGATTAGTTTCTTTTCTACGTTTGTTTTGTCTATCATATTAGAATGGTATTTCTTCTTCAACCTTATATCCTATTATTACTTGTTTTCCTGCGTTTTCCTGCGTTTTCTCATCTTCAATGATACTTTCCTTATCTTGAAGGTTAAAAGTTGTTAAATCAGCCTTATTTGCGTTTATTTTAGCATCTAATTCCTTGAAGATGTCTTCAACCATTGGGGTAAGTCCAAATTCTATAATTAACTTGTCCTTTGATTTGATATATTGTTTAAATCTACCCTTTGCTTCTTGCAAGTCTTCTTGGTTCATAATGGTGTTCTTATATTCCTCCAAGTCTGCTATTAATTGTTCTTTTGTTGAAGCAATTCTAACGTTTGGTAGTAATTGTTCCTTTGCAGTTTCTACCTTTTCTTCTTTGTTGTTGAAAAATTCATCTTCAATTGAAGTATCTTCTATTGATTCTGATTCAAGTTGTTCTTTCAATTCCATGTACTTGTTTAATGTTACCTCTTGGATTGAAGTATATTCTTCATTTGTGTAACAGTTGTTATGGTTTCTAACCCATGTGCTTAATTTTTCTATTTTTTCATTCAATTGAACTATGGTTGTTACACCGTCACCCATTCTTTTAATACAATCATTGAAGTAGTAGTTGAATTTTGCATTCATAGTTGGAGTATTGTTTGTTTCTTCTTTTTCTAACATTCCAACCTCATTAAGTTGGAATGTGTTGTTATTTTCAATTTCTTTTTCTTCTATATCAGAAGTTGGATTATCAACAAATCCAACTTCTTTGATATTTAGATTATTTTCTTCTTTATTGTTTTCAGAAATTGGATTTTCAATCAATCCAATTTCTTCTGAATTTTCT
>JAZQIU010000001.1:0-13268 GCA_045541255.1 Bacilli bacterium | reverse complement strand
GTAAGCATCTTTAACACGTTTAAGTTTACTTTCTAATCTTTTTAATTGTTTTTCTAATAATTGTATATCTTCATATTCAGTCGTATTTTCTTTGTTAATAATCTTAATGTCCAATTTTTCTGTATAATCTTTTCTTAATTGTTCAATAATTGCTGGTATTATTTGTGAATCGCTAAGATAATGACTTACTTTACACCTTCCTTTGGTATAACCACAGCATTGAAAATGTGGGTATTTATTTTTCACACCACCAACATGAGTTAAAGAAGAACCACAGTTATCACATTTCAATAATCCATTTAACCAATGTTTATGGGCAGAGTATTCTTTTTTATATTTATACCATTTTTTATGATGATCATCCATTTTTTGTTTTGCTAAATTCCATGTTTCCATATCAATTATTGGTTTATGTTTACCATCTTTAATTATCATATTTGGATGACTGTAATTTCTTAACATACCACCTTCAGTAAATCGTACTTTTCCTATATAAGCAGGATTTTGAAGTATTAATTTCATTGTTCTATCAGACCATAAATGTCCCTTTGTTGTTTTTATTCCTGTATTATTCATATAATTACATAATTTTTTTATTGTCATTTCTGGTTCAATCCATTTTTTAAATATCATTTTGACAACATTTGCAGTTTCTTCATTAATGATTAAATTTTTAGTATTTTTATCATATATATAACCATAAGGTGCTTGTCCTTGGAATTCACCACGACTTGCTTTTTCAATTTTTCCACGTTTTACATTTTCAGATAAATTAACTGAATAATATTCATCCATAGCTTCATACATTGATTCAAGTATAATGGATTCTTTTCCTTCAGTTAAAGGCTGTGTTATTGATATAACTTCAATATCAAGTTTCTTTCTTAATAATGCTTTATACATAACAGATTCTTCTTTATTACGTGCAAATCTAGAAAAATCATAAATTAATATCACATCAAATGGTTTAGGTTTACTTTTAGCATTTGCTATCATTTTTTGAAATTGTGGTCTTTTGTCTGCTTTTGTTCCTGATATACCATCTTCTTGATAAACATGTTCAGGAATAATTTCAATAAAATGTTCTTTCGCATACTTTTTACAAAGTTTAATTTGTGAAGCTGGTGAATATTCTACTTGGTCATTAGTTGATACACGAATATATAATGCACCACGTTTAATATCATTCATAATAAGTAACACCTACTTGACAAGAAAGAACAGTATTTCCTTCCTCATTGGTAAAATGTGATGTCCCTAAAACATTAACTTTTTTAATATTATTATAAATTTCATTCATTTTTGGAATATCACTTTTTCTAATACTTCCTATTTGTTCATTATTTTTATTAAGAACTTTAAAAGCATCTTCACCTTCATAATTATATTTAACAATAGTTAGTTCTTCACGTAGTCCCAAATGCTTGATTAATGCTTGCCTATTATCAAAAGTTACACCTGCTAGGGTAAATGGACAGGAAAGACACTTTCGTTCTTCTATGGGCTTAATTTGGCTTGTAGAAGTGTCTTTTTTTGTCTTTAAAAAATTAAACATTATGAATCACCATCCTTTTCCATTAAGAATTTAATCATTTCTTTATTATTTTTAATAAATTCAAGTATTACATTTATTTGTTTTTCAGTAAGTTTTTTATTTTCTTCAAGTAGTCCCATATCATATAGACCATTTATTAATGCACTTGATCCAGTAATTTTATTTTCATCGGTAAAATTATAAAATCCAAGTTGTTCCTTTTGTTCATCAGTAAGATGTTTACTTATTTCTTCCAAATTAGATAATTCTTGTTTATTAATTGGAAACTTTTCATCCCATTGTTCATAAGTCGTTCTTTTATCAGTTTTACCTAATAAATAATCAGTGGAACATCCAAATAAATCAGCTAATGATTCAAGTAATTCAGTACTTATACCATTGTTGTTAGCTTCCCAGTTAGATACATTGGAACGTGCTATATGTAATTTATCTGCTAATTGTTGTTGTGTCCATTTTTTAGCTTTACGTTCTGATTTTAATCTTTCACTAAACATTATTATTTCATTCCTTTCTAATAGTTATTATAACACTATTTGACAGTTTTACCAACAAATTTTAAAAAAGTTATTGACAGGGACACCGACATTTTATATAATGGATTTAAAGTTAGGAGGTGATAGACAATGAGAGTCAATCTTATAAATCGAAGAAAGCAGAAGAAATTAACACAACAACAAATGGCTGATTTACTTGAAATATCAAGGTCTACATATGGTGGCTATGAACTTGGAAATTGGAATCCACCACTGGAAATAGCAGTCAAGATAAAGCAAATTTTGAATTATAAGAATGATGATCTATTTTTTTTAGAAGAAAAAGTCGGTGAAACCGACAAAAAAGAAAGAAGGTTGAAATGATGAAAAAACCTAAACCTTTAAAAGTAATAGTAAAAAATAGACCATCAATAGAAGAAGCAAAAAGGAAGATTGAAGAAATTTCAAAAGAATTAAGTGCAATTTATTCACAGGAATTAAGAAGGGAAGATTAAATATGGAATTAATTATTAGTAGTGAAGCTTTAAAAGAAAATCAATTAAAAATGAGAAATAGGGAATTAGCAAGAATTAGAAAAAGAAACGAAGCAATTAAAAGAAGAAAAATGATTTATACATTTGTTACTGTATTAGTATTTGGATTTTTATTAATTAGTACAATTCAAATATTTACAAGTAAACCAGTTACAACAAAAACACCTGTTGGCGAATATACCTGTAAAGGTGGATTTATTAAGTCTTGTTCTGGTTCAAGGGCAGTAATGGATTATTTAGGTGTTTAATATGTTAAAACTTTATGACTTTCAAAAACAAATATTAAACATGACTAAAGATAGAAATCATGTTGCTTATTATTTAGATATGGGACTTGGTAAAACTTTTGTTGGTTCGGAAAAAATGAAACAACTAGGAAATAAAGTAAATTTAGTAATTTGTCAAAAATCTAAAGTTAATGATTGGATTCAGCATTTTGAAGATTATTATTCTAAATATGAAATTATTAACCTTACTAAAGAAAAACAAGACATATTATTAGAACCTATTACTAAACCTACTATTTATATTATTAACTATGAATTAACTTTTAGAAGACAATATTTAAGATATTTAAAAGATTTTACTTTATTACTTGATGAAAGTTCATTAATACAAAATGAACATGCAAAAAGAACCAAATTCATTTTGAATATGAATCCAACAAACATAATTCTATTATCAGGAACACCAGTTGGTGGTAAATATGAAAACTTATGGTCACAATGTAGATTATTAGGTTGGTATATCAATAAAAGCAGTTTTTGGCAAAGATATATTCAAACTAGATTAATTGAAGTAAATGGATTTAATTTACCAATAGTAACAGGTTACATGAATGTTGGTGATTTAAAACAAAACTTACGTGATCATGGGGCAGTATTTCTTAAATCAAGTGAAGTATTAGATTTACCAGAACAAGTGGAAACTAAACAATTAATAGAACCAATACCAGCATATAAATCATTCAGAAAGAATTCCATAATTGAAATTGATGATGACACTTTGGTTGGTGACAACATATTAAAGAAAATGCTTTACGAAAGACAATTATGTGGACAATATAACACTAAAAAACTAGATGCTTTAAAAGAAATAATGGAATCCACATCTAATAGATTAATTATATTTTATAACTTCACAAAAGAAAAAGACTTGATAGTAAGTCTATGTGAAAAGTTGAAAAAACCTTATTCAATAATTAATGGTGAAATAAAAGATTTAAAAGCTTATCAAGAAAACGATGATTCAGTCACAATCGTACAATATCAAGCTGGTGCGATGGGACTAAATTTACAACAAGCTAATAAAATAATTTATTTCACATTACCATTATCTTCCGAATTGTTTGAACAGTCAAGGAAAAGGATTCATCGTATAGGTCAAGATAAAACATGTTTTTACTATTATTTAATTACTAAAGGAAGTATTGAAGAAAAAATCTTAAAAACATTACAAATGAGAAAAGATTATACGAACGAATTATATAGGGAAGGAATGTAAATTATGAATTATATTGAAGAATTAAAAGATATTATAAACCAAAAGAAAGTATTAGAAGAAAGAGAAAAATTTTTAAAATCACAAATCGAAGAAGAAGTTGGGGAAGATGGTTATAAAGATGATGATGTAACAATTTCATATAAACAAGCATCAGAAACAACATCTATTGATTTAAAGAAATTAGAAGAAAGAGAACCAGAACTATACAATGATTTGTTAAAAGATTATAAAAAAGTCACTTCAAGAAAAGCAAGTTTTTCATATAGGTTTAATTAATGAAAGAGAAAAACTTTGAAAATAAAGTAAAGCAATACTTAAAATCAATTGATGCTTATTACTTTAAAGTCTGGGGTGGTGGATTTCAACAAAGTGGTATTCCAGATGTAGTTGCATGTAAAAATGGAATATTCATTGGAATTGAACTTAAATCATCCACAGGAAAACCTAGTGAATTACAAAAATATAATATTAAACAAATTAATGAATCTGGTGGTGTTGGAATAATACTTTTTCCAGAAGGATTTGAAGAATTTAAAAGTCTAATGGAAGGGGTGATGAAATGCGATTCTCATATTCAAGGGTTGGAACTTTTGAAAGATGCAAATACCAGTACAAATTGCGTTATATTGAAAAATTAAGATGTGTATTTAATTGTGATCCAGCAAATGCTTTAACAATGGGAACTGCAATACATAAAGGATTAGAAACTGATGTTGATACTGCAATTAATGAATACTTTAATTCATACCCAATAGTAACAGATGAAATGATTAATGAAAGTATTAAAATAAGGCATTGGGTTCCAATCGTAAAATCAATGATTCCAGAAGGACAACACGAATTAAAAATCGAAACTGAAGATTTTATTGGATTTATTGATTTACTTACAAAAAATGAAGATGGAAGTTATGACTTATGGGATTATAAATATTCAAATAATATTGAAAATTATATGAAATCAGGACAACTTCACATCTACAAAGATTATGTTGAAGAAGTTTATAAGATAAAAATAAGAAAGTTATTCTTTGTATTTATTCCAAAAACTTCTATAAGACAAAAGAATGATGAAGATTTATCACAATTTAGGAAAAGACTTTATAAGCAACTTGAAAAAATGGAAGTTCAAATTAAAGAAGTTCCATATGATAAATCTAAAAGAATTGAATTTTTGGAAACTATTCAAGAAATAAAAGCAAATACAAGCTTTGAAAAAAATGAAAATAATTTATGTGATTGGTGCGAATACAAATCACTATGTAAGGAAGGAAATGATTATATGATATTACCAAAAAATGAAAGAAAAGAAGCAAGTATAAACACTACACCTGATATGTGGTTATATGGTGATAGTTATTCAGGTAAAACAGTATTTATGGATTCATTTGATGATAATTTAATGATTAATACTGATGGAAATGTGGATCATATCACATCACCAGTAATTAGAATCAAAGATGAAGTAACAGTTAATGGAAGATTAACAAGAAAAAAATATGCATGGGAAAGTTTTAAAGAAGTAATAGATGAACTTGAAAAGAAAAATAATACATTCAAAATTATTACAGTTGACCTTGTAGAAGATATGTATGAACATTGTCGTTTATATATGTACCATAAAGAAGGATGGGAACATGAATCAGATGGTGCATTTGGTAAAGGTTGGGACATGATAATGACTGAATTCTTATCTACAATGAAAAGACTTAAGAATACAGGTTATCAAATCGTATATTTATCAAAACAAGTAACAAATACAATTACTTATAAATCTGGTCAAGAAGTAACTACATTCAAACCAAATATAAAAGATAAGATTGCAAATGTTCTTGCTGGAACAGTAGATTTAACTGCACGAATAGTTGTTGAAGATGATGGGAAACATTATTTAAGTTTCAAAAACTCTGAAACAATATTTGGTGGTAGTAGATACAATTTTGGTGTCGAAAGAATTAACTTAAATCATGATGACTTCATAAAAGTTATGGTTGATGCACAAGAAGGTAAAAAAGTTACACATAAAGTCGTAGATGAACCAAAAAAGGTCGAAAATAAACAAGTTAAGGCATCAAATGATACCATTCAGGGAAAAAATGTTGAAAAAGATGAAGAAATCAATAAAGTAGACAAAAGTGTTCCTGAAGATAGTGAAAGACCTATTAGGCGAAGAAGAAAGGTGAGTGAATAGTTATGATTGATTTACATGTTTATTTTAATGATGATAGTTCATTTGATGGACAAGCTTTAATAATAGAAAACTTATTAACTGATAGAATCAAATTACATTTAAAAAACAACTTATTTATAGATGAAACTGAAAAGTTTATTAATAAAGCAACTGAAATATTAAAAAGAAGATATGACATTGTCAATGTAATAGTTCACTGGGATTCAATAAAGAAAGAAGGTAAATAATTATGAATAATGAATTCTTTAAACGTTTAAGAGAATTTGGCGAAGAAATGGTTGAATTAGAAAAAGAAACACAAAAGGAAAAACAAGATGAAGCATGTAAACAATTATATAGTTTATATCAAAGTTTAATTGATGCTGGATTTATTCCAAGTATGGCTAGAGATATTTTATTAGTAATGTTAAAGAAAGGTTTAGATGGTGAAAGTTATGAGTAAAAATATATTTGAAGAATTTGATAAAGCAATTGATACAGAAGGATTACAAAAAGATATAAAAGAATCAGAAGCAAATGGTTCAAATTATCGTGAAGTACCCAAAGGTGATTATGAAGTTTCCATTAATAAATTAGAAATTAAAGCAAGTAAAAATGGTGATCCAATGTTTAGTTGTTGGTTTAAAGTTTTAACTGGTGATTATGAAAATTGTTTAATTTTTATGAACCAAGTTATTACACAAGGATTTCAAATACATATTGTAAATGAATTCTTAAGAAGTTTAGATACTGGAATAAGTATTGAATTTACTACTTATTCAAAATATGCTGAATTATTAGAAGAAATTAAGAAAGAAATAGATAATCAAAAATTAGAGTATGGGTTAGAGTACGGTGAAAGAAAAGGATTTAGTACTTTTAAAATAACTGATGTATTCGATTCAGTTCTAGAATAATTTATGTTATTTTATGACTTTGAAGTATTTCAATATGACTGGTTAGTAGTCATATATGATATTACTAACAAAAAAGATAATGTAATTATAAATGATGCTGAAAAGTTGAAGCTATTTTATGAAGAACACAAAAATGATATATGGGTTGGTTATAATTCTAGACATTATGACCAATTCATACTTAAAGGTATTATATGTGGTTTAAGTCCACAAAAAATAAATAATTTCATAATTGTTGAAGGTAATAGTGGATGGCGATATTCTGATTTATTTAGAAATGTACCAATAAATAATTTTGATATAATGACTACTTTTCATGGTTTAAAGCAACTAGAAGGATTTATGGGAAATATGATTAAAGAATCTGATGTTGATTTCACTATAAATAGAAAACTAACTGATGATGAAATCGAAGAAGTAGTTAGATATTGTCGACACGATGTTGAACAAACAATCAAAGTATTTATTCAAAGAAAATCAGAATTTGAAAGTGTAATGTCTTTAATTAAAACTTTTAAATTACCACTAAATTATATTTCAAAAACTAAAGTTCAACTTTCAGCTATCATTCTTGGTGCAAGAAAGACATTAAGGGATGATGAATTTGATATACAGTTTCCTAATACTTTAAAAATTGATAAATATAAAGATATTTATAATTGGTATAAAAATCCAATTAATCGTGATTATACGAAAGAGTTAAGGGTTGATGTTGCTGGTGTAGAACACATATTTGCATGGGGTGGATTACATGGTGCAATACCAAACTATATTTCAGAAGGTAAATTTTTAAATATAGATGTTGCAAGTTATTACCCATCTTTAATGATTGAATATGATTGGTTAAGTAGAAATGTCCCTGATTCAAGCAAATATTCTGAAATTAGAGATAAAAGACTTGCTTATAAAAAAGAACATAATCCTTTACAAGCACCATACAAAATTGTATTAAATGGAACCTATGGTGCTATGAAAGATAAGTTCAATAATCTGTATGATCCAAGACAAGCAAATAATGTTTGTGTAGGTGGTCAATTATTACTTTTGGATTTAATTGAAAAATTAGAAGGTAAATGTAAATTGATACAAAGTAATACAGATGGATTAATTGTAAAAATAGAAAAAGATAATGATCAAGAAATAATTGATATTTGTAAAGAATGGGAACATCGTACAAAGATGGAACTTGAATACGATTATTATGTAAAAATGATACAGAAAGATGTTAATAACTATATTATTGTTGCAGAAGATGGTCATTATAAATCAAAAGGTGCATATGTTAAGAAACTTAATAGTCTTGATTATGATTTACCTATTGTAAATAAAGCTATTACAGATTATTTCATTAAAGGTATTCCAGTTGAAAAAACAATACTTGAATGTAATGATTTAAAACAATTTCAAAATGTTGTTAAAGTTTCTAGTAAATATATGTATGCATTATATGGTGATGAAATATTAAAAGAAAAATGTCTTCGAGTTTTCGCATCCAAAGATGGAAACGATAAGGGGGTTTTCAAATTAAAAGCAGAAGGCAAGAATCCTGAAAAAATCGCAGGAACACCAATTCACTGCTTTATAAATAATGAAGACATAAACGAAAGGTCAAGAATACCTAGAAAATTAGATAAACAGTGGTATATAGATTTGGCTAATAAAAGAATAAATGATTTTAAAGGATGTGGCTATGATGAAGATGATAATTCCTAAATATAATGGAAGACCGATGAAATTAGTAAAAAAATATAAACATTTTGCTATGTTCATGGATGAAAAAACTGGTATAAGACAATGTTATCAATATTGGGATTTAACACATTATGTGAATGAATATGGTGAAATTGTTAGATTAGATGATAAAGGTAATGAATCAACAGTTGACAAAAAGAAAGAAGTACCAAAACAAAAAGTAAAAAATGATTTACGATTAAGTGAAATTATAGAAAGGATTATGGACTATGAAAAATCATAAAAAAGAAAGGGGTATGAAAAATGACAAAAAAAACAATGTATAGTCTTATTATTGCAGGTTTAATATTAATTATTACAGGGTTAATAGTACAAATTATTGTTAATAGACAATATTATAAAAAGCAACTTGAAGAAAAAGACCGAGTAATTCAACTACAAGGCAACGAACTTGGTAAATTAAAAACTGAAAATGAAGCTTTATGGGACAATTATTACATGAATGTAAGTGAATATGATGGCGAATATTACGAATAAAGGATGGTGATACAAGATGGATTTTTTCAAAGGTTATGTAGAAACTAAAAATAAAAAATGTATTGAAAAAATTCGTGGAAGAAATGATTTTAAAAACTACAATCAAGTTAAATTACTTCCAGAATTTGCAGGAATACTTGCAGAAGAAACCATCCTTATAGATGTTGATGATTTTAACCAATCTGAAATATTATTTAAAATTGTCAATGATCTAAAATTAAAATGTAGAGTTTATAAAACTACACGTGGAAAACACTTCTTATTTAAGAACACAGAACAACAAACATGTAAGACACACACCAAAGTAGCAGTTGGATTAACAGTTGATATTAAAGTTGGTGTTAAAAATTCATATGAAGTTCTTAAATTTGATGGTAAAGAACGTGAAATACTATATGATACTGAAGAATATGAAATGGTTCCAAAGTGGCTATTTCCTATTAAGACAAAACAAGATTTTCTAGATATGGAAAGTGGAGATGGAAGAAATCAAGCTTTATTTAATTATATTCTTACATTACAATCAAATGATTTTACTGAAAACGAATCAAGAGAATGTATTGAATTAATAAATAAGTATATTCTAAAAGATTCACTTCCTTCTAGTGAACTTGAAGTAATAATACGTGATGAAAGTTTTAAGAAACCAACATTTTATAAAGGTAACACATTCTTATTTGATAAATTCGCAACTTACATGAAAAATCAATTTCATATAATTAAAATTAATAACCAATTACATTTATATGAAGATGGGATTTATGTTACTGGTCAAGATAAGATTGAATCCAAGATGATAGAAGTTGTTCCATCATTAAATCGTGCTAAACGTAGTGAAGTATATGCATACATTAATTTGTTAATAAGAAAAAACTTAAGAACATTAGATGCGAATCTGATAGCATTTAAAAATGGTGTATATAACATTGAAGATGGTTCATTTACTGATTTTAGTCCAGATTATATTATTACAAATAAAATTAATTGGAATTATAATCCTAGTGCTAAAAGTGAACTTGCAGAAACTACACTTAAGAAATTTGCATGTAATGATGAAAAAATAGAAAAATTACTTAAAGAAGTTATAGGGTATTGTTTTTATAGATACAATGAACTTGGAAAAGCTTTTATCTTAACTGGTGATAAATCAAATGGTAAATCTACATTTTTAGATATGATTAGTTATTTATTAGGTCAAGAAAATATAAGTTCACTTGATTTGGCTGAATTAGGTGAAAGATTTAAAACTGCTGAATTATTTGGAAAACTTGCGAATATTGGTGATGATATTAAAGGTGATTTTATTCCTGATTTGGCAATATTTAAGAAATTAGTTACTGGTGATAGAGTAAATGCAGAAAGAAAAGGACAGGATCCATTTGAATTTAATAATTATAGTAAAATGCTATTTTCTGCAAATAAAATACCACGTGTTAAAGATGAAACAGGTGCAGTATTAAGAAGATTAATTATAGTTCCTTTTAATGCTAAATTTACTAAAGATGATAAAGACTATGATCCATATATTAAATACAAGCTAAGAAGCGATGAAGTTATGGAATATTTAATCTTGGTTGGATTAAATGGATTAAAAGATGTTCTTACTAATAAAGGATTTACTATATCAGAAAAAGTTGAAACTGAATTACAAGAATTTGATGAAATGAATAATCCTATTTTAATGTTTATTCGTGATAACGATGAAAATGACATTAAAAATCATACAACAAATGAAGTTTATCTTAATTATACTGAATATTGTCGTGAATCTGGATTAAATCCATTAGGTAAAATCGAATTTTCTAGACAAATGTGTAAAAATTTCGGTTTTAAAGTCACAATTAGAAAAATTGATGGCAAAACTATGCGAATTTTTGAAAAAGTTACGGATTAGTTACACATCGGTTACGGATGTTTTGATTAGATGTGTAACCTGTGGAAACATATATAAAATAAAGGAAAAATCAAAAAAGGTTACGGATGGTTACACATCTTTCTAACTTAAGTAAAGGTCTTTTAAAAACATTACTAATAAAGTGTTGTTTTACTAAATATATATAAATAAAAAAATGGCTTCGATGTGTAACCTTTAATAAATTTTTGAAAGAAAACCTTTATGAAATAAGGGAAAAACAAGGTTACAGATGTCGGTTACGGATGTGTAACTTTTGATAAAAAGGAAGGTGATTTTATGTTAAAAGTTGTTATAAAGACCATATTTATCGTTTTTAATGTCTTATTTCTATTAGGTGCTAGTAGAGATTTCGAGAATAAAAAAAGAAATCCATTCGGTTATTTATGCTGGGTATTTCTTGAAATGATATTTATAATGGTGATGCTATGATACGTGAAGAATTAAATGAATTATATTGGCTTAATAAGGAAGTTGAAGATTTACAAAATAGATTACAAGAATTAGAAGAAACTTGTGGTGTAGGTTCAGCTAAAATTGATAATGAAATACATGGTTCAGGTGGTAAAAGTGATCCAGTAGAAAGATTGACCATTAAAAAGATACAATTAAAGAATCGTATTTATGAAACTATGTTATTGATTTTAGAAGAAAAAGAAAAAATCGAAAAGTTTATTGAAACAATACCAGATTCCAAATTAAGAACAATTGTAAGGTTAAGAAATATTGATTTAATGACTTGGGAAGAAATAGGTAATATTATGGAACTTGATAGAAAGACTGTAAGTAAAAAATATAATGATTTTATAAAAGATTTAAGAAAGGTGATGAAAGAAAAGAATGTTAGATAAATTGGAAGAAAGAAATAAAAAATTAGAAAAAACAATTCAATTAGCAAATACTTCTGATGAAGATTTGGAAAAAATGAGTTTTAGAGAAAAACAAAAAGTATTTAAAGCAAAAACAAGTCTTTGTAAGAAAGTATGGGATTCATCTAAAGGAACATACAAAAAGAAAGTTTATAAAGCAAAAGTTAAAAAAGCTGATAAAGTAGGTGTTAATGTTAAATGATGAATAGAAATGAATATTTAGAAATAATTAATGGTAATGGAACATATGAAACTATTGCTAAAGAATTATTACAAAATAAAACTGTTGGAATTGGATGGACTGATGAAGAATACACACATTTTGATATTATCTTTAAATTAGGATTAGATGTTAAAGAAGGTTCATTTCAACGTGGAATTAAAAAAGAATATTTATTTGTTAGTATAATAGATCATACATCATATGGATTTATACCTAATACAATAAAAGAAGTTGGTTATATTACTGAAAAATTAGGATTGCATAATGATAAATTATCTGAATTGATTAATGGAATAATTATGTATCTTGGAAAGGTGTGTGATACTAATGATTAGTGCAGTGAATGAAGTTATTAATCAAAAAACCACTAATCAATATATGATTATTGAAGATAGATATTTGACTTTAAAAAGATATTTAAGATTATTAATAAAAGAAAATAGACTTGATATTCAAAATGTTGAATGTATTTTAAAAGCTTTGGATGATGAACCTATCGAAGTAATTGGTGAAAGTAATGAATGATGGAAAAATAGGATTAAGTAATTTAAAAATAATTACAGAAGATGGTCGAGAATTAGAAGTTGGTAAATGTGAAAATGTTGGTATAGATTTCAGTAATAATGAACATGATGAATTTGTTGAAGATTTTAAATTATTAACTGATAATAATGGACTAACATTTGAAGCAAATATTAACTTTACTAAAAAATATCATCGAAAAAGAAAAGGAAAAAGATATATCATAACATATTATGAAGAATATTCTGATATAGATGAACTTATTGAATTAGTAACAGGAAAAAAATTAAAACATATTAAAAAAGTAGGTGAAATTAATGGCTAAAGAAATAGATATAACAAAA